>NZ_VYTZ01000057.1:0-594 GCF_008728085.1 Microbispora cellulosiformans | reverse complement strand
TACTGCCCGTCGAAGCCGTTGACGCCGACGACGAACGGCAGCCGCGCCTCCTCGAAGTAGTCCACCGCGGGAAAACTGTCGGCCAACCGCCGGGTGTCGACCAGCACCACCGCACCGATCGCCCCCCTCACCAGGTCATCCCACATGAACCAGAACCGATGCTGACCCGGCGTACCGAACAGATACAGAATCAGATCCCGATCCAGCGACACCCGCCCGAAGTCCATCGCCACCGTCGTGGTCGTCTTGTGCGGCACCAGCCCCACATCATCCACACCCGCCGACGCGTCGGTCATCACCGCCTCCGTCGTCAGCGGCACAATCTCCGACACCGCCCCCACGAAAGTCGTCTTGCCCACACCGAAACCCCCCGCGACCACGATCTTCGTCGAGGTCAGCCCCCGGCTAGAGCCTGCGAAGTCCACTGAGCACCCTTTCCAGCAAGTTCAGATCCGGCTTACCCGCCTCCAACTGCGGCTGATGCACATGCACCAACCCCTCCGCCGCCATGTCCGCGATCACCACACGAACCACACCCAGCGGAATCCGCAGCAACGCCGACACCTCCGCCACCGACCGCACCTGACGGCACAG
>NZ_VYTZ01000056.1:0-680 GCF_008728085.1 Microbispora cellulosiformans | reverse complement strand
TCGGATTGGCCGGCTGATCGTGGCTGGGATGTGGAGGGGTTGTTCGATCCGAGTGGGGAGCGGGCGAACACCAGTTATGTGAAGTCGGGTGGGTTCCTGCACGAGGCGGCGGAGTTCGACGCGGGGTTCTTCGGGATCTCGCCGAACGAGGCGTTGGTGATGGATCCGCAGCAGCGGTTGCTGCTGGAGACCTCGTGGGAGGCGATGGAGCGGGCGGGCATCGACCCGGGGTCGCTGCGGGGGTCGTCGACCGGGGTGTTCGCCGGGATGATGTATCACGACTACGCCGCCAACGCGAACACCGGGTCGATCGCCTCGGGCCGGGTGTCGTACGTGTTCGGGTTCGAGGGCCCGTCGGTCACGGTCGACACGGCGTGTTCGTCGTCGCTGGTGGCGTTGCATCTGGCCGGGCAGGCGCTGCGGTCCGGTGAGTGTTCGCTGGCGCTGGTGGGTGGTGTGGCGGTGATGGCCACGCCGGAGGCGATCATCGAGTTCTCCCGCCAGCGGGGGTTGTCGCCGGACGGGCGGTGCCGGTCGTTCGCGGCGGGCGCGAACGGCACGGCGTGGGCCGAGGGCTGTGGTGTGCTGCTGGTGGAGCGGTTGTCGGACGCGCGCCGGCTCGGGCACCGGGTGCTCGCGGTGGTGCGGGGTACGGCGGTGAACCAGGACGGCGCGTCGAA
>NZ_VYTZ01000055.1:0-689 GCF_008728085.1 Microbispora cellulosiformans | reverse complement strand
CGCTCGGGCTGGAGCTGGGGCTGACACTGGGGCTCGGGCTGGATCCCTGGCCCAGGCTGCCCGGCACCGACTGGAGGGCGGCGTACCAGGCGGCGGCCATCTTGTCGTAGCCGCCGGCGGTGGGGTGGATGCCGTCGATGAGGTCGCCGGTGGTGAGCTTGCTGTGCATGTCGACGAGGTGGACGTGCTTGCCGTTGTTGACCTTGGACTGCACGATGCCGGGGAGGGCGGCGTTGAAGGTGCGGGCGGCCGACTCCTGGCCGGAGTTGGACAGCGGGATGATCGTGGCGACGAACACGTCGGCGTTGGGGGCGGCCGAGGTGATGTGGTCGATCAGGGTGGACAGCCGCTGGGGGGCGGAGGAGACGTTGTAGTTCTGCAGCACGTCGTTGGTGCCGATGTGCAGCAGCACGGTGCGCGGGGTGTAGGAGCGCAGCCAGCCGGTGATGTTGGCGTCGATCTGGTCGATCCGCCAGCCGGGGTGGCCCTCGTGGTCGTGGTCGCCCAGGTTGCCCGGCCCGTTGTACTGCGAGCCGACGAAGTCGACGGTGTAGCGGCCGGCGGCCAGGCGCTGCCACAGCCCGATGCGGTATCCGCCGGGCACCTGGGTGCCCTCGGTGATCGAGTCACCCAGCGGCATCACCCGCACCCCGCCGTTGGACTCCGCGCTCGCGGCGCCCGCCCCCAGC
>NZ_VYTZ01000054.1:0-744 GCF_008728085.1 Microbispora cellulosiformans | reverse complement strand
CCGGTCTACCGGTATGACCCGAACCTGAACTCGTCGGTGAAGTTCCCCCAGGCGCTGGACGGGCGGTTCTTCGCCGGGGAGTACGGCCGCAAGTGGATCAAGGCGATCGAGGTCCGCTCGGATGGCGGGTACGGCGAGATCAGCGCGTTCCCGTGGTCGGGGACGCAGGTGATGGACATGGCGTTCGGCCCTGATGGGGCGTTGTATGTCCTGGACTACGGCACCGGGTCCAACAACCAGGCGCTGTACCGGATCGAGTACATCGGCAAGGCCAACCGCAACCCGATCGCCAAAGCCAGCGCGGACAAGACCTCCGGCGCGGCGCCGCTGACGGTGAACTTCTCTTCGGCGGGCAGCTCCGACCCCGAGGGCGGGGCGCTGAGCTATTCGTGGGCGTTCGGGGACGGGACCACCTCCACCTCGGCCAACCCGACCAAGACCTACACCACCAACGGCACCTACACCGCGACGTTGACCGTCCGTGACCCCCAGGGGCTGACCGGGACGGCGAGCGTGACGGTGAACGTGGGCAACACCGCGCCGTCGGTGGCGTTCGTCTCGCCGGTGGAGGGGCAGTTGTTCTCCTTCGGCGACACGGTGCCCTTCCAGGTGAACGTGTCCGATCCCGAGGACGGGACGATCGACTGCTCGCAGGTGTCGGTCACCTACCTGCTGGGGCATGACAGCCACGCCCACCAGATCACCTCCAAGAATGGGTGTTCGGGGTCGATCGCGGTGCCGGTG
>NZ_VYTZ01000053.1:0-1042 GCF_008728085.1 Microbispora cellulosiformans | reverse complement strand
CGCCGGCGGCTACGACAAGATGGCCGCCGCCTGGTACGCCGCCCTCCAGTCGGTGCCGGGCAGCCTGGGCCAGGGATCCAGCCCGAGCCCCAGTGTCAGCCCCAGCTCCAGCCCGAGCGTGCCCCCCTCGTCCACCGGTGCGATCAAGGGAGTCGCGTCGGGCAGGTGTGTGGACGTCCCCAACGCCTCGCAGACCAGCGGCACCCAGGTGCAGATCTGGGACTGCAACGGACAGCCCAACCAGAGCTGGACCGCGACCAGCTCCGGCGAACTGCGGGTGTACGGCAACAAGTGCCTCGACGTGGCCAACATGAGCACCGCCGACGGCGCCGCGGTGCAGATCTGGGACTGCAACGGACAGAACAACCAGAAGTGGCGCTTCAACAGTGACGGGAGCATCACCGCCGTCGGGGCCAACAAGTGCCTCGACGCGCCGAACTACTCAACCGCCAACGGTGTGAAGCTCCAGATCTGGTCCTGCAACGGGCAGGCCAACCAGCGCTGGACCCGCGTCTGACCGAAGACGACGCCGGGGCGGCCGGATCGGCCGCCCCGGCGAAGGCCCGCCCCGAGCGGGTCCGCGGCGACGCCGCCCCAGGCCCTCATGCAGCGGTTCCCTCTCCGCCCGCCTGACCTGCCCCGGCCGTGACCACGCGCACGCGGTGACGAGCGGCGCCCGGCCTCCCGCATCGCGGCCCGGACGCCGCGACGACGGGTCACCCCCCTCACCGACGAAAGGACCTTCCGTGAGACGAAGGCTCAGATCCCTGCTGGCCGCCGTGTCGTTGCCCCTGGTGCTGGTCGGCATGCTGCTGGCCGCCCGGCCCGCCGCGGCCGCCTCACTCACCCGGATCACCGGGTTCGGCACCAACCCGACCAACCTGAACATGTACCTCTACGTGCCCGACCGGGTCGCCGCCCGCCCCGCCCTGCTGGTCCTGGTCCACTACTGCAGCGGCTCGGCCAGCGGCATCTTCAACGGCAACGGCCACGACTACGTCACCGCCGCCGACCGCTACGGCTACATCATCGTGGTCCCCGA
>NZ_VYTZ01000052.1:0-1050 GCF_008728085.1 Microbispora cellulosiformans | reverse complement strand
CTAGGGCGTGTATCGAAGTCCGCGGTGATGCGTGAGCCGGGTGACGCATCGGAGCGGGCGTAGATCGACAACGTGAGAGGTCTCCGGTAAGTGGTTAGTCGACCAAGACAAACCTGAAAACCGGAGACCTCGTGGCCACCCTAGCGGTGACGCGGCGGTTCGACCTCACCGATGCGCAGTGGGCGGTGCTGGAGCCGCTACTACCAGCGCCGAAGCGGTCGGGCCGGCCATCGCTGTTCAGCAAGCGGCAGCTGATCGACGGGATCCGCTGGCGGGTGCGCGTCGGAGCGCCCTGGCGGGATGTGCCCGCCTGCTACGGATCCTGGCCGGCGGTGTATGCGCTGTTTCGGCGCTATCAACGGGACGGCACCTGGCAGCAGATCCTGACCGCGCTGCAGGCGCAGGCGGATGCGGCCGGACGCATCACCTGGAACGTCAGCGTGGACTCCACCATCGCGCGAGCGCATCAGCACGCCGCGGGCGCGCGGAAAAGGGGGATCTCCAGGCCGAGCCGCCCGGCGGGGTGGGTGGCCCGGAACCAGACGATCACGCGCTGGGGCGCTCCCGTGGCGGGCTGACCACCAAGCTGCACCTGGCGTGTGAGCAGGGGCAAAAGCCGCTGTCGATCCTGCTGACCGCTGGGCAGCGCGGCGACAGCCCGCAGTTCACCACGGTCATCGCCGGTATCCGGGTGCCTCGGCTGGGCGGCGGGCGGCCCCGCACCCGCCCGGACCGGGTCCTGGCCGACAAGGCCTACACCTCCACGGCCAACCGCGCCTACCTGCGGCGGCGCGGGATCAAGGCCACCATTCCGAGCAAGGCCGACCAGGACGCCAACCGCCGCGCCAAAGGATCTAAGGGCGGCCGGCCACCCACCTTCGACCCGCAGATCTACACCCAGCGTCACGCCGTGGAGTGCGGCATCAACCGGCTCAAACGCCACCGGGCCGTCGCCACCCGCTACGACAAGCTCGCCGTGCGCTACGAAGCCACGATCCTCGTCGCCGCACTCAACGAATGGCTCTGATCGACTTTGATACAGGCCCTAGG
>NZ_VYTZ01000051.1:0-1101 GCF_008728085.1 Microbispora cellulosiformans | reverse complement strand
GATCATGGTCGGGTCGGTTCCCGTCGGCGGGGACGCGCCGGTCTCGGTGCAGTCGATGACCACCACGCTGACCGCCGACGTCAACTCCACGCTCCAGCAGATCGCCGAGCTCACCGCGGCCGGCTGCCAGATCGTCCGCGTCGCGGTGCCGTCCCAGGACGACGCCGACGCGCTGCCGGCGATCGCCCGCAAGTCGCAGATCCCCGTCATCGCCGACATCCACTTCCAGCCGAAGTACGTCTTCGCCGCCATCGAGGCGGGCTGCGCGGCGGTGCGGGTCAACCCCGGCAACATCAAGAAGTTCGACGACAAGGTCGGCGAGATCGCCCGCGCCGCCTCCGACGCCGGCGTGCCGATCAGGATCGGCGTCAACGCCGGGTCCCTCGACCCGCGCCTGCTGGCCAAGTACGGCAAGGCCACCCCCGAGGCGCTGGTGGAGTCGGCGCTGTGGGAGTGCTCGCTGTTCGAGGAGCACGGCTTCCGCGACATCAAGATCTCCGTCAAGCACAACGACCCCGTCGTGATGATCCAGGCCTACCGGCTGCTGGCCGAGCGGTGCGACTACCCGCTGCACCTGGGCGTCACCGAGGCGGGGCCGGCCTTCCAGGGCACGATCAAGTCGGCGGTGGCCTTCGGTGCGCTGCTGGCCGAGGGCATCGGCGACACCATCCGGGTATCGCTGTCGGCGCCCCCGGTGGAGGAGGTCAAGGTCGGCGCCCAGATCCTGGAGTCGCTGGGCCTGCGCGAGCGCGGCCTGGAGATCGTCTCCTGCCCGTCCTGCGGACGCGCCCAGGTCGACGTCTACACCCTCGCCGAGCAGGTCCAGGCCGGGCTGGCCGGGCTCAAGGTGCCGCTGCGCGTGGCCGTGATGGGCTGCGTGGTCAACGGGCCCGGCGAGGCCAGGGAGGCCGACCTCGGCGTCGCCTCGGGCAACGGCAAGGGGCAGATCTTCGTCAGGGGCGAGGTCATCAAGACCGTGCCGGAGTCGCAGATCGTGGAGACCCTCATCGAGGAGGCCCTGCGCCTGGCCGAGGAGATGGGCGTCGAGGTGGACCTCGACGACGACGAGGCCGGCGGCCCCGAGGTCGTCGTCCGCTGATC
>NZ_VYTZ01000050.1:0-1114 GCF_008728085.1 Microbispora cellulosiformans | reverse complement strand
CGGTGTCCTTGCCGTCGCCGTCCCAGTCACCGGTGATGGGCACCATCGGGCTGTTGCCGTAGGCGAACACCGGCCGGGTCGCGACAGTGGAGCCCTGGTCGTCGCTCAGATAGAAATCCAGCACCCCCAGATCGGAGCCGTTCCACAGGGCGTCGACCAGCAGCTGAGCATCGTGGACCTCGCGGGCGTAGGCGTCAGGGAACGCCGAGACCTGCACCTTCTGGCAGATGGCGCCGATGTCCCCGCTCATCCACGAGTTGTTCGGATACTTCCGCAGCATGGCGTTGACGAACGCGTTGGTGGCGTAGACCGGATCGGTCAGCTGGGCCGGGGTGCCCCAGCCCTGCGAGGGACGCTGCTGGAACAGTCCCAGGCTGTCGTGGTCGGAGGCGACCGTGTAGTTGTGCAGGGTGCTCTCGGTGATCGCCGTGGTCACGGCGATCACCGCCGCCCGCTTGGCCAGCCCCCGGCCCTTGACGGTTGCCGTGATGACGCGGGCACAGGACACGTTGTAGGCGTTGACGCTCCGTCCCAGGCGCGAGCCGTTCATGGACGGCCGCACCTGACTGGCGACCGCGCTGTCGGCGGCGGTCTCCCCGCCGGGTACGCAGGCGGCGTAGGCCAGCGTCGCCGCGAGCTCGGCGGACACCGGAGCGCCGGCCGGGCCGGGAACGCCCGGCGTCGGTTCGGGAGCCGAGGCCTGGGCCGGGGACACCCCGGCGAGGAGCCCTCCGACGAGAGCGGTCACCGCGACCAGCGGCCGGGCGAAGGAGGAACGGGGGCGCTGCGAAGGGGTCTTCATGGTTTCTCCTGGAGGGATGTGATCGCCCTGTCTCCGGCCGCGCGGAGACAGGGCGAGGGGGAGTGAGAAGGGGAGATGCGCGCGGGGCCCGCCCGATCCAGGGCATGGCCGGACGTGCTCTCCGGCCGGAAACAGGCCCGGAGAGCTCAGCGGCCCCAGGTCATGGGGATGTCAGCACGGGGATGTCAGCGGGCGATGCCCTGGCTGTCCTTGCCGTCGCCGTCCCAGTCGCCGATGACGGGGAGGTTGCCGGTGTCGCCGTAGGCGACGGAGCGGGTGGTTTCGGTGGCGGTGGTGACGGGGCTGGTGCGC
>NZ_VYTZ01000005.1:0-646337 GCF_008728085.1 Microbispora cellulosiformans | reverse complement strand
TCACCTCCTTCGGCCCCGCCTTCACGATGGGCAACGCCTGGCAGTTCTTCATGGGCTACCGCTTCGGCATCTTCAACTACGCCACCCAGTCCCTGGGCGGCTCGGTCACCGTCAACCGGTTCGACCTCACCACCCCCTGACGAACACGATGTCGAGGAGCAGTCAGATGGGCAGGATTCTCCGCTGGGCGACGGCGGCGGCGCTCGCCGCCGGGTCCCTGGTCGCGATCGGCAGTGCGACGACCCCGGCCGCGGCCCTGGACAACGGGCTCGCCCGTACGCCCCAGATGGGCTGGAACGACTGGAACAGCTTCGGCTGCAACGTCAGCGACAGCCTGATCCGGCAGACCGCGGACATCATGGTGTCGAGCGGCATGGCGGCGGCCGGCTACCAGTACGTGAACATCGACGACTGCTGGTCCACCAAGAGCCGCAACTCCAGCGGCGACCTGGTGCCGGACCCGCAGAAGTTCCCCAACGGCATCAAGGCGGTGGCCGACTACGTCCACTCCAAGGGCCTGAAGCTCGGCATCTACTCGTCGGCGGGTCTCACGACCTGTGCGGGCTACCCGGCGAGCCTCGGCAACGAGCGGCGTGACGCGGCCCTGTGGGCGTCCTGGGGCGTCGACTACCTCAAGTACGACAACTGCGGCGACCACCAGGGCAAGAACGGGCAGCAGCGGTACCAGGCGATGCGCGACGCGCTGGCCGCGACCGGACGCCCGATCCTCTTCAGCCTGTGCAACTGGGGCCAGGAGAGCGTCTGGACCTGGGGCATGCAGACCGGCAACTCCTGGCGCAACACCGGCGACATCCAGGCGAACTGGAACTCGGTCATGGGCATCCTGGACCAGCAGGTCGGGCTCGAGGGCTACGCGGGGCCGGGCGGCTGGAACGACCCCGACATGCTGGAGGTCGGCAACGGCTCGATCACCGGCACCGAGGGCCGGGCGCACTTCAGCCTGTGGGCGCTGCTGAACGCGCCGCTCATCGCGGGCAACGACCTTCGCACGATGAGCGCCGACACCCGGACGATCCTCACCAACACCGAGGTCATCGCCGTGAACCAGGACTGGGGCGGCCGGCAGGGCAGCAAGATCAGCGACAACGGCAACCTCGAGGTCTGGCGCAAGCCGATGTCGAACGGATCCGTCGCGGTCGTGCTGCTCAACCGGGGCACCTCGACGGCGACGGTGTCCACCACCACCTCCGCCCTGGGTCTCGGCGCCGCGTCCTCCTACTCGGTCCGTGACCTGTGGGCGCACAGCACCGGCTCCTCCACGGGCACGATCAGCGCGTCCGTGCCCGCGCACGGGGCGGCCATGTACGTCGTGACCGGTGGGGGCCTCGTCACGCCCTCGGCCACGCCGACGCCTCCGGGCTCGACCGGCGCGATCAAGGGGGTGGGTTCCGGCAGGTGCCTGGACGTCGCCTCCCAGACCAACGGCACGCAGGCGCAGATCTGGGACTGCAACGGTCAGACGAACCAGCAGTGGACCTCGACCAGCTCCGGCGAGCTGCGCGTGTACGGCAACAAGTGCCTGGACGTGTACAACCGGGGCACGGCGGATGGCACTAATGTGATCATCTGGGATTGCAACGGCCAGAACAACCAGCAGTGGCGCTTCAACGCGGACGGCACCATCACCGCCGTCGGCGCGAACAAGTGCCTGGACGTGCCCAACAACGCCACCGCGAACGGCACCAAGCTGACAATCTGGTCCTGCAACGGCGGCGCGAACCAGCGATGGACCCGCGCCTGATTCCTACACGGTGACCTTTCTCGCCGGGGGACCAGCCCCCGGCGAGGGACGGCAAGGAGCACGCATGTCCCACTCGACGGCCCACGAGTCGGCTGCCTCGCGGATAAACACGAGCATCCCCCATCCGGCGCGGGTGTACGACTATCTGCTGGGCGGTAAGGACAACTTCGCGGCCGACCGTGAGGCCGCCGAGCAGCTCCTGAAGGCGTCCCCGGGCACGCGGGAGGGCGTCCGCGCCCACCGGGCCTTCCTGCGCCGGGCGGTGGGCTACCTCGCGGCGCAGGCGGGGATCACCCAGTTCCTCGACATCGGGACCGGCATCCCGACCCAGGGCAACACCCACGAGGTCGCGCAGGAGGCCAACCCGCAGGCCAGGGTGGCGTACGTCGACAACGATCCGATCGTCCTGGTCCACGGCCGCGCGCTGCTGCGGGGCAGCGTGGCCGGGGCGACGACGGTGATCGAGGCCGACCTGCGGGAGCCGGAGACGATCCTGTCCCACCCGGAGGTCCGGGAAGTGATCGACTTCACCCGCCCTATCGGCGTCATCCTGGCCGGGGTCCTGCACTTCATTCGCGACGACGAGGAGCCGTACGCGCTGGTCGAGCGGTTCAAGGAGGCGGTTCCCCCGGGAAGCCACCTGCTGCTGTCGCACATCACGCTCGACTTCGCCCCCAAGGTGGACCGGGAGGAGTTCACCAAGCCGTACGACAACAGCACCGCCCCCATGGTGCCCCGCACGCTCGCCGAGGTGCTGCCGTTCTTCGACGGCTGGCGGGTGATCGACCCGGGCCTGGTCGAAGTGGTGCGGTGGCGGCCGGACGACGGCTTCGAGTACATCCCGGGCGGGCACGCCTGGGCCTACGGCGGCGTCGCGATCAAGCCCTGACGCCGCCGTACCCGGCGCGCGTCCCCGTGCCCGTGCGGCCGGCCGGCCCGTGCGGTCCCGTGAGGCGGGACCGCACGGGCCTCAGCGCGCCGGGATGAGCGTGGGCCCGGCCTCCACGACCGTGAGCGGCGCGGAGCCGTACCGCCGCCGCAGCGCGGCGGAGGCCCGGGCCACGCCGGTGACGCCGACCTCCACCGCGGTGCCGTCGGGACGGACGGCCACGGAGGTGACCGACACCCCGCGCCGGCGCCAGTAGCCGATGTCGCGGCGCACCCGGGCGGCCAGCGCCTCCAGTTCGCGGGCCGCGTGCGGGGCGTCGCGGATCTGGACCGGCGCCCCCGGGAACCGCCTGCGCAGCGCGGCGTCCAGACGGGCCGACGGGCGCCGGTAGACGATCAGCCGGTGCCCCGAGGGGGCCAGCACGATCCCCGCGTAGTGACGGGGGAAGTCCCGGCGCAGGGCCGCGTCGATCCGGTCCGCCGTCCGGGCGAGCTTCACCTGATCGCCCGGTGTGCCACTCAACGTGTTGCCCGATGCGTTGGCGGGTGCGTTGGCGTACGCGCTGCGCGGTGCCGCGTCCGAGGTGCCGCTCGCCTCGCTCGGGGCCGCGGGGCCGCCGCCCTCACCGGAGGCCGGCGACGCGCAGGCCGCCGTGGTGAGCAGGCATCCCGCGGTCAGCGCCCCGAGCAGCGCCGCTCCGATCCGGCCTGCGGTCTTCGCCCGGCGTCGCGGGGGCGGGGTGTCGCCCCGGCCCGCCACGGCCGCTCCGGCAACCGGATCGTCCTGCTCGTGCCGGTTCATCTGTGGCCCTTCCTGTCGGTGGGAACCACCACGGCCCGCACCCTCTCCGGTGAGGGTGCGGGCGATGGTGACGGTGACGGGCGGGACCCGCCGTGCGCGCCGGGTCCCGCCCCGCCCGCCTGAAGCCGGGCCGATGGCCGGGATCAGCCGAGCGTGATCGCGATGCCGGGGAACGCGGAGGTCGCGTTGCTCCACGGCGAGTAGTACATCCGCCAGGCGCAGGTCCGGCCGCTGGTCACGTAGCCGGTGCAGGTGACGGCGGTGCTGGTGTCGATGGCGGTGTTGACGCCCGCCGCGTACACCTGGCTGGTGTTGGCGGAGTTGACGACCTCCACCGAGCCGCCGCTGTCGCCCTGCCCGACGGCGTTGAGGTGGGCGGTCTGCTCGGCGCGGACGGTGCCCGTGATCAGGTAGCCGACGTTGATGGTCACGCCCGTCTGCTGGACCTGGATCGTGCAGTTGGTGCCGGAGTAGGCGCCCGAGGTGCACAGCCACATGCCGACGTAGCTGCTGGTGGTGCCGATGACCGGGTTGTTGTACTCGGTGGACACGTTGCCGACGGGGTTGTTGAAGACCCGGCCCGCGGCACTGGTGTTGATCAGCAGGACGTCGAGGCCGTTGTTGTCCTGGGTGACGCTGCCGATCACCTCACCGGTGGGGTCGGTGGCCGTGTTGCCCAGCGCGGCGCAGTGACCCGCCGACAGGATCTTGCTCGACCCGCCGTAGGTCACCGCGAAGCCGGTGCTGCAGCCTCCGCCGGGGGACTGCCACGCGCCGCCGCCGTACCAGGGCGGGGAGTCGTTCCAACGGGTGGTCAGCTGCGGGCGGACGCCCGTCTCCACGCTGATCGGCACGGTCTCGCCCGACGCCGCCGAGCGGGCCCTGGAGGCGTCGAGGCCGGTGACGGTGAGGCCGGAGCCGTCCACGCGGGGCGCGATGGACGTGATCGCGCTGCCGGCCCTCTTGGCGATCCGGGCCATCGCGGCGGTGAGCTCCGCCGCCGAGTGCCGGGCGGGCAGGACGCTCACCGAGACGTCACCGCGCAGCTGGCCGACGAGCCCGTCGATCGCCTGGGAGGTGCGGCCCTTCCAGTACAGGCGCAGCTCGTGGTTCTCGGGGGCGACCACGATGCCGGCGTAGCCGCCGCCGTTCCGCTCCTGCGCGACGGCGGCGGTGATGCGGTCCGCGGCGCGGACGAGCCGCTCCTGGGTCGCGAGGAGGTCCTTCCAGGAGGCGAAGCCGCCGGGCACCGCCCCGGCGGGCTCGATGGCCTGGGTCGTGGTGTCCTTGCCCGGGTCCTGGGCGGCGGCCGGATGGGCGCCGGCGACGGCCACGAGGACGAGGCCGGCGCCGAGCGCCGTCGCCAGGCGGGCGAAGCGTCCCGTGGTCCTGGTGGTGGGGGAGAGGTTCACGAAGGATTTCCTCCTTGCCGGGTATCTATCGGGGCGAATCCGGTATTTCACGATTTCCGGGTTCGATCAATGGATTGACTATTGGGCGAACCGGCGGTATTGCTTAAAGTAAGACGGCCGTATATGGGGATTGCGGCTGAGAATTATGCGAGGGCCGCCTGCCCTCTGGGCTGCGACGATGGCTCTGCCTGCGAGGACTTACGCTCGATCCGAATATCGCCGTATCGGAATGCGCTTGGGGGAGAAGAATTGGTGAGCCGAAAGCGGGGATGAGGGGAGCCCTCAACGACGATCCGGGCCGTCCGTACGGGAAAAAGGCGCACGGAAAAAGGCGCACGGGGAAAACGGCGTACGCGAATACGTCGTGGACGGGGCGAGGGCCGTCGCCCCGGCCCGGTCGCGTGGGCCGCGATAACCGCCGGGTGCCTCGCCGGGCGACGAGCACGCCGCACGTGAGTCGGGGCCGCGCGTTCGGGACGAAGGCGGGAATGACGGAGGTGTGGGGCTGGAGGGGCGGGACGAGCGCGGCGAGGTGACGCGGCGGAGGATGCCGCTCGCGCACGAGCGCGGCCGGCAGGCCGGCGACCGGGCCGTCGAGGCGGCCGAACGGGTCCGGCAGCTCGCGGCGCCCCGTCTCGGCGGCCCGGGGGACCGGGACGGCGCCGACCGGGCGCGACCGGCCGGGCGGCCCGGCCGGTCGCGATTCGTCTCGGCCGTCAGCCGTCGATGCGGTGCGTGGTCCAGAACGACGACAGGCTGACCGAGGTCGCGGCCTGGGCCGCGACCTTGAAGTCTGCGGTCGTCGAGATCCCGTACCAGTGGGCGGCGGCGTAGTTCCTCAGGAGGTTCTCCATGGCCGTCGTGCCGATCGTGCGCCGCAGGTCGTGCAGCGCGCACTTGCCGTAGCCGTAGACGACCGTCGAATACCGGCTCGGGTGGGCGTCCCAGTAGGCCATCGAGTTGGTGATCTTCTCGGCGGACGACTGCCAGGAGACGCCGTTCCAGCAGTTGGTGCCGGAGAGGCCGTTGTAGAGGTCGGTGGCATAGTCGGCGAACGACTCGTCCAGCCACGGGCTGGTGTACTCGTCGTCGCCGACGATGCCGTACCACCACTGGTGGGCCAGTTCATGGGCGAGCGCCGTGGAGCTGACCACGTCGAGCACGAAACCGGGATACTCCATGCCGCCGAACCAGAAGTTGTTGTCCAGCACCACGTCCACCTCGGCGTACGGGAAGGCGCCGAACCGCCCGGCATGGGCGACCAGGGCGTTCTTGGCGGTGGTCATCATCGAGTTCGCGCTGCTCGAACTGATCGAGCTCACCCGGTAGACGTTCACCGTGACGCCGGTGGTCGTGGTGCCCGTGGTCTTCGTGAACGGCCCGGCCCCCCACGCGAACTCGCGGACGTTCTTCGCGGTGGCCCTGGTGACCGTACGGCCGGAGGCGCCCGGCGTGTCGACGGACGTGCCGGTGGCGGGCACGAGCAGCGATGTCGGATGGTCGAGCGTGACGTCGAAGTCGCCGATGAGCGCGTAAAAGGACTCCCCGTTGTTCGTGTAGGGGTCAAGGTGCCATCCGCTCGCGTCGCGGACCGCCAGGACCGGCAGCGCGTTCCCGACGAAGTTGTACGACCCGTCGCGGCCGAACCGGTCGGCGCCGCTGGGCACCACGATGCTCAGGTCGAAGCCGACCGAGGCGCTCTGGTTCTGGGCGAGCGCGGCGGGCAGCGCGATCTTCATCGCGGTGCAGCCGACGGAGAGGGCGGACGCCGTGCCCCCGGTCACGTTGGTCACCGTGATCGGAGTGGACGGGCACGCGCCGTGGGCGTTGTCCCACAACCGGAGGTAGACCTCCGTCAGGGGGTCGGCGGACGCGTTGGTGAAGGTGACGCTCTCGTGGCCCGTCCAGGTGGTGCCCGAGGCGTTGCTGCTCAGGGTGACGGTGTAGGAGGGTTTCGACGGAGTCCGGATGCCGTCCGCGGCGTGGGCCGCCGGCGGGACACCCAGGACGAGGAGCGACACCGCGGCCGCGGCGGAGATCAGGACTCGTCGCAGCATGAGGACGGTCTCCCTTCAGATACCCGGCCCCCCGAATCTGCCGACGTAATCTAACTTTTTGTCAACAACCGGTCAATGGACCTCCAGGACGACCGGCCGATGCGCGGCGCCCGGAAGTCGTTTACGGCCACCCTTTCCGTCTGTGCGAAACGGTGCGTTCTCCCGGATGTCATACGGGGAAACCTCCGGCGCGCCCACGGCTCCATACCACGTCGGCGGCCCGGCCGCGAAGTAGCCAAGACTTCAACGAACGAAAACTCTGTTACGCCGCTTTCACGTGAAGTTCGGGCAGCCGAAATCCGAATGCGGCGCGCCGTCGGATAAGAGGGTCCGGAAAGGCGGTCGGCCCGTACACCAGGGGCGACGGGGAAAACAATGCCGGCGGGCGTGATCGAAGCCACAGGCGAGCAGACCACCGCTGATCTCGTCGCGCGGCCCGGCTTGTGGCTACTGAAACCGCTTTCACCAGCGTGCGACACGCCGATTTTTTGATCACGGAGTCAGCTCAAATACACGAATTCCGCACAATTCCCATTAAGCCCGGGGAAGCCTAGCCTGATGCCGCATTGATCAACTCGCAGCAACCGGGAGACAACCCTTGCGAAGTTCATCCGTGGCCGTCGCCCTCACGACGGCCGCCCTCCTCGGCCTGCCCGCCGTGTCCACCGCGGCACAGGCAGCCTCCCCTCCGGCCCTCTCCAGTGCGGTCCCCACCGGAACCTCCGCGGCGACGGGAGCCGCCGCGGCGTCCCAGGCAGGCGACCACACCGTGACCCTCGTCACCGGCGACACGGTGCGGGCGCGCCTGGAAGGCCGCGACCTGCGCGTCCTGTCGGCCGAGCCGGGAGAGGGGCGTACGGGCATCACCTTCGACGTCACCGACCGCGGCGACCAGGTGTCGGTGGTCCCGTCGGACGCGGCCTCCCTCGTCCGGGCCGGCCGCCTCGACCCCGACCTCTTCGAGGTGGGCACCCTGATCGCGGACGGCTACGACGACGCGCGCAGCCAGTCGATCCCGGTCATGACCACCTATGACAAGAGCACGACCACCGAGAACGCCGACCGGGCCCGTGCCGCGTTCGGCGGGGCGGCCAAGAGCCGGCGCGCCTTCCCCCGGCTGGGCATCAGCGCGCTCGCCATTGGGAAGAAGGACGCGCCCGGCGCCTGGCGCGGCCTCACCGGCGGCTCCGCCAAGCCCACCGGCCTGCAGGGCGGCGTCACCAAGCTGTGGCTGGACGGCAGGGTGACGGCCGGGCTCGACCAGAGCGTCCCGCACATCGGCGCGCCGACCGCGTGGGCGAGCGGGTACGACGGCACCGGCGTCAAGGTCGCGGTGCTGGACAGCGGCTACGACACCGACCACCCCGACCTCGTCAGCAAGGTCGTCGCCTCCGCGGACTTCACCGGCAACGCCAACGGCGTCGAGGACGGCAACTCGCACGGCACGCACACCGCCTCGACCGTCGCCGGGACCGGCGCCGCCTCCGGGGGCCAGTACAAGGGGGTCGCCCCCGGTGCGAGCCTGGTCGTCGGCAAGGTCCTCAGCGACGAGAACTGGGGCTACGACTCCTGGATCATCGACGGGATGAACTGGGCGGTCGGCCAGCAGGGCGCCAAGATCGTCAGCATGAGCATCCAGAGCGGCCCGGGCTACGCCGACCACCCGATCGCGACGGCGATCAACAGCCTGACCTCGGAGTACAACGCGCTGTTCGTGGTCTGCTCGGGCAACTACGGCCCCGGCACGTCCACCATCAGCTCCATCGGCGTCGCCGACAAGGCGCTGACCGTGGGGGCGGTCGACCTGACCGACACCGTGGCGAGCTTCTCCAGCCGCGGTCCGGTGGGCGACCAGGGCCTGAAGCCCGACATGACCGGCCCCGGCGTGGACATCACCGCGGCCGTGCCCGGCGGCGGCTACGGCACGATGAGCGGGTGCTCGATGGCGACGCCGCACGTCGCCGGGACGGCCGCGCTCGTGAAGCAGCGTCACCCCGCCTGGGGCGCGCAGCGGCTGAAGGACGCCCTGATGGGCACCGCCGCGGCGGCCGCGGGCTCCACCCCCTACACGTACGGCACCGGCCGGGTCGACGCGGCCCGGGCGGTCAGCCAGTCGCTCACCGCCAACCCGCCGAGCGCCGCGCTGTCGGTCACCTCCGCCCAGCCCACCGCCACGCAGACCGTGACCTACACCAACGACACGGCCTCCGCGGTGTCGCTGAACCTGGCCGTGTCCGCGACCGACGCGGCCGGGACGACGGCCGCGCCGGCGGGCCTGTTCACCCTGAGCGCGAGCACCGTGACGGTGCCCGCGAACGGCACCGCGCAGGTCACCGTCACCCTGCACCAGGTGAGCTCGGCGATCAGCCTCTTCGGGGGCGTCCTGACCGCCACGTCCTCCGGCGGAGCGTCGGTGCGCACCTCGCTCGGTGGCCGGATCCAGGCGACCTCCACCTACAACACCACGATCCGCGTCCACTACAACCCCGGCGCGGGCAACACCATCACCCTCCGCGGCGACTCGCCGCTGAGCTGGACCAGCGGGCAGAACTGCGTCAACACCGCGGCCGGCCTGTGGGAGTGCGGGTTCAACCTCTCCACCGGGCAGCCGTTCCTCTACAAGCCGCTGATCAACGACAGCATTTGGGCCACCGGCTCCAACTACTACGGCGTCGGCGGCGGGACCTACGACATCTACCCCACCTTCTGACGCCTCGCTGAGGAGAGACCCCCGGCCGGACGCCTTCCGGCCGGGGGTCTTCCACGTCCGCCGGGGTCCGCGAGGAGGCCGTCGTACGCGAGACGCGGTCGTACGCGCGGGCCGGTCCCGGCGTGGGGCCGGTCAGGTGAGGGACTCGCCGCCGTCGACGGTGACGACCTGGCCGGTGACGTAGTTGTTGGCCATGAGGAAGAGGGCCGCGGCGGCCGCCTCCTCGGCCGTGCCGATGCGGCCCAGGGGAGCGGTGGACCCCGCGGCGGCGACGGCGGCATCGGAGTCCAGTCCGGGCATCGAGCGGATGAGTGGAGTGTCGATCCGGCCGAAGCGGACGGTGTTCACGCGCAGCCGTGCGGGGGCGAGCTCCACGGCGAGGGCCTTGGTGAGGGTCTCCACGGCGCCGGCGACCGACAGCGGGGCGCTCAGCCCGGGGGCGGGGCGGAGCACGAGGATCCCTGAGCTGAACGTGAGCGAGCCGCCCGCCGGAAGCCGCTCCGCCGCCGCGCGGGCGACGGCGAAGGCCGGCCAGAGGCGGGCGCCGAGGGTCGTACGGATGTCGTCGGCCGACAGGCCGGTCAGGGGGCCGGCGCCGCTGAGACCACCCGCGGTGACGAGCGCGTGGTCGGCGTGACCTGCCCTGTCGAAGGCCTCGGCGAGCGTCCGCTCGTCTCCCGCGTCGCCCGCGACGGCCAGCACGGCGTCGCCGGGATCCTCGGCCGGGCCCGCGCTCCGCACCCGGGCGACGGCGGCCTTCAGCCGGTCGGGGTCGCGGCCGACCAGCACGACGCGGGCGCCGACCGAACGCAGCAGGACGCCCGCCGCCAGTCCGATGCCCGAGCTGCCGCCGATGAGGACGGCGGTCTTACCGGAAAGGGCGCTCGGCAACGGCGGTCGAACGGGGATGGGAGTCGCGGTGGTCACGGGGAGCCTCCGATGAAATAAACCATCTGGTTGTTTTACTTCCGGGCTCGATCCTGCCGTCTGTGGGGAGAGGAGTCAACCGGATGGTTTAATCCGTCCATGGCCTACGACGCGGAGCAGACCAGACGACGGATCTTCGACGCCGCCGCCGCCGAGTTCGCCGAGCACGGCCTGGCGGGGGCCAGGGTCGACCGGATCGCGACGGCCGCCAAGGCCAACAAGCAGGCCATCTACCTGTACTACGGCGGCAAGGAGAAGCTGTTCGCGGCCGTCCTGCGGGCGAAGCTGGAGGAGGTCCGCGTCTCCGTCTCCATAGACCCCGACGCGGTGGCCGAGTCGGTGGGGCAGATCTTCGACTGGTACCGCGAGCACCCGGAGCTGATCAGGCTGCTGCTCTGGGAGGCGCTGGAGATGTGCGACGGACCCGCCGAGAGCGAGCGGGAACGCCGTGACGGCTTCCGCGAGAAGGTGCGCCATCTCACGGACGAGGGCGTCGCCCCCCACCTTCCCGAGCGTGCGCGGGTCCGCGCCGCCCAGGACCTGCTGTTCACTCTCATGGGGCTGATCGCCTGGAACTTCGCGGTGCCCCGGATGTGCCGCCTCGTCCTGGACGAGGAGACCGACCAGGCCGCCTTCGCCCGGCGCCGTGAGACCGTGATCGAAGTCGCTCGCGCGCTCGCCGCCGCCCCGGACGTCTTCGGAGCGGCGAGCGGAGCGACCTGACGCGGCCTGCGGTGCGCCGCCGGCGCCGGTCAGGCCGTCGTCCGGACCGGGCCGGTCCATCTCAGCTCGGGCAGGTTGACCACGATGGCCTCCTGGGTGCTCCGGGCGATGACGACGACGGCCTCCAGGCCGGGGTCCGGGTTCTCCTCCCGGTGGGGCACGAACGGAGGCACGAAGATGTAGTCTCCCGGCTTCGTGTCGATCCGCACCTCCCGCGGCTCCTCGGCGTCGACGTCGAGGAACACGAACGACGGGGTGCCGCTGACCACGTAGATGGCGGTCTCGGAGTCGCCGTGGTGGTGGTTCGCCGAGACCGTTCCCGGGGCCACGTGCGTCTGACCCATCCACAGGCGGCTCGAACCGACGGTGGCGCCGCTGACGGCGGCGCGCCGGGTCATGCCGCCCGTCTGTGCGGTCTCGGTCGTCAGGCCGGCCGGCGCCACGTGATGCAGCCTGCGGTGGAACGGGTCCTCGGGAAGGATGATGCTGCTCACCTGGCGCTCCTCCGGTGCGAACGGTTCTCCCCAGTCAATCAGTAGGGTGTAACGGAATATTCCGGCTGGGCGGCGGACGGCGCGGCGAAGGACTCGCCCGGATCACGCGTCCCAGGTGACGGGCAGGTTCTTGACCCCGAAGATGTCGGCGGTCTCGGGGCGCAGGCCGACCTCCCCGGCCGGTACGGCGAGGCGCA
Source organism: Microbispora cellulosiformans (assembly GCF_008728085.1). Taxonomy (NCBI): domain Bacteria; kingdom Bacillati; phylum Actinomycetota; class Actinomycetes; order Streptosporangiales; family Streptosporangiaceae; genus Microbispora; species Microbispora cellulosiformans. The sequence goes on along the minus strand of NZ_VYTZ01000005.1, from coordinate 634,365 downwards.
GCGTGGGGAATCGATCGATCAGCGCGGGCAGCGCGACCCGCATCTCGACGCGGGCGAGCTGCTGCCCCAGGCACTGGTGGATGCCGTGGCCGAAGGACAGGTGCCCTCCGTTCTCCCGGCCGAGGTCGAGCACGTGGGGGTCGGCGAAGCGCTCGGGGTCGCGGTTGGCGGTGTGGTACGACAGGATGACGGTCGTACCGGCCTCGACGGTCTGGCCGCCCAGCTCCACGTCCTCCAGCGCCGTGCGCATGAACGTCTTGGCGACGGTGAGATACCGCAGCAGCTCCTCCACGGCCCGGTCGGTGAGCGCGGGATCGGCCCGCCACGCGGCCAGCTGCGCCGGGTGGCTCAGCAGTGCGAAGGTGCCCAGCGCCAGCATGTTCGCGGTGGTGTCGAATCCCGCCGCCAGCAGGATCAGGGCCATTCCCCGCAGTTCCTCGTCGGTCAGGTCGCTGTCGGTGAGGTCGCTGAGCACGTCGTCGGTGGGGTTCGCGCGCTTGGCCGCTACCAGTTCCGCGAGATACCGCTGGGTCGCGGTGTAGGCCGTCAGCACTTCCTCGTCGCCGGCCTCGCCGCCGAGGAACTTGTCGATGTGCTCCTGGAAGGAGCCCCGGTCCTCGTACGGCACCCCCAGCAGCTCACAGATCACGACGGAGGGGATGGGCTTGGCGAACGCGGTCACCAGGTCGGCCGGCGGCCCGGCCTTCTCCATGGCGTCCAGGTGGTCGGCGGTGATCTGCTCGACGCGCTCGGTGAGCTGCCGCATCCGCCGCACGGTGAACCTGCCCACCAGCGGCTTGCGGTAGCGGCTGTGCCGCGGATCGTCCATGAGGAGGAACTCGCCGGGCGGCGCCGGTGGCACCTCGACGTCCCCGTAGTCGACCAGCGGGTGGTGGCGCATGAGCTCCCTGCGCGAGCTGAACCGCGAGTCGGCGAGAACCGATCGGACCAGGTCGTATCCGGTGACCAGCCAGCCCTGGTGCCCGTCGGGGAAGGGGAACCGGCTGATCGGGCCGTGCTCGCGAGCCTGGATCAGCTCCTCGGGCGGGTCGAAGGGGCAGCCGGACCGCCGGGCCGTCGGCAGCGTCGTGACGGTGTGGAGGGAGTCACCCATCGCCGTTCCTCATTTCGCGATAGTACGTGTTTCGGTGTATGTCGAAAGCTACGTTGCGTTCGTACAAAACGTCAATGAGGAAAAGTGTGTTTGCCCAGCTAGCTAGGGATAAATTGATGCAATGGTGCTGAGCGCGAACGCAATGAAGCGTTGCAATGAATGACGGCGAAGGCAATACTGGCGGCATGCCAGGAGGACGACTGACCCAGCAGGACCGCCAGCGCATCGCGGCCGGCCTCGCCGACGGGCTCTCCTACGCCGAGATCGCCCGGCGGCTCGGCCGGCCGACCTCGACGATCAGCCGGGAGATCGGGCGCAACGGCGGACCCGGCGGCTACCGGCCCCAGCAGGCGCACCAGGCGACGGTCCGGCGGGCACGGCGTGACGCGCCGGCTCCCTCACCCGCGGCCGGGCCGCCGCCTGGTTCGATGGAAGAGGAGATCATCGAGATGGCGGTCAGGACGGGCCTCCCCAGGATGATCGCGCGCGTGCACCTCGACCTGCTGCTGTCCGAGAACGGCAGGCGCACCGCGGCCGAGCTGACCCGCAGGCTGAAGGTCAGCCCGGCCTCCGTCTCCATGTCCGTGAACTACCTGGTCCAGCACGGGTTCGTCCGGCGTGAGCGCGATCCGCGGCGGCGTCGCGACGTCTACGTGGTCGACAACGAGGCGTGGTACCACTCGATCGTGACCAGCACGCGGCAGACGCTGGAGGCGGCCCGGGTCTCGATGGCGGCGGCGGAGACGGTCGGGCTCGACGGGCCCGTGGGGCAGCGGCTGGCCAGGGGAGGGGCGTTCCTGGAGCGGGTCAGCCTGGACATGATGGAGTCGGCCGACCGCTGGCGCGCCCTCCTGGCCTGACGGTCGTCGTCTCCCAAGGCGGCCCCGTGAGCAGGCGGGCATCGACCAGGCGACCATGTTCGGCCGCCTGGTGGGAACGCTGGTCCTGCTGATCATCGTGGGCGCGCTGCTCGCCGGCATCGCCGTGGCGGTCCTCTGGCTGCTCGACAAGGCGACCCGCGGCAGCCTCCTCCGCCTGGCCCGGGCCGTACGGGAGCGCCCCTGGGCCGCCGCGAGCGCGGGGGCGCTGTGGTGCGGGGCGAGTTACTGGGGTTTCCTCGGTTACCTGGGCCTCGGCGACGGTGCGTCCCTCGTGGCCGTCGTGATCACGGCGGTGGTCATCGGCGTGCTGGCCTTCCTCGTGCCGTTCCGGTTGCTCAGGCCGCGTCCGGCGGGCCGGGCGGGCATGAAGATCGTGGTCGCCGCCTTCACCGGCATCGGGCTGGGCTTCGCGCTCATGGGCCGGATGGAGGGCGACGCATAGGTGACCCTGGAGCCGGACCGCTCGTCCGGATACACCTGCGCGAAGCCGAAGAGCCGACCCTGGCCCGCCGCCTCGCTCCGCCTACCGGCCCAGGTCGCGTACGCGGATGTCGCGGAACGCGATGACAGACCCGCCGTCGTGGTTCTGCAGCCCGATGTGGCCTCGGGCGAACTGGCGGCCGCTCGTTCCGGGGTCCGCCGGGCGCCCGGGGAACGGGAGGCCGGGGACGTTGTCGAACTCGTTGACGACCTCGCCGTCGCGGATCACCGTGTAGTGCTGCCCGACCACGCGGATCTCCAGGTCGTTCCAGACGCCCTTGGCGGTCGGGCGGGCCCGGGCGAGGCCGAGGTCGGCGAACCCGTAGACGGACCCGGTCTTGCTGGGGTCGCCGGCGCCGCCCTCGGGGGTGTCGTTGATCTGGATCTCGTGGCCGCAGTTGACCGCGACCCAGGCGGGGTCGCCGGTGCCGCACTCCGGATGGGCGGCGGGGTCCACCCCGGGGAACCGTACGAACACACCGCCGTTCGACCGCGCGTCGGCACCCCCGGCCCGCTCGTCCCGGAACCGGAGACGCAGCGAGAAGTCGCCGAACCGCTCCGGCCGGTACCAGAGCAGGCCGAGCCCGCCGCCCGCGGGCGTGGCCACGGTCACCACGGTCCCGTCGTCGCGCAGCGCGAAGCCCCGGTCGCCGACGTAGCCCCAGTCGCCGAACGACGCCCGCGTGCCGTCGAAGATCCACCGGTACGGCCTGGGTCCGTCCGGCCGCCCGATGCCGGACCGGTCCGCGGTGCGCGTGAGCGCCGCGCGCTCCGGTTCGCTGATCACCCCCGAGCGGCTGAGCCGCCGGGCGACCTCGTCCACATGCGCGGTGAACGCGCCGTGGTCCGGCCACGCGCGCTCGTCGTCGACGAGGTCGTTGACGGTGCAGCCGCCCCCGGCGGCCCGGTTCGCCACGCCGGTGTCGGCGTCCAGGAACCTGACCGTGGGCCGGGCGTCGGGCACGGCGCACGACACCGCCCCGGCGGCGGTCGCCGGAGACGCGCTGCCGCGCGACGGAGGCGCGCTCCCACCGCACGCGACGGCCGCGACGGCGAGCAGGGCTCCCGCGAGTGCCCGCCTTCCCCTCGCGGCCGGGATGCGCCGGGGCAGCCGCACGCGCGTGGTCCCTTTCCCGAGGACGCGGCGCCGATCGCGTCGTGGCCGAACACCGTCCCGGCCCTGTCGGCGTGCCGGCACCCAGCGGGCCCGGGACGCACACATTGTCACGGGTCCGCGACAGTGTGGTCAACAGCCGGGTCCGGGCGCTCCTCCCGCAGGTGGTGTCGAAAAGCCGAACGTACTCGGAATATTTCGACACATCCTTGAAAGTTTCCGAGATTCCCATCCTCCTGGAAGGCCTGGCCGTCTCGTGAGCTTTGGCTCTTTCGGTTGGCTTCGGTACGAACCGGCCGCCGGTTGTGACGTCGGAAAGTTTTAGGCAGTCTTCTGAAACATTAAATGGCACAGGATCCGGTGGAGGCGTGGCCCGATGTCCCGCGATCTCGGAGCAGTGCGGGGAGCCCGATCCCGGGTGTCGCCGGCGCGGCACCGGGCCGGTGCGACCGGAGGAAGGAACTCTCACGTGAGACGACGCATCGTGGCCGTGCTGGCGGCCATGCTGATGCCCGTGGTCGCGCTGGCCGCGTTACTGGTCGCCCAGCCGGCCGCCGCGGCCTCGCTGACCCGGGTGACGAGCTTCGGGAACAACCCGAGCAACCTCAACATGTACATCTACGTGCCGGACCGGGTGGCCTCCCGGCCGGCGCTGCTGGTCGCCGTCCACTACTGCACGGGAACCGCGTCCGCGCTGTACAGCGGGTACTTCCGGGACTACGTCACCGCGGCCGACCAGTACGGATACATCATCGTGTTCCCCGAGGCCACCCGCAGCGGGCAGTGCTTCGACGTGTATTCGCCCCAGGCGCTCAGGCGGGGCGGCGGCAGCGACCCCGTGGGCATCATGTCGATGGTCGACTACGCCAGGTCGCGCTACAACGTGGACCCCGGCCGGATCTACGTCAGCGGCGTCTCCTCCGGCGCGATGATGACGAACGTGCTCGCCGCCGAGTATCCGGACGTGTTCAAGGCGGGCTCGGCGTTCATGGGCGTCCCGGCGGGCTGCTTCGCGACGACCGACGGCTCCACCTGGAACAGTCAGTGCGCCAACGGGCAGGTCAGCAAGACCGCCCAGCAGTGGGGAGACCTGGCCCGCTCGATGTACTCCGGATACACCGGCTCCTACCCCCGCATGCAGCTGTGGCACGGCACCACCGACAGCACGCTGCACTACAACAACTTCGGCGAAGAGATCAAGCAGTGGACCAACCTCAACGGCGTGAGCCAGACGCCGGCCGCCACCGACACCCCGTCGTCGGGCTGGACCCGCACCCGGTACGGCGGTAACGGCACCCAGCCGCCCGTCGAGGGCGTCAGCGTCTCCGGCCAGGGCCACTCGCTGCCCCTCAACGGCCAGATCGCCTACGCCATCAACTTCCTCGGCCTCAACAGCACGACGCCGAGCTCGCCGTCACCCACCCCGTCGCCCACGCCGCCGAACAGCCCCTCGCCCAGCCCGTCGGTCAGTCCGTCGGCCGGTCCGCCCGCCTCGACACTCGGCGAGGCGGCGGCCCGCAGCGGCCGCTACTTCGGCACCGCGATCAGCGCGAGCAAGCTCGGCGACTCGCAGTACACGACCATCGCGAACCGTGAGTTCAACATGATCACGGCCGAGAACGAGATGAAGATCGACGCGACCGAGCCCAACCGCGGTCAGTTCACCTTCACCAACGCCGACCGGATCTACAACTGGGCCGTGCAGAACGGCAAGCGGGTTCGTGGTCACACGCTGGCCTGGCACCAGCAGCAGCCGGGCTGGATGCAGTCGCTGTCGGGCAGCAGCCTGCGCCAGGCGATGATCGACCACATCAACGGCGTCATGTCCCACTACAAGGGCAAGATCTACGCCTGGGACGTCGTCAACGAGGCGTTCGACGACAGCAACGGCGGCCGGCGCGACTCCAACCTCCAGCGCACCGGCAACGACTGGATCGAGGTGGCCTTCCGCACCGCGCGGGCCGCCGATCCCGACGCCAAGCTCTGCTACAACGACTACAACACCGACAACTGGACCTGGGCCAAGACGCAGGGCGTCTACAACATGGTCAAGGACTTCAAGCAGCGCGGCGTGCCGATCGACTGCGTCGGCTTCCAGTCGCACTTCAACAGCGGCAGCCCGTACAACAGCAACTACCGCACCACGCTGTCCAGCTTCGCCGCGCTCGGGGTGGACGTGCAGATCACCGAGCTGGACATCCAGGGCGCGTCCGCGCAGACCTATGCCAACGTGGTCAACGACTGCCTCGCGGTGCCGCGGTGCAACGGCATCACCGTGTGGGGCGTGCGTGACAGCGACTCGTGGCGGTCGGGTGACACCCCGCTGCTGTTCGACGGCAACGGCAACAAGAAGGCCGCCTACACCTCGGTCCTCGACGCCCTCAACGCCGCCGTCCCCAGCACCTCGCCCAGCCCCACGCCGCCGGTGAGCCCCAGCGCGACGCCGTCCGACAGCCCGAGCGCGACCCCGTCGGACAGCCCCAGCCCGACTCCCTCCGACAGCCCCTCGCCCAGCCCGTCGGAGTCGCCCACGGTGGAGCCGGGCGGATGCAGCGCGACGATGCGGACGGTGAACTCCTGGCCCGGCGGATTCCAGTCGGAGGTCACGGTGAGCGCCGGCGGTTCGGCGATCAGGGGCTGGACGGTGAGCTGGAACTGGTCCGGCTCCGCGTCCATCACCCAGCTGTGGAACGGCGTCCGGTCTGGCTCCGGCTCGGCCGTCACCGTCCGCAACGAGTCCTACAACGGCACGGTCGCCGCGGGCGGCACCACCACCTTCGGTTTCACCGGCAGCGGCAGCGCCGAGACGCCCAGCCTGACCTGCGGCGCGTCCTGACCGGCGAAATCCGATGACGCGCTCCTGACCAGGAGGAGCACGCCGGGCATCCCCGCCACTCGCGGGGGTGCCCGGCGCACGCCTTCGGCGGCCCTCGGCGCGTCGGTGCGGCCGCGGTCCGGCGAACCCGGCCCTGCCGCCGATCTTCGGCGGGATAATGGGAGCGCCGTACGTGCCCCCGACCCGACGGAGAGTCATGCCGCAGCCGCTGGAGCCCGGCGACCCCGGTCGCCTGGGCTCCTACCGCATCACCGGCAGGATCGGCGAGGGAGGGCAGGGCGTCGTCTACCTCGGCGAGGGCGAGTCCGGCGGCCTCGTCGCGGTCAAGCTCTTCCACGCGCGACTCGGGGGAGACGCTGCGGCCCACGACGCCTTCGTACGCGAGACGGAGGTCGCCCGCAGGGTCGCCCGGTTCTGCACGGCCCAGGTGCTGGAGTCCGGCGTGGACGGCGGCCGGCCGTACATCGTGAGCGAGTACGTCCAGGGGCACGCGCTGAGCCAGGTGGTGGCCGCGCACGGGCCGATGTCGGGCGGCGCGCTCGAACGGCTCGCCATCGCCACGGCCACGGCGCTGGTCGCCCTGCACGACGCCGGGGTGGTCCATCGGGACTTCAAGCCGCACAACGTGCTGATCGGACCGGACGGGCCGCGGGTCATAGACTTCGGGATCGCCCGCGCCCTCGTCGGCGCGGGCACCGTGACCAGCCAAGTCGTCGGCACCCCCGCCTACATGGCGCCCGAGCAGTTCACGGCGGGCGAGCTCGGTTTCGCCCTGGACGTGTTCGCCTGGGCGTCCACGATGGTGTTCGCCGCCACCGGCCGCGCGCCGTTCGGCGCCGACGCGATCCCCGCCATCATCAACCGGATCCTCAACCACGAACCCGACCTGGACGGCGTCGAGGCGCCGCTGCGCGACCTGCTCACAGCCTGCCTCGCCAAGGACCCCGGACGGCGCCCGGCCGCACGGGAGATCCTCGACCGCCTCGTGCGCCCCCGCCACGACGCCCCGGCCGCGCCCACCCCGGCCCCGATCATCCCGGTCGCGCTCACTCCGGCCGCGATCACCCCAGCCACCATGCCCCCCGGGCCCTCCGCGTCCGGGCCGGTCGAGGCGCCGGGCCGCAGTCGGCGCGGGCGGGTCGTCGGGACCGTCGTCGCCGCCGTGGTCGTGGTGGCCGCGCTGGTCGCCGCCGTCGCGCTGCTGCCCTCGCTGCGCCGGCCGTCCGCGGGAAGCGGGCCCTCCCTGACGGAGCGGGCGGCGGCGGCCGGCACCGCCCCGGCCGCCGCCTCAGCCGGGGCCGGCGGAGGCGCGTCTCCGTCCGGGACTCCGTCGCGCACCCCCGCCTCGCGGTCCGCCTCGCCCGCCTCCTCACCCCGGCCACGGGTGAGCCGGCCGACGGCCGGGCCCGTCGTCACCCGGACGGCCCCGACGAGGACGATCACCGCACGGCCGACCGTCCGCCGCTCGAAGACGGCCACACCGGTCCCCGCGGATCCTCCGGCCTCGAAGTCGCCGAAGCCGTCGCCCGCGTCGGCCCTGCGGCTCGTGGAGCTGGGCGGCGGACACTTCACCGAGTACTGCGTGAGCCTCGGCTGGGAGTGGGTCGAGTACCGGGAGTCGCCCACGCCCGGTGCGTACTGCGTCAAGCGGAAGGGCGACACCATGTACCTCTCCCAGAGCCAGCGCGACGCGGGCTGCCGATGGCGCTTCCACGACCCGAAGGCCTTCCACCGGTTCAAGGGCAAGTCGAACTACTGCTACACGTACCGTTGATCGGGCGAGGTCAGGCGGGTAGTGGCGGGAGGGAGGCGAGGCCGAGGTAGCGGCCCGCGGCCGACAGGGCCCGGTGCAGATCGGCGGCGACCTCCCGCTCGACGTCCTCGTCGGGGAGCAGGTGCGGGTGCCCGAAGTCGATCCACGCCTCCGCGGTGAGGCGGCCCCGGGAGACCTGTTCCGCGTACGGGCCCGTCGCGAGCGTGCCGAAGACGAGGAACTCCTGCAGCCGGACGGACGCCACCACTCGGTCCAGACCGGCGTCTCGTTGAGCGCGGAGACGAGCCGACCGGCCGTCGCTAACCTCGATCTCCGCCACCGCGTCGGCGGCCTCGTCACTGTCGAACGGACCCTCGAGGAAGCCGATCTCATCGTCCATTGCGGTGATCTTTCCATGACCGCTCACGTCGCGCGGCGATCGCGCCGGACGGGAGCCAGGCTGGGGCCGGAGGGCGGGCGGTGCGGGACCGCGCCGCCCTCCGTGTCCTCACGTCAGGCGCCGCAGGAGGCGCCGTTCAGGGTGAACTGCTTGGGTGCGGTGTTGGAGCCGTTCCAGCCGCCGATGAAGCCGAAGCTCACGCTGCCTCCGTTGGCCGCGATCGAGGCGTTGTAGCTCGCGTTGGTCACCGTCACCTTCGCGCCGCTCTGGGTGTACGAGCCGTCCCACAGCTGGTTGACGGTCTGCCCGTTGCCGAACGTCCAGCCGAGCTGCCAGCCCTTCACGGCGGAGGCGCCGCGGTTGACGATCCGCACATCGGCCTGGAACCCGCCGGGCCACTGGTTCGTGATGGTGTACGTCACCGAGCAGGAGCCGGGCGGCGTCGGAGTCCCGCTGGGCGACGGCGAGGGCGACGGCGACCGCGTCGGGGAGGCGCTGGGGGAGGGGCTGGGGCTGCGCGAGGGCGACACGCTGGGCGACGGGGAGACGCTCGGCGAGGGAGACGCGCTCGGCGACGGAGAGGCGCTGGGCGAGGGGCTGGGGGACGTCACGGTCCCCGCCGGGACGACGATCGTACTGATCGAGTTCGCCGGGAACGTGCCGGTGAAGCCGCTCGCGCCCACCTGGACGTCGGCGTCCCTCCTGATGGCCGAGGTGTCGGCCGCGCCGTACCGGTAGACCTGCGCGGTCGCGGCGCCGGTGCGGCCCTTGAGCGCGATGTCGCTGGTCAGGGCGTCGCCGGTCTTGTTCACCACGACGAGGGTGAGGGCCTTGTCGGAGGCGCGCTCGGCGGCGTACACCGCGAGCTTGTCCTGGTCGGCGCTGACGGAGCTGACCGCGGTCTCGCCGAAGCGGCCGCCCTTGCCGTCGTAGTTGAGGTACATCCGGAAGGCGTACGCGCCGGGCTGGGAGGCGGTCGGCGGGCCCCACAGGCTGGCCAGGTCGACCCCCTCACGGCCGAAGATGCCGAGCACGTCGGCCTGCGCCAGCGCGCCGTTGATGTGGTCGAGGGCGCCCCAGTTGTACTCGGTGATCGCGGTCTTGGTGCCCGGATACTCGGCGGCGACCAGCTCCTTCATCCGGGGGATGAGGCGGACCTGGGTGTTGATCCAGCTCTCGTCGGTGTACGACGGGTCCCACAGGGCCCGGGTGGAACGCAGCCGCAGCGCGTCGGTCGCAGGGTCGCCGCCGCTCCCGAACGCGACACCCGAGGCCTGGGGGTAGAAGTGCTCGTCGAAGTAGTCGAGGACGCGCAGGTGGTTCGTGTCCTCGTACTTCTTCATCTGCCGCAGATACCAGGTCGTGAAGGGCAGGCCGTCGCGGGCCGCCTTGTCGGGCGGGTTCGACCAGCAGTTGGTCCGGCCGCAGACCTCCTGGTCGAGGCCCGAGTAGTCCCACGAGGACCAGCCCCAGCCGACCGGCCCGAGCGTCTTGGCGCCGGGGTCGGCGGTCTTGATCGCGGCGCCGATGAGGTATCCCTTGTCACGCAGCTCGACCGAGCTCGCGCCCTCGGGGTGGACGTCGCGGTGCGTGCCGTGCCAGATGTCGGGCTCGTTGTCGAGGCTGTAGAACTTCACCCCGCCGCTCGCCGCCGTGCCGTACTTGCCGGTGAGGTGGGCGATCCAGTCCTTCACGTACGACGCCCCGGCCTCCACGCTCGTGTCGTGGGGGTCGTTGCCGGTGATCTTCGTGCCGTCCGGCTTCACGCCGTTGCCGCAGTCGGGCCGCCACTGGTCGGTCTGCTGCTGCGGGCCGTACTTGGCGACGGAGAAGCCGCAGGAGGCGTCGCGGCCCTTCGGCGCCCAGCCGATCAGCGGCATGGTGAGGATCGTGTCGGTGCCGGTGCGCCGGTCCTGCTCCACGAACTTGTCGACGCTGGAGCCGTCGGGGAGCGCGGACGGGTTGGTGTTGTCCTCCGCGATGTTCTCGAAGAACCAGTCGGAGGCCCGGTTGCTGGTGTCGTACAGGTAGTTGTAGCGGGTGGTCGCGTTGCCGCCCCAGCGCCGTACGGGCAGGCGCAGTTCCTTGGCCAGCGTCTCGTCGGCGAAGTTCATGCCGTAGACGTACGGGCTGATGGCGTGCCGCCCCGCGGTCACGTCCACGGTGACCGCCGGGCCGGTGGCGGCGGCGAGGGCGGCCGGAGCCGCTCCGGCCGCGCCGGCGGCCAGGGCCATCGCCACCGTGAGGGCGGCGGGAAGCGTTTTTCTGAGCACGGGTTTCCTTCCGAATCCCTGGGATCCTGGCGGCCTGACGGCGGGGGATTACCGGGAGTCGCCGTCGCGGCCAGGGCCTCACGCTGGCCAAAGGCCCGGGCGGGAGACAAGGCGGAAGGCCGCCGGGGCAGCGGAAACGGGCGGTGAGCTGGCACGGCCCGCCGCGCGGGACGAAAGTTTCAGAGACGGCCGGGACCACGCCGGGCCGCCCGCTCCCGCCCGCGCGTGGACCCCGCGTGAACCGTAGGGCCGGCTTACCCGAGGGCGTCGGAGACGCTGGGCGGCCAGATGCCGACGTGCAGGAGCCGGTGCGCGTAGAAGTAGGCCACGAGCTGGCTGCGGTTGCTGCAGGCGAACTGGAGGAGCAGCTTGCTGATCCGCTCCGCCACGGTGTACCGGCTGAGGTGCATCTCGTGGGCGATCTTCGTCGTCGTGTAGCCCCTGGCCAGCATGACGATCAGCCATCGGTCGCGATCATTGATCAGGCCGTCGGAAACAAGGTCCATGTGCAGTCCCGGTTCGGATCGCTCGATTGTGTGACCTGGTGAGGCCCCCCTCTGCGGCGACCCTAGAAAGGCGCGCTTAACGATCGGTATGGCCGGGCCATGGCCGTGGTTATGGCCCTCCGGGCGACGCCGGTAGCCCACGTTTGTGGGGTTGTGTCACCTGCTCGTCCCCGGCTCATACTCGACCAGCGACGCGTTCCGAGCAGGCCGGGGGACGATCGGAGGGCGACTCACATCGCTGGGCAGCGGGAGGGCGAAGTGAAGGGCAGGCTGTGTTGAGAGACGTCGTGACGGCCGTGGGGCTGACCAAACAATATCGGGGCAGCGAGAGACCGGCCGTGGACGACGTCTCCTTCGAGATCGCCCAGGGGGAGACCATCGGGCTCCTGGGCCCCAACGGCGCCGGCAAGACCACCCTGATCAAGATGATCTGCGGCGTCACCACTCCGACCTCCGGTGAGATCCGGGTCTTCGACGCCGATCCGGTGCGTCAGCCCGTCCTCGCCAAGAGCGGCATCGGCGCGATGCACCAGAGCGGTCCGTTCGACATGATGCTGCCGGCGCTGGACAACCTGCGGATCGCCGCCCGGTTCCGCGGGCTGCGGTGGCGCGACGTGCGGCCGTGGGCGTTCGAGGTGGCGGACTTCCTCGGCGTCACCGGCTCGATGCAGCGCCTGGTGTTCCAGATGTCGGGTGGTCAGCGGCAGCGGCTGCAACTGGTGCGGGCGCTGCTCACCATCCCGCGGCTGCTCATCCTCGACGAGCCCTCCGCGGGCCTGGACGTCGCGGGGCGGCGTCAGGTCGAGCGGTTCGTGACCTGGCTGCGCGAGGAGCACGGCGTGACGGTGCTGTGGACCAGCCACCACATCGACGAGCTGGAGCGCAACAGCCAGCGCGTGCTGGTCGTCGACCGCGGGCGGGTGGTGCGCTTCGCCAAGCCGCGCGAACTCGTGGAGGAGTTCGGCAGCACCCACCTGCTGGTGACCGTCGAGGACCCGGCGTCGGGCGGCCTGGTGGCCGCCTGGGCGGAGTCGGCCGGGCTCAGGGCCAAGGCCGAGGACAACGAGGTGCGCATCGACGACGCGAAGGCACGCGACCTGCTGCCGGAGCTGTCCCGCTACTGCCAGGACCACGCCGTCGCGATCACCGGGGTGTCGACCGCCGTGGACTCGCTTGAGGAGGTCTTCCTCCGGATGACCGGGAACGAGGGCTGACGATGGCCGCCGGGCTGCACTTCCACGCCGCGCCCCCCGCCCCCACGGCGAGGGCGACGGACCTGCTCGCGGTGCTCTACCGGGAGTACGCGCTGCTCGCCCGCAACCGGGTCTACCTGATCCTCGGCCTGACGCCGATGCTGGTCTACCTCCTGCTGGTGAACACCTCGCTGAGTAACCTCGTCAGGGTCGTCGACTACAAGGGCGTCAGCGTCGGGTTCGCGGTCTTCCTGCTCCCCATGACGCTGGCGATGTCGGTCGTGAGCGCGGCGGCGACGTCCGCCATGGCCGTGTTCCAGGAGGAGATGAGCGGGGTGGCGACCCAGCTGTGGTCGTACCCCATGCGCAGGTCGCGCTTCCTGCTCGGCAAGATGATCGCCGGCGTCTCGCTGGTGCTGGGGCAGACCCTGCTGGGCCTCGGCGTGGCGGCGCTCATCTTCGACCTGCCGTTCGGCCCGGAGAACTGGGTGGGGCTGCTGTCGGCGCTCGTGCTGTCGGCCCTGGCGCTCAACGGGCTCTACCTGGCGGCGGCGATCACGATCACGGACTACCAGGCCTTCATGGTGCTGTCGAACGTGTCGATGCCCGTCCTCGTCTTCAGCGCCCCGTCGATGTACACCACCGAGAGCATGCCGACGGTGCTGCAGTGGATCTCCGTGGTCAACCCGCTGACGTACGCGATCAACGGCATGCGGGACGCCGCGGTCTTCGGGGTCGGCGAGGCCTGGGTGGACCTGCTCGTGCTGGCGGTCATGGCGGTCGTCGGCTACACCGTGGGCGGCCGCGCCCTGATCAACCGCGCACGCAACATCTGACGACCCGACACCTGACACGGCCGGCCTGACAGGGCGCCTCACCTCGACCCGGGCAAGGGGACGATGCGGACAGAAACCTCCTCCCACTCTTGGCTCCTCTCCCTCTCCGACGAGACGAAGGTCCGGCTGCCGGGGACGGACCGGGCCCGAGACCCCGCCGCCACCCTGGAGATGGCCGGCCGCGCCGCGCGCCGGGCCGGGGTCACCCGGGTCGCGGACATCACCCGGCTCGACACCCTCGGCATCCCGACGTACCAGGCGATCAGGCCTGCCGCGCGGACCCTCGCCGTCTCCCAGGGCAAGGGCGTCACGGCGGACCTGGCGAAGCTGTCGGCCATGATGGAGTCCGTCGAGCTCTGGCACGCCGAGCAGCCCATGCGGCCGGTCACGACCGCGTCCGCCCGTGAGCTGGCCGGGGAACTGGGCTACGACGTGGGCGCCCTTCCGCGCTGCGCGCCGAGCCTGCTGCACGACGGGCTGCCGGTGGACTGGGTCGCCGCCCGATCGCTCGCCGACGGCTCGCCGACGCTCGTCCCCATGGAACTGGCGCAGTTCACCCTCGTCCGCAGGACGGGCTGGCACCCGCCGGTGTTCTTCTCCTCGACCAACGGCCTGGCCAGCGGGAACACGCTGACGGAGGGCGTGCTGCACGCGTTGTACGAGGTGATCGAGCGGGACGCCGTCACCGCCTTCATGACCGGCGGCGACCGGGGGACCCGGGTCGACCCGCGCTCGCTCGGCTCGCCGGTCGTCGACGACCTGTGCGTGACGATGGAACGGGCCCGCGTCCGCATGGAGGTCAGGTCGCTGGCCTCGCCGACCGGGCTGCCGTGCTTCCTCGCCCGGATCACCTGCGACGACTATCCGCCGCCGTTCCTCGGCTTCGGCTGCCACCTCAGCTCGGAGATCGCGCTCAGCCGCGCCGTCACCGAGGCCGCGCAGGCGAGGCTGGGCTACATCGCGGGATCGCGCGACGACCTGCACGCGAACGTCCACGACGGCCAGGGCGCGCCGCGGCGACCGGAGCCGCCGCAGGAGCCCGGCGCGCCGATCACGCCGCTGCACGCGCACGAGAGCCTGGTCGACGACCTGGACGACGTGGTGAAGCGCGCCACGGTCGCCTTCTCGCACGCGCCTCTCGTCGTCGACCTGACGCGGGAGGACCTCGGCGTGCCGGTCGTCAGGGTGCTGGCACCGGGGAGCCGCGTGTGCCCGGAGGTCTTCTGATGAGCGAGGGTGTTCCGATGAGCGGGGGTCGTCGATGAGCTCGCCGAACGTGGTCGTCTACGCCGGTCCGACGATCTCCCCCGACGAGGTCCGCGGCGTCGTGCCGCACGCGCGGGTGCGGCCGCCCGTCGCCCGGGGCGACCTGCTCAGCGAGACCTGGAGCCCGGACGACACCGCCGTCATCATCGACGGCTACTACCGCGAGAAGCTGGCGGTGGGCCACAAGGAGATCCTCTGGCTGATCGCCGAGGGCGTGAACGTCGTCGGCGCGGCCAGCATGGGCGCGTTGCGCGCGGCCGAGCTGAGCCCGTACGGCATGACCGGCGCCGGGACCGTGTTCGACATGTACACGACGGGCGAGGTCGACGGCGACGACGAGGTCGCGGTGCTGCACGGCCCCGCCGACCTCGGCTACCCGGCCGGGACGGTCGCGCTGGTCAACCTCCGGTACGGCTGCCGGGAGGGGGCGAGGACGGGCCGGATCCCGGCGGAGGCCGGGGAGCGCATCGTCCGCGCGGCCAAGGCGATGCCGTTCGCGCACCGCACCTGGCAGGAACTCGGCGCGGCGGTGGACGGCGACGACCGCGCCTGCCTGGAGACGCTGCGGCGGCTGATCGGCACAGGGGAGTGGGACGTCAAACGGCTGGACGCGCTGGACGCGCTGGCCGCGCTGCAGGCGGCCGGCGAGCGCCGCGCCGGAGGGCCCGGCGAGAGGCCCGGTGGGGAGCCCGAGGCGTGGGCGGCCGACACGGCGCTGACCGGGATCACCCACTACGAGGCGCTCAAGTGGCGGTCGAGGCGCGAGTACGCGCCGGGCCGGTGGATGACCGACCTCGACGTCGTGACCGCGGGGCGGCTGTTCGGCGACGACTACCCCCGCCTGCACGAGGAGACGCTGACGGGCCTGCTGACCGGCTTCGCCGCCGGCCGGGGCCTCGACCTGGAGGCGTACGTGCGCGCCCGGCTCGGGGTCGCCGAAGCCGAGCCCTTGCCGCCCGTGCTCGCGCCGTGGCTCACGGAGACCGAGCGCGCCGCCCTCCCCATCGGAGAACAGCTGCGGCTGGTCATGGTGCGGGTCTGGCCGGTCTGGCAGTCGGAGGACTGGCGGCCGGTCGTGCTGGAACGGGTCCGGCGGTCGGGCCTCTGGCAGGAGTGGTCGGAGATCGTCGCCCGCGCCGACGAGGCGGCGGAGCGGACCCGTGGCCGGATCGCCGTCCCGCCACCGGAGATCTGCGCGAAGCTCTTCCTGCGCCACTGGCACGGGAAGGGGACGTCGGCCGAGGTGGAGATGGCCCGGCGCGGCTTCACCGGCCCGCAGGAGCTGGGACACGCCGTCAGACGGTTCTTCGCCCTCGACGTCCAGAACGCGCGTGCCTCCGGAAACCGCTGACGCCGGCGCGGGGGCCGGGGGCAGCCCGTGTCCCGGAACGCCGGTGAGTCCGCGTGAGGAGAGGGTCGTGACCGTGACCGAACCCGGGCAGCCGTCCGGCCCGGCCGCGCAGCTGTTCGACCCGGCGGCGGCGCGGCACCGGCCGGACCCCCATCCGCTGTTCCACCGGATGCGCGAGCAGGCGCCCGTCTACCGGTACGTGAACCCCGGGAGCGGCCGGGTGCTGTGGTACCTGACCCGGTACGCCGACGTGCAGCGCGCGCTGCTCGACCCGGACGTCGGCCGTCAGCTCGACCGGCTGCCGCCCGAGCTCGCCGCGCCGCACCGCAGGGCCGAGATGCGCGATCCGCTGGCCATGCTGCGGCGCAACGTCTTCCACCTCGATCCGCCCGACCACACCCGCATCCGCAGGCTGATGGCGCCGGCCTTCGGCGCCCGTACGGTGGCCGCGCTGGAGCGGCGCGTCCACCGGGTCGCGGGCGAGCTCCTGGACGGCATGGCGGCGGCGGGCGGCGAGGCCGACCTCATCCGGGAGCTGGCGCTGCCGCTGCCGGTCCTGGTCGTCGCCGACCTGCTCGGCCTGCCCCCCGAGGACCGCGCCCGGCTGCGCGGGTGGAGCGACGAGATCGTGGGCAGCGGGGACGCGGGCCGGATCCGCCGGGCCGGCCTGGAGTTCGCCGCGTACGCCAACGAGAGGATCGACGAGCGGCGGGCGCACCCGGGGGACGACCTGCTGAGCCGGCTCGCCGAGGCCGAGCGGACGGGCGGGATCAGCCGCGCGGAGCTGGTCTCCAGCGTGTTCCAGCTGCTGCTCGCCGGGGACGAGACGACCGTCAACCTGATCGGGAACGGCGTGCTGGAGCTGCTGCGGCACCCCCGCCAGCTGGACCGGCTGCGGGCGCGCCCGGAGCTGATCGGCTCCATGGTCGAGGAGGCGCTGCGGTTCAACGGCCCGGTCGGGCACTCCCGCCCGCTGTACGTCCTCGCCGACGTCGAGATCGGCGGGACCGTCATCCCCCGCGGGGACGTGGTCGTGCCGGTGCTGCTGGCGGCCAACCGCGACCCGGCGGTCTTCCCCCGGCCGGACGACTTCGACATCGCCCGCAGCCCCAACCGGCATCTGGGCTTCGGCCACGGCGCGCACTTCTGCCTCGGCGCGGCGCTGGCGCGGCTGCAGGCCGTGGCCGCCATCGGGGCGCTGGTGCGCCGATTCCCCGACATCGCCCTCGCGGTCGACCCCGCCGGCCTGGAGTGGACGCCCGACCTGTTCCTGCACGGCGTACGCCGCCTGCCGCTGCGGCTGCGCCTGGAGGCGGGCGTCGCGTGACGCCTGTCCCTTGTCTGTCAGAGCCTCCGGAAGGAGCCGGCCCATGAGTGACCGACCGCGAGGCCTCGCGGGGCAGGCGAACCTGTCCCGGATGGCCTTCGGCTACGCCACCTCGCAGATCCTCTACGCCGCCGTACGGCTCGGCGTGCCGGACCTGCTCGCGGAGGAGGCCGTACCGGTCGCGCGGCTCGCGGAGCGCACCGGGTCGGACCCCGGCGCGCTGCACCGGCTGCTCCGCGCGCTGGTGGTGCTGGGCGTGGCGGAGGAGGGGGAGCCGGGATGTTTCACCCTCACGCCGCAGGGACGGCCGCTCCGCGCCGACCACCCGTGGTCGATGCGCTCCAGCCTGCTGCTGCTCGGCGACCCGGCGACATGGCAGGCGTGGGGCGCGCTGACCCACAGCGTGCGGACCGGTGAGACGGCGTGGGACCACGCGCACGGCGAACCGCTGTTCGACCACCTCGCCCGCCACCCGGACCTGTCGGCGGTGTTCAACAGGGCGATGCGCGAGGGCACCGAACGGATCGCGCCCGCGCTCCCCAGGGCGTACGACTTCACCGGCGCGCAGACCGTGGTCGACGTCGGCGGCGGCAACGGCACGCTGCTGGCGGCGGTTCTCGCGGCAACCCCGGGCGTCAAGGGAATCCTGTTCGACACCGCCGAGGGAGTCGCCGGCGCCGACGAGGAGTTCCGGCGGGCGGGCCTGTCGGACCGGTGTGTCATCGAGACCGGCGACTTCTTCGAGGCCGTGCCCGGGGGCGACGTCATGCTGGTCAAGGGCGTGCTGCACGACTGGGACGACCGGCGCTGCGTCACCCTGCTGCGGAGCTGCCGCCGGTCGATCGCGGCGGACGGGCGCCTGCTCGTGCTTGAGCCGGTGATGCCGTCCGCCCTCGGCACGCCGGAGGCGGCCGGGGCCGTCATGAGCGACATCGCGATGCTCGTCTACACCGGCGGCCGGGAACGCGGCAGCGCCGAGTTCGGGGACCTGCTCGCCGCGGCCGGGTTCGACCTGACCGAGGTGACGCCGCCGCTCGGCGGCTCGGAGATCCGGATCCTCGTCGCGCACCCCGCCTGAGGTCCCCGGTCGATTGCCTGGTCGAGCTCCGCGGTCGAGCTTCCGGCTCAGGGCCGCGCTGCCGGCCCGGTCGCGGGCAGCGGGAACGTGACGCCGGTCAGCTCCTCGGAGACCGTCCACAGGCGGCGGGCGAGCGCGCCGTTCCGGGCGGCCCTCGACCGGCCGACGAGCTTCGGCGCGCCGCGCCCCAGCAGGCCGCCGGGGCCGGCGTAGCCGCCGCCCGGAACGTCCGCCACCGCCGCGTAGAGCGTGGGCAGCGCCCCGTCGTCACCGCTCTGCGCCAGGCCGTTGATGACGGCCGTACGGAGCCGCCGTAGCAGGGACCGCCCGTCGTCGAGGTGCCCGAGGAGGTTCGTGGCCGCCAGGCCGGGGTGCGCGGCGGTCGCGAGCACCGGCGATCCGGCCTCGGTGAGGCGGCGGTGCAGCTCCGCGGTGAACAGCAGGTTCGCCAGTTTCGACTGCGCGTACGCGGGGAGTGCCCGGTAGGGCTTGCGCTCCCAGTTGAGGTCGTCGAAGTCGATCCGGCCCATCCGGTGCGCGCCGGAGGAGACGGTGACCACCCGCCCCCGGACGCGCGGCAGCAGCAGGTTCGTGAGCGCGAAGTGCCCGAGGTGGTTGGTGCCGAACTGCAGCTCGAAACCGTCGGCGGTGCGCCCGAGCGGCGGGATCATCAGGCCCGCGTTGTTGATCAGCACGTCGATCGGCTCGGTGAAGCCGTCGGCGAACGCGCGGACCGAGGCGAGGTCGGCGAGGTCGAGCCGCCGCACGGCGACGTCGCCGGTCATGGTCCCGGCGGCGGCGTGGCCCTTGGCGGGGTCGCGGACGGCGAGCACGACGCGGGCGCCCCTGGCGGCGAGCGCCTGGGCGGCGGCCCTGCCGATGCCGCTGTTCGCGCCGGTGACGACGACGGTGCGACCGGTCATGGCGGGGATCCGCTCGGCGGTAAATGTTGTCATGGGAAACAAAGTAGGCAGTGGCAACAAAGATGTCAACGACAACATCTCAAGCTACGATGACGTCCGTGCCCGCGTACCACCATGGAAACCTTCGCGCGACGCTGCTCGCCGCCGCCGAGCGCAGCCTGCGCCGGGACGGAGCCGACCGGCTCTCGCTGCGCGATCTGGCCCGTGAGGCGGGCGTCAGCCACGCCGCGCCCCGCAGGCACTTCCCGGACCGTCAGGCGCTGCTGGACGCGCTCGCCGAGTCCGGGTTCGCCCGGCTCGACCAGGAGCTGCGCGCCGCGCTCGCCGAGGCGGGGGAGGAGTTCGGGCCGCGCCTGCACGCCACGGCCGTGGCCTACCTGCGGTTCGCGACCGAGGACGGCGCGCTGCTGGAGCTGATGTTCAACCGCAAACACCGCGAGGGCGCCGACCGGCTCGTCGCGGCCGCCGCCGAGCCGTTCGGGCTGATGCACGGTCTGATCGAGCAGGGGCAGGCACAGGGAGTGCTGGAGCCCGGCGACCCGCAGCGCGCGGGGATCGTGCTGTTCGCGACATTGCAGGGCATCGCCACGCTGGTCAACGGCGGCCTGGTGGCGCCGGAACTGCTCGACGGCATCGTGGAGACCGCCGTCGACCAGTTCATCCGGGGATCCCGCCGCCGTTAGCGCCTCGCGGCGCGGGGTTCCGGGGCGGCGCGGGGTCTGGAGGCGGCGCGGGTTCGGGGGCGGCGCTTCCGGCGCGTGGCGGAGCTTTCAGCGGGTGGCGGTGGCGGTGGCGGTGGCGGTGGCGGTGGCGAGACGCGAGCGCAGCCACGCGGCCAGGCCGGGATACTGCCCGATGGCCTCCTCACTGGTGAGGAGAGGCTCCGGCCGCCCGGTCAGCACCTGCGCGATCTCCGACCTGTCCGGCGCGGTGTCATCGGAGAGCAACGTCTGGGCGGCGAAGAGCTTGGCGGCGATCCGCGGGCTGCTCAGCTTCGCCTGCGCCAGGCGCGTGCGGATCTCGCGTTCGAAGGCGTTCGGCGCGCGTCGCGGCGCACCGTCGCGGCCGGCCCTCGCGTCAGCCCTTTCCACGTCACCCGCACCGGCTCTGCCAGCGGCACCCGCACCGGCTCTGCCAGCGGCACCCGCACCGGCCCTGTCGGCCGCACCCGCACCGGCTGTGTCAACGGTGCCTGCCCTGGCACCTGCGCCGGCACCGGTACCTTCAGTCCGCTCTCCTGTGCCCGCGCCGGCCCGTTCGCCGTCCGCCTCGACCGCCATGCGCCAGGACTGCTCCGCCTCCGCCGCGAGCGCGGACTGCAGCCCGGAGAACAGCGCCGGTCCGATCCCGCCGTGCCGAAGCAGCTCCTCGTCGAGCCGGAGCGCGCAGCGCGCGGCGACCGACATGCCGTGCGAATGGATCGGATTGACCGCGACGGCCGCGTCGCCGATCACGGCGAACCCGGCGGGCAGTCGCGCGCGCTCGAAGAACCGCCTCCGGTTGACGGTGTCCCGGTACGGCCGGATGAGGCCGAGGGGAGTGGCCTCCGCCATGAGGTCGGCGACGAGGGGGTCGCGCAGCGTGCGGGCGAAGGCCGCGAAGCCCTGCTCCTCGGTCGGCGGCTCACCGCCCCGGGTGCCGGTCAGCGTGACCACCCACCGGCCGTCCTCGACGGGGAACAACGTCGCTCCCCGGGCCGGCCGTCCCGGGTCGGGCCCGGGATGCAGCATGATCGCCGGGATCGCCTCGGCGAGGTCGGCGGGCGCCTCGTAGAGCCGTGTGGCGTAGGCGAGGCCGGTGGCGACCGCCGACTCCTCGACGTCCCCGGCGCCGATCTCGGCGAGCCACCGCGGCGACGCCGATCTGCGTCCCGTGGCGTCGACGACGAGGTCCGCGCGTACGGTCTCGGGAGGGGCGCCCCGCCTGCTGACCGAGACCCCGCCGACCCGGGCCGCGTCCCCGAGGAGACCGAGTGCCCGCGTGTCCTCCCACACCGCGACGGTGCCACCGCCGAGTGCCCGGCGCCGTACCACCTCGTCCAGCAGCCCGCGGGTGCAGGAGATCAGGTGGGCGTCGGTGCGCATCCGGCGGAACCAGCCGTCCGCGGTGAGGATCAGGGCGTCGCCGGGGAGGCCGCGCAGATGCGCGCCGCGGGCGAGGAGGGCGCCGACCGTGCCGGGCAGCAGCGCCTCCAGCGCCCTAGCGCCGCCGGCCACGAGCACGTGGCTGTGGTGCGCCTGGGGCAGCCCCCGGCGCGGGCGGGGACCGGACGGGTAGTGATCGCCCTCCACCACCACGACCTCGTCCGCGTGGCGCGCGAGCACGGCGGCGGCGAGCACCCCCGCGAAGCCACCGCCGAGGACGACCGCCCTGCTCATCGGCGGAAGGCCGGCGGACGCGGCACGACGACGCCGGTTCGGACGCACGCCCCTCCGGCCGGCTCCCGTACGGTCACGTCTGAGCCGGTCGCATTCGGGCCGGCCGCGTCCAGGGCGGTCACGTGAGGGCCTTCTCGGCCTTCTCGGACGGGACCTCCTCGATCAGGCCCTGCTCGATCATCGTGCCGATGAAGTCGCGTACGTCCGCCACGATCTGTTTGCTCATCGCGGAGTTGCTGCCGGCGAACTCGCGGGACAGCTTGAACATGACCGGCTCACGTTCGCCGTCGCTCGCCACGAGCTTCCATATCCTCGAGCCCGTGTCGTTCAGGCTGTGGAAGTCGCCCGTCTCGGTGTGGTAGAGCGAGACGCCCTCCCCGGTCTCCTGCCAGATCACGGCTTCGCTGATCCGGAGCGACACACTGACCTCCTCTATACCGGCGTGATGGGAAGCAACTCGCCGACCTTGATGGAGGGCGAGGGGCGGACATAGGTCTTCCAGTCGTCGAAGACGGGGTGGACGTCGCCGTTGACGACCAGGCGGGGCGTCGTCATCTCGCGGTCCTTGGTGGCGAGCTCCGACCGGTCGACACCGGCTTCGAGCCACAGCTGCGTGGCGACGCCGTGCCGCAGGATCCGGCACTGGTGGCGGCTGTTGCGCCGCAGGTCCTTCGACTCGGACATGTGCGAGGCCCGGCACCCGCCGCCGCAGGACGCCTTGATGTAGCACTTGGCGCAGTCGGCGTGGTAATCGCCGCCGAGAACGGTGCTGGTGCGCATCCCGCGCAGGAGCGGCCCGCCGAAGATCTCCGCCAGCGACTGCAGCCGTACGTTGCCCGCGTGGTGCGACCGCCCGGTGACCAGCTTGCACGGATACACGTCGCCCAGCGAGTTGATGTAGATCTCGTTGCCGCCCATCCCGCAGTTGGCCTTCACCGAGCACGGTGTGACCGGCCGCGGGCCGTCCGGCAGCAGCTTGCCGGCGGCGGGAGACGTCCAGGTGAGCCGCTGGATCCGCATGTGGTCGTCCCAGCCGAAGTCGTACTCGTCGCTCTCTCCCCGGCCCAGGTCGTTGTGGTACATCAGCCGGATGCTGTGCACCTCGATCCCGTCGGCGAACCTCGCGAAGTCCTCCAGCTCGTCGACGTTGTCCGAGGTGACGATGTGGTTGATCCGGGGCACCACGCCGGCCTCGTTGAGCAGCTGGAGGGCGCGGTAGGTCCGGGCGAAGGAGCCGGCCCCGCGGGTGCGGTCGTGGGTCTCGGCCGTGCCGCCGTCGACGCTCACCGTGACCATGCCGAACAGCTCGGCGAACCGTTTGGCCTGCGCCGGCTTTCTGATCATCGTGGCGTTAGTGATGATGTTCGACGTCAGCCCGCTCTCGTTGGCGTGTTCCACGATCTGGAACAGGTCCTTGCGGAGCATCGGCTCGCCGCCGGTGAAGATCATGGTACTCGCGCCGAAGGCGGCGACCTGGGAGACCAGGTCGAGCGACTCGGCGGTGGTGAGCTCACCGGGGAGGCACTTCTCCGAGGAGGCGTAGCAGTACGGGCAGCGCAGGTTGCAGCCGTCGGTGATCGCGTAATACACCTGGCGGAGCGACGGCTCCTTGAAGGAGAGTGCCGGGCGGTTCCCGTTGTAGTAGACGATGTAGTTCAGGATGAGCTTGGCGAGCGTCCGATCGGTCTCGTCGGACTCGCCGGTCGCCGTCTCGTCGAGGCGGGCCTGCTCCCCGCCCGCCCCGGGACGGGCCAGGGCCTCCAGGACGGCGAACTCGCGCGCGTCGAGGACGCACCGGCCACCCACCTGCGGGTTGACGACCAGATACTCATCGTCGTGCACGAAGTAGGTCAGGTCAGCCGGCACTTCGATCAACGAGCGGTTCCGGGCGAGCTTCCCAGACATCATTCCCCTTACGCTCCCAGCCGCAGGTGCGGCCCCAGACGTCTGTGGGCGACGCGCGGCCGGAGCCGCACCCGCGAACTGCCCGGACTACTCCGCCGCGCCGGATCCGGAGCCCGACCAGGCTCCGCACAGGCACTTGGCCTCGACCGGCACGGTGTGGGCCTCCACCTCGGGCCGGGACCACTCGCCGCCCGCGCCGGCGTGCGCCAGCACACCGGGCAGCGCGTTGGGGAGCTTGTCCTTGAGCGAGATGAGCAGGTCGACTTCCTCCCTGGTCAAGGTGGCGAACGCCGCCTCGACTTCGGCTGCCAGGGGGCTGTTGAGAACGCCCGCTTCACGCAGAGCTTCCCTCGGATCGAAGGCCATGCCTTCACCTCTCTGTCTGACGGGGGAATGCGGTGTGAATCGAGTATGCGCAGGTGAGAAGGGGGTGAGAAACCCCACAAACGTGGGGCTAGCCGCTCGTCGCCCGTCGGGTGACGGCCGGGAGGCGCGGCCTGGCCGGCCCGCGAGATCCACCGGCGGGCCGCCTGTGGACAACGTCTTCGGAGCGGCCGGGTGGCTGTCAGAATCGTGAACTCCGTGAGCCCCCGGCGGGGGGAAGGCCGAGGCAGGAGGACACATGGGCAGGGCGGACCGGGAGCGGCGCAGGGCCGGGGAGAACGAGCGCGGGAGCCGGTGGCAGGGGCGGCCCGGCGGGGCGCGGGCCTTCCCCCGGGGGCGGGCGGAGCCACCGCCGGAGGAGATGGTGGCCGAGCTGCTGTCGGCCGCCGTGGACGCGCGACTGCACGCGGAAGCGCCGCAGTTTCCGCGGCTCGTCGAGACGCTGACCGGCGACCCGGGCCTGCGGCCCGTCGTCGACCGCGCGTTGCTGGGCATGCTCGGCGAGCACCTGGCACGGGCCTGGCGGAACGGGTGGATGCCGGCCGACGTGGTCCGGCTCGTGGGGCGGCGGTTCGGGGCGCGGCACGTGTGCCTGGTCACCGACGCCGTCGCGGCCGAGATGCGGGCCTACGCCCCGGCGACCGTGGACGAGCGCTGGCACGACCAGCTGACCGCCCTGGACGCCACCGTCTGGTGGGGGAGAGACGAGGAATACCTGCGCGAGGACGGCGACCGGGCCGCGATGGTCGCCCGGGCGCTGGAGGTGATCATCCTGCTCGCGAGGCTGCAGCCGCTGGAACGGCTGTGCCCGCCGCCCGGTTCGGCACGCCGTACGGCCCGGGCGGCCGGGCGGGTGGACGAGCGGATGCTGACGCGGGTGCGGGCGCTGCTGGCCAAGGCCGAGTCGACGGAGTTCGAGGCCGAGGCCGAGACGTTCACCGCCGCCGCCCAGTCGCTGATGGCCCGCTACAGCATCGACGCCGCGCTGCTGGCCGCCGGAGAGGCGAACCGTACCGGCGACGAACCGCAGGGGCGGCGCCTGGGGATCGACGCGCCCTACGAGGGGCCCAAGGCGGTGCTGCTGGACGTCATCGCCTCGGCCAACCACTGCCGGTCGATCTGGAGCCGCCACCTCGGCTTCGCCACCGTGCTGGGGTTCCCGGCCGAACTGGCGGCGGTGGAGGTGCTGTTCACCTCCCTGCTGGTGCAGGCCACCACCGCGATGCGGCAGGCCGGCGCACGCCGGGACGGCGCCGGCCGGTCCCGCACGCGGTCGTTCCGGCAGTCGTTCCTCGCCGCCTACGCCTACCGGATCGGGGAACGGCTGCACGAGGCGGCGGGGGAGGCGGTCAGGCAGGCGACAGCCGAGACCGGCAGAGACCTGCTGCCGGTGCTGGCGGCCAGAGATGAGGTGGTCGACGCGGCGATGGAGAAGATGTTTCCCGGGCTGAGCATGGTCAGGACGGGCTCGGTCAGCAACCGCGAGGGCTGGATCTCCGGCCGGGCCGCCGCCGACCAGGCCGTGCTGGACGTCCATCCGAAGATCCCTTCCGGCCGCTCGTGAGAGGGCTCGCCGGACGGAGGCCGTTGACTCGACAGGCCGCCTCGCACCACTGATTTTTGTTAGTGTTTCGCCCGGATCGACGCTGGACCGTGGCTTGGGGGAATCGTCGTGGCAGGTCCGTTCGACGCGCCGCCGCAGCCCGACAGGCTCACCACGACCGCCGAGTTCGTCGCCGCCCTGGGCAGTCTGCGCCAGTGGTCCGGCCGGACCTTCCGGCAGCTCACGGCTGCCGCGAAGGCGAACGGCGACGCGCTGCCCGCCAGCACCATCGCCGGCGCCCTGGGGCGGGCGACCCTCCCGCGAGAGGAGTTCGTGGCCGCGTTCGTACGGGCGTGCGGGCTCGGCGAGGCGGAGTCGGTTCGATGGGTGGCGGCGAGGAAGCGCCTGGCCGCCGAGCTGCCGCCGCTCTCGTCCGTCGCCCCCGGCGACCCCGCCGCTCAGGTTCGTCCGCCAGAGGGCCCGGCGCGACGAGGGCCGCAGTGGCCGGCCCTGGTGGGAGTGGGAGCGGGTGTCCTCCTGGTGCTTTTCGCGGTGGTCTCGGTCCTGCCGTCGCTCTACGACCCCCAGCCCGGTGGCGGGACCCCGGGGCCCTCACCCTTCCGCGCCGCCGCGACCTCCCTCAACGACCGCATGCCGTCCGACGGGTGGTATCACATGGTTCCCGCGCACGTCGCGGAGGACGGCCTGTGCATCGGGGAGGGACGCGAGCGCAGCGGAAGGACGGATCGCCCGCTGGCCGTGCAGCGTCCCTGCGCGGGCCTGGTCCCGGACACCTTTCTGCGTGCGGTCGGTGACGGTGCATGGCAGATCGAGTGGCATCATCCCGTAGAGGGCGCCGGCTGCCTCACCGTGGACGAGGCGCTGAAGGCTCCCGGCGCGCTGATCGCCCCGGACTACTGCACGGGGGTGCCGTATCAGCAGTTCCTGCTGAAGCCCGCCGGATCGGGATTCGTCGTGCGTCCCCTGCACAGCGGCCTGTGCGTCGGCGCGCTGTACGGCGAGTCCGACATGCGGGCGGGGGCGGAGATCGCCCAGAAGACCTGCACGGGACGGCGCGACCAGATCTTCCTCTTCCGTCCGGCGCCCGCGCCGACCTGGACGCCACGCTGACGCGGCGGCAGGCGGCCCGTCAGTGCCGGGCGGGTGCGCGGAACACCTGCCGCGTGTGCCAGTCGATGTGGCCGCCGTCGACGGGGTCGAGCCCGCGCTGAGGTTCCCGTAAGGGGTGTCCGGCCAGGGAGAGGACCATCTGCGCGGCGGCCGGGCTGCGGCTCACGAACTTCCGGGAGACGGCGATCGTGCGCTCCGGAGTGAGCCCGAGGACGCCCTTGTCGAACAGCTTGTGGTGGATCGCGCACAGGCACAGCCCGTTGGCCACGTCGTCCGGCCCGTCGAAGGCCCACCAGCGGACGTGCGCGGCGTCCAGGCCGACCGCCGTGCCGTCCAGCCACCCTTCGTACGCGCAGAAGGCGCAGCAGTACTCGTACGCCACGAGCACGCGCTCCCGGAACGCCGGGTCCCGGCGGGCCGTGGAAAGAGAGGCCTGCTCGGCGGTGGTGACCTGGTCGTTCAGTTCGAGGCCGACGTGGCGGCAGATGTCCGGATGCAGAGACGGCTCGAAGTTGGTGTCCAGCAGGTGCCGCGCGAGCCGTGCGACGAGACCGGAGTCGTCGGTCAGGGCGCGCAGCAGGTCGGGATGGAGCCGTCCGGTGGCCTGGGCCTCGCGCAGCCGCCCGAGCTCGGAGCCGGGGCTTCCCGGACCGTCCACGGTCTCGACCAGCCAGAGACCGTAGTCGTTCGTCAGGTGATGGAAGGGATAACCGGGACTGGTCCTCCGTGGCGGCCCGAACTCCTTGAGCAGGAGACCGAGCTCGGCCTCGGCGGAGCTGAAGGGGATCGGCCGGCCGCCGTCGCGCTGGAACCGCCCGAGGGCGTAGAGCAGCAGGAGCGGCTTGTGCGGCGCCCGCTCGCCGTGCCGCTTCCAGGGCTTGATGCAGGCGACGCGCTCGACCCAGTCCATGACCGGCACCCTACGGTGATCTTCGCCCCTGCTGGGCGCCTTGTGTCCGAGTCGATACGCGCGCGTCACGCTCCGGGGAGCACCTCGTCGAGATGCCATTCCAGAGCCTCCCACTCGCGGAGGCGCCGGACCTCCTCGCCGGCGGAGGGACAACGGCCGGTCACCGTTGACGCGGCTCGGAATTCGAGTGGCGAGGCGCCTGTAGTGGCCCTATATCGTGCCTGCGTGGAAGATCTCGTCATTGCCCGGCGCCTGCGCGTTCCCGTCGACGTGGAGGGGGACGGCACGCCCGGTTGGGGTGAGGTGGCCGCCCGGCAGCTCGACGCGGCGCTGCTCAGCGTCGGCTTCACGTGCTCGCCGGCGCTGCTCGACCGCCTGGCCCGGCTGCCCGGGGAGCAGGTGATCGACCTCGGGCTGCGGGTCCTGGCCGCCGTCCGCCGCCTGGTCGGCGACCATGTCGAGCACAACGCCTACTTCGTCGACTTTCCGAGGAACGTCCCGGACACGCTGGACTTCTGGGCGGGGCTGCTGCGCGAGGCCATGCTCGACCCGGTCGCCGCCGCCCGGCTCCAGCCGGGCACCCTCAATCTGCTCGATCTGCCGCGGTACGGCCGCTATCAGCACACCTACGCCGACCTGCTGGCCGCGCACGACGAGCTGATCCCCCTGGCCAGGGACCGGGTGACCGTGCTTGAGCTGGGCGGGAGCCTCCGGGACGAGGCGTGCGAGCTCTACTTCTCGCTCGCCGGCTCCGAGGTCCCGCTCGCCGCCGAGGACCTCACGGCTCTGCGCGCGCTCGCCGCCTTCTGCGCCGGCGACCGGCCCGAGCATGTCCCCGTACGCGAGAACCGGGCCGTCCTCAACGAGGTGCGGCTGGCCGCCGGGCAGCCGCTGCTCGTCGACACTGTGACGGACGTGCTCAGGGTGGCCGCGCTCTGCTCCGGCGGCGACGTCACCCTGTCCATCCCTGCCCGCCTGCGCTCCTTCCGCCGCGCCGAGCGCCGGATCCTGCTGGCCGCCCTGGACGCCGTGCCGGCCGCCAAGCACGGCGACGTGCTCCGCCACCGGGAGCAGTGGAAGCGGCTCGGCGAGCGGCTGCACCCGCACGAGTACCCGCAGTACCCCCGAGCGGTCCAGGTCTTCGAGGTGGCCAGGGGTGCGCGTAAGGCGGCGAGCTTCGGCGGCCGGGTCGAGGCCGCGCTGGCCGAGGGCCGTACCGCCGACGCCGTCGCCCTGCTGGAGCACACGCCCGGCGCGCTGCTGCGCCGCCTCGACCACCTGCTGCGGACGGGTGGCGGCCCGGCCGTGCTGGAGGCGGCGGAGCGGGCCGCCGCGCACGCCTCCGGCCGCGTGCTGCTCTCCCTGCGCGAGCACCTGCAGAACCGGCTCGCCCCGACGGACCGGATCTTCACCAACCGGCACGGTACGGCGTGGGCGGCCGCCGACACCCGGTCTCCGCTCGACGAGGAGGCGCTCGGCCGGACCCTCGCCGTCCTCGACGAGGAGATCACCCGCCGCCTCCCCGACCCGGGCGAACTGATCGTCGACCCCGCCGTGCTCGACGTGGCGCTGCCCCTGTCGGGCAAGAGCGCCGCGCCCGGGCTCGGGGTGCTGCCCCGCGGCTCGCTGTCACCCGTGGACGGTGAGCTGCTCCGGTTCTTCGTCTACTGGCGGCAGGCCCGGCGGAGCACCGACTACGACCTGTCCGCGCTCATGCTCGACGCCACCTATGACAACCCGACGCACATCTCGTGGACGTCGTACGGCAACGACTTCGCGACCTACTCGGGTGACCTCACCGACGCCGCCGACGGCGCGTCGGAGTTCATCGACATACGACTTCCGCACGCGACCCAGCCGATCGTCATCCCCCAGGTCCACGTCTACGCGGGGGAGCGGTTCGACGAGGCCGCCGAGGCGTTCTTCGGCTTCATGACCAGGGACGCCGCGCAGGAGGGCAGGCCGTTCGAGCCGCGCACCGTGCGGATGAAGTCCGACCTGCGCGGGTCCGGCCGCGTCGCGCTGCCACTGGTGTTCCTGCGCGGGGACGACGGAGCGTGGCGGGTGAAGTGGCTGCATCTCCACCTGTCCGGCCATCCGGCGTTCAACCAGGTGGAGGGCAACCGGGTCACCACGTCGCGACTCGTACGCTCGATCGTGGAGCGGGACTACCTGCGAGTCGGCTACCTGGCCGGCCTGCTGCGGGCCAAGCCGTCCGAGGGCGGGCACGTCACGTACATCGGGCTCGACGCACCCGCCGGCCTGCCGGAGGGGGCACGCGTCTTCACGCCCGCGACCCTGCACGAGCTGATCCCCGCCTGATATCGTCTGGATCGCGAGGCCATGGGAGGGCTTCCTTCTACCTCTTTGGGAACCGGTTTGCCCGCAAGGGCGCCTGTCTAGTCCGCCCGCTTTCCTCGCGCTCCGGCCCGGTGAGGCCATTCGGGGGCTTCCTTCTCCTCCTGGTTCGATTCCAGGTGGGCCCGTGACGGGCCCGCTGGCACATCCAGCCTCCGAGCCCTCCTCACCGGCCGTCCGGCCGGTCCCCGCGACGCTCCGCGGGCTCATCGAGGACACCGGGAGACGCTGATGGACGAACGCAGGCTGGTGCGGGTCTCGAAGTACCTGGCCAAGCATCTGCGCCACGAACCCGAGCGCATCGGCATCGAACTGGACGCGCACGGCTGGGTCGCCGTCGACACGCTGCTGACGGCGGCGGCCGCGCACGGGTTCCCGATCTCGCGTGCCGAACTGGAGCAGGTGGTCGCCGACAACGACAAGCGGCGGTACGTGATCGAGGGCGAGCGCATCCGGGCCAGTCAGGGGCACTCGGTGGCCGTCGACCTCGACCTCCCGGTGGCCGAGCCACCCCCGATCCTCTATCACGGCACGGTCGCCCGGAACGTGGAGGCGATCCGCGAGGAGGGCCTGCGGCCGATGGAACGTCACCACGTCCACCTGTCGCCGGACCGGGAGACCGCCACCCGCGTCGGTGCGCGCAGGGGCAGGCCGGTCGTCCTCGTCGTGGACGCGGCGGCGATGCACGCGGCCGGGCATCGGTTCCGGCTGAGCGCCAACGGCGTCTGGCTGGTCGACCACGTCCCCCCGGCCTACCTCCGATAGCGACCGCGCGGCCGCCATTCATCGACGGTAACTGTTTGATAACTATCAGTAATGACGATCAATGTCCGCCTTCGGCACGCTCCTATTGTCACTCCATGCTTACGATTGAACACGAAGCGGTGATACGCCTGTTCCAGGAACGGCCCGATCTGGCCGCCGGACTTCTGGCCCGCTCCCTTGACGTACAGCTCCCGGACTTCGACTACGCGGCGGTGGAGTCGGCCGACCTCACCGAGGTCACGCCCGCCTCTCGTCACGCGGACTCGGTCATCGTGTTCCGGCGCAAGCGTCCGGGCGCCGACCCCGAGCCGGTGGTCGCCGTGATCGTGGAGGTGCAGCGAGGCCGCGATCCCGGCAAGCTCTGGTCCTGGCCGATGTACCTCGTCAGCCTGCGCACCCGCCTGGAATGCCCGGTCATGCTGCTGGTGATCTGCCCGGAGGCGGCGGTCGCCCGGTGGTGCGCCCGGCCGATCGAGCTCGGGCACCCCGGGCTGGTGCCGACGCCGCTGGTCGCGGGTCCCGACGAAGTCCCCGTCATCACCGACCCGGGCCAGGCGGCCGACGACATCGAACTGGCGATGCTGTCGGTGATCCATCACGCCGCCACGCCGCAGGGCCCCGATATCCTCAACGCGCTGTTCGCCGCGCTGCACAATCTCGACCGTGACCAGGGGGGTATGTACGCTGACATGGTGCGTGCGGCGCTCCCCCGAGAGATCTGGGATCACTTGGAGAGGCACATGAAGACAGAGAGCTACGAATACCTCAGCGACTGGGCCCGCGAGAACATCGCCAAGGGCCAGACCGAAGGCAAGACCGAGGCGATCCTGACCGTGCTGGCCGCCCGCGGGATCGAGGTGCCCGACGAGCTCAACGACAAGATCAGGAAGTGTCGTGACCTCGACCGGCTGGACGCGTGGATCCGCGCCGCCGCCACGGTCCAGTCCGCCGACGCCCTCCTGAACAACGACCTCTGACCCAGACCGTCCACCGAAGGCCGAATCGCCTGTCTGGCAGCGATGGCGATTCGGCGTTCGTGTGCGGCGTCCCACCTGGAAGAGGGCCGGCCCGCGGAGCCGCTCAGCGGGGGACGATCGGGAGGGTGACGTACGAGTCGGGGTGGACCTTCTGGTGCTGGACGACCAGGTCCGCCTCTCCGCTGCCGGGGCGGCCGGTGCCGGGGTTGCGGTCGAAGCGGGGGAAGTTGGAGCTGGATATCTCCACCCTGATGCGATGGCCGGCCCTGAAGACCTGGCTGGTGGCGACCAGATCGATGACGAACGTCCCGGACGGCGCGAGAACGCGGACGATGCCGTCGATCACGCTCATCGCCCGGCCGTCCGGATGGACGTCCACGAGCTTGGCCGTCCAGTCGGTCGAGGCGGCCGAGGTCTCCGCGCGGAGGGTCACCGACACCGGGCCGGTCACCTCGACGTCGGAGGCGAGCACCTCCGTCGAATAACAGAGCACGTCCGGCCGCCGTTCCACGTCCCGCTGGTCCTGGGGACCGACGTTGGTGGGATCGGCCAGCAGGGTCGGGCCGCCGACGGTCGGGACGGGGTCGCGCGGGTCGAAGACGAAGACGGCCGGCTCCGCCGCCGAGGGCGGCTCGGGGGAGAGCAGGCCGTCCGCGTGCAGGTAGTAGGGGGTGTCGACGGCGCGCTCCAGCGGCCAGGCCTCCTCGTCCCGCCAGACGTCGTCGCCCATCACGAAGATCCGCACCGCGGGGCCGTCGTCCTTGCCCGCGAGGAAGGCCATCTGCCGTTCCTCCAGGCCGATCGCCTGCGCCGACGCGGCCGCGCCGAAGAACAGCCGCCCGGTGCCGCCGGCGCCCGGCGCGAGATGGGACCACGGCCCGACGACCAGCGGGCCGCCCAGGCGGCGGTGGTTCTCCAGCGTCCCCGCGAGGAACAGGTCGAACCAGCCCGCCACGTGCATCACCGGCACCTCGACGCGGTCGTGCCGCAGCGTCTCGGCCAGGCCTTCCCAGTACGCGTCGCGCGTCACGTGCGAGGTCCAGTCGTGCCACCACGGAATGCCCGGGACGTCGCCGACGGGCAGGGTGCGTACGGCGGTCTCCTGGTCGGCCAGGACCCGCAGCACCTCGGCGAGGGCCGCGCCGGTGTCCTCGCCCGCCTCCGCCGCGTGCAGCAGGCCGAGCATCGCCTGGAACGCCCCCCAGTTCAGGGCCGATCCCAGCGCTAAGGCCCCGCCGTGATACTTCAGGCCGTCGTGGAAGTCGTGCGGCGTCATCGCCGCGACCACCGCCTTCAGCCCGGGCGGACGGGTGGCCGCCGCCTGCAACGCGCATCCGGCGAGATAGGACATGCCGCTCATCACGACCTCGCCGTTCGACCAGGGCTGTGAGGTGATCCAGCCGATCGTGTCGTGGCCGTCGGCGCCCTCGTCCAGCCACGGCCGGAACTCGCCGTCGCTGGTGCCGCGCCCCCGGCAGTGCTGCAGCACGACCGCGAACCCGGCCCGCAGGGCCGGCAGCACCGGCTCCGTACGGAACGAGTCCTCGCCGTACGGCGTGCGCACGAGCAGCGCCGGGAACGGACCGCCGTCCGCCGGGCGGTGGACGGAGCCGCGCAGGACGGTGCCGTCCCGCATCGGCATGGGGCTGTCGTGCTCGACGACGACCGGCAGCGGGGGGCGGTTGAGCTTCGGCATGCGGAGTCCTCGGGTCAGGGCGTGGTCCGTCCACCGGACAGTACGCCGAACCGCGGCACGCGCGTGACGGCCGGCACGGCCATACTGGGGCGGTACGGGCGCCTGCCGGGGCGGCCCGGCGAGGAGTCGGGAGAGAGGGACGGGCGCGGTGGGTGACGAGAACGCGGTGGCGCGGGTCCGGGAGATCTGCCTGTCCCTGCCGGAGGCGGTGGAGAAGCCGTTCGGCGGCCACACCGCGCCGTCGTTCCGGATCGGCGACAAGCTCTTCGCCATGACCAGCGAGGACGGGCGGTCCCTCACGTTCAAGGCGGGCCCGGGGGTGCAGCAGGCTCTCGTGGCCTCGGACCCGGAGCGCTTCTTCGTCCCTCCGTACGTCGGCCCGAAGGGCTGGGTGGGCGCGCGCCTCGACGCCGACCAGGACTGGGCGGAGATCGCCGAACTCCTTGAGGACAGCTACCGGATGATCGCGCCGAAGCGATTGTCCGGGCTGCTCGACCGGCGCCGGGCCGGCGACGCCGAGAACTGAGGCCCCCGCCAGACCCCGACAGGCCCCAGGCCCCGCACCCGACAGGCCCCAGCCTCGCCAGATTCCAAGACTCCGCGAACCCTCAGGCCCCCGGGCTCTGCCGGATCCGCCGGGTGCGTCCGGCCACCGGGGTCAGCGGGTGACCTCGTCGAGCAGTTCGAGCAAGTGGTGATAGGTCTTCCCGGTGGCGCGGGAGAGACCGATCTCGCAGGTGCGGTTGACCGACGCGTGGGCGTCGAAGCCGCCTTCGGCCACCGAGCGCGCCTCGGCGTGGGTGGCGGACGCGGTCAGTTCCGGGTGCAGCAGGCCGCGGTCGCCGGCGAAGGCGCAGCATTGCCATCCTTCCGGCACGACGACCTCGTCCGCGACGGCCGCGGCGATCTTCGCGACGGCGGCGTCCAGGCCGAGGCGGGTCGAGGAGCAGGTCGGGTGCAGGGCCAGCGACGCCCGCTTGCGGCCCTCCGGCGGCTCCGGCAGCCGGGGCAGGACGTGCTCGGCCACGAAGGTCACGGCGTCGACCACCCGGACGACGGGAGCCGCCGCGGCGGCCCGCTCGCTGCCCTGCACTCCATCCTGCACGCCGGCACCCGCGGCCTTTTCTCCGTCCTTCAGGACGGCCCGCCCGTCGCCTCCGGTCACGGCATGCCCGTCACCCACAGCGGCGAGCAGGCGTTCGAACCCCTCGGTGCAGGAGGCGGCGTCGCTGATCACCGGGAGGCGGCCGCCCTCGGTGGCGGTCAGCAGGGCCTTCCGCACCCGCTCGCGCATCACCTCGTAGCCCTCCGTGAACCCCTTGGACGACCACGGCGTGCCGCAGCACAGGCTCTGGACGCCCTCCGGCACGCTCAGCCGCAGACCGGCCCGTGCGGCGAGCCGTAAGACCGCGACCATGACTCCCGGGCCGCCGTCGGCGGGAGCGAACATCGTGTTCAGGCACGACGGCACAAACACCGCGTCGGCCCGCTCCGCGGACGCGGCCCGCCGGGGGACGCCGCCGCGCGGCAGGTCGCGGGTCCACTGAGGAATCGCGTCGGGGTCGCCGGCCGCGCGGGCCGCCCGGCTCGCCCGCTCGGCGAGCCCGGCCGGGGCCGCCGCGGCGGCGTCCATGGCGAGGTCCATGGCCCGGGTCACCGCTCCCCAGTGCCGGGCGGCGGACGTCCAGCCCGCCCGCGCCGCGCGTCCGTGGCGCTCGGCCCGCAGCCGCTTGGTGAGGTCGCCCGTGTTGATCAGTACGGGGCAGGCGGTGGCGCACATGCCGTCCACGGCGCAGGTGTCGACGGCGTCGTAGTCGTACTCCCGCTCCAGCCGCAGCGCGAGCGCCTCGTCGCCCGCCGCCCGGGCCGCGGCGATCTCGCGGCGCAGCACGATCCGCTGGCGCGGGGTCGTGGTGAGGTCGCGGCTCGGGCACACCGGCTCGCAGTAGCCGCACTCCACGCAGCGGTCCACCTCGGGCTCGACGGCGACGACGGGCTTGAGGTCGCGCAGGTGCGCGCGCGGGTCGTCGGTGAGCACGACGCCCGGGTTGAGCGTGCCGCCGGGATCGCAGAGCCGCTTGACCTCCCGCATGACCTCGTACAGCTCGTCGCCGTACTGGCGGCGGACGAAGGGGGCCATGACCCGGCCGGTGCCGTGCTCCGCCTTGAGCGTGCCGCCGCGATCGAGCACGGCGCCGACCATCTCCTCGGTGAACTCGGCGTACCGCTCCGGGTCGGCGCCGAAGCGCTCGTTGAGCATGAAGTGCAGGTTGCCGTCCTTGGCGTGGCCGAAGATCACGCTGCGCTCGTACCGGTGCCGGGCGAACAGCCCGGCGAGGTCGTCGCAGAGGTCGGCGAGGACGGGCACCGGGACGGCCACGTCCTCCAGCAGGGCCGTCGTGCCGCTGGGCCGGGCCCCGGCGACCGCGGCGTACAGGCCCTTGCGGATGCGCCACAGGGCCGCCCGTCCGGCGGCGTCCCCGCTGAGCCGGGCGGGGGCGGCGAGGTCCAGGCGGGCGAAGACGTCCGCGGCCTCCCGCTCGCGGCCGGCGAGCACCTCGGGCGCGGACTCCTGCCACTCGACCAGCAGTGCCGCGTGGTCGCGCACCTCCAGCGCGCGCAGCACGCCGTCGGCGCCCGGATCGGTCCGCGCGACCCGCAGCGACTCGGCGTCGAGCAGCTCGACGGCGGCGGGACCCGCCGCCACGATCTCCGGCACCGCCGCCATCGCCGCCCGCAGCGTCGGGAAGACCACTAGGCCGGTCGCGGCGAGCCGGTGCGCCGGCACCGTACGCAGGACGGCCCGGGCGACGAACGCGAGCGTGCCCTCGCTGCCCACGACGAGGCGGGCGAGGATCTGGGCGGGCGAGTCGTGGTCGAGGAAGCTGTTGAGGCCGTAGCCCATGGTGTTCTTGAGCGCGAACTGCGCCGTGAGCCGCCGCACCGACTCGGGGTTGCCGCGCACGCGGTCGCGTAGCCGTTCCAGGCCCTCGGCGAGCGCGGGCTCCAGGGCGCGCAGCCGCGCGTCGGCGTCGGGCGCGCCGGTGTCGAGGACGGTCCCGCTCGCCAGCACGAGGACCATCGACTCCAGCGTCCGGTAGGTGTTGGCGTGCGTGCCGCAGGTCATCCCGCTGGAGTTGTTGGCGACGACCCCGCCGATCGTGCACGCCGCCTCGCTGGCCGGGTCGGGCCCGAGCCTGCGGCCGTACGCCGCGAGCCTGGCGTTGACCTGCCGCAGCACGGCGCCGGGCTGCACCCGCACGCGGGTGCCGTCGTCCAGCACCTCGATGTCCCGGAAGTGCCTGCGGGTGTCGACGAGCAGGTGCTCGCTCACGCCCTGCCCGCTCAGGCTGGTGCCGCCGGACCGGAAGGTCAGCGGCAGCCCGGTCCGCAGCAGCGCGGCGACCTGATCGGCGTTCTCGGGCACCAGCACCGCCTGCGGGGTCAGCAGGTAGTGCGAGGCGTCGTGCGCCATGCCGAGCCGGTCGCTCGCCCGCGCACGGGTGATCCCCGGCACGGCCGCCTCCACCGCCGCGAGGGCGGCGGGGTCCGGCGGCGTCAGCCGGCGCGCTCCGGCGTCGCTAGGGCTCATCGCAATCCTCCGTGGACACCCCCGCATTCGGGCGGGGCGGGAATCGTGCTCGCTGCGGAGCGGAGTCGGTGGGCGAGCGCCTCCGCTATCGCCGCGGATCGATGTGGATCTTCGGGCCCGGCCCGGCGCCCGCCGGGCGTCGTCCCGCCAGCACCTCGGCGGCGTCGCCGAGCCCGACGGTGGCCGCCACGAGTGGATGGGCGTCGACCGATCCGTCCGCGTACGCCTGGATCGTTCCGGCCAGCCCGCCCGAGCCGCTGAGCACGCCGACGGCGGTGACGTCCTTGAACACGAGGTCGCGGGTGTCGACACGGCTGGGGGAGGCCGCGATTCCGATATACACTACCCGGCCCGCGGGCCTGACCAGGTCGAGCGCGAGCGCCGGGAGATCCGCCGCGTTGGACGCGTCGACCACGGCGTCCCACGGGTGCGACGGCAGTGACGGGCGGGTCCACACGTTCGCGAAGCCGAGGTCGCGGGGGAGCCCCAGCGCGGGCTCGTCGCGGCCCAGCAGGTGCACCTCGGACCCCCGCGCCCGCGCGAGCAGCGCGACGAGCAGCCCGATCGTGCCGGTGCCCAGCACCAGCAGCCGGTCGCCGGGCCCGACGGCGGCCGCCCGTACGGCGCGCAGGGAGTTGGCGCCGGGCTCGACGAGCGCGCCGAGCGTCGCGTCGATCGTCTCCGGCAGCGCGTGCAGGGCCGAGGCCGGCACGGCGAGCCGTTCGGCCAGCGCCCCGGGGAAGCCCATGCGGATCCCGATCTCGGCCCGGTCGGGACAGACGTGGCTCACACCGGTGCGGCAGAAGCGGCAGTGACCGCAGCCGAGCATCGTGTCGCCGGTGACGCGGCGGCCCAGCCAGCCGGGGTCGACCCCGTCCCCGAGCGCCGTGACGACTCCGCACCACTCGTGCCCCGGGCGCAGTGGATACCAGGCCTGGCCGGAGTGCAGATAGCTCATCGCGCCGCTGAACAGCTCCAGGTCGGTGCCGCAGACACCGGCCCGCTCGACGTCGACGACCACCTGACCGGGCGCGGCGACCGGCGGTTCGACGTCCAGGACCTCGGCCGCGCCGGGTCCCGTGATGACCAGTGCCCGCATGACGCCCTGCCCCCTTACCGGTGCGGCCGGACGGCGCGGCTGTGCGGGACGACGGGCGGGACGACGGGTGCGGCGGCGCCGGTGGCGGAGTGGTGCAAGTGGTTCTCCGTGCTGGTGGTTCCCTGTGCTGGTGGTTCCCTGCCGCGGATCGGTGCCCGCCGTCCTCTCACGATCTGTTCACGGGCGGAGCCTCACGATACGGAAGGGGCGGCGGGCGGCGCCCAGTAGGGTGCCGGAACGCCGCGTACGCCGACCCTGGCGGTGAACAGGTGTCCCGAGCCGGGGTGCTCGGCCAGCTCCTGGGGAGACATGTTCTCGGTGGCCGTGGTGATCACCAGGAGGTCGAGATCCGGCCCCGCGAAGGCCGGGCAGGTGGGTTTCGGGGCGCCGACCTCGACCACGGCGAGCAGGCGGCCCGCCGGGTCGCGGCACTCGACCCGCCCGCCGCCGAAGACGGCGATCCACAGGTTGCCCTCGGCGTCGGCGCACATCCCGTCGGGCAGCGTGCCGGGCGGCTCGTCGTCCAGCGAGAAAATCTCCTGTCTCGGCCCGGTCCGGCCGGTGGCCGGATCGTAGTCGCGGGCCCACACCACCCGGGACGCGCTGTCGACGCTGTAGAGGCGGTCGCCCGAGGGACTCCAGGCGAGGCCGTTCGACAGGGTGAGGTCCTCGTCGAGGTGGACCAGGGCCGTGCCGTCGAGCCGGGCCAGCACCTCCCGGCCCTTCCGGTCGTCGAGGGCCATGCTGCCGACCAGGAAGCGCCCGGCCGGGTCGACGGCGCCGTCGTTGAGCCTGCTCCGTACGCCCGGGGGCAGCACCCGGGCGAGTTCGGTGCGCCGTCCCGTGGGGCTGACCCCGGTGAGGACCGCCTGTTCGGCGACGACGAGGTCGCCCTCGGCGGAGACGGCGACCGCGCCCACGGTGCCCTCGAAGGTGTGCAGCGTGGCGGCTTCGATCATGCCGGTCGCCGGGTCGAGCCGCCCCTCGTGTACGGCGCCCGCGTCGATGTCCACCCACAGCAGGCGCTCCCGGGCGGGATCCCACACGGGACCCTCGCCGAGGGCGTACACGTCCCGGCCGGCCTGGGTCGCGGTGCACCGCATGGTCATATTTCGGGATATTAGGGCGTTCGGCGCCACGACTGCGACTGGCAGAAAAGTGGATCACTCGCCTCTTTCGGGACAAGTGAGGCGTGGGTTAGCCTCGCAGAGTCTTTGACCACTGTCTCTGACCTCTGTCTCTGACTTCCCGAGAAACCTGGGTGCCGCATGGGGACGCGAAGCGCCGAGTGGTACGGCGGAGCCGGCCGCAACTCCTACATCCACCGCGCGTGGATGCGGCGCGGGCTGCCGGCCCACGCCTTCGACGGTCGCCCGCACATCGCGATCGCCAACACCGCGTCCGACCTCACCCCCTGCAACTCGCACCTCGACGAGGTCGCCGAGCACGTCAAGCGCGGCGTGTGGGAGGCGGGCGGCGTCCCGCTGAACCTGCCGGTGGTGTCGCTGGGGGAGACGCAGGTGCGCCCCACGGCCATGCTGTGGCGCAACATGGCCGCGATGGCCGCGGAGGAGCTGCTGCGGGCCAATCCGGTCGACGGGGTGGTGCTGCTCGGCGGGTGCGACAAGACGATCCCCGCGCTGCTGATGGCCGCCGCGTCGGTGGACCTGCCCGCGATCGTGGTGCCGGGCGGGCCCATGCTCACCGGCCACTTCCGCGGCGTCCCGCTCGGCTGCGGCACGGACGTGTGGAAGCTCAGCGAGGAGGTCCGGGCCGGGACGCTGACCGAGGCCGAGTTCATGCGCTCGGAGTCGTCGATGATCCGCAGCAGGGGCCACTGCAACACGATGGGCACGGCCTCCACGATGGGGCTGCTCGCCGAGGTGCTCGGCATGACCCTGCCCGGCGTCGCCGGCACGCCGGCCGCCGACAGCCGGCTGCTGGAGGCCGCCCACGCCAGCGGCTCGCTCGCCGTCGAGATGGTCGCCGAGGACCGCCGCCCCAGCGCGGTGATGACGCGCGGGTCCTTCCTCAACGCCGTCGTCGCGCTCGCCGCGCTCGGCGGGTCCACCAACGCCGTCGTCCACCTGCTCGCGATCGCCGGGCGTCTCGGGGTGGAGCTCACCCAGGACGACTTCGACCGTACGGGGTCGGGGGTGCCGCTGCTGGTGGACCTGCTGCCCGCCGGGCGGTTCCTGATGGACGACCTGCACCGCGCCGGGGGCCTGCACGCCGTCCTGCGCGAGGTCCGCGACCTGCTCGACCCGGAGGCGATCACCGTCACCGGCCGGCCGCTGGTCGACTGGCTCGGCGCCGCGCGCATCCACGACCCCGAGGTCATCCGCCCCCGCGAGACGCCCCTGCTGGAGAGCGCCGGGATCGCCGTGCTGTACGGCGACCTCGCCCCCGGCGGCGCGGTGATCAAGCCGGCCGCGGCCTCGCCGCACCTGCTGCGGCATCGCGGGCCGGCCGTCGTGTTCGACTCCGTGGAGGACTTCCACGCGCGGATCGACGATCCCGATCTGGACGTCACGCCCGACTCGGTGCTCGTCCTGCGCGGGTGCGGTCCCCGGGGCTACCCCGGCATGCCGGAGGTCGCCAACATGCCGCTGCCCGCCAAGCTGCTCGCCCAGGGCGTACGCGACATGGTCCGCGTCTGCGACGGGCGGATGAGCGGCACCGCCTACGGCACGGTCGTGCTGCACGTCGCGCCCGAGGCGGCCGCGGGCGGCCCGCTCGGGCTCGTCCGCGACGGCGACATGATCGTCCTCGACGTCGACGCCCGCAGGCTCGACGTCGAGGTTCCGGCGGAGGAGTGGGCCGCCCGCGAGCCGTCCCCGGCCATGACCAAGGCCTTCGCCGCCCCGAGCCGCGGCTGGGAGCGGCTGTACGTCGAGACGGTCGGCCAGGCGAACACCGGCGCCGACCTCGGCTTCCTCACCGGCTCCAGCGGCCACCCGGTGCCCCGCGACTCGCACTGACCCGCGAGCCCGCGAGCACTGACAGGCGGACGTCGAAGGAGGCGTCAGCCGGGCTTGCCGGGGTGCAGCACGACCTTGGTCCAGCCCCGGTCCCGCGCGTCGAAGCGCGCGTACGCCTCGGGCGCGTCGTCGAGGTCCAGGTCGTGCGAGACGATCCAGGACGGCCGGGCGCCGACCTCGTGGATGAGGGCGCACAACTGCCGGTTGTAGTTCTTGACGTTGCACTGGCCGGTGCTCATCGTCTGCCCCTTCGACCAGAAGGTGCCGTAGTCGATCGCCACCGCCCCCCGCCGGTAGAGGGCGTCGCCACCGATGGGATCGGTCGGGACGAACAGGCCCACAACGGCGATGCATCCGGTGAACTTCACCGACTTGACCAGGTTGTTCAGGGTCATGCTGGGATGCTCGGAGCCCTCCGCGTCGTGGGCCTGGAAGCCCACGCACTCGCAGCCCCGGTCGGCGCCCAGTCCCTCGGTGAGCTCCAGGACCTGTTCCACCGGGGAGGACACGGAGTCGTCGATCGCGATCGCGCCGATCTCCTCGGCCTTGGCCAGCCGGTCCGGATGGTGGTCGATCACCATCACGCCGCTCGCGTTCCTGAGGAGGGCGGAGTAGGCGGCCATCAGGCCGACCGGCCCCGCGCCGTAGATCACGACGGTGTCGCCCGGCTGCACTCTCGCGAGCTCGGTCGCGTGCCAGCCGGTGGGCCACACGTCGGCGAGCATGACGTAGTCGTTCTGCCGCTCCCGTGCGTCCTCGGGCAGCACGAGACAGTTGAAGTCGCCGTACGGCACGCGCAGCAGTTCGGCCTGGCCGCCCTGGTAGGGGCCCATGCCGGCGTAGCCGTACGCGGCGCCGGCCCGGCCGGGCTCGGGGTTGGTGGTCAGGCAGAAGGCCGTCAGCCCGTTCTCGCAGTTGGCGCAGAAGCCGCACGAGACGTTGAACGGCATGCAGACCATGTCGCCGACCCTGACCCGGTCGACGGCCGCGCCCACCTCGACCACCTCGCCGAGGTTCTCGTGACCGAGGATCCGGCCCGGCTCGAAGTCGGTGCGGCCCTCGTACATGTGCAGGTCGGAGCCGCAGATGTTGGCCGCGGTCACACGGACGAGCACGTCGGTGTGCCGCTCCAGCCGGGCGTCCGGCACGGTGACGACACCGACCTTGCGGGGACCTTCGTAGACCACGGCTTTCATGGCTGCCTCGAACGCGATCGTTGCGCCGGACGGCGTGCGGGCGGTGCGCAGCCTCCGTACGCGCCGGGCGGGCCCTTTCGGCCCGCGCGCCGGCGATGCGCCGGCAAGAGAAGGCGTACCCCCGCCGGACGTGCGAAAAACGGCGGCCCGCACGGCCTTCGCCGGCCGTGACCACCTCACTTGAGGGGGAACCGCGCGGCGATCGTGAATCCGCCCTCGGGGGTCGGCCCGGCGGAGAACCGGCCGTGGGCGAGGCACACGCGCTCCCGGATGCCGGCCAGCCCGTAGCCGCCGCCGAGGGAGGGCGCGGCGCGGACGCCGGTCCGGTCGGCGGCTCGTCCATGCCGCGCCTCGTCAGGGGTGTCGGTCACGGAGACGGCGACCTGGTCGCCGACGGTCTCGCAGGTCACCAGCACGCGGGCGCCGGGCGCGTGCTTGCGGATGTTGCTGAGCCCCTCCTGCACCAGGCGGTAACACGCGTGCGAGACCTGCCGGGGCAGGCCCTCCGGGGGGACGTCGAGGCGGAGGTCGACGTGGAGGCCGGTCGCCTTCGCCTCGCCGACCAGCCGCGCGATGGCGTCTACGCCCCCGGCGAGGTCCCCCTCCTCGTGGCGGAGCACGGTGAGCAGCTCACGCAGCTCGGTGAGCGCCTGCACCCCCTTGTCCTCGATGACGGCCGTCAGCTCGCGCACCTCTCCGGGCTCGGTGGCGTCGCGCGCCATCCCGGCGTTGAGCACCATCGCGGTGACCGCGTGGGTGACGGTGTCGTGCATCTCCCTGGCGATCTTGCGGCGCTCCTCGGCCGCGGCGATCTCCTCGCGTTCGCGCACGCCGTGCCGCAGGTCCCGGATCAGGCGCCGGTAGGCGTGCACCCAGGTGCCGACCAGGGCGGGCAGGTAGATGAGGGTCACCGCGCGCACGATGTTGAGGTAGACGGAACGGTCGGTGTGGGGGTTCACGAAGTCGACGGCGCCGTAGACCACCACGAGGGCCAGGGCGACGTACTGCCACCGGCGCGGGCGGTGCTCGGCCGTCATCGAGAAGACGGCGAGGACCATCGGCACGGTTTGCCCGGTGACGCAGGCGCAGACGGCGGAGGCGGCGACGGCGGGCCACGGCGTGCGGCGCCGTACGAACATCGTCGCCGCCGTCACCACCCCCACCAGGACCTCGATCCAGAACGGCGCCGTGCCCCACAGGGCGAAGCCGTAGCCGATCATGGACGTCGGGATGGTGAACGCCAGCACGGCGCAGGCGAGCAACGCGTCGACGACCAGTTCGTGATGCGCTGGAACGATGCCTGCTTTATCCCCCATAATGCTAGTTTGCGCTGTTTATTGATTGCCGTCACCCCTCCCGGGTCGCGTCGGCCCGTCTGGATGCGGCGAAGATGACAGTGCGCCCTGCCCTCAATTTGGGCGTTGTCAGCCGGACGGATATCGAAGTGGCGGCGGCCGCGTCATCGACGCTGACAGGAGGCGCTCACAGGCCGCTGTCGCCGGCGAGCGCGGCGGCAGTACTACCCACGGGGCCGCGCCGGCATCCGCAGCGGGACGCCGAACCGGTTGAAGGCGTTCATCAGAGCCACCTGGACGACCAGCGCGCCGAGTTCCTCGTCGGTCATGAGGTCGCGGACGCCGGCCCAGATCTCGTCGCCGACGCCGTGCGGGGTCAGCGTCGTCGCGGCCTCGGTGTACTCGAGCGCCGCCCGCTCCGCCGCGGTGAACAGCGCCGACTCGCGCCACGCGGACAACTGGATGATGCGGTCCAGTGATTCTCCCTTCTCCAGCGCATCGTGGCTGTGCAGGTCGATGCAGTGCACGCAGTGGTTGATCTGCGAGGTGCGCAGTTTGACCAGTTCGCGGATGGTCGGATCGAGTGGTGAGGTGAGAACGGCCTGGTCTGCGGCGTAGAGCGCCTTGGCGGCCTTCGGGGCGGCCGTCCGCAGGTCGAGGCGGGGCTCGCCGGTGTGCACGTGGGTGGTCATGGCTTCTCCTTTGGGCGTGGGTATCGCGTTGTCGAGGCGGGCGTGCGCCGGCGGGGGGATCACGAGGGCTGCGCGGCTGACCTCGAATTCGGATAACTGTTGTCCGGGATTCTATTCGGACAAAGACTGTCCGAGTCAAGTAGGCTGGGCGGATGAAGATGTCCGGCGGGGTCGAGTGGGGCTTGCACTGCTGCGTCGTACTCAGCGGAGCGGGCGCGCCGGTGACGGCGGCCAAGCTCGCCGAGCTGCACGATGTCTCCCAGAGCTACCTGGCCAAACAGCTGCAGCTGTTGTCCCGCGCGGGCCTGGTGCGCTCAGCGCTGGGCCAGTCCGGCGGCTATGTGCTGACTCGGGCCGCGACTGAGATCACGGTGCTGGACGTGGTCGAGGCGATCGACGG
Source organism: Microbispora cellulosiformans (assembly GCF_008728085.1). NCBI lineage: Bacteria > Bacillati > Actinomycetota > Actinomycetes > Streptosporangiales > Streptosporangiaceae > Microbispora > Microbispora cellulosiformans. The sequence continues at coordinate 589,732 of NZ_VYTZ01000005.1, read as the reverse complement.
CGTCCAGCCGGCGTTCCGGTGTACGGAAGTGCGTCAGCGGGGCCCGATGGCCGTGCCGGCGGAGCGGTGTGACACTCCCTGCCCGATCGCCCGCACGATGGATTCCGCCGACCGCGCCTGGCGGGAGTCGCTGCGCAGGGTCACCATCGCCGACCTGGTCGCCGACGTCGACCGTACGACGCCGCCTGAGATACTCGCGGGTGCCCGGGAGTGGCTGCACGCCTGAGCAACGGCGACGATCCCCGGCGCCGTACTGAGATCTGCGAGGCCGTCGGACGCGGCCGTTCGGCGCCTCCCCGCCTTGACGGATTCAAATGAACGGTCGTTTAATTCGGCTATGGGGCGGATCGCGGGTGTCACCGCCGCCGAGACGCGCGAGCGGCTGCTGCGCGCGGCCGCCGACGTGTTCGCCCGGCGCGGCTACGACGGGACGCGCGTCGCCGACATCGCCGCGGCGGCCGGGGTGAGCAACGGCGCGCTCTACGCGCACTTCGGCTCGAAGGCCGAGCTGATCGCCGCCGCGTTGCACGCCCACGGGCCCGGGCTGCTCGCCGAGCTGCTCGCCGCCGACCCGGCCCGGCCGGTCGCGGACCTGCTCGTCGCCGTGGGCCGCAGGCTCCCGCACCGCCTCGACGCGCGCAGCTCGCTCATCGCCGAGGCGCTGGTCGCGGCGCGCCGCGACGAGGACGTCGCCCGGCCCATGCGGGAGTACGTCGCGGAGCGGGCCGGATGGCTCACCGGCCTGGTGCGGGGGGCCCAGGACGACGGCGCGATCGATCCCGCGGTGTCACCCGGCGCGCTCGCCCATCTCTGCCTCCTGCTCGCGATGGGCAGCGTGCTCGTCACGCCGGACCTGCACGGGGTCGGCGACGAGGAGTGGAGCGCCCTGCTCACGCGGCTCGTCGCCGCCCTCGACCCGCCCGGCCCTCATCCACATCCAGACCCAGGAAGCACGGGGAGCGCCACCATGAAGGTGCAGATCGACCCTGGCCGGTGCCAGGGGCACGGCCGTTGCCACGACCTCGCCCCCGGCCTGTTCGAGGAGGACGACGAGGGCTACGGCCGGGTGCCCGGAGACGGCGCCGTGCCGCCGGGGCAGGAGCAGGCGGCCCGGCTGGCCGCGGCGAACTGCCCGGAACGAGCGGTCGTCCTCACCGAGGAGGCGTGACATGACCGTCGACGACCGCTTCACCGGGGGTTTCCGGAAGCAGGGGCCGCCCACGGGCACCCGCAACGAGATCGTCACCGGGCCGGTGTCGGACTGGGCGACCGACTTCTCCCACCTGGAGCCCGAGTGGGCCGCCGATCCGTACCCGATCCAGGACGACCTGCGGGCCCGCTGCCCGATCGCGCACACCGGGAGGTTCGGCGGCGGGTGGCTGCCGACGCGGTACGAGGACGTGGCCGCCATCGCCTACGACACCGAGCGCTTCTCCTCCCGGTCGATCATCATGAGCAACTACCGCCCGCCCGCGGAGATCGCGCCCGTGGGGGCGACCCCGCCCATCTCCTCCGACCCGCCGTTCCACCACGACGCGCGCAGGCTGCTGCTCCCGGCGTTCACCAAGAAGGCGGTGGCGAGGCGGGAGGAGGCGACGCGGGCGTTCTGCCATTCGCTCATCGACACGCTCAAGGGCGCCGATGTCGTGGACGCCGCCCGCGACTACGCCCAGCACATCCCGATCCGGGTGATCGCCGACATGCTCGGCTTCCCGCCCGAGGACGGGCCGCGCTTCAGCAGGTTCGTCGAAAGCGCCCTGGAGGGCGTCAACCTGCCGCCGGAGGAGCGGATGGCGCGCATGGACGAGCTGTTCGACTACCTGTACGCCCAGATCCGCGACCACGTGGACAACCCGCGCGACGACCTCACCACCTACCTGGTCGACGCCGAGCTGTACGGCCACAAGCTGCAGCCCAACCACGTCGCCGGCACGATCGCCCTGCTGCTCATCGCCGGCATCGACACGACGTGGAGCGCCATCGGCGCGTCGCTGTGGCACCTGGCGAAGACCCCGGCCGACCGAGAGCGGCTGGTCGCCGAGCCCGCCCTGCTGCCCACGGCCATGGAGGAGTTACTCCGGGCGTACGCCCCGGTCACGATGGCCCGGCTGGTGAAGCAGGACATGCACTGGCGGGGGGCCGAGATGCGGGCGGACGACTGGGTCCTGCTGTCGTTCCCGGCCGCCAACCGCGACCCCGAGCAGTTCGAGCGGGCCGGCGAGGTCGTCATCGACCGCGAGGTCAACCGGCACGTCGCCTTCGGCCTCGGCATCCATCGGTGCGTGGGCTCGCACCTCGCCCGGATGGAGCTGCGGGTCGCCCTGGAGGTCTGGCTGGAGCGGATCCCGGTGTTCGGCCTCGCCGACCCCACGGCGGTGACCTGGGCCGCCGGTCAGGTGCGGGGCCCCCGCACGCTGCCGCTGCGCCTGGGCCGCGCCTGACGATTACGCCCTTGGTTCCTCGCTCCGCCCGCGGTCAGGGCCGTTCTCCGGCCCCCGTGGCGGCGGCGTACGCCGCCAGGGTCCGCTCGGCCGTACGCGCCCAGCCGTAGCGCTCGCGCACGTACGCCGCGCCCCGCAGGCCGAGCCGTTCCGCCTCTCCGGGATCGTCCAGGCAGCGCAGCAGTACGGCCGCCAGCTCGCCGGGGTCGTCGCCCGTGCAGTGGAGCGCACCGTCGCCGACGACCTCGGGCGAGTAGCCGGGCCCGACGACCACCGGGCGGGCGAGCGTCATCGCCTCGACGGCGACCAGGCCGAACGGCTCGTACACGGACGGGAAGACGCACACGTCGGCGGCGAGGAAGTGCGCGAACACCTCCGGGGAGGGGAGGAAGCGGTTGCCGGCGACGACGTGCCCGGCGGCTCCCGTCCGTTCGACCAGCCGGGCGACCTCGGCGGCGTCGGCGGTCTGCGGGAGCCCCGCGCCGACGAGCACGAACCGCGTGTCGCCGTGCTCGGCTATCACGCGCGGCACCGCCCGGATCAGGGTCCCGACCCCCTTGTGCGGCGACGGGCGCCCGGCGAAGACGACGAGCCGGCCTCGCCCGCCGGGCAGGTAGCGGCGGCGCACCTCCGCGCGGACCCGCTCGCGTTCGTCGTCCGGCAGCGCGGCCAGCCGCAGCAGGTCGGGGTCCTCGAAGCCGTGCGGCACGACGAGCAGCCGGTCGGCGGGCCACCCACGGGCGGCGAGGTCGTCCCGCATGCGGGCACTCGGCACCACGATCAGCCGCGCCGCCCGGGCCTGAGCCGTCTCGAGCAGGTCGAGCAGGACGGCGTACGCCGAGCGGCGCGCTCCCGGCGCGTTCAGCTCGCGGGTGTGCACGTGGAAGACGACCGGCAGCCGCCCGAGCGCGCCACACAGGATCCCGGCCACGCAGCCCATCCAGTCGTGCACGGCCACCACCGCGCGCCCCTCCCCGGACCGCTTCCTCCCGGATGGTCCGGGACGGCGGCGGGCCGCCTCGGCGCGCAGGATGCGGGCGGCGGCGCGGACGTTGAACACCAGCAGCCCGGCGACCCTGGCCGGCCGACGAAGCGCGGGCGGGACGGGGGAGCCGCCGTCGATGCCGTAGCCGGGGGTGGCCAGCCGCCGCAGCGTCACGTCTCCACGGCGTTCGGCCGGGGACGCCGCGCCCCGGCGGACGGCCCCGAAGACCTCGGTCGGCACGCCGCGGTCCCGGAGGGCGGCCATGATCCGCTCGGCGTACCGGCCCAGCCCGCCGACGACGCCGGGCGGCACCTCCGAGCACACGATGTAGACCCGGGCCGGACCGCCCATCAGCCCACTCCGGCGGTGTCGGCCGGCGGGGGATCGTCGGTGAGCGCGGACACGAGGCGACGCTAGCGGGGCCGGGCCCTCCTCGCCAAGATCCGCCGCCACCCTCCCGCGGCGGCGTCCGCGGCTGCGCCGGCTTGTAGTCTTCGCCTCGTGCGGAACGACTCACGGTCCGGCGAGGACGCACGGTGTGGCGGGGGCGCCGGGCGCGGCCGGGTCTCCGGGGGCGGCGAGGACTCACCGGCCGGCGCTGACCCGCGGCGGCACCTGCGGGCCGTCGGGACCGTGCCCGGCAACCGCCTGCGGTTCGGGCCGGGCGCGGCCGGCATCGAGCGGCTGGAGGCCTCGCTGACCGGGGAGGGGTTCGCCCCCCACCGCCACGACACCTACGCGATCGGCCTGACGTTCCACGGGGTGCAGACGTTCCGCTACCGGGGCGAGGCGCGGCACTGCCTGCCGGGAGAACTGCACGTGCTGCACCCCGACGAGGTGCACGACGGCGTGGCCGGCACCGACGAGGGGTTCGGCTATCGGATCATCTACCTCGATCCGTTCCTCGTGCAGGAGGCGCTGGGCGGGGCCCCGCTGCCCTTCGTCGCCGATCCCGTGATCGGGCGGCGCGACGTCGACCCCTCGCTCGCCGCGTGCCTGCGGGACATCGACGAACCCCTGGACGATTTCGGCCGCCTCACGACGACGCTGCTGGCCGCCCGGACGCTGGTCAGGCACGCGGCTGTGCGCCGCCCGGGCAGGCCGGTTCCGCTGGCGCTGGAGGCGCTGGCCCGCGTGCGGGACCTCATCGCCGAGGATCCGGCGGTGCGGCACTCCCTGGCGGAGTTCGAGGCGGTCTCGGGCCTGGACCGGTGGACGATCGCCCGGCAGTTCCGCACGGCGTTCGGCACCAGCCCGACCCGATTCCGCACGATGCGGCAGCTCGACCGGGCCCGCCGCCTGCTGCGGGACGGCGTGCCGTTGTCCGAGACGGCTCAGCTCGCCGGCTTCGCCGACCAGGCACACCTCACCCGCATGTTCAAGCGCACCTACGGTCTCACGCCCGCCCGATGGGCCGCCGCCCTCGCCTGACCGCCCTCGTCTGGCCGTGCTCGCCTGGCACGCGTCCGCCGGAGAGCACGCGGTCGCCGGGATCGTCGCGGAGCTCCGGTCCCCGCTGCGGAGCGGGGGCGGGGGAGCGGGTCAGAGCCCGCCGGTGACCTCCAGTACGGCGCCGTTGACGTACGACGCGCGGTCCGACAGCAGCCAGCGGACCGCCTCGGCGATCTCCTCCGCCTTCCCGGGACGGCCCAGCGGCACCCGCGCCGCGACCCGCGCGGCCCGTCCCGGCTCTCCGGCCCTGGCGTGGATCGTCGTGTCGATCGTCCCCGGCGAGACGGCGTTGACCCGGATGCCCGCCGGGCCGAGCTCCCTGGCCAGGCCCACGGTCAGCGTCTCGGCCGCCGCCTTCGTCGCGGCGTAGGCGACGTACTCGTTCGGCGAACCGGTGCGGGCCGCGACCGAGGTGACGTTGACGATCACCCGGCCGGGCGTTCCGCCCGACCAGCGGCGGGCCGCCTCCCGGCACAGCCGCACCGGCGCGACGAGGTTCACCTCGACGACCCGCCGCAGGTCGGCGTCGGTCAGTTCGGCGATCGGGCCAAGCCTGCCGGTGACCCCCGCGTTGTTCACCAGGCCCGTCACCTCTCCGGCCGACTCGGCCAGGTCGAACAGCCGGGCCGGCGCGTCCTCGTCGGTCACGTCCAGGCGTAGGCCCCGGACCGGGGCGCCGCCGCCGGCGAGGTCGTCCTCCAGCGCCTTGGCGTCGGCGTCGGAGCCGGAGTGCGTGAAGACGACTCCGTACCCGTCCGCGCACAGGAGTTCGACGATGCGGCGGCCGATGCCGCGGGTGCCGCCGGTGACGACGACGACCGGGCGAGAGGTCATGCACATGCTCCTTCTTCGAGTGATTCGCCTGTCTCCGGCGTCCCTTGGGTCTCCGGCGTTCCCTGTGTCGCCCGCGTCCTCGCCTCGATCGCGTGGACGACGGCCGCCATGTCGAGCCCGCCGTGGCCCAGCCCGAGGGTCTCGCCGAACAGGGTGTGACAGACGTCCAGCAGCGGCGAGGCGATGCCGGCCTCCCGCGCCGCCTCGGCGATGAGACGGTTGTTCTTCAGCACGTCGGCGATGGCGGCCTGGGCGGCGAAGTCGCGCCCGGCCAGCTTCACCGCCTTGACCCGGGAGACGTCGCTCGCCATCTGGCCCGAGTTCAGCACGTCCACGAGCAGCCCGAGGTCCAGGCCCTGGCGCTCGCCGAAGTGCAGCGACTCGGCCAGGCCGGTGACCGTGGTGATCAGGAAGATGTTCACCGCGAGCTTCGTCAGCAGCGCCCTCGGCGCCGGGCCGCACACCACCGTCTTGCCGCACATCGGCGCGAGCAGCGGGCGGACCTCCGCCACTGTCTCGGGCCGCCCGGCCAGCATCGCGACCAGCCGCCCCTCCTCGGCGGGAACCCGGGAACCCGAGATCGGCGCCTCCGCGTAGCGTCCCCCGGCCGCGAGCACGTCGGCCTCCAGCCCGGCCGAGTAGCCGGGGGAGGTGGTGCCCATGTGGACCACCGTACGGCCCGCGACCAGCCCGGCGAAGCGCGGGGTGCCGCGCTCCAGCACGGCGTCGACGGCGGCCTCGTCGGCCAGCATGAGGAGCACCGTGGACGCCTGGCCGAACACGCCGGCCACGTCGTCGGCGACGACCGCGCCCGCGGCCCGCAGCGGCTCGCTCCTCGCGGGCGTGCGGTTCCACACCACCAGCGGCGTCCCCGCCCGGGCCAGGTTGAGCGCCATGGGCTGCCCCATGATCCCGAGCCCGACGAAGCCCACGTCCATCGTCCGCCTCCGCGCGCAGATGCCCGCGCCGACCGCCATGGCCGGCGCCGGAGACCGTTGTAGCGCGCGCCGGGGCCGTGGTCTTGAACGATTGTGCCGCCGGCCGATGCTCAGGCCACGCTGGTGGCCGTGGGCCGTGGGCCGTGGGCCGTGGGCCGTGGGCCGTGGGCCGTGGCTCGTGGCTCGAGGGTGGCCCGTGGCCCTTCGGTCCGGTGCCGGTGGTCAACGGGTGGCAGCGCGGTGGCCGCACCACCAGCCGAGCGCGAAGCCGGCGGCGAGCCCGGTCGCTGCGGCGAGCGCCTTCGGCGACGACATCGCGGACTTCATCTGCTTCAGGCCGCCCTTCGGGTCGGCGACGGCGCCCGCGACGCTCCCGGCCGCCGACACCACCGTGTCGCCCAGGTTCTTGATGGCGGTGTTCAGGGATTCCATGGTCGGCTCCAGTCGGCGGTGCCCTTCTCGGTGTTCCCGGGGACCCTGCCCGTGTGCCGGGATGCCCTTCCCGCCGTCCGCCCACGTAAACGGCGGGCCTGCCCGCGCGCCCCGGGCTCCCGGCGGGTCACCGGGGTTCTTTTACTCCTCCCGGTGGTCCGCCTGACCCGCGACGGGAAGGGTGGCTCACTGAGACGGGCCGCCCGCGGGCGGCCGACGTGAGGAGCGGTCATGGCGCGTGCCGCACCGAAGACGACCTCGCACCGGGAACCCACGCCGGGCCGGGAACGCACCCCCGGCGCGGGGCCGAGGCGGCCCCGGCCGGGGGAGGCCAGGAACCCGCCGCTGCCTCCGTACGCCGGGGAACTGCGCGACCGGCTCGGCGAGGTCGTGGCGGGGGAGGTGCAGTTCGGCGGCGGCGACCGCGCGTTGTACGCCTACGACGCCTCCGTCTACCGGCAGGTGCCGATCGGCGTGGTGACCCCCAGGGACGAGGCGGACGTCGAGGCCGCGCTGGAGGTGTGCCGCCGGTTCGGCGCTCCGGTGCTCGCCCGCGGCTGCGGCACCTCCGTGACCGGGCAGACCGTCAACGCGGCCGTGGTCTTCGACTTCACCCGGCACCTGGACCGGGTCGGCGAGATCTCCCCGGCGCGCCGCACCGCCCGGGTGCAGCCCGGCGTGATCTGCGACCGGCTCAGGGACGCCGCCGCGCCGTACGGCCTCACCTTCGGCCCGGATCCCGCCACCCACGACCACGCGACGCTCGGCGGCATGATCGGCAACAACTCCTGCGGCACCCACTCGCTGGCGGCGGGCAAGACCGTCGACAACATCGAGGAACTGGAGATCCTCACCTACGACGGCACCCGCATGCGGGTCGGCGCCACCGGCGACGACGAGCTGGAGTGCGTCATCGCGGCCGGCGGGCGGCGCGGCGCGATCTACGCCGGGCTCCGCCACATCCGCGACACCTACGCCGACGCGATCCGGCGGGGCCTGCCGGACATCCCGCGCCGGGTCTCCGGCTACAACCTCGACGCGCTGCTCCCGGAGAACGGCTTCCACGTCGCGCGGGCGCTCGTGGGCTCGGAGGGCACGCTCGCGCTGGTCCTCGGCGCGACCTGCCGGCTGGTCCGCCTGCCTCCCCGCCGGGCGCTCGTCGTGCTCGGCTACCCCGACATCCCCTCGTCGGGCGACGACGTGCCCTGGCTGCTGCGGTTCGGCCCCATCGGGCTGGAGTTCACCAGCGGGCACGTCGTCGCGAACCTGCACGCCAAGGGCTTCCGCCTGGGCGGGGAGGCCCTGCTGCCGCCGGGGCGCGCCTGGCTGCTCGCCGAGTTCGGCGGCGAGACCCAGGGCGAGGCCGACGCGCGGGCCGGGCGGCTGGTGCGCGCCGTACGGACCCGGCCGCACGGCCCGAGCTGCAGGTTCTACGACGACCCGGCGGAGGAGACCGCCGTGTGGGAGGTCCGGCGGCACTCCGCCGGCACCGCCCGGATGCCCGTCGGCATGGGCGGCCACGGCGGCTGGCCCGGCTGGGAGGACGCCGCCGTCCATCCGGACGTTCTCGGGCCCTACCTGCGCGACTTCCTGCGCCTGCTCGACCGGCACGGCTACGACGCCGTGTTCTACGGCCACTGGGGACAGGGCTGCGTGCACAGCCGGATCGACTGGGACCTGCGCAGCCTCCAGGGCGTCCGGGCCTTCCGGCGGTTCATGGAGGAGGCCGCCGACCTCGTCGTCTCGTACGGCGGGTCGTTGTCGGGGGAGCACGGCGACGGGCACGGCCGGGCCGAGCTGTGGCCGCGCATGTTCGCGCCCGAGCTGATGCGGGCCTTCGAGGAGTTCAAGCGCGTCTGGGACCCCGACGGGCGGATGAACCCGCACAAGCTGATCGACCCGTACCCGCTGGACGCGCACCTGCGTGAGGGCCCGGCGTACCGGCCGGTGGAGCTGGAGACCGTCTTCCGCTACCCCCTCGACGGCGGCAGCTTCACCGAGGCGGCCGGGCGCTGCTTCGGCGTGGGCAAGTGCCGCCACCTGTCCGGCGGGGTGATGTGCCCGAGTTTCATGGTGACCCGGGAGGAGAGGCACTCCACGCGCGGCCGGGCCCGGCTGCTGCAGGAGATGGCCGAGAGCGCGGGCCCGGTCCGGGACCGCTGGCGCAGCGACGAGGTGCGCGAGGCGCTCGATCTCTGCCTGGCCTGCAAGGGGTGCCGGAGCGACTGCCCGGTGAAGGTCGACATGGCCACCTACAAGGCCGAGTTCCTGCACCATTACTACGCGCGCCGGCCCCGGCCCCGGCAGGCGTACGCGCTCGGGCTGATCGACCGCTGGGCGCGCCTCGCCTCGCGCGTCCCGCGCCTCGCCAACGCCGTCACGCACGCCCCGGTGCTGGGCCGGATGGCGAAGCTGGCCGCCGGAATCGCGCAGCGGCGCGACACCCCGCGCTTCGCGACCCGCACGTTCCGGCGGCTGATGGCCGGCCATGTGCCGCGCAACCCCGGCGGGCCGCCCGTCCTGCTGTGGCCGGACACCTTCACCGAGCACTTCCAGCCGGAGGTGGGGGTCGCGGCCGTCGACGTGCTGGAGTCGGCGGGGTTCCGCGTGATCGTGCCGGACGGCCCCCTGTGCTGCGGGCGCCCGCTCTACGACTACGGGATGCTGACGCTCGCGCGGCGCTACCTGCGCCGGGTGCTGGACGCGGTCGGCCCGTACGTCGAGGCGGGAGTCCCGGTCGTCGGGCTGGAGCCGAGCTGCGTGGCCGTCTTCCGCGACGAGCTGCCCAACCTGCTGCCGGACGACCTCGGCGCGCGGCGGCTGAGCGCGGGCAGCCACACCCTGGCGGAGTTCCTGACCAGGTGCGCCCCGGACTGGCCCGTGCCCCGGCTGCGGCGCCGGGTGCTCGTCCAGGTGCACTGTCACCAGCACGCGGTGCTGGGGTTCGAGGCCGACCGCGCGCTGATGCGCGAGATGGGGCTCGACCTGGAGATCCCGGACTCGGGCTGCTGCGGCATGGCCGGCTCCTTCGGCTACGAGGCCGGGCGGCACTACGAGGTGTCGGCGGCGGCGGGGGAGCGGGTGCTGTTCCCGGCGGTGCGCGCCGTCGGACGCCGGACGCTGGTCGTCGCGGACGGGTTCAGCTGCCGCGGCCAGATCGCCGCCGGGACCGGCCGCAGGCCCCTCCATCTGGCCCAGGTGCTCGCCCTCGCGATCCGCGAGGGGGAGCTCGGGCCCGTCGCTCCGCGACGCGCGAAGGGAGACGATCATGGGTGATCAGCTCACCGCGGCGGACGTCCTCGTCGACCGGCTGATCCAGTGGGGCGTGGACGTCGTCTTCGGGCTGCCGGGCGACGGCATCAACGGCTTCATGGACGCACTCCACAACCGCCGGGACGACCTGCGGTACATCCACTGCCGCCACGAGGAGGTGGCGGCGATGGCGGCGGTCGGCTACGCCAAGTTCACCGGGCGGCTCGGCGTGTGCTTCGCGACCGCGGGGCCGGGCGCGGCCCACCTGCTCAACGGGCTGCTCGACGCGCGGACCGACCAGGCGCCGCTGCTGGCGATCAGCGGGATGACGTACCACGACCTGATCGGCACCAGCTATCTCCAGGACGTCAACACGGACTACATGCTCAACGACGTCGCGCTCTACAACCAGCGCATCATGGGGCCGGCCCACGTCGTCAACGTCACCGACTACGCCGTGCGGACCGCGCTGACCCTGCGGGGGCCGGCCCATCTCACGTTCCCGATCGACTTCCAGGCGGCGCCGGCGGGCTCCGGGAGCCGGTTCCGGCGCAATGTCGAGGGCCACACCTCCACGTCGTACCGGCCGCCGATCCGGGTGCCGCGCCGGCAGGACCTCGACGCGGCGGCGCGGGTGCTGTCGGGGCGGGCGCGGCCGGTCATCCTGGCGGGCGCGGGCGCCCGGGGGGCGGTGGACGAACTGGAGGCGGTCGCCGAGAAGCTCGGCGCGCCGATCGTCAAGGCCCAGCTCGGCAAGGACTGCGTGCCCGACGACAGCCTCTACACCACCGGGCCGATCGGCCTGGTCGGCAGCCGCCCGAGTGAGGAGGCCATGGAGGAGTGCGACGCGCTCCTGATCGTCGGGTCGACGATGCCGTACATCGAGTTCTATCCCGCGCCGGGGCAGGCCGTGTGCGTGCAGATCGACGACATGCCGGAACGGCTCGGTCTGCGTTACCCCGTGGACGTGCCGCTCGCCGGCGACGCGCGGGCCACCCTGTCTGAGCTTCTGCCGCTGCTGACCCGCAACGAGGACCGGGCGTTCCTGACGAAGGCCCAGCGGGGCATGCGCGACTGGTGGCGGCTCATGGAGGAGCGGGCGACGCGGACCGACCTGCCGATGAAGCCGCAGGTGCCCGCGTGGGCGCTGAACGCCGCGCTCGCGCCGGACGCCATCGTGTGCGGCGACTCGGGCACGGTCACGAGCTGGGCGGCCCGGCAGATCATGATCCGGCGGGGCCAGATGTTCAGCTTCTCCGGGACGAACTGCTCCATGGCGGCCGGCCTGCCGTACGCGATCGGCGCGCAGGCCGCCTATCCCGGGCGGCAGGTCGTCGCCTTCACCGGCGACGGCTCGATGACGATGCAGCTCGGCGACTTCCTCACCGCGGTGCAGCACGACCTGCCCATCAAGATCGTGGTGGTGAAGAACAACACCCTCGGGCTGATCAAGTGGGAGCAGATGGTGTATCTCGGCAATCCCGAGTACGGCGTGAACCTCGCGCCCATCGACTTCGTGAAGTTCGCCGAGGCGTGCGGCGCCCGGGGCGTGTGTGTCACCGACCCGGCGAGCTGCGCCGACCAGATGCGCGAGGCGCTCTCCTGGGACGGACCGGTCATCGTCGAGTGCCTGGTCGACCAGCACGAGCCGCCGCTTCCGGCCAAGGTGAAGAGCCACCAGGTGGAGAAGCTGACCGAGGCGCTGCTCCAGGGCACCCCGAACCGCAACCGCATCGCCCTGCAGATGATCAAGGACATGCTGGACGAGTCGAGCTTCGCGGCCAGCCCGGCGCACGCCGTGCCGCGGAAGGTCGGCCAGGCCGCGGCCACGCTGGTCGGCAGGCTGCGCGACCGCGCCAAGGGCGAGCACCCGGAATAGGGGCGGACCGCCGGTCAGCCCGGATGGCGGCGCAGGAGCAGCATGGCCGCGTCGTCGGGGACCGGTCCGCCGACGTGACGCAGCAGGTCGGCGCGCAGGTCGTCGAGGGCCGCCTGGGGATCGTCGCCCCAGGCGAGGTGCGCCCGCTCGGCGAGGGGATAGAAGCGTCCCTCCCGGTCCCGCGCCTCGATCACGCCGTCGGTGTAGAAAAGGATCTGGTCGCCGTCGCCGAAGGGCAGCCGGTGCGGCTTGGGCCGCGGCGAGCCCAGCGCGCCGAGCCCGAGCGGGAGCGCCTCCTCCTGGGGTTCGGCGAAAGAGGCCGTGCCGTCGGCGCGCAGCACGAGCGGGGCCGGATGGCCGCAGTTGAGCAGGGAGATCTCCCCCTCGTGCACCTCGGCGAGGATCGCGGTGACGAACTTCTCCCCACTCAGCTGGCGGCCAAGGCTGGCCTCCACGCGCTCGGCCACTCCGGAGAGCTCGGGCTCGTCGTAGGCGGCCTCGCGGAAGGCGCCGAGCACCCACGCCGCGGTCTCGACCGCCTCGAGGCCCTTGCCCTGCACGTCGCCGATGAGGATCCGGACGCCTTCCGGGGTGGTGACCACCTCGTACAGGTCGCCGCCGATCTGGGCCTCCGCCGCCGCCGAGGTGTAGGAGAGCGCCACCCGCAGGTCGCCGGCCCGGCGGGGAACCGGGCGCAGCAGCACTCTCTGGGCGGCCTCGGCGACCGCGCGGACGTCGGCGAGCTCCCGCTCCCGCCGGTTCCGCAGCCGGCTGGCCAGCATGCTCGCGGCGGTGACGCCGACGATCGCCGCGATCGTGAGGTTGTTCTGCGGCCGGCCGAACAGGCCGTCGTAGACGGAGAGGGGGAGGCAGATGGCGAGGGCCAGCGCCCCCACCAGGGCCGTGCGGCGCACGGCGCCGGCCACCGAGGCGAAGGTCGGCCCGAGGGTGAGCAGCGGCAGGAAGCCCAGACCGGGCCCGCTGACCAGGTCGACGACGACGACCAGGGAGATCGCGATGAACGGCAACGCACGCAGGACGCTCTGAGAACTGCTCACCGCGGCTCCAATGCCGGTCCCCGTACCACTACGAAACACCTTCCGTGATGGCTCTACTCCTTCCCGGCTCAGAAGGGGGCATTCCCGATCTTCCGGAGCGGATGACGACTTTTCGGGATCATCCCACCCAAGTGATTATGTGGGATGTGCGATCACTATGAGTGATGACGTTACTCGGATTCGTGATGTCGCGGGTGGTAAAGGCGGACATTCGCGCCACCGGCCGCGCCATGGACCCCGCCATGGACCCCGCCATGGACCCCGCCATGGACTCAGGGCAGCTCCGCGAACCGTTCGACCTTGTCCGTACGGCCGGACACGATGATCACATCGCCGTAGCCGAGCTCGGTCTCGGCGGTGGCGTAGGTGAACTCCTCGTCCGGCCGCTTCACGGCCACGACCGTCACGCCGTACTTGCGGCGCAGGCTGGACTCGCCGAGAGGGATGCCGACGTACTCCTTGGGCGGGAGGGTCTTGGCCAGCGCGAAGTTCTCGTCGACCTCCATGTAGTCGAGCATCCGCCCGCTGACCAGGTGGGCCACGCGCTCGCCCATGTCGTGCTCGGGGAAGACGACGTGCTGGACGCCGATCCGGCTGAGGATGCGGCCGTGCTGGCTGCTGACCGCCTTGGCCCAGATGTCGTCGATCTCCATCTCCACCAGCAGCGACGAGGTGAGGATGCTCGCCTCCAGGTCGCTGCCGATGGCGCAGACCGCGCGGTAGAAGTCCGGCAGCCCGAGCTGGCGCAGCGCCTCGGGGTCGGTGGCGTCGGCCCGGGCGATGTGGGTGATCTGGCCCGCGAGGCTCTGCACCACCTTGGGCCGGTGGTCGATGGCCAGCACCTCCGTGCCGCGCCGCACCAGCTCGAGGGCGAGCGAGGTGCCGAAACGGCCGAGACCGATCACAGCCACAGGGTCGTTTCTCATTTCAGCCAACGATGACGTCCTCCTCCGGTAGTTCATAGCGGCGGGTGCGTTCCTTGAGCGCCAGGGCGGAGCCCAGCGTGAGCGGGCCGATCCGGCCGACGAACATCAGCAGCGTGAGCAGCGTCTGCGCGGCGGGGGAGACGGCGGAGGCGACGCCGATGGACAGCCCTGCCGTGCCGAAGGCGGAGACGACCTCGAAGAGCACCTCGTCCGGGGCGTGTGGCGTCAGCACCAGCAGGATATAGGTGCTGAGCGCGACCAGGCTCACGCTCAGCACGGTGAGCGAGACCGCCTGCCGCTGGGCCGCCTCGGTGAGGCGGCGGTGGCCGATGTTCACCTGGCTCTCGCCGCGCAGCTCCGCCCACACGACGAACGTGAGCAGGCCCAGCGTGGTGACCTTGATGCCGCCAGCGGTGCCCGCGCTGCCGCCGCCGACGAACATCAGCAGCTCGGTGACCAGCCAGCTGGAGGGGTGCATCTGCCCGATGTCGACACTGTTGAACCCCCCGCTGCGCGGCATGACCGCGGTGAAGAAGGCCGTCAGCAGCTTGGCCTGCCCGTCCAGCGGGCCGAGGGTGCGGGGGTTGGCCCACTCGGTGAGGAGGAAGACCAGCGTGCCGCCGGCCAGCAGGACGGCGGTGACCGCGAGCGTGATCCGGGTCAGCAGTGACCAGCGCTTCGGGTGGCGCCAGGACCGGCGCAGCTCGAACACCACGGGATAGCCGAGGCCGCCCACGATCACCGCCACCGCGACGGTCAGGCAGATCCACGGATCGGCGGCGAACCGGACGAGGCTGTCGGGCCACAGCGCGAAACCGGCGTTGTTGAACGCCGAGACCGCGTGGAACACGCCCAGGTAGAGCCCGCGGCCGGGGGACTCGCCGTAGCCGAGGACGAACCTGAGCGTGAGGACGGCCGCGATCACGGCCTCGCAGGACAGGTTGAACACCACGACCCTGCCCACCACCCGCCGCAGGTCGCCCCCGTTGAGCACTCTGGTCTCCGCCTGGGCGGACAACCGGGCGCGCAGGCCGAGCCTGCGGGAGACCAGCAGGGTGAAGACGGTGGCGAGGGTCATGATGCCGAGGCCGCCGACCTGGATCAGGGCGGCGATGACCGCCTCGCCGAACGGCGACCAGTGCGCGGACGTGTCCACGACGGTCAGCCCGTTCACGCACACCGCGGAGGTGGCGGTGAACAGGGCGGTGATCCAGTCGGAGGGCTCGCCCGAGGTCGTCGCGAGCGGACTGGACAGCAGGGCGGTCCCGAGGAGCACGGCCGCGCCGAACACGGTCGTGATCACCTGCGCCGGCCGGGTGAAGCGCCCCAGCACCGCCCAGAACAGCCTCATGCCGTCCGATCTCCGCGTACGCGTTCCCGCAGGCGGCGGGCGGCGCCGTACCAGCCGGGCACGTCGCGCTCGTCGTCGAACCAGCGGGCCACCAGGACGTCTGTGGAGGAGTGCAGCAGGATCGAGGCGACGATGGTGACCGCGACGAGCTGGAAGACCTGCTGGGCGGCGACGATGCCGGAGCCCAGCACGATCAGCCCGTAGACGACCGAGGCGAAGCCTTTGGGCCCGAACCAGGCCGCCGCGGCCTGCTCGCGCAGGCCGAGGCGGGAGCCGAGGAAGGAGACCCAGATGGCCACCGGCCGGGCCACCACCAGCGCCAGGACCGCGAACACCCAGCCCGTCCAGCCCACCGCGCCCAGCAGCGACGGGGTGATCAGCGCGCCGAAGACCAGCAGCGCGGCCAGCTTGAACAGCTCGGCGATCAGCTCGCCGAAGTGCTCGAACGACTCGCGCTGCCGCTCGCCGAAGGTCGCCACCGTGATGCCCGCGCAGAACGCGGCGAGGAACAGGTTGCCGTGCGTGGCCTTGCCCAGCGCCAGCACCAGCAGGCCGATGGCCAGCGCGTTCAGCGGCTCGTACGCCGTGGAGGCGGAGAACCAGCGGGTGCGCTCCAGCGTGATCGCGAGCCAGGGGACGGCCACGCCGACGAGCACGCCCACGGCCAGCTCCAGGCCGAGTTCGCCGAGGTGCAGGTTGTCCGATCCGGCCGCGACGGCGAGGAACACCATCACGAACGGCAGCGCGAGCCCGTCGTTGACACCGGACTCGACGTTCAACAGCCGGCGCAGCCGGGGCGGCACCTTCTCGTTGCCGACCAGCGCGGCGGCGAAGACCGGGTCGGTGGGCGCGAGGATCGCGCCGACCAGCAGCGACTCGATCCAGCCCAGGCCGACGAGGTAGTGCGCGCCCACGGCGGTGATCAGCAACGTGAGCGGCAGGCCCCAGCCGAGCGCCCGGCCCGGGAGCTTCCACGCCTCGCGCAGCTCCGTCCAGCCGACCCGCATGCCGTCGGTGAACAGCACGGCGAACAGGGCGAGCTCGGCCAGTGTGCCGACGATCTCGTCGTCGGGGGCGACCGAGACCAGGCCCAGGGCGCCGTCGCCCAGCACGAACCCGGCGACCAGGAACAGGGCCGCGGTGGACAGGATCGTCCGGTTGGCCAGACTTGACAGCAGCACGGCCAGCAACAGGAGTCCGGCGAAGGCCGGCAGCAGTGCGCTCATGGGCGGCCTCGCGGGTCGCGTCGGCCGGTCGTGCTCGCTACCACCCGGAAACCTCCCTGTCCGGAAACGACGGGACGTTGCCGACCAGACTTCTCGCACACCGCGGCTAACCGTAACAGCATTTATGTCGCGTAACGCATCAGGGGCGATGCCCTGCCAAGGCGGTCCGGCGACCGAACGCCCCCACTGTAAATTTCACCGCCCGCTTCCCGCCGGTCGTCCCGGCCCGGTGCTCGTACCGGCAGATGAGGCGGGTTCGCGGCGTCCCGGCGGAGGAGGCGGCGCCGTACGGACCTTGACGGGTCCTCGCCGCCTCGTGTTTGCTCCGCTGCACCACCACCGTCCCGATCCGACTCAAGAACGGCCTGGCCTCCTCGAAGACTTGTTAGCGCTAACACTTAAGGCCCCCCTGTGTTAGCGCTAACAACCCTCCTCCTCGCAGCCCGTACGGGAGCGCTCATGAAGATTCCTCGTCTGCGGCTCTGGATCGCCGCCGGGGTCGCCGCCGTGATCGGCGGGGCCGGTGCGCTGACCACGACCACCGCCCACGCCGCCACCGGATGCCGGGTGGACTACTCGGTCAGCAGCCAGTGGTCCGGCGGCTTCGGCGCCAACGTGACCATCACCAACCTCGGTGACCCCGTCAACGGGTGGCGGCTCACGTGGTCGTTCCCCTCTGGGCAGACGATCAGCCAGCTCTGGAACGGCTCCTACACCCAGTCCGGCTCCCAGGTGACGGTAACCAACGCCTCCTACAACGGCAGCATCCCGACCGGGGGCAACACGAGCTTCGGCTTCAACGGCGCCTTCGGCGGCACCAACACGGCGCCGACGAGCTTCGCCCTCAACGGCACGACCTGCACCGGCTCGACGGGACCTTCCGTCACGCCCTCGAGCACCCCGTCGAGCACGCCGTCGGCCAGTCCCTCAGCGAGCCCGTCGTCCACCCCGCAGGGGTCGTCCAAGCCCTGTGACATCTACGCGGCGGGCGGCACACCGTGCGTGGCCGCGCACAGCACGACCCGCGCGCTCTACCGTGCCTACAACGGCAACCTCTACCAGGTCAGGCGGTCGTCCGACAACGCCACCCGGAACATCGGCGTGCTGAGCGCGGGCGGTGTCGCCAATGCCGCCGCCCAGGACTCGTTCTGCTCCGGCACCACCTGCGTCATCACCGTCGTGTACGACCAGTCCGGGCGGGGCAACGACGTCTGGTACCAGGGGTCGGGCGGGGCCGGCGGCAGGGCCACCCCCGCGAAGGCGACGACCGAGTCGCTGACGGTCGGCGGGAGCAAGGCCTACTCGCTGTACATCAACCCCGGCAACAGCTACTGGCGCGACGGCCACACGACCGGCGTGCCGACCGGCAGCGCGCCCGAGGGCGTCTACATGGTGACCAGCGGCACCCACGTCAACAGCGGCTGCTGCTTCGACTACGGCAACAGCGAGACGACCCGGAGGGCCGACGGCGCCGGCGCCATGGACGCGATCTACTTCGGCACGAGCTGCTGGTTCGGCGGCTGCTCCGGAAGCGGCCCGTGGGTGCAGGCCGACCTCGAATACGGCCTCTACCCCGGTGGGAGCAGCTCCTGGAACCCGAACCAGCGGGCCTTCACCAGCAAGTTCGTCACCGCGACGCTGAAGAACAACGGCACGTCCCGGTTCGCGATCAAGGGCAGCAACGCCCAGTCCGGCAGCCTCTACACCCTCTACGACGGCTCGCTGCCCCCCGGCTACAGCCCGATGAGGAAGCAGGGCGCGATCATCCTCGGCAGCGGCGGCGACTGCTGCGCCACCAACACCAACCTCAGCGCGGGCACCTTCTACGAGGGGGCGATCGTCTCGGGCTACCCGTCCGACGCCACCGAGAACGCGGTCCAGGCCGACGTGGTCGCCGCCGGCTACCGCTGAGCCGCCCGTCCCGCCTTTCCGCCTCCCGCCGCGAGGCTCCGTCCACCTGAGACCGCCCCTGAGATCGTCCCACTGAGATCGAGAAAGGCAGGCTCCTCGTGACCCTGTCCCGGAGAGACTTTACCAAGGCGGCGCTCGGTTCCGCCGCGCTCGTGACCGCGGGCGCGGCGGGCTTCCCGCGCGAGGCGCAGGCGGCGACGTACGCCGCCTACGTCTTCGCGTACTTCACCGAGTCGCCGTCGGCCCAGGGCGCGGACTACGGCCTGCACCTGGCGGTCAGCCGGGACGGCCTCAACTGGACGCCGCTGAACCAGAACAACCCGGTCGTCACCCCGACGGCCGGCCAACTGGGCCTGCGCGACCCGCAGGTGTTCCGGAAGAACGACGGCACGTTCGTGGTGATCGCCACCGATCTCAAGGGCACCGACTGGAACTCGAACAGTCAGTATCTGCACGTCTGGGACTCGGTGAACCTGACGAACTTCACCGGATACCGCCGGGTGCGGATGCAGACCACCAACGACCACACCTGGGCGCCGACGGTCTTCTGGGACGCCTCGCGCGGGCAGTACGGCATCGTCTACTCCGCGGCCGAGATCCTCAGGGTGAACTACACGACGGACTTCGTGAACGTCGGCGCCGCCCAGACCTTCTTCAGCCCGGGCTTCGGCGTGCTCGACGGCGACATCGTCGTGGACGGTGGAACCACCTATCTCTACTACAAGAACCTCGGCGACGGCCGTCTCTACGGCGCGCGGTCGTCCACGGGCGCCCCCAACAGCTTCACCACCTACACCAGCGGCCTGATCCAGGGGAGCGGCATCGAGGCGCCGCTGCTGCACCGGACCAACGAGGGCGGGTGGCGGCTGTGGGGCGACTCGTACAGTCCCGTCAACAACGACTACTACGCCTGGGGGTCGGCCAACGTCGGCGCCAACTCCTGGACCCCGCTGAACCAGCGTGACTACACCCCGCCGCTGAACTCCAAGCACGGCTCGATCGCCCAGATCACCGACGCCGAGTACAACGCCCTGGTCAGCCGGTGGGGGACGCCGAACTGGGTGCGGCTGAAGTCCTCCAACTTCCCCGACCGGTTCGTACGGCACCAGAACAACGTCGCGCGCATCGACGCCTATCCCTTCGATCCGTACCGCGACCAGATGTGGCGGATGGTCCCCGGCCTCGCCGACTCGGCCGGGGTGTCGTTCGAGTCGGTGAACTATCCCGGCAGCTACCTGCGGCACTACAACTACGAGCTGCGGCTCGCCGCCGCCGAGAACACCGCGACGTTCCGCGCCGACGCCACCTTCTACCGCACCGCCGGCCTGGCCGACTCGGCGTGGACGTCGTTCCGCTCCTACAACTACCCCGACCGCTACATCAGGCACTACGACTACCTGCTCCGCATCGACCCGCTGAGCGCGTCCTCCAGCTCCGTCGACCGGCAGGACGCCACCTTCCGCATCACCTCCTGACAACTCGGCTATGCCGTCCGGCCTTGAATATCATGTCTCTCGATATATGATGAGCGCATGACACCACGGCCGATCACCGAACCCGCCTTTCTCGTCCTCACCGCACTGGTCGACGAGCCGCGGCACGGCTACGGCATCGCGCAGGAGGTGGAGCGGCTCTCCGGAGGGCACGTCCAGCTCAAGATCGGCACCCTGTACGGCGTGCTCGACCGGCTCGCGGCCGACGCCCTGGTGGAGCCCGACCGGGAGGAGGTGAGGCAGGGACGGCTGCGCCGCTACTACCGGCTGACCGACGAGGGGGCGCGGGCGCTGGAGGAGGAGGCCGTCCGCCTGGCGGACAACGCCCACCGCGCCGTCGAGCGGCTCCGCCTCCGCCAGGCGGGAGGCCTGGCATGAGCGTGCTGGAGGAACGCTACCGGCGGGTGCTCCGGCTGCTGCCCGCGTCCTACCGGGCGCGGCGCGAGGAGGAGATGGTCTCCGCCTTCCTCGACGGCGCCCGCCGCGCGGAGACGGACCTCGACGACCAGCGCGTGCGGTGGGCGGAGATCGCCGGGGTGGCCGCGCTCGCGCTGCGGGTGCGACTCGGCGGCCCCGGCTCGCCGCCGGGGGAGTACGCCACGGGAGAGGCGGTCCGAGGGGCCGCGATCCTCGGCCTGGTCTTCTGGACGATGATCGGCGCGCTGTTCGCCGCGCAGACGGTGCTCACGTACGGCGTCGTCGCCGGCGTGCTCCCCGACGGCCTCATGGGCATCGGCGACCCCGGATCGCCCGAGCGGCTGCGTCAGGTGCTGTCCGGTCTCGCGCCGCTGTTGTGGGCCGCGAGCCTCGGAGCGCTCGTCCGTGGCCGGGCGGGCACGGCCAAGGCGGCGGCCTGGGCGGCCCTGGTCCTGCCGTACGCGCTGGACCCCGGGGCGGCCGGCGGACCCGGCTGGATCGCAGGGCTCCTGACGGCGCTGCCGGCCCTGGTGACGGCGCTGGCGCTGACGGCCGGGTTCCACCGCGACGCGCCGCCGCCGCGCCTGCCCGGTGCGACGGCCGCGCGTGTCGTCGCCGTCCCGGTCGCGGCGGGCGTCCTGCTCGCCCTGGCCGTCGGTGCGCTCGGCGCGGCGGCGAGAGCCGGAGGCGAACCGGGCCCGCTCACGCTGCAGCCATGGCTGTGGCTGGACCCGGCGGGCCTCGCCTGTGTCTCGCTGCTCGCGGTGACGGCGTGGCTGGTCCTGCGCCGGTCCGCGGTCCGGGCTTCCGCCACCCCCGCCCCGGCCACGCCCGCCCCGGCCTCCGCAGCCCCGGCCTCCGCAGCCCCCGTCTCCGCGCCGCCGGTGGTGGCCTCCGGCTCCGTCGCCCCCGCGGCGGCGATCCTGACCGTGCCCGCCGTGGTGGCCCGGGCGGCCACGCTGCACCCGGGGGCGGAGGGGTACCTCTCCGGCCTGATCACCCTCGTCGGAGCCCTGCAACTGGCCCTGCTCCTGGCGTGCGGGGTCACGCTCGTCGCCCTCACCGTACGGACGCCGGGCGCGGCCGCGCGGGACGACCTCACCGGCACCCGTGAGCAGCCCGGATGAACAGGGCCGGACAAAAAACAGGGGGCCGGACAAACAGAGCCGGCATATCCACCCTGCTCGCCGGACCGGAAACACGTATATCTCGGATAACCCGCTATTCCGGCTGGATCGATATGTGCTTTCCGGAAATGTCAACCACTGTAACGCCTATTGTCGGCATAGTAGCCTGCGCTCATGTTCCGCCCATTCGCCGCATGCCGGGCTGCCGCTCCGCGACCCATGGTCGTCTGGGCGGCCGTCGCCGGGGTCATCGCCGCCGGGTCGCCCATCGCGCTCGGCCCGTCCTCGGCGTACGCCGGGGAGTCGGGCTCGTCCGCCGACGCCGTCATCGTCTGGGACCGTAACGCCCAGACCGCGATCTGGGACGTCGCCGGTCAGCAGCCGCAGGTCCAGGCACGCAGCTTCGCCATGGTGCACGGGGCGGTCTACGACGCGGTGAACGCGATCGCCGGCGCTCCCTACCGGCCGTACCTGGTCGCACCGGCCGCCGACGGCACGGAGTCGACGGACGCGGCCGTCGCGGCCGCGAGTTACCAGGTGCTGCGAGCGCTGTTTCCCGACCAGCAGGCGAGGTTGAAAGCCCAGTACGACGAGTCGCTGGGCGCGATACCCGACGGCACCGCGAAACAGCGGGGAACAACCGTGGGCGACAAGGCCGCCGACGCGATGATCGCGGCGCGGCGGGACGACGGGGCGTTCGGCGACCAGACCTGGCCCGTGGGCACCCGCCCCGGTCAGTGGCGGCCGGCGCCGCCCGCGTACGCCTCGGACGGGGCATGGGTCGGTCACCTCAAACCGTTCCTCATCCCCAGCGCGTCCATGTTCCGCACGTCCGGCCCACCGGCGCTCACCGGCCGCCGGTACGCCCGGGACCTCAACGAGGTCAAGACGATCGGCTCGGCGACCAGCACGGTCCGTACGGCCGACCAGACGCAGGCCGCGATCTGGTGGCACGACCGGCATCTGGCCGAATGGGAGATCAAGCGTCAGCTCGCGACGCGGCAGCGCCTGAACGCCCTCCAGGCGGCGCGGATGTTCGCGATGGTCGACCTGGCCGAGACCGACGCCACGATCGCCTGCTACAACGAGAAGGCGGCCTGGAACTTCTGGCGCCCGGTCACCGCGATCCGGCTGGCCGACACGGACGGCAACCCGGAGACGGCCGCCGACCCCGCCTGGACGCCGTTGCTCGTCACGCCGCCGCACCCCGACTACACGTCCGGGCACACCTGCTTCACCGCGGCGAGCATGTCGGCGTTGCGGCACTTCTTCGGCCGGGACGACATTCCCTTCAGCGGTTACAGCGCCGACTCGGGCACCACCCGGTATTTCCGCGGCTTCTCCCACGCGCTCGCCGAGGTCGTCGAGGCCCGCGTCTGGGGCGGCATCCACACCCGCACGGCGGACGTACAGGGCGCGAAGATCGGCGCGCGGGTCACCGCCTACATGGTCGCGCACTACTTCACCCCGAGGCCGAGGAGCCGGTAGGGCCTCGCGCCCTCGGCTACCTGTGGTGACGGTGGCCGTGGCGGTGGGGGTGCCGGTGCGACCGCACGGGCGACCGGACGGGGGCGGTGGCCGCCGAGGTGGCGACGCCGCTCTCGTAGCCGGGGGCCGAGGCCGTCACCCGTACGGACAGCCGTGCCCCGCGGTCGCGGCCCGTGACGTGGTAGGCCCGCCCCGTCGCGCCCCGGATCTTCGCGCCGTCGCGCAGCCACTGGTAGCGGATCCTCTTCGGCGCGGGCGTCCACGTGCCGGGAGAGGCCGTCAGCCGCCGGCCGATCCACGGATCGCCGCGCACCACCGGGGGCGCGGTGCTGACCAGCGCGGACGGCCGCGCGTCGTGCAGGTCCACGTCGGCCGCCCGGACGAACACCTGCCGGTGGGCGTACCAGAGCTGGTAGTACCGGTCCTGGCCCCTGACGTCGGTGCGGTCGCCCGGGGCCGACCCGTCGAACGACGTCGCCCGGTAGTAGTCCGTCACCACGTCGTCGTCGCTCACCGCGTACGTCTGCCCGGCCGGGATCGTGTACTCCAGCGCCGAGACCGCCTGCGCGGGGACGTCGGTGCCGGTGTAGGCCGCCGCCTCCGGGTAGGCGCGGCCGTAGACGGCGGCCGGGCCGGTCGCGCCCGCCTTCACGGTGACCGTCTTCGCCGCCGCCGGGAGCACGACGGGCCGGTCGGCGGGGTTGTGCAGCCAGGCGAGCGAGCCCGCCCACCACACGCCCAGCCAGTCGCCCCGCACCTCCGCGACGACGAGCTTGTGCCCCGAGACGACGCGCGCGCTGACGTCGCTCACGTACGTCGTGCCCGCCTCGCCGCCGGGCTTCCAGCCGGGGTCGGCGGCGAGCGGGGCGTCCTCCGACGGCGCCTGGCGGAGCGGCAGGAAGTTCGTGCCCGCTCCCGGGACGCACTCCGGCGAGGGCGGCGACGCCGCGGCGCAGCCGGTGACCGGCTGCGCGTTGTCCTGGTATCCGGTGCGGACCTCCACGACGTCACCGGCGGAGACCTGCGTCGTGGCCGCGCGGCCGCCGCCGATCGGCGCGCCGAGAAGCTCGAAGTAGTGGTCCCAGTCCCAGTACGGCCCCGGGTCCCAGTGCATCGTCTTGGTCGTGCCCGCGACGGTGCCCGGCACCTGGTCGTGCCCGATGACGTGCGCCCGGTCGAGCGGGATGCCGTACGTCGCCGCGAGGTGCTTCACCAGCGTCGCCGAGGTCTGGTACGCCGACTCGGTGTACCAGGTCGCGTCACCGGCGAAGCCCTCGTGCTCCACGCCGATGGAGTGCATGTTGACGTACCAGTTGCCGGCGTGCCAGCCCACGTCCTTCGGGTCGAGGTGCTGGGCGACGTGGCCGTCGGCGGAGCGGATCGTGTAGTTCCACGCGAGATACGCCGGGTCCTGCACGAGCCGTACGGAAGGGTCGTAGTAGCCCTCCGTGTCGTGGATGACGATGTAGTTCAGCTTCGGCCCGCCCGGCCCGGTCCGATCGGCGATGTCGTGGTTGCCGTACTTCGTGGTGTTGTCCGGGTCGGTGGGCGTGAGCTTGGCGTACGGCGCGGGGATCGCCTCGCAGCCGAGGTCCTCCGGGCAGCCGGTTCCGGGAGCGGCGGCGGTCTCGGCCTTCGGGAGCGGGACCGACTCGTCGGCGGGGAGCGTCACCGTCTGTCCGTCGGCCGTGACCCGGCTCTCGCCGCCGCGCAGGGTCTGGTAGACCTGCCGGACGAAGTCGTGCCCGGCGCCGAAGCGCCCGACGGCGTCCCGCCAGGCGGCCAGTTCGCCGCCGTCGCCGCCGCTCCGGAGGCCCTCCCGCCGCGGGTTCTCGCGCTGGTAGGCGGCGAGCAGCGCCGCGCCGCCGCACACCCCGGCGTTCGGCACGCGCCTGAGGGCGTCGGCCGTCAGGCCGGTCAGCTCGGCCGCGCGGGTGATCTGGCTCTTCGCCTCGGCCACGCGGCCCTTGTCCGCGTCGGTGCCCGGGCCGGGCGTGCGGTCGCTCAGGTCGAAGACGCCGTAACCGCCGTCCGTGCTGGGCCGGCCCTGGTGGTCGTCCCACCGCGAGAGCATGTAGGAGACGGCCTTGAGCAGCGGCTCCGGCACGCCGGTGTCCCGCGCCGCCGCGGCGAAGGCGGCCTCCCGGGTGGGCGCGGACAGCGTCGCCGCGCAGGAGACCGGTGACCCGGGCGCCGGGGCGGGCATGGTCGCGGCGGCGGGAGCGGCGGGCAGCAGCAGCGCCGCGACGGCCAGGGCCGCGCTGCGGGTCGCGCGTCTCACGTGGCGGGCCTCTTCCTGCTGGGTTCCTGCCGGGATTCCTGCTGAGGCGGTCCGGGGGCCGGACCGGGGTGAATCACATCCCGGACGGGCGCGGCGTGCCACCGGGTTGGCACGATCTCGCCAAGATCGTAACCGAGTCCGGGCGCGCCGAGTCAGGAAATATCCCTTTTCATGCTGTCCGCAGAAGCGGGCAACGCCTTGATCCGCCGCTCGGCATGGCGGGGTTGATCTGCCGGAGGAGCTGGTGCGGCCGCGGGGCCTCAGTGGCGTGGGTCCGGACCCTCGGTGACCCCCCAGGTCTCCGCGAGCCGGCCGTTGTCGATGCGGAAGATCTCGATGAGCACGGGCCGGACGTCGCTACCCGGGGCCGCCATCCCCTCGACGGACGAGCGGATCGCCACCTTGTCGCCGTCGATCAGGATGTCGTCGGCGACGACGCGCATCGCCGGGAACCGGGCGACGACCTTGGCCCAGGCCTCCCTGCCCGCTTCGAACCCGGTGGTGCCCAGCGGGTGGTTGACGAAGTCGGGGGTGAACAGATCGGCGGCCTGGTCGAACCGCCGGGTGTTGAAGCACTCCTGCATCCGCAGCACCAGGGCGCCGGCTTCCTCGCGTGTGGTCATCGAAGGGTCCTCCTCGTGCTCGGCGCGGCCTGCCTCATGGTGAAGCGACCGATCACATAACCGGGGCTTCGCCCCGGTTATGTCCGAGGAGCATACGGGGCAGCGCCCCGGTTAAGCTAGGCGCGAGATGTCCAGCCGAACGCCTGAACCCACTCCAGCCGGGCCGACAACGGCGCGCGTGAACGACCGGGAGCTACGGGCCGACGCGCGCCGCAACCGCGAGCGGGTCCTTCGGACCGCGCAGCAGTTGTTCACCTCAGAAGGCCTCGGCATCTCGCTCGACGAGATCGCCCGCCGCGCGGGTGTCGGTCCAGGCACCGTCCACCGGCACTTCCCCACCAAGGAAGCGCTCTACCTCGCCGTCGCGATCGACCAGATCAGGCAGTTGGTCGCCGAGGGAGAGGCGCTCACCGCTACCGGCGATCCAGCCGCCCTCTTCACGCTGCTGTCCCGGATGATGGCCTCGGGCGCGGAGAACGCCGCGGTGAAGAGCGCGCTCACGGCCGCCGAGTTCGACCTGCGCGACGCCGCTCCGGACGCCGCCGCCGACCTCACGCACCAGGTCGCACTCCTGCTCGACCGCGCCTGCCGCGCCGGCGTCGTACGCCACGACGTGACGGTCGGCGAGGTGATGGCGATCGTCGCCGGCGCCTTCGCCGCGATCCGGCACGCCGACGCGGACACCAGCCGCGAACGCTCCGCGCACATCGCCCAGATCATCCTCGACGGACTTCGGCCCCGACCCCGATAGCCCTCGCGCGAGGTGCTCATACACATCACCACTGTCAGGTGACGCGCCAGGGGGCGGCGGCCTCCTCCTCGAACGTGAGCCCGTTGCCGGGGGCGGCGCGGCCGACCGGCGCCTCGCCGCCCATCGGCGACACCGCCCCGTCGAACAGCATGCTCTCGATCCGCACGTGGTCGTGGAACCACTCCAGGTGCCGCAGGTTCGGCACCGCCGCCGCGACCGCCAGGTGCTGGTGCGGGGCGCAGTGCCCGGAGACCTCCAGCCCGTGTGCGGCGGCGACGGCCGCCGCGCGGAGGAACTCGCTGATCCCGCCGCATCGGGTGACGTCGATCTGCAGGCAGTCCACGTACGGCGCCATGCGGGCGAAGTAGACGAGGTCGTAGCCGTACTCCCCGGCGGCCACGTCGGCCCGCACGAGGTCGCGGACGAGCCCGAGGCCGGGCAGGTCGTCGGAGGAGACCGGCTCCTCGAACCACCGCACGCCGAGATCGGCGGCCCGGTCCAGCAGTCGTACGGCCTGCTTGCGGGTGTAGGCGCCGTTGGCGTCGACGAACAACTCGGCGTCGTCGCCGATGGTCCGCCGGGCGGCGGCCATGCGTTCCAGGTCCCGCCCGGCGCACCGCCCCCACGACTCCCCGATCTTGATCTTGACGCGGGGGATGCCCAGCTCGTGGGCCCAGTGGGCGAGCTGCCGGTGCTGCCGCTCCGCGTCGTAGGTGGTGAAGCCGCCGCTGCCGTACACCGGGACGGCGGCGCGGGCCCCGCCGAGCAGCCGGGCGAGCGGCAGCCCGTGCCGGCGCGCCTTGAGGTCCCACAGCGCGTTGTCGGCCGCCGACAGCGCCAGCCCGGCGATCCCGGGCCGTCCCGCGTTGCGGATCGCGCGGGCCATCGCGGTCCACGCGGCCGGCACGTCGTCCGGGTCGAGATCGGCGACGGCGGGGGCCAGCGTGTCCGTCACCACCGACGCGGTGGCTGCGGGGCCGTAGGTCCAGCCGAGCCCGCGCACGCCGCCGGCCTCCGCGTGGACGACCACGATCGTCGTGCTCGTCCACGCGAGCGTCCCGTCGGCCTCGGGGAAGTCGGCCGGGATCGTGTACGCCCGCGCGCCGAGCCCCAGAGCCGCCCCGGGCCCGGTCGTCACCGGTTCACCTCCGCGGCAGCCGCCGCGCGAGCAGCCGCCGCCCCGCGAGCAGCGCGGCGCCCGCCACGGCCGCGCCGGTCGCGACGGCGGAGGCGGTCGCGGCGGCCCTGGCCGCGGCCGAGGGCGGCGCGGCCCGCAGGGCGTACGTCTCCTCCGGGCACGCCGTGTCTCCCTGGTCGCCGCGCAGCCCGGCCCGCAGCAACTCGGCCAGGTGCATCGCCCGGCGGCCGTCCGCCTCGCCCTGCTCGATCTGCGTACGGCAGCTGAACCCGTCGGCGAGCAGCACCGTCGTGGGACCGGCCCGCCGCACGGCGGGCATCAGCACCCGCTCGGCGCAGGCCTCCGACACCTCGTAGTGCCCCTTCTCGAACCCGAAGTTCCCCGCCAGGCCACAGCAGCCGGAGTCGAGCACCTCGGCGTCCACCCCGGCGGCGTCGAGCAGCGCCTCGTCGGCCCGATGGCGCATGACCGCGTGCTGGTGACAGTGCACCTGCACCAGCGCCTGGCGCGGCACCCTCGGCGGCTTCCACCCCGGCGTGTGGTCGTGCAGCAGCTCGGCGAGCGTCACCGTGTGGCCGGCGAGCCGCCGCACGTCCTCGTCGTCGGGGAACAGTTCCGGCGCGTCGCCGCGGAACACGGCGGTGCAGCTCGGCTCCAGGCCGACCACGAAGGTGCCCGCCCGCAGGTGCGGGCGCAGCTCGTCGAGCGTGCGGCGCAGCACCTTCCGGGCTGTGGCGAGCTGGCCGGTGGAGATCCAGGTGAGGCCGCAGCACCCGGCGCTGTCCGGCACGCGCACCCGCCACCCCGCCGACTCCATCACCTCGACCGCCGCCCGCGCGACCTCGGGGTGGAAGTGGTTCGTGAAGGTGTCGGGCCACAGCACGACCTCCCCGCGCGAGCCGTCACCGGCCGGTTCGCGGCCCGCGAACCACTCCCGGAAGGTGCGAGGCGCGAACAGCGGCAGCTCCCGCCGCCGGTCCACGCCCGCCGCGTTCTTCGCCAGCCGGTCCAGCACCGGCGCGTGCGACAGCGCGTTGGCCACCCCTGGCGCGTACGCCGCGAGCCTCGCCCACACGGGCAGCCACCCCATCGCGTAGTGGGCGCGCGGGCGCAGCCGACCCTCGTAGTGATGGGACAGGAACTCCGCCTTGTACGTCGCCATGTCGACGTTCACCGGGCAGTCGGACTTGCAGCCCTTGCAGGCGAGGCACAGGTCGAGCGCCTCGTGGACGGCCTCCGATCGCCAGCCGTCCGCCACCGCGCCGCCCCGGGCCGTGCCGTCCAGCATCTCGAACAGCAGCCGGGCGCGGCCCCGGGTGGAGTGCTCCTCGGCCCGGGTGACCATGTAGGACGGGCACATCACCCCGCCCTCGTGGCGGCGGCAGTTGCCCACGCCGACGCACCGCAGCACCGCGCGGCCGAAGCTGCCTCCGTCGTGGGGATACCCGAAGTGCGTGGCCACGTCGCCGTGGTTGTAGTCGGCGCCCAGCCGCAGCAGGTCGTCGAGCGGGTACGGCGCGGCCACCTTGCCGGGGTTCATCCGGTCGCCGGGGTCGAAGATCGCCTTGAACCGGCCGAACGCCTCCACCAGGTCGTCGCCGAACATCTTCGGCAGCAGCTCCGCGCGGGCCTGCCCGTCGCCGTGCTCGCCGGAGAACGACCCGCCGTACGCGACGACCAGGTCGGCGGCCTCCTCCAGGAAGGAGCGGAACGCCGCCACCCCCTCGGCCGAGGTGAGGTCGAACGGGATGCGGCAGTGCACGCAGCCCTGCCCGAAGTGCCCGTAGACCGAGGTCTGGCGGTAGCCGTACCGCGCGAACAGCGCGTTGAGATCGCGCAGGTAGTCGCCCAGCCGGTCGGGGGAGACCGCGGAGTCCTCCCATCCGGGCCAGGTGTCGGGCAGGCCGGGCACCCGGGCCGTCGCGCCGAGGCCCGACTCGCGGATCTGCCACATCTGCTCTTCCAGCGCCGGGTCGTCGAAGACGGCCACGCCGGGGTCGTCGCATCCCCTGCCGAGCGAGGCCAGCATGTCCTCGGCCCGGCGGTCGGCGTCGGCCTTGTCCTCGCCGCCCATCTGGATCAGCAGCCACGCGCCGCCCTCCGGCAGCTTCTTCAGCGCCTCGGCATTGAGATGGACCTCCCGCTGGTAGCGGATCAGCTTGTCGTCGATGCCCTCCAGCGCGATCGGCTTGTGCGGCAGGACCGCCGGCACGGCGTCCCCGGCGGCGGCGATGTCGGGGAAGGTCACGTACGCCATGGTCCGCGCCTTGACCACCGGGATCAGCTTCAGTCTGGCCCGCAGCACCAGGACGAGGGTGCCCTCCGAGCCGATCAGGGCCTGCGCCACGTTGAAGCGGTTCTCGGGCAGCAGGCTGTCGAGGTTGTAGCCGGACACCCGCCGCGGGATGTGCGGGTAGCGGGTGCGGATCTGTTCGAGGTACGCGTCGCGCAGCGCCCGCAACCGGGCGTAGATCTCGGCCCTCCGGCCGCCCTGCCGCTGGATCTCCGCGTACTCCTCGTCGCCGGTCTCGCCCACCCACATCCGGGTGCCGTCGTAGAGGAGCACCTCCATCTCGGCGATGTTGTCCACGACCTTGCCGGCCCGCTGCGCGGTCGCCCCGCAGGAGTTGTTGCCGATCATCCCGCCGATCGTGCAGTGGTTGTGCGTGGAGGGCCGGGGACCGAACTCCAGGCCGGTGTCGAGCAGCCGCTCGTTCAGGATGTCCAGCACGATGCCCGGCTCCACCAGGCAGGTGCGGTTCTCCCGGTCGACCTCCAGCAGCCGGTCGCAGTGCTTCGACCAGTCGATCACCACGGCGGTGTTCACGCACTCCCCGGCGAGGCTGGTGCCGCCGCCCCGGGACAGCAGGGGCGCGTCGTGCCGGCGGCAGACCTCCACCGCCGCGACCGCCGCCTCCACCGTCCGGGGGACCACCACCCCCAGGGGCACCTGGCGGTAGTTGGACGCGTCGGTGGAGTAGGCGCCGCGCATCGTCGCGTCGAAGCGCACCTCGCCGTCCACGGCCTCCCTGAGGTCGCGTTCGAGTGCGGCGAGATCCACCCGGCCGCCGCCGGGCGGGGGCGGAACCGTCACCGGGTCGGGCAGGAAGTGAATTGTCTCCGTCATGAGAGCAGCTCGTTGATCTTGTCGCGGGCGACGGCGGCGAGGGTGCTCGCCTTGTGCGGCTGGCCGCGCAGGAACGCCTCGGCGAAGTGCTTGGCCTGGTCGTACTTGACCCTGCCGGGCATCGGCGGCTCGTTGGGGTCGACGTCGCAGTCGACCAGGGCGGGCCCGTCGTGGGCGAGCGCCTCGCGGATCGCGCCGGGCAGGTCGCCGGGGTCCTTGATCTTCGCTCCGTACGCCCCGCAGGCGCGGGCCCAGGCGGCGAAGTCGGCCTCGGGCCGCTGGTGGCGGACGGCGTACTCCGGATAGCCGAGGATGATCTGCTCCCACAGGATCTGCCCGTAGGAGTTGTTGTTGTTGACGACGACCTTGATCGGCAGGCCGTGCCGGACCGCGGTGAGGAAGTCGGCCATGAGCATGGCGAAACCGCCGTCGCCGACGAAGGCGACCACCTGCCGGCCCGGATAGGCGTGCTGGATCCCGATCGCGTACGGCAGGCCGGGGGCCATCGTGGCGAGGTTGCCCGACAGGTAGAACTCCCGGCCGCCGCGGATCGTCCAGTGCCGGGCGGCCCAGGTGGCGATCGTGCCCGAGTCGCAGGTCAGGATCGCGTCGTCGCTCGCGGCCTCGTCCACGCAGCCCATGAGGTACTGCGGGGCGACGGGGTCGCGGGAGGCGTCCTGCAGCGCCTTCATGTCCGAGCGCCAGCCGTCCATCCTGCGCTGGTACTTCTCCAGGAACGACCGGTCCTTGGCCTCCTCCAGCATCGGCAGCAGCGCCTGGAGGGCGAGCTTCGCGTCGGCGGCGACCGGCGCCTCGGTGGGCCTGCGGATGCCCAGCAGGGTGGGGTCGGCGTCGATCTGCACGACCCGGGCCTGCCCCTCCTGCGGCAGATACTTCCCGTACGGGAAGGAGGTGCCGACCATGAACAGCGTGTCGCACTCCTCCATGAGCTCCTCGCTGGGCGCGGTGCCGAGGAGGCCCAGCCCGCCGGTGGTCAGCGGGTGGTCGTCGGGCACCGTGAACTTGCCCGGCAGCGTCTTCACGATCGGGCTCGCGAGCTTCTCCGCGACGGCGAGGATCTCGTCGCGGGCGTGCCGGGCGCCGACCCCGACCAGCATGGCGATCCTGTGGCCCTGGCGCAGCACGTCGGCGGCGCGGGCCAGTTCGTCCTCGGCGGGCCGCAGCGGCGCCACGGAGCAGTTGGGCATGCTGGCCGGCGGGGTGCCGGGGCCGACGTGCCGGTAGGGGTCCTCGGCGGCGGCGGCGACCTGGATGTCGTTGGGGAAGGTCAGGTGGGAGACCGTCCGTCTGGTCAGCGCGTTGCGTATCGCGAGGTCCACCACCCCGGGCATCTGCTGCGGGTTGGTGATCATCAGGTTGTACGCGGCCAGGTCCTGGTAGAGCCGGTCGAGGTGCACTTCCTGCTGGTAGTGGGTGCCGAGGACGGAGGTCTCCTGCATGCCGGTCAGCGCCAGCACCGGGACGTGGTCGAGCTTGGCGTCGTACAGGCCGTTGAGCAGGTGGATCGCGCCGGGGCCGGAGGTGGCGGCGCACACGCCCAGCCTGCCGGTGGCCTTGGCGTAGCCGGTGGCCATGAAGGCGGCGGCCTCCTCGTGGTGGACCAGGATGAAGCGGATCTTCTCCCGCTGCCGCCGGAAGCCCTCCATCAGGCCGTTGATCCCGTCGCCGGGGAGCCCGAAGATCGTGTCGACTCCCCACTCCACCAGCCGTCTGGCCAGGCTCTCACCGACGATCTCAGTCATGTGCCTCTCCGTTCGGGTGGAACCGTGGACGGATCGGGCCGGCGGCAGCCGCGACGACCATGCCACCGCGCCCCGCCGCGTCGAGGTCTGCCGAGGTCTGTCCGGCGTCTCGCGGCTTCGAGCGGCTCGCCGGTCGCCCTTCCCGATGCCGTTCCCCCCAAACGGCGCGGGCCCCGCGGCATGGTCTTTTGCTGCCCGCAAAAGGTGCGTTTAACAGGCATTTTGCTTGATGCAACTTTTTTCCGCGGGTGCCGCGGGGAGGCCGCCGGAACATGAGAGAGCCGCCCCCGCCGGGCGCGGGGGCGGCTCCGCCGTACGGCCGGGCGCCTGGTCAGGAAGGCGCCCGGCCGAAGGTCATGAGAGCATCACGCGTGGATCACCCAGGGGATCAGTTGCGCAGGCTCCACTGCTGGTTGGTTCCGCCGTTGCAGGCCCAGAGGATGAGCTTCGTGCCGTTGGCGGTGCCGGCCGAGTTCGCGTCCAGGCACAGCCCCGACTGGACGCCGGTGATCGTGCCGTTGGAGTTGACGTTCCACTGCTGGTTGGTTCCGCCGTTGCAGTCCCAGATGACCACCTGGGTGCCGTTGGTCGTGCCCTTCGCGTAGGCGTCGAGGCACTTGTTGCCGTACACCTGGAGCTCCTTGCTGGAGGTGGAGGTCCAGCGCTGGTTGTTCTGGCCGTTGCAGTCGTACAGCTGCACCTGGGTGCCGTTGGTTGTGGTGCTGTTGGGCACGTCGACACAGCGGCCGGACTGGCCGCCCACGATCTGCTGTCCGGTGCCCGGGTTGCCGCCCCCCGACGTGGCGTAGCCGGCGGCGACGATGTTGGCCTGGACGGCGTCCTCGGTGGCGTTCGACGGGTAGCCGGACGTCATGACACCCTCGTAGAAGGTGCCGCGGGCGCCGATGCTGTTGTCACCCCCGATGCCGAGGATGATCGCGCCTTCCTTCTTCATCGGGTTGTAGCCCGCGACGTTGGGGCGCACGCCGTCGTAGAAGGTGCCAAGGCCGCCCGACTGGGCGTTGCCGCCGCGGATCGCCCAGTGGTTCGGCTCACCCTTGATGATGGCCGTCAGGAAGCGGTGGCTGATGCTCGGGTCACCGGCGTTGTACTTCTGGTTGACGCCGGAGAACAGGCCGTTCTCCAGGTCGGCCATGATCCACGGGCCGTTGCCGGCGCCGTAGCCCCAGACCTTGATGTTGCCGAAGTAGATGGCCTCCATCGTGCCGTTGCCGTTGTCACGGCTGTTGGTCTCGGCGTTGCCGTAGTCGAAGCAGCAGCCGCCGTTGTAGTGGGTGCCGTCGAAGATCGCGTACATGCCCTCCGGCTGGTCGCCCTTGGCGACGCCGTTGGTGGCGTTGTTGCGGTAGCCGGTGCCCGGGGCGACGTAGACGCCGTACGCCTTCTGCCCGCCGACGGTGATCGGCGCGGCGGTCGCGTTGGCGAGGTTGTCGTACCCGCCCGCGGCCGGGCCGGAGAAGCCTCCGGGAGGTGCCTGGGTGAGGCGGTTGTTGCGTCCGGACTGGTCGTAGATGATCGTGATGAGGCAGGTCGTGCCGGCGCAGAACGAGTCCTGCGTCGCGGCGTTGGCGACGCCGCCCGCGCTCAGCACGCCGATGTCGCGGGTGGTGTTGTCCGAGGAACGGCGCACCTGGTAGAGCGGGCCGTTGTAGCTCGCGTAAAGGGCGCGGGTCGTGCTGTGCGCCGCGACGCAGGGGGTGCCGCCGGCGGCGTAGATGTCACACGGACCCTGCGTCGCGGCCTCCGACGGCGCGGACAGACCGGTCAGCAGACCGGCCGTGAGCGTGATCGCCGAGCCGGCGGCCAGCGATGCCGTCTTCAGGCGTCGTAATGCGGAGATCATGATGACCTTTTCCGCCCTTCTGGTGGGGGGTGTTCCCGGCTGTCGTAAGTGCTGCTCTTGTTAGCGCTAACATTCACAACCGTGAGCCGCCGTCTCACAGTCATGCGTGGAGATCGGTGCGCTCAGTTTTGACTTCTGACTCTCCCGCGTCAAGGCCCGATTTCCGGCCGCGGTGGAAATCGTGGTGGAAATTCCGCGCCCGCGGCCGGTGCGATCGGGCGGTCAGTAGACGTAGGGCCAGCCCGCGCTGTCCCAGCCGAGCTTGTTGATGCCGAGGCGCGAGGAGCCGTCGTCGGCGTACCAGTGGTAGAAGAGGATGTCTCCGTCGTTGTCGGCGAGGACCGACTGGTGCCCGGGGCCGTGGATGCTCCCGTGCCCGGCCAGCACCTGCGTGCCGCCTCCCGAGGTCATCGCCGTCCCGTTGCGGTCGACGTACGGGCCGGTGACCGAGGTGGAACGGCCCACCATGATCCGGTACGTGCTCGACGCGCCCTTGCAGCACAGGTCGAAGGAGACGAACTGGTAGTAGTAGCCGCCGTGCCGGTAGATGAAGGGCGCCTCGGTCGCTCCGCCGTTACGGCCCGAGATGCTGAGGATGGTGCTGTTCAGCCGCTTCCCGGTCGCCGGGTCGAGCTGCACCATCTTGATCCCCGACCAGAACGAGCCGAAGTCGAGCCACCAGCGGCCCTGGTCGTCAACGACGAGGTTGGGGTCGATGGCGTTCCAGTTGTCGGAGGTGTTCGACTCGATGACCAGGCCCTGGTTGGTCCACGACCCCGACGCCCCGGTCGTGCTCGTCGCCAGGAAGATCCCCGAGTGGTTGGAGCCGAAGGTCGAGGCCGCGTAGTACATGTAGTACCTGCCGTTGACGTACGTGATGTCCGGCGCCCACAGCGTGTTGCTGCCGTTGGTGTAGGCATGGGTCCACGAGGCTCCGCCGGGGAAGGCCACGCCCGCGTTGCGCCAGGCGGTCCGGTCGGTCGAGGTCTTGAGCGCGATGTTGTCGCCGGTGTACGCGAGCAGGTAGGAGCCGTCCGGCTTCTTGGTCACCTCGGGGTCGTGCGCGGTGACATCGCCGGTCACGTAGCCCGGGTCGGGGTAGGAGACGAGCTTGACGAGCTGCCACTGCTGGTTGGCGCCGCCCAGGTCGGTGTACTGGGAGATGCGGCCGGCGTCGGCGGTGGACCACTCCCAGACTTCGAGCGCCTTCCCGCTGTTGCGGTTGATGAGCTTGACGTAGCCGCCGTCGGTGTCGACGACCCGGAACTGCTGGTTGGTGGCGTTCTTGTCGGTGTACTGGATGACGTCGGCCCCGTCGGCGGTCGAGCGGCCGGAGATGTCGACGACCTTGCCGCTGTGGCGCGACTTCAGGCGGTAGTAGCCGCCGCCGGAGTCGACGAACTGCCACTGCTGCCAGGCGCCGTCGTTGCGGGAGTACTGCACCAGCGGAGCGCCGTCGTTGGTGGCCCAGTTGTAGACGTCCAGGACCTTGCCGCTGTTGCGGTTGACCAGCACGTACGACGCGTTCGTGTCGATTGTCGCCGCTGTCGCCGGGCCGGCCAGGACGAAGCCGAGGCTCAGGGCCAGGAGCAACGTGAGCGCCGACGCCAGAGCGCCGCGTACCGGTGAACGGGCTTTCATGAGGGATGCCTCCTAGTGTGAGCGTTAACATCGCGACGCGTGAGTGCCGGGGCTCCGTGTGTGGTCACCGGCGCGTGCCTGTGCCGGTGTCCCGGTGAGGCGCTTGTAGGGTGCTGGTCGTGACCGGCGAGACCGACCTGCGCGAACTGCTGACCTCGATGCGCCCGCGGCCGAACCCCGGGCGTTACGTGTTCATCACCGTCGACGGCGACATCCCGCCGGGGGTCCGTCCGGTCGTCACGGTCGCCGAGCAGGAGGGGCTCACGCTGGTCGTGCCCCAGCGGGACGCCGACGCGGCGGGCCTCAAGTACGACTACGTGGCAGGGTGGATCACGCTGGGGGTCCACTCGGCGCTCGACGCGGTCGGGCTGACCGCCGCCGTCGCGCGGGAACTCGCCGCGGCGGGGCTGAGCTGCAACGTCGTCGCCGGTTTCTACCATGATCACCTGTTCGTGCCGTACCAGCACGCCGCCCGGGCGGTCGGCGTGCTGGAGAATCTGTCGCGACGGTCGGCCCGGTCCCGGCGGCGGGAAGGGGAACCGCCGCCGGGCCCGGACGTCGCAGGGGACATCGCGGGGGACGTCGCGGGGGACGTCGCGGGGGACGCGGAGCGGGTCTACCGGTAGACGATGTCCGACGACGAGTAGAGGCAGTTGACGCCGTCGGCGCCGCTGCCGATCCTCGTCGGCTCCCCGCTGGTCACGCCCTTGTACTTGTCGCAGACGACGACTTTCCTGCTCCCGTCGTTCACGATCGTGATCTGCGAGAAGCGCGCCGTGTCGCCGTAGTTGGTGTTGATGCCGGCGAGGACCTTGCCCGGCGTGGTCGCGGTGACGTTCTGGATCACGACGTTGCGCTTGTACTGCTTGGAGCAGTTGCCGCAGGACCGGTAGAGCTTGCCGAAGTTCTGCACCTGGAAGTTCTTGATGACCATGGTGCCCGGGCCGTTGTGCTGGAAGACCTTGTCGCTGGCGGCCCGCGCGCCCCCGCCGTCGATGGTCATCGTCTGCGACGACGAGGTGCCCTTGAAGGTCGCCGCGTCCTCGCCGACGTCCTCCCACCACACGTTCTGCAGCGTGCAGGTGCCCATGCAGTGGACGCCGTCGGCGGCGGGGGAGCCGAGGATGACGTTCTTCAGGACGGCGCCGTCGGCCAGCTTGAAGAGCGGCGACTGGCCCTCCTGCTGACCGCCGGAGCCGAGGGCGCCGGTGCCGTAGTAGCGCTTGAGGTTCCCGTCGTACGTCCCGGAGACGCTGATCGTGGCGCCGACGGCCTGCTGGCCGCTCGGGGAGGGCCAGGAGGCCAGCCGCGCCGCGGCCAGTGAGGCGGCAGGGGCGGCGGCGGGTGCGGCGGCCGGGACCGCCGACGCGGAGGCGCCGCCGGCCGGTGCGGCCGCGAGCGCGATCCCCGCCGCCGAGGCGGCGACGAGCGCCGTACGGAGTCTTGCGAACGTGGTCATTCACACTCCAGTGAGGGACACGGCGGTGAGACCGCCGTGCGCGGTGGCGCCGGCCGAGGGTGCCGGCCGGCCTGTTCGGATGCGTGAACCGGACGCGGGCAGCGGAACAGGCCCGGGCACACCGGATCCGCGGAGCCGGCGACCTGTTCGCTTCCGGTGTCCGCGGGGCGGCGATCCCGCCCGGTTCACCCTGATCGAGCCGTGGACACGACGACGTGACATGACGATCCAGGCACGTGAAACGTACGGCCCGCCGCGTCGCCGGACGCGGCACGCGCGTGTCACTTCCGGCGACCCCCGCCGCCACCACCACCCAGGCAGGGGAGCCGTCTCGGGACAGTGTGAAAACGACCATGAAGGGTGTCAAGGCACGAGAGACGCTTGCCCGGTCCCGCCGCTCGTGACTCGGTGACGGCCGAGGCGACCGGCCCGGAAGTCGCACTGGTACGGCGCGTGCCGGGCCACCGGTGCGTGGCCCCGGGCTCCGTCCCGCACCGGAGGCCGATCCTCTGGAAGTTTCATGGATCTTCGCCCGGGCCGCCCTCCCACGGTGACCTGGCACGCGCCCTCTCCCGGTCTCCGGGGAGGATAGGTTGGCTCCCGATCATCTGGCGCGAGTCGCTCCTGGGAGGTGCGGGACGTGGTGCCGTCCGTACTCGGCGGTCGTTACGAGCTGGAGGACCTGATCGGCCGGGGCGGGATGGGCGAGGTCTGGCGGGGCCGGGACCTGCGGGCCCACCGCCCGGTCGCGGTCAAGATCCTCGCGCCGCAGGTCGCCGGGCTCGCCTCGCGGGAGCGCTTCGCCCGGGAGGCCCGCGCCGCCGCGCGGATCGTCCACCCCAACGTGGTGACCGTGCTGGACGTCGGCGAGGAGGACGCCCGGCCCTACCTGGTGATGGAACTGCTCACCGGCCGCAGTCTGGCCGAGGAACTGACCGACCGGGGCCGCTACTCGGTGGCGGAGGCGTGCGACCTGACGAGCCAGGCCGCCGCGGGGCTGGACGCCGCGCATCGCGCGGGGGTCGTGCACCGGGACGTCAAGCCCGCCAACCTGCACCGTACGGCGAGCGGCGCGCTCAAGGTGGTCGACTTCGGCGTCGCGCAGGTCGCGACGGAGGCGGCACGGCTCACCGCGGTGGGCGCCTTCGTCGGCACCGCCGCCTACCTCGCTCCCGAACAGATCGAGGGCCGGGGGGCCGGGGCGGCCTGTGACCTCTACGCCCTGGGGTGCGTCTGCTACGAGCTGCTGTGCGGGCAGCCGCCGTTCACCGGCTCGGCTCCGGAACTGGTGTACCGGCACATCCACCAGGCTCCGGTGCCGCCGAGCCGGCACCGGCCGGACATCCCGGCCGAGCTGGAGCGGCTGATCCTCGCGCTGCTGGCCAAGGACCCCGCCGCCCGCCCCGCCGGCGCCGAGGCCGCGCGCCGGGTCCTCGCCGCCGTCGCCCTCACCACCGGCCAGGCCCCACACCCGGCCGCCTCGCACCCGTCCGGGTCGTACCCGGCCGCCTCGCACCCGTCCGGGTCGTACCCGGCCGCCTCGCACCCGTCCGGGTCGTACCCGGCCGCCTCGCACCCGTCCGGGTCGTTCCCCGCCGGCGCTTCCGGAAGCACAGGCCCTTCCGGAAGCGCCGGGACGGCGATGCCGCCCGGGTCCCATACCTTCCCGGGACGGATGTCCGGCGAGAACGCGGCCGCGGCCGGGATCTTCCCGGGAGACCCGGGGGACTCCGGCGGGGGTGGCACCCGCGCGGGGGACACCGCGCTGCTGGACGTCCCCTCCTTCGACGGGCCGCCGTCCGGCGGGCGGCGATTCGACGGGCCGCTTGGCGGGCCGCCGTACGGGGGATCGTCGCCGGGCGGGCCGTCGGCGGCGGGCGGGTCACCCGAGCGGCGGACGCTCATCCGGCTCGGCGCGGCGGTGGGGGGACTGGCCGTGATCGTCATCGGGGTGGCGGCGCTGTCCGGCCCCGGAGGGCAGAGCGGGTCCACGGCCGCCGCCCCCACGGCGACGGCCACCCGCGCCGAGACCTCACCCACTCCGGCGAGGACCGCCTCGCCGCGCCCGACGCCCCGGCCCGCGACACCGAGGGCGTCCAGCAGGCCGACGGCCGCGCCCACCCCGGCCGCGCGCCGTGTCTACGGGGGATATCAGGAGTGGCTGGCCGCGTTCGACCACGCCGTACAGGAGCAGGAGAGCCAGGGCGGCATCGAGCAGGGGCTGGCCCGCCGGGCACACGACACGATCAGGAAGGCGGCCAGGGACCTCCTCCACGACCGGGGCAGGGGCAGGGGAGACAAGGGCGCGAGGCGCGTCTACGACCTGGTCCGCGAGCTGCAGAAGGCGCGCCGCGACGGCCGCCTCGCCGACGGCCCGCTGACGAGCTTCCTGAACACCACCGGCGTCGGCACCGACGGCGGCGCGGGCCACCACCCGCGCTGACCGTTTCCGCGAAACGCCCGGAACACCGCGACGCCCGGAACACCGCGACGCCCGGAACACCGCGACGCCCGGGACACCGCGACGCCCGGAACACCGCGACGCCCGGAACACCGCGACGCCCGGAACACCGCGACGCCCGGAACACCGCGACGCCCGGAACACCGCGACGCCCGGAACACCGCGACGCCCGGAACACCGCGACGCCCGGAACACCGCGACGCCCGGAACACCGCGACGCCCGGAACACCGCGACGCCCGGAACACCGCGACGCCCGGAACACCGCGACGCCCGGAACACCGCGACGCCCGGAACACCGCGACGCCCGGAACACCGCGACGCCCGGAACACCGCGGCGCGCGGGACCTCCGGGCGTTCGGAACGCGCGGACCTCGGAACGCAGAGGCTCTGCGAGGCACCCGGGGGATCAGCGGGGAGGGCGGCGGCCGGCGTCTCCGGCGGCGCCGGTGTCTCTGGCCGACCCGGTGTCCCTGGCCGGGCCGGTGTCGCGGGTCCAGGAGCCGAGCACCAGCAGGGTCTTGGTGCCGGTCACGTCGCCGGCCCGGCGCAGGCGGTCGATCACCTGCTGAAGGTGGCTGAGGTCGCGGACGCGGACGTGGATGAGCGCGTCCGGGTCGCCGGCGATCGTGAACACCTCCTGCACCTCGGGCACGTCCGTCGCGGTGCGGATGATCTTCGCGACCGGGGTCGTGCCGGGATACCGCAGTTCGGTGAAGGCTTCGATGCCCCAGCCGAGCTTGGCGTAGTCGACCCGCACGGTGAAGCCGGTGATGACGCCGATCTCGCGCAGCCGGTCGACGCGCCGCTTCACCGCGGCCACCGAGAGGCCGATCTCGGCCGCCATCTCCGAGAAGGTCCTGCGCCCGTCCTCGCGCAGCAGGCGTAGCACCTGGTGGTCGATCTCGTCTATCTCCGCGATGGGGCCACCTCCGTAACCGACGCAAAGAACAGTACTCATATGAGAGCGATTCTTCATAGTTTTGCGTCGTGGCCGCCGTCTGCCGCGCCGTGCTTGCGTACGGGGCGGGAGATTGCTGTGCTGTGGGTCACCCCCCAGTAGCCCAGGAGGTTCGCGTGAGTGTGAGCATGTCTCCGCGTCCCGTCTCGCTCGACGACAGGTACGCCGCCGAGAGCGGCACCGTGCTGATGTCGGGCGTCCAGGCGCTGGTCCGCCTGACCCTCGAGCAGCGCCTCCTGGACGAGGCGCGCGGCCTGGACACGCGGGTCTTCGTCTCCGGATATCCGGGCTCGCCGCTCGGCGGGGTCGACCTGGAGATGGCGCGGGCCGCGCGGTTCCTGGCGTCGGCGGGCGTGGTGGCCAGGCCCGCGCTGAACGAGGAGCTCGCCGCGACGGCGGTCGCCGGCACGCAGTTGCTCGACCAGCTGCCGGGCCGCCGGCACGAGGGCGTGACCGGCTTCTGGTACGGCAAGAACCCCGGCCTCGACCGCGCCGCGGACGCGATCCGGCACGGCAACATCGCCGGCACGGCGGCGCTCGGCGGCGCGGTGGCCTGGATCGGCGACGACCCCGGCAGCAAGTCGTCGACCGTCCCCAGCACGTGCGAGCCGATGTGCCAGAGCCTGACGATGCCGCTGTTCGCCCCCGGCTCCGTAGCGGAGATCATCGAGCTCGGGCTGCACGCCGTGGCGCTGTCGCGGGCCACCGGCCTGTGGGCCGGAATGAAGATCGTCACCGACATCGCCGACTCCTCGGCGACCGTCGACCTCGGGTCGCTCCGTGCGGGCGTCCCCGCGCCGGACCGCACCCCCCGCGGGGCGCCGCCCACCCTGGTCGGCCCGGCCTCGCTCGACGCCGAGCACGACATGCTCACCCGCAGGCTCGGCCTGGCCCGCGAGTACGCCCGCGCCCAGGGCCTCAACCGCGTGACGCACGACGCGCCCCGGGCCACGACGGGCGTGCTCGCGTCCGGCACCTCCTACGCGGTGGTCCTGCGGGCCCTCGCCGATCTCGGTCTGGACGAGACGGCGATGGACGACCTCGGCCTGCGGCTCATCCGGCTCGCGATGCCCTACCCCCTCGCGTACGACCACCTCGCGGACATGGCCGCCGGCCTCGACCGGGTGCTGGTGGTCGAGGACAAGGTGCCGTTCCTGGAGGGCCATCTCAAGCAGGCGTTGTACGACACCGACCACCGGCCCGACGTCGTCGGCCGCGAACTGCTGACCGCCCGCGGCGCGCTCGCCGCCGAGGACGTCGCCGAGGCGCTCGCCGTCTGCCTCGGCAAGGAGCGGCTGCCCCGCCGCGCGGTCGCCCTGTCCGCCCGCCCGGCGGCGCGTCCCCTGCTGCCGCTGGTGGCGGCCCGCACGCCGTACTTCTGCTCGGGCTGCCCGCACAACATCTCCACCCGCGCCTCCGACGACACGCTGGTCGGCCCGGGCATCGGCTGCCACGCGATGGTCGCGCTGCACACCGAGGGGCGCGGCAGGCAGGTCGGCATCACGCAGATGGGCGGCGAGGGCGCCCTGTGGTTCGGCCTGGCTCCCTTCACCTCCGACCGGCACTTCACCCAGAACCTCGGCGACGGCACCTTCCACCACTCGGGCTCGCTGGCGATCCGCGCCGCCGTGGCCGCCGGGGTCCCGATCACGTACAAGCTGCTCTACAACGACGCGGTGGCGATGACCGGCGGCCAGCGCGCCGAGGGCCGCCTCGACGTGCCCGCTCTCACCCGCTCGCTGGCCGCCGAGGGGGTGCGCCGGATCGTGGTCACCACGCCCGAGCCGGAGACCTACCGCGGCGTCCGGCTGGCGCCGATCGCGTCCGTACGGCACCGGGACGACCTCCCGGCCGTGGAACGGGAACTCGCCGAGGTCGACGGGGTGACCGTGCTGATCCACGACGACCGCTGCGCGGCGGAGGAGCGGCGGCTGCGCAAACGCGGCAAACTGCCCACGCCGACGGCCAAGGTGGTGGTCAACGAGCGGGTGTGCGAGGGCTGCGGCGACTGCGGCGACGCCTCCACCTGCCTGTCGGTCCAGCCGGTCGAGACCGAGTTCGGCCGCAAGACCCGTATCCACCAGGCGTCGTGCAACTCCGACCTGAGCTGCCTCAAGGGCGACTGCCCGTCGTTCCTGCTCGTCGAGCCCCGTCCGCGCCCCCAGGCCCGGGACGCGGTGCCCGCGCCGCCGGTCGCGCTGACCGAGCCGGCGCCGAGGTTCTCCGGGCGGCCGGTGCTGCTGCGGCTGCCCGGCATCGGCGGCACCGGCGTGGTCACCGTCTCGCAGATCCTCCAGATGGCCGCGCACCTGGACGGCCTGCACGCCGCCGGGCTCGACCAGACCGGGCTGGCGCAGAAGGGCGGCCCGGTCGTCAGCGACGTGCGCGTCTCCCCGCACCCGATCACGGGCTCGGTGCGCGCCACCCGGGGCGCGGCCGACGTCCTGCTCTGCTTCGACGTGCTCGGCGCCGCCGCGGACGGCACCCTCGCCGTCGCCTCGCCCGGACGCACGGTCGCCGTCGTGAACACCGCGATCGTGCCGACGGCCGCCATGATCTCCGGCCGCGCCGCGCTTCCCGGGCCCGAGGACGCGCTCGCCCGCCTGGAGTCGGTCACCGTGCCGGGCGGCAACGTCCACCTGGACGCGGGCGCGCTGTCCGACGCGCTGTTCGGCGACCACATGCCCGCCAACCTCCTGCTGGTGGGCGCGGCCTACCAGCACGGCTGCGTACCGATCTCGGCGGACGCGATCGAGCGGGCGATCAGGCTCAACGGCGCCGCGGTCGAGACGAACCTCGCGGCCTTCCGCTGGGGCCGGGCCGCCGTGCTGGACCGCGAGGCCGTGTTCCGGGCCGCGATCCCGGGGACGCCCGCCCCTGAGGAGGCCACGGAGGGGAACGCGGACGAGACCCTGGAAGACGCGCTGGCCGTGCGAATCGCCGACCTGACCGGATACCAGAACGCCGGGTACGCCGGGTCGTACGCCCGCGAGGTGCGCCGGGTGGCGGCCCTCGCCGCCGAGCGCGCGGGGGAGAAGGCGGGCGACCGGATCGCGATCGCGTACGCGCGGGGGCTGCACAAGCTGCTGGCGTACAAGGACGAGTACGAGGTCGCGCGGCTGCACCTCGACCCGGTGGAGCGCGCCAGGCGCGAGCGGGAGTTCGGCGCGGACGCCGACGTGTCGGTGCTGCTGCATCCGCCGCTGCTGCGGGCGATGGGCATGAAGCGGAAGATCAGGCTGCGCCGGTCGGCCGGCGTCGTGTTCCGCGGGCTGCGGGCCGCCCGCGCGCTGCGCGGCACCGCGGCCGACGTGTTCGGTTACGCCGCCGTCCGCAGGCTGGAGCGCACGCTGCCCGGGGAGTATCGCGAGCTGGTGCGGCAGGCCCTCGACCGGCTCACCCCGGCGAACGCCGCCGCCGTCGCCGAGATCGCCGCGCTGCCGGACATGATCCGCGGTTACGAGGGCATCAAGCTCGCCAGGGTGGCCGAGTTCCGCGACCGGGCCGCGGCCCTTCTCGCCCGGCTGGACGACCCGTCACCTGTGGAGGCACAGTGACATGGGGAGGCGCAGTGATTCGGGAGGCGCGGTGACCGTCGAGCGGCTGCTGCCGGGGCAGGACGCCCGGGACCTGATCGAGCTGACCCGGGAGATCGCCGACAAGGAGCTCGCCCGCCGGGCCGACGAGCACGAGCGCGCCGAGACC
Source organism: Microbispora cellulosiformans (assembly GCF_008728085.1). NCBI lineage: Bacteria > Bacillati > Actinomycetota > Actinomycetes > Streptosporangiales > Streptosporangiaceae > Microbispora > Microbispora cellulosiformans. Next base: position 544,750 of record NZ_VYTZ01000005.1, on the reverse strand, counting down.
TATCCCGAGGGGCTGTTCGCCACGCTCGGCTCCGCCGGGCTGCTCGGCCTGCCCTATCCGGAGGAGTACGGCGGGAGCGGCCAGCCGTACGAGGTGTATCTCCAGGTGATCGAGGAACTCGCGGCGCGGTGGGCGGCCGTCGCGGTCGCGGTCAGCGTCCACACGCTGGCCTGCTTCCCCCTGGCGGCGTACGGCACGGCGGAGCAGCGGGCGCGCCTGCTGCCGGACATGCTGGCCGGGCGGCTGATCGGCGGCTACAGCCTGTCGGAGCCGCAGGCCGGCTCGGACGCCGCCGCCCTGACCTGCAGGGCCGACAAGGCCGAGGGCGGCTACCGGATCACCGGCACCAAGGCGTGGATCACGCACGGCGGCCGGGCGGACTTCTACGCGCTGTTCGCCCGCACCGGCCCGGGCCCGCGTGGCGTTTCCTGCTTCCTCGCGCCCGGCTCGGCCGAGGGCCTGACGTTCGGCCGCCCCGAGGAGAAGATGGGCCTGCACGCCATCCCGACCACCACCGCGCACTGGGACGGCGCGCTGATCGAGGCGGACCGGCTCGTCGGCGCGGAGGGACAGGGCCTGTCCATCGCCTTCGGGGCGCTCGACTCCGGCAGGCTGGGCATCGCCGCCTGCGCGACCGGTCTCGCCCAGGCCGCGCTGGACGAGGCCGTCGCGTACGCCAAGGAGCGCGAGACGTTCGGCAAGAAGATCATCGACCACCAGGGGCTCGGCTTCCTGCTCGCCGACATGGCCGCCGGAGTCGACGCCGCCCGCGCCACCTACATCGACGCGGCCCGCCGCCGCGACGCCGGCCTGCCGTACAGCAGGCAGGCCAGCGTCGCCAAGCTGGTCGCGACCGACACCGCGATGCGGGTCACCACCGACGCGGTCCAGGTCTTCGGCGGGTACGGCTACACGCGCGAGTTCCGGGTCGAGCGCTACATGCGCGAAGCCAAGATCATGCAGATCTTCGAGGGCACCAACCAGATCCAGCGCCTCGTCATCAGCCGCCACCTCGCCAGGTAGCTCATCGACCTGGTCGAAGCGCCACCGTCACTGGAGCCTGTAGACCCAGTACGCTCCCTGCCGGCCGGAGATGTTGTACGGCGTCTGTACGGCATCCGGATAACCGTACGTCGTGGGGATCATGTTGCCCCGTGTCCTGTCCCGGGAGGCTTCGGGGGTGTTGTAGACGCTCTCGACGGTGATGGGGACCGTGCTCACGGCCTCCTCGGCCGCGGCGAGGAGGTCACTGTAGAAAATCCGGAGGCGGGCCTTGCAGCCCGTGCACGGCCCGATGTTGCTGATCAGGATGACCTGGATGCTTTCGGCGGCTACGGCGAGTCCTCGCTCTTTGATCCACCCGTAGGCTTCGAGCAGAGTGCCGACCTCGCTGTCCTGCTGCGAGAGCCTGGCCTCGTCCAGGCTGATCTCCGCGGGACGTTCGGCGCCGTTCGCCCTCGTGAGGGTGTACCAGCCCTGGCCGGACCCGGGCGCCGCGACCGGGGTCAGGTAGCAGCTTTCACTGTCGTTCTCGGAAGGGATGTTACCGTCGACGATCACCATGACGCAGGAGTACAGGCCGGGTTCCCCTACCCGGGAATCCAGTTCGGCGAGTCCGCGGATTCTCCCCAGTTCCCGCACGATCGCCTGGGTTCGCGCGTCAGGGCTTTGAGCGTTGGTGTGTGACATCGTCGTCCTCTTCGATCCGGGGACTCCACCTTCTCACCAAGAAAGAGGGAATCAAGGGGAGCCGTTGTCCGGTTCCGGCCACCACCGCAAGCTGCGGAAAGCCGGTTCCACGGCTCAGCTGATCCAGTCGACGAAACGCCGATGGGCACGGACGCGGCGAGGCCGAGCGCGAAGAACAGCAACTGCTGGCGCCGCTGCTTCTCGCAGGAAAGCGTGTACGGCCGCGGCTTGTATTTCTGGATATTGCGGCCGGCTGTTCATGCGCGGCAGCCGACGCATTATGTCTCGGCAGGTCTACGCAATCGTCATCATCCTCGTGGCCGGTTTCCGCCCGTACCCTCGTGGTGGAGCGCTGCAATGAGGGCATGACGGTCAGACGGTCTCGAGTCCTGCGCACGGCGGTGGCGTCGGCTGCGCTCCTGGCGTCCGCCATCGCGGGTGCCGCCCTGGCCTCCGCGCGCACCGATGCGCGGCCCCCGCAGCGTCTCCCTGTCGCAGCGGGAGAGTCTCCGCCGGGCTGACCGCTCGCGAGCGCGCTTCCCGCGAGCCGATCTGAGCCGTATGGCATTGAGCGACACGTTCATGACGGACGCGAATGGGAGGGCCGTCTACCTCCCCACCATCGACCTGAGCGGGGCGATGCTGATGGGCGCGGACCTGTACGACGCAATGCTGATCGGGACGATCCTCGAGGAGGCGGACCTGCGCGGGGCGTTTCTGAGAGATGCGAACTTGAAAGGCGCGGACTTGAGTTTTTCGGATCTGCGTTGGGCGGACTTGCGGGGCGCGGCCCTTGAACAGGGAAAACTGCACTGGGCGAACCTGGCAGGGGCAGACCTGAGGGGGGCGCACTTGGACGGTGCGGACTTAACCGGCGCAAACCTGCACGGTGTACGTGGAATGACCGAAAAGCAGATACGGGCAGCAGCCGTCGTCGATTCGGCGACGCAGTTCTGAGGGCGATCGGCAAAGCCCATCACGTGCGCGGCCAATTTCGCGGGTGCCGGCCAGATCCAGCGCCTCGTCATCAGCCGCCGCCTCGCCCCCTGACGGCCGCGTACGGCACCGCGCCTCCGGGTTAGTCTCGTTTCCGGAGCCTCATGCCGTGACGGGGCGGACGGAGGTGTGGGCGGCGGATGAACGGGAGCGACCCGCACATCCATGTCGAGCGGAAGGTCATGCAGGCCGGCGCCGGCTACCGCAATCTGCTCGCGTCGTCGCTGGGGCGCGCGCCCGACGCGCCGGGCGTCGTCACCACCGGGTGCGGACTGCAGGTGCCCTACGCGATGACCTCGCCCCGTCCGGAGAGTGTCACCTGCCTCCCGTGCCGCGAGCACGCGCACCGGGAGCACCTGCGCTACGCCGAGCAGGTGGAGCGCCTGGGCCGGATGCCGGGTGCCCCCGTGACCGGCGCCCAGGCGGCCGAGGCCGCGCGATGGGCCCGGGACCTCGCGAAGCGGTTCTCCGGCTGACGCCCCCACCGGGCCACCCGCGCGATGCCTCTTTCGATCACGGCGTACCGTGGTGCGAGTTATATCCCTTAAAGAGCTTTGTGGGGGAATCGTGGGGAAGCCGGTTCTGCAGATCGTCGTCGCCAGCACGCGTCCGGGGCGGACGGGACTGCCGGTCGCGCGGTGGTTCCGGGAGCGCGCGGCGGCGCACGACGCCTTCGAGGTCGAGCTCGTCGACCTGGCGGAGGTGAACCTCCCGTTCCTGGACGAGCCCCACCACCCCCGGCTGCGGCAGTACGTCAACCAGCACACCAAGGAGTGGAGCGCGACCATCGAACGCGGCGACGCGTTCGTGTTCGTCACGCCGGAGTACAACTACGGCTTCAACGCGGTGCTGAAGAACGCCATCGACTACCTGCACCACGAGTGGCAGTACAAGCCGGTCGGTTTCGTCAGCTACGGCGGCGTCTCCGCCGGGACGCGCGCGGTGCAGATGCTCAAGCAGGTCGTCACCACACTGAAGATGGTGCCGGTGTCGGAGGCGGTCTCGATCCCGTTCGTCGCCCAGTTCCTCGACGAGGAGGGCCGCCTGCGGCCCAACGACGTCATGGACGGCGCGGCGGACGCGATGCTGGCCGAGCTCGCCCGGCTCGCCGCCGCCCTGCGGCACCTGCGCCCCGCCGCCTGACGCCCGCGTCCCGGGGAATCCGCCCGGGAATCCGGCCGGGAACGATCACCCGGGCAGGGAGCCGGTCTCGGGGTCACGTGCGGTAAGGCAGTAGACCCCGCCGGCCGGGTCGCGCATGACGATCCAGTGCCGCCCGCGCGCCACGAACGCCGCTCCGTGCCGCTCGTGCCGTACGCGGGCGGCCTCGGGGTCGGCGCAGGCCAGGTCGACGTGGGCGGTGCGGCCCGGCCCGTCGCCGAGCCGCTGCAGGAGGAGGCGTACGGGCATGCCCGGGCCTCTCAGCACCGTGAACTCGGGCAGCGACCCGGTGAGCGGGGGCCATCCGGTCAGCGCCGCCCAGAACGCCACCTCCTTCTCGTACGCGCCGGGCGCGATGTCGAGGCAGACCTGGTCGAGGCGGGTGGCGGCGACCACGGGCGGCCGCCGGGCCGCCCCCTCCCACGGCGTGAGGCAGAACGCCCTGCCCTCGGGGGAGCGGAGCACGGCCCAGTCGCCGTGGTCGGCCGCGACGGCGGCGCCGAGCGCGACGGCCCTGGCCACCTCCGCGCGGACGTCGTCCACCTCCAGATCGACGTGGGCTCCGCCGCCGTCCCGCACCGCCTGGAGCTTCACGCAGGCGTCGCCGTCCTCCGGCAGCAGCGTGGCCCACTCTCCGTCGTCACCCCTGGGGGCCGACAGCCGGGTGCCGGTGACGGCGGTCCAGAACGCCGCGCCCGCCGCGAAACGGTCGCGGGGCCGGTCGACGAAGGCCACGATCCAGCGCACCATGAGCGGGAGCCTAGTGCGCTCCCGCCGGTCTCCGCCCCGGGCGAACCGTGGCGGGTCGCGGCACTAATCCGCCAGCAGGGGCAGCAGCGCGGCTTCCAGGTCCGCCGGCACGCGGTAGTGGACGCCGGTCATGCCGAGGGCACTCGCCGCGGTGACGTTCTCGGCGCGGTCGTCCACAAAAAGGCAGCGCTCCGCCAGCGCGCCCGCGTGCTCGACGGCGATCTCGTAGATCCGCCGGTCCGGTTTGATCACGCCCACGTCGTAGCTGCTCACCACGTGATCGAAGGCGTCGTGCAGCTCCAGCTCAGTCAGGTGGGCGGCCAGCTCGGAGGTCGCGTTGCTGACGAGCACGACGGGGACGTGGGCGCGGGCCCGCGTGAGCAGCGCCAGCACCTCCTCGTCGGCCCAGGTGCGGGCCGTGACCCACTCGCCGATGAGCGCGTCCGCCCGCGCGGCCGAGCCCACCAGCCCGGCGAGGACCGGCACGGCCGACGCCATCCACTCCTCACGGGTCACGAGGCCGGTCAGCGCCGGGACGAGCAGCGGCGACGCGCCGGTCACCCGGGCCACCGTCCCCGGCTCCACGCCGTACGCCCGCTCGATCTCCGCCTGCTGCTCCAGGTCCTGCAGTTTCAGGACGCCGTCGAAGTCGCACAACACCGCGTCGAATGGTCTGCCCGCCACGACCCCGAGCCTACGCGGCGAGGGCCGCGTAGAAGGCGAGGTGGCGTTCGGCGGCGGCGGACCACGTATGGCGCGCGGCCAGTTCCCGGCCCGCCGTACGCCTGCCGGGGTCGTCGTCGGCGAGGGCGTCGCGCAGCTCGGCGGCGAGGCAGGGCGGCCCGGCGGCGAAGCGCGCGGCGGGGCCGAAGACCTCCCGCAGCACCGGCAGGTCGCGCACCACCAGAGGCACGCCCGCCGCGAGCGCCTCCATCGCGGCCAGGCCGAAGCCCTCCTTCAGCGAGGGGAAGGCGAACGCGCCCGCGCCCGCCACCAGCGACGGCAGGTCGGTCTCGGGCACCGGGCCGAGGACCACCGGGTCGGCGCCCAGCTCCGCCGCGCGGGCCTCCCACCGCGCCCGGTAGTCGCGGTAGTCGAAGAGCGTCTCGCCGCCGGCGATCACCAGCCGTACGTCCGGGTGCGTTCCGCGCAGCAGCGCGTACGCCTCCAGCAGGTCGAGCGAGCCCTTGCGCGGCTCGATGCCGCCGACCGTGAGGACGTAGGTCCCCAGGCGGCGGCGCCACTCGCGCACGGGGGCCGGACCGGCGGACGCGAACCGCTCGGCGGCGACGCCGTTGGGGATCACCGTGGCCCTGATGCCCCAGCCCGCCTCCAGCTCGGCCGCCACCGCCGCCGACACGCAGACGTGCGCGTACGGGGTGACGATCGCGCGCTCGTGGCAGGCGGCCAGCTCCGGAGTGGTGAAGTGGTCGATGTGGTGCACCGTGCGCACGCAGTCGCCCGCCGCGTTGGCGCTGATGCAGTCCTGCGCGTGCACGACGTCGTAGGAGGCGGCGGCCGGGGCGAACGCCGCCCGCAGCACGGCGATCGACCGCAGCACCCGCGCGCCGACGCCCTCGCCGGGGATGTCGGGGAACGGCACCACCCGCAGCCGTACGGTGGGCTCGACCGGGCGGAAGAACCCGGCGTCGCCGCCCCGGCCGAGCGTCCACACCGTCACCCGCTGCCCGGCGGCCGCCAGCGCCTCGGCCAGTGCGAGGGTGTGCACGACCCCGCCGCGCGGCTTGGTCGAATAGCTGAGCAGCGCGATGTTCACGTGGGGGTCTCCCGGTAGACGTCCGGCCTGCGCTCCCGGATGTGGTGGAGGATGCGCCGGGCGCGGTCGATCTCGGCCGCGACGTCGATCTCGGCGACGGCGAGCCCGGCCTTCGACCAGGTGCGGGCGAGCACGTCGCCGCCTGGGCCGACGACCTTGGCCTGCCCGAGGAACCGCATGCCGCCCATCACCCCGGTCTGGTTGGAGGAGGCGAGCACGACCTGGTTCTCGGCGGCCCGCGCCTGGTCGTACAGGTCGAAGAGCCGCGACTGCCGGTCCTGGGCCATCCGCGGCGCGCGGTTGGTGACGCTGGTCGGCCAGGCCGACAGGCAGGCGAGGATCTGCGCGCCGCCGAGGGCGAGGCTGCGGGCCGACTCCGGGAAGGTCTTGTCGTAGTCGATCAGCATGCCGATCCGCCCGGCGGGGGTGTCGAACGCCTCGAACCGGTCGCCGGGCGCGTAGGCCGCCGTCTCGCCCGCCGGCAGGTGCACCTTGCGGTGCAGGCCGAGCACGCCGTCGCCGCTGACGCAGACGGCGGCGTTGTAGCGGGCGTCGCCGCCGTCCTCGCAGAACCCGACGCACACGACCATCTCGGCGGCGAGCGCCGCCACGCGGGCGATCACCGCGTCGTCCGGCTTCAGCGCGGGCGGCAGCGCGTCGGGGTCCGGGCGGCGCAGGTCGGCGAGGTAGCCGCCGAGCGCGGCGTCGGGCAGCACCAGCAGCCCCGCGCCCGCGCCGCGCGCGTCGGTGATCAGCTTGGCCACGCGGGCGAGGTCGAACTCCAGGTCGCGGCCGAAGTGGGCGGCCGCGGCGGCGATCCGCAGCACGGTCACGGCCGGCCTTCGCGCCGCGGCCCGTACGCCTCCGGGCGGCGGTCGCGCAGGTGGCCCATCGACCGGCGGGCGGTCTCCAGCGCCGCCGGCACGTCGATCTCCGCGACCGCCATGCCGGCCCCGACGCCGGTCTCGGCGATGATCTCGCCGCCGGGCTCCACGACCTTCGCGCTGCCGACGAAGCGCAGCGACCCGAACGTGCCGGCCTGGTTCGCCGACAGCCACACGATCTGGTTCTCCAGGGCCCGCGCCCGGTCGAACAGGTCGAACCGCCGCTTCCAGCGGTCCCGCTCCAGGTCCGCCGCGGCGTTCGTCCGCGACCCGGGCCAGGCCGACACGCACACCCCGATCTGCGCGCCGTCCAGGGCCAGCGCGCGGGCGGCCTCCGGGAACGCCTTGTCGTAGCAGATCATCATGCCGATCCGGCCGACCGGCGTGTCGAAGGCGCCGAACCCGTCGCCGGAGGAGTAGCTGGCGTTCTCGCCGAGCGGCTGGTGGACCTTGCGGTGGTTGCCGAGGACCCCGTCGCCGCTCACGCACACCACGCTGTTGTAGCGGGCGTCGCCGCCGTCCTCGCAGTAGCCCGCGACCACGACCATGTCGCCCGCGAGCGCGGCCAGCCGCCGGATCTCCGGGCCGTCCACGGCGAGCGGGGGAGGCCCCGCGTCCGCGGCGTCGCCGTCCAGGCTGAGGAGGTAGCCGCCCAGGCACGCCTCGGGCAGCGCGAGCAGCCGTACGTCGCCGGTGCGGGCCTCCTTGATCAGGCGTTCGGCGACCGCGAAGTCCTCTTCGAGGTCGCGGCCGAACTCGGCGGACACCGCCGCCATGCGAAGGGCGCTCACGCGGTCCCCAATCCGGTCACCGGGCCGCCGACGGCCTCCGTGACCTCTCCGTCGGGCCAGCGCAGCGACACGCCCCGGCCGGTGGTCAACTCCCCGCAGACACGCGAGACGGCCGGGCCCGCGGGCGGCGCCGGCGCGTCCGGCCGGTCCGCCGTCAGCATGCCGAATCCGGGAAAACAGGTGAGCCAGTCGCCCATGGAGGCGGCGGCCGGGCGCGGCACGGCGGCCACGTCCAGCACGGCTCCGCAGCCCCCTGCCTCGGCCAGCATGCCGAGCGTGCCGGCGATCCCGGCCATCGACACGTCCTTGGCGGCGGCGGGCCGGGCCGCCGCGACCGCGCCCAGCATCTCTTTCAGCTCATCGGTACGGCGGCCGGTGGTGGAGTCCCACTGACGGCCCCGGTAGCCCGGCCGCCACCCGCCGCCGAGGTCGGCGGTGAGCCGCACGCCGTGTCCCGGGCGCCCGCCGCCTCCCGGCACCGGCCGCGTGGCCCGGCCCAGCGCGGTGACCGACAGCGCCGCCGGCACCCCGAGCTGCGTGTGCCCGCCGAGCACCGGCACGCCGTACGCGCGGGCGGCCCGCGCGAGGCCGTCGATCACCCGGGCGGCGTGCGCGGCGTTGGGCGCGGCGAGCGCGTCGAGCAGCCCGGCCGGGGCGGCGCCCATCGCGGCGAGGTCGTTGAGGTTGACCAGGACGGCGCACCAGCCGGCCCACTCCGGGTCCCGCTCGACCATGGACGGCACGATCGCGTCGCAGGCGGCGACGAGATCGCTGCCGGGCACCGGCGCGCCGTCGTCGCCGACGAAGCCCGGCCCGCCCAGCCGCGCCGGACCGCCCGGCAGGGCGGCCAGCAGCGGGCCGAGCGCCGACTTGGCGGCGGCCGCCTGCGCCGCGATCCGGCCGATCGGGTGGCGCATCAGCACGTGCGGCGCGCCCGCGACCACCGCCGGCCGCACCCGCGCCCAGCCGAGCCGCCGGAAGAACGCCTCCGCCCCGGCCCGTACGGTCGCCTCGAACCGCAGCGCGCCCTCCGCCTCGGCGCGGGCGCAGGCCGCCCGCACCAGCGCCGCGCCGACCTGCCGCGTGCCGCGGGCGGCGGGGGCCACGACCAGCCGCCCACCCGTCCACCAGCCGATGTCGGGGCCGTCGCAGGCCGGGCCGAGCCGCACCCCACCGGCGACCGAGCCGGCCGGGTCCCGGGCCACGAGCACGACCGTGCGCGGGTCGTCGTCCCGGTCGTCGAGGTCGTGGCCCTCGAACAGGCCCTGTTCCCGGACGAACGCCTCCCGGCGGAGGCGGCGGTAGGCGGCCAGGGTCGCGGCGTCCCCGGCCTGCTCCATCCGGAAGCCGGTCCGCCGGGCCAGCGTGCTGTGGTCGCCGAGCAGCGCGAGGATGTCCGGCGGCGTCTCCCGCGCCGGGGCCCGCGTGCCACCGTCGAGATGCACGGCCCTCACCCGCCCGCCGCGCTCAGCACGCCGCACGCCCCGCAGGCGGCGCAGCCCGCAACCTGGTCCGCGCCGCGCATGCCGGCCGCGCGCAGCAGCGCCGCCACGCTCTCGGTGACGTGCCGCAGCACCCCGGCGGTGGGCGCGCCGATCCCGTCGCGGGCGGCGAGCGTGCCCCGCATCGGGCGGAACGGGACCACGAAGGGGTAGACCCCCCGGTCGATCAGCCGGCCCGCGCCCGCGATCAGCTCGCCAGGGTCCTCGCCCAGCCCGACCAGCAGGTACGTCGAGACGCGGTTGCGCCCGAAGACCCGCACCGCCTCGTCCCAGGCGGCCTCGTACTCGCGCAGCGGCACCGACGACTTGCCCGGCATCCAGCGCCGCCGCACCTCCTCGTCCAGGGACTCCACGTGGATGCCGATCGCGGTGGCCCCGGCCTCGCGCAGCGCGCCGATCCAGGAGAGGTCGCCCGGCGGCTCGCACTGCACCTGGATCGGCAGCCCCGGCACGGCCTCCAGCACGGCGCGCACACACCGCGCCAGGTTCCGCGCGCCCCGGTCGGGCCCGGCGGTGGTGCCGGTGGTCATCACCATCTGCCGGACGCCGTCGAGCCGCACCGCCGCCTCCGCCACCTCGGCGAGCTGGGCGGGCGTCTTGGCGGCGGTCGTGGCGCCCGACCGCAGCGACTCCTCGATGGTGCAGAACCGGCAGCGGTCGGCCTCGCCGTACCGGACGCAGGTCTGCACGACGGTCGTGGCCAGCACGTCCGCGCCGTGCAGCCGGGCGATCCGCTCGTAGGGCACGCCGTCGGCGGTGACCAGGTCGTAGAACCTGGGCCTGCGGACGGGGACCAGCGTGACGCCGGTGTCCTGCTCGCCGAGCCAGACCGTGCCGTCCCGCACCGTGAACGGGCTGTCGGGGTCGACCGGGAGCGCGGCGCCGGCGCCGTCGACGAGGACGTGGCCGTCGCCGCTCGGCCCGGCGCCCTCCGGCCGCCGCACGGGGGTGTCCAGCGCCACGCCGCGCAGGGCCAGCTCGGCGCGGGTCATGATCCGTACGTCGGTCACGGCTAGAGCTGGTAGGTGGAGTTGATGACGGCGCCCTTGCGGGCGTAGTGGATCAGCGCGTCCTGCACGTCCAGCGGGTGGGTCGGGATGACGCCCTCGATCAGGTCCTCCTCGCGGGCGCCGTGCAGGGACAGGCCGAAGCGGCAGCAGTAGACCTTCCCGCCCTCGGCGATGAACGTCTTGAGCTGGTTGTTGATGTTGTGCTCGCCCGGGAAGGCCGAGTTGCCGGTGGTCGGGAAGCCGCGGGTGGCCAGGCAGTTCAGCGAGCCGGGGCCGTAGAAGTAGATGGCGGTCTCGAAGCCCTTGCGCAGGGCGCGGGTGGCCTGGAGCACGGCCACGAAGCTCACCGACGACTCGTGCGCGATCCCGTGGACGAGCGTGAAGTACGACTCGCCGTTCTCGGCCTTGTAGTCGGGGAAGACCTTGGTGGTGCCGTAGATGGTGGAGCCCTCGGGCAGGGACGGGTGGGGGATCTCCTCGATGCTCTTCTTCTCGAGGTCGTTCATGTCGACGGTCATGTGTGTCTCCTTCGATGGGTGGGGTCAGTCGTAGAGGGAGGCGAAGGTGTCGTGGAAGACGAGGCGGCCCAGGTCGCCGCCGCCGGTCGCGGCGCTCATCCGGGCGTGCTCGCCCGCGAAGTCGCCCCACGGCTGGTCGCTGGCGAACAGCACCCGGTCGTGACCGAGGCCGCGCCGCTCGATCTCCCGGGCCAGCCAGTACGGCGCGAAGCCGATGGCCCAGGACAGGTCGGTGTAGACCCGTTTGCCGGCCGCGATCCAGTCGAAGAACCGCGAGCCGGCCAGCTTGATGTGGCCGCTCATCCCGCCGCCGAAGTGCACCAGGTGGACCGGCACGCGGTCGGCGTACCACTCGACCAGGTGGCCGACCTCGTCGATGTCGGAGGCGGCGCCGGGGGAGGTGTGGACGTGGACGACCAGCCCGTGCCGCGCGGCCGCCGCGAAGATGCGGTCGAGCCCGGGCCGGCAGGCGGGGTCGGTGGGGCGGCCGCCCAGCAGGAAGCTGAGCTTCAGGGCCCGCACGCCCGACTCGCCCGCCAGGGCGAGGGCGCGGGCGGTGCGTTCCTCGTCGCGCGGCAGCGGTGAGACCCACAGCCCGGCGCGGACGCGGTCGTCGGCCTGCGCCGCCTCCAGCGCGAGGTCGTTCAGCGCGAAGGCGGCGTCCGGGTCGGGCACGCCGTAGTTGGGCAGCACGAGCGCCCGCTCGGTGCCCTCCGCGTCGAGGTCGGCGAGGAGCCGCTTGACGGTGGCGCGGGCGGTGACGTCCGGGTTCACGGGAGGGCCGCCGTAGAAGGGGTGGGCGGGCAGCACGCCGATGTGGCGGTGCGCGTCGAAGACCATGTCGTCACCCGACCGGGAGAGCGGGGGAGAGTTCGGCGGGGGCCCCGGTGAGAGCCCCGCACACGTCGGCGAGCCGCCGGGACGCCTCGATGTGGGCGGCCAGGAACTCGGCGTCCCGGCCCACGGCCTCCAAGCGGCCCGAGCCCCACGTGTGCTGCCAGGGCAGCCCGAGGAAGTACAGCCCTGGGCAGCTCGTCACGCCGCGCCAGTGCATCGGGTAGCCGCGCCCGTCGAACGCGGGGATCTCGATCCAGCGGTGGTCGCGGGTGAACCCGGTCGCCCAGACGACCGAGGTGATCCCGGCCTCCGTCAGGTCGAGGGAGCGCACCGGCTCGCCGGGGTCCCAGACCGGGACGTAGCGGGGCTCGGCGGGGGCCGCGACGCCGCGGGCCGCGATGTGGGCGTCGATGGCGTCCTTGATGCCCTCGGCCACCGCGTCGGCCCGGTCGAGGTTGTCCTTCAGGTCGGCGGCGAACCCCAGCCTCGCGCCGTCCACGCCGGTCAGCCGGCCGTACAGGCGCATGCCGTCGCGGGCGAAGGCCCGCAGGTCGATGTCGCGCCCGCCGTCGCGGCCGGTGACGTAGTGGTTGGCGCGCATCCGCACGGCGTCGGCGTCGCCGAACTCGTCGATGCTCCTGGCGTAGTGGCCCATGTCGTGCAGCCAGGCCACACAGTCCCGGCCGCGGTAGAAGCGGGCCACCCGGGGCGCGCCGCCGACCGCGAGATGCACTCGGCGGCCGGCGAGGTGGAGGTCCTCGGCGATCTGGCAGCCCGACTGCCCGGTGCCGACCACCAGGACCTCGCCCTCGGGGAGCTGTCCCGGGCGGCGGTACCGCGAGGAGTGGACCTGCTCGACCCCGGCCGGCAGCCGCTCGGCCAGGCGGGGGAGCGACGGCGCGTGGTAGGGGCCGGTCGCCACCACCACCTGGTCGGCGGTGAGGTCCCCGGCGGTCGTCGCGATCTCGAAGACCCCGCTCACTGCCCGCCGCACCCGGGTCACCCGTACGCCCTCGACCAGCGGCGGCCCGAAGGAGGCGGCGTAGTCCTCCAGGTAGCGGACGACCTCCTCGCGGACCATGAAGCCGTCGGGGTCGGCCCCTTTATAGGGGAAGCCGGGCAGGTCGCACTGCCAGTTGGGGGTCACCAGGCAGAAGGAGTCCCAGCGGCGCTCGCGCCACTCGTGGGCCACCCGGTTCGCCTCGATGACGACGTGGTCGACGCCGCGCCGGCCCAGGCAGTGGCTGATCGACAGCCCGGCCTGTCCGCCGCCGACGACCGCCACCGGGTAGTGTGCCCCGGCGAGCCGCGGCGTGCTGTGTGCTGCCATCCGGACCTCCAGGCGGTGCCATCGCTCTCGTGAGGCCCACTTCAGTCCGGGCGTGTTACCGATCGGCGGCATCCGGAATAAAAAGCCGTTGCCGAACGACCACCCTGCGTCACCGTACGAGGTGATGGCCACCGGGGCTGAACACGTCCATGAACAGCCGGTCGGCTCCGGGCAGGGAGGCCAGCCGCAGCAGCAGGTCGCGGGTCGCCATGCGCAGGCGCCCGGACGGCGCCATCCAGGGGAGGAAGCGGCGTCCGGACGCCTGCACGCGGGCGGCGACCGGCCGCATCCGCGCGGCGTACCGGGCGAGGGCGGGGGACAGGTCGCCCGGGGCGGCCGTGCCGAGTTCGCCCGTGCCGAGTGAAACCGTGCCGAGCTCGTCCGCGAGCGCCCGCGCCGCGGCCATCGCGAGGGACGCGCCGTGCCCGGCGAACAGGGAGACGGCCTGGCAGGAGTCGCCGAGCAGCACCACCCGGCCGTCGCTCCACCGGCCGGCCTCGATCTGCGTCACCTGGTCGTAGTAGAGCGCCGGGGGCCGCGGGCACCGGTCCAGCACCTCGGGCAGGATCCAGCCGAGGTGCCCGAAGCGCTGCCGGAGGAAGCCCGCCGGGTCGTCCGGCAGGGCAGGGCCGGGCTCACGCGACAGGAACAGCAGCGCGAGCCCGCCCCCGCGCACCGCGTAGGCCCCGGCCATGAGCCCCGGCTCGGTCAGCATGCGGTAGCGCGTGCCGACCCGGCGGCCGAGGTCCTCGTCGTGGAGGACGTACGCGGCGACGTGGTGACCCAGGTAGCGGACGAACCGGTCCTCCGGCCCGAACACCAGCTCTCTGACCCTGGAGTGCACGCCGTCGGTGCCGATCAGCAGGTCCACCTCGTGCCGGGTGCCGTCGGTCAGGTCCACCTCGGCGCCCCCGCCGTCCTGCCGGACCGACGCGACCGTGGTGCCGTACCGGACCGGGGCGCGCACCTCCTCCGCGAGCACGCGGGCGAGGTCGCCCCGCAGCAGGCTGATCACCCCGGCGAAGCCCGCCTTGACGGCGAGGCGGCTGGTCTGCCGCCCGTCCCGGTCGAGGAACCCGATCTCGTGGACGGGATGGCGGACCTCCTCCAGCCGGGGCCGCAGCCCCATCCGCTCGGCCACCTCCAGCCCCGGCCCGTAGAAGTCGATCATGTAGCCACCCTCGCGGAACGCCGGGGCGTGCTCGACGAGTTCGACCTCCCAACCTGCCCGTTCGAGATGCCAGGCGACGGTGAGCCCCGCGATCCCGGCTCCGCAGACGATCGCTTTCATGGTCCTGCTCCCTCCTGACGCACCATCGCCCGCAGCGGTCCGGCCAGAGTGGTGAGGTCGAGGCCGGGGTCGAGCCCCCGGTGCAGCACCAGGCCGTCGATCGCCGCGACCAGGACGGCCGCGGTCGCCTCGGCGTCACCCGGGTGCCCACGCTCACGGAGCCAGGCGGCGACGCGGGCGCGCGATTCCGCGACGATCTCGTGCAGCCGTTCGCGAAGCTCGGGCAGCCGGGCCGCCGCCAGGTACATCTCGACGATCAGCAGCGAGGCGGGATCGGTCCCCGTGTAGCCGGACAGTTCGCCGAGCAGCCACTCGACGCCGCCACCGAGGTCGGGCCGCTCGCCCAGCCGCCGCGTGAAGTCCTCCAGCATCGCGCCGGCGACACCCGTCGAGGCCGCGATCAGCAGGCCGGGCAGCGAGGCGAAGTGGTAGTGCACGACACCGGGCGCCACCCCCGCCCTCTCGGCCACCATCCGGGTGGTGACGCCGCCCCAGCCGGCCTCGGCTATCAGGGCCGCCGCCGCTCCGAGCAGCCGTTGCCGGGTGGTCCTGCCCCTGTCAGCGGACGCCTCCGCCATGTCCCACCCTCTCAGTTCCGGTTCGGACGACCGCCTTGGGCGATCGACTTGGACGTTTGCCCAAATGCTAACAGCCGAGTCGCGACATGGCCCGGGCGGAGCCGGGGAGAGGTGCGTAACCTGGGAGGACGCGAGCGGCGCGCGAGGGGGGTGACGCGCGGGATCATGACTGTCACGGTGTTCCTCGGCCTCGTGGCGGCGGCCCTCCTCGGGCTGGGCTTCGTCGCGCAGCAGCACGTCGCGTACACCGAGCCGCTGGGCGAGATGCTGCACGTGCGCCTGCTGTTCGACCTCGCGCGCAAGCCGGTGTGGCTGGCCGGGATCGCCCTGATGGTCGGCGGCCAGGTCGCGGGCGCGCTGGCGCTGCGGCGCGCCGACGTGGCGTCCGTGGAGCCGCTTCTCGCGACCAACCTCATCTTCGCCCTGGGCGCGGCGGCCCTGCTGTACCAGGAGCGCCTGGGCGGAACGGAGTGGCTGGGGGCGGTGCTGGTCAGCGGGGGCGTCGCCGCGTTCCTGGTGGCCGGGCGCCCGCACGGGGGCGGGATGCCGGCGTCGGGATCCCTGGCGTGGATCGCCGTGCTCGTCGTGGTCGCCGTCGCCGCCGGAATGGTCGCGGTGGCGCTGCGCATGCCCCTGCAGACCAAGGCGATGCTGTTCGCCGCCGCGGCCGGGGCGTTGTACGGCCTGCAGGACGCGCTGACCCGGGGGGCCCTGCTCACGCTGGCGCGGGGACCGGGGGCGCTGTTCGCCTCCTGGCAGCCCTACGCGCTGCCGGTGATCGCGGTGACCGGCATCCTGCTCAACCAGAGCGCGTTCGACGCCGCGCCGCTACGGATCTCGCTGCCCGCCACCACGGCGACCGAGCCGATCGTCGGCATCCTTCTCGGCGTCGCCGTCTTCGGGGAGCGCCTGCGCGTCGACCCGCCGGCCCTGGCGGGGGAGGTGGGCGGGCTGGTCGCTCTGGTGGCGGGCATCGTCGTCCTCGGCCGCTCGCCGTTCCTGCACAAGTCGGAGCAGGGGCCGAACGGCCGCCCCGCCGCGCCTTGAGTCGACGGTGAGCGGTACGGGCCTGAAAGGTACATGGGCGGCGGGGGCGGCTCCGGCCCCCGCACAGGTCGTGGTGTCCCGCTGTGAACGGCCAGGTCGGAGGGGTCGTGGTGCGGCCCCGGCAGCCGGGCGGCGGTGCGACGGCTGATATTACAGGCCTTAGTCAGGGTTGCCGACAGCGTTGTGTCGGCTACGATCGCAGCATCTTCGGGAGCGCTCCCCATCTCGCCCGGAACCCCCCACCGGAAGATGGAGACCCAACAGTGCACACGCAGTCTCAGGCACAACCCCACGCACGCCCCCGCGCCCGCCGCCGGGCGGTGCGCCTCACGGCACTGCTGACCTCGGCCGTCGCCTGCCTCGCCCTGTGGGCGGGCGCCGCCTCCGCCCATGGCTCGGTCGTGGACCCCGCCTCGCGCAACTACGGCTGCTGGCAGCGCTGGGGCAGCGACTTCCAGAACCCCGCAATGGCCCAGCAGGACCCCATGTGCTGGCAGGCGTGGCAGGCCGACCCCATGGCGATGTGGAGCTGGAACGGCCTCTACCGCATGTACCTCGGCGGGAACTTCCAGGGCTCCATCCCCAACGGGCAGCTCTGCAGTGGCGGCCACGCGGAGAACGGCCGTTACAACGCGATGGACGCGGTCGGCGCGTGGAAGGCGACCGGCATCCGCAATTCCTTCTCCGTCAAGCTCAACGACCAGGCTCACCACGGCGCCGACTATCTCCTCGTCTACGTCACCAAGCAGGGCTTCGACCCCACCAAGCAGGCCCTCACCTGGAACGACCTGCAGTTGCTCACCAAGACCGGCAGGTACGCCCCCGCTGACTACTACACGGTCAACCTCAGCACGTCCGGGCGCACCGGCCGGGCGGTGGTCTACACGATCTGGCAGGCCTCGCACATGGACCAGGCGTTCTTCTTCTGCAGCGACGTGAACTTCACAGGCTGACATCCCGCCGAAACCAGCGGGTCCCGCCGGACACCGTCCGGCGGGACCCGCGTACGGCCAGGGGATCAGCTGATGGTCAGGACGTGCCCGTGGTCCGCGTGGGCGCCGGTGGAGGCCGCCGCCGCCCCGGCGGTCCGGGCGGTGGGACGGGTGTCCGGCCCGGGCAGGTCACGGCTGAAGGCGTAGACGACGGCCGCCGTGGCGATCGCGCCGGTGTTCAGCGCGAGGGCCTTGTCGTTGATGTTCGCGATCGTGTCGCACGCCTTGTGATAGCAGGAGTCGTACGCCTGGCCGGCGGTGCCGCCGAACAGCGCCTGCTCCTCGGGGGTCTTGACGCCCTCCGCGCCGGTGAACAGCCCGCCGGCGGGAACCCCGGCGTCGATGAACGGCCCGTAGTCCGACCGCCCGTCGAAGTCGGTGCCCACGTGGCCCTGCCGCAGGGTGTTGAAGTACTTCTCGAAGAGCTTCTCGATCTCGTCGGAGCCGGCCGGCCCGGCGGGCGCGCCGGTGGCGTCGGAGTCGTCGCCGTCGTAGATCTTCAGCGCGTAGTTGGGAGAGGCGACCATGTCGAAGTTGAGATACAGCTTGATCTTCGCCAGGTCCGCCGGCGACAGGCTCGCGACGTAGTGCTCCGAACCGAGCAGGCCCAGCTCCTCGGCGCTCCAGAAGGAGAAGCGCAGCGTGTTCCGGGTGGGGATGGCGCCGAGCTTCGCGGCGACCTCCAGGATCGCGGCGCTGCCCGAGCCGTTGTCGTTGATGCCCGGCCCCGGCACCACGCTGTCGAGATGCGCGCCGATCTGCACGACCTTGTTCGGGTCGCCCCACCTGGAGTCGGCGATGACGTTGTGGGTGGTGCGGATCTCGCTGGTGGTGCTCGTCTTGACGTGGACGACGGTCCCGGCGGTGCCGGCCAGTTCCTGGCCGACCGCGAAGCTCACGCCCACGACGGGAATGTGCACGGTGGGCTCGCCCAGGGTGCCCTGCAGGGTCTCGGTGCGCCCCGGCTGGCCCTCGTTCATGATGATGACGCCGGCGGCCCCGGCGGCCTGCGCGTTCTCCGCCTTGACCTGGAAGGTGCAGGTGCCGCGCTGCACCAGCGCGACCGCGCCGGCCGGGAACGAGGCGAAGTCGGCGGCCTCGCAGCCGGAGGTGGAGCTGCTGGGGGTCGGCCCGGGCGGCAGCATCAGGTCGACGTTCCGGACGGCGGCCGTGACGTCGCCGGAGCCGGAGTAGGTCATCGTGGCGAAGTCCCCGACGCTACTGCCGTCCGGCGGAGTCGGCGCGTACGTCTTCGGGGCCGGAGCGGTGCGCTCCAGGGTCGCGGTGGCGTTCTCCTTGAAGAACGGGAACTCGAACGCCTGCAGGGTGACCTTGTAGCCGGCCTTCTTCAGCACCCCGGCGACGTAGTCGCGGGAGGCCACGTGGCCGGGAGTGCCGGCGGCCCGGGTGTGGCCGTTGGCGTCGGCGATCTGCTGCAGCTTCGTCAGGTGCTTCTTCACCGCCGACGCGACGATCGTCTGCACGATCCGTGCGGGATCGGGGTCGGCGTTCGCCGGCGCGGCGGGCAGGAGGGGAAGCACGAGGGCGGACGCCGCGACGGCGGCTGCGGCCCGCATGCCGAGGGTGGCGCGCATTGGGCTCTCCTTCGGGTCCAATGACGATCCGAGACGGCCCAGCAGGCTGGGGACCGAGATCGGCCTCCGCTGGACACTGATCGGGAAACTAACCGCGTTCCGCCGGTGTGGGAAGGCCCTCTTTTCCGGAAGGTTTTCCGGACGCCACCTTTCCTGGTGAACAAATCAGCTTTCGGCCGCCCAGTCGAGCAGAGATCCGGCGGTGTCCCAGCGGCGGCTGGAGACGTCCTCGCCGAGGATGACGCCGATCAGCCGGTGGTCGTGGCGGTCGGCCGCGAACGCCAGGCAGAACCCGGCGGCGTTGGTGAAGCCGGTCTTCACGCCGATCGCGCCGGGCAGGCCGAGCATGTGGTTGGTGTTGGACCAGTCGTACCTGCCGTCGTCGGTCGAGTGGTGCCGGGTCGAGGTGATCTCTGTGAAGACCGGGTCGCGCAGCGTGATCGCCGCGAGGCGGGCCTGGTCGCGGGCGGTGGAGTAGCCGTCGCCGTCGCGTGTGGGCAGCCCGTCGGCGTTGACGTAGTGCGTGTCGTTCAGCCCGAGGCTCTTGGCGGCGGCGTTCATCTTGGCCGTGAAGCCGGCCACTCCCGGGCCGTACACGCGGGCCAGGGCGTGCGCGGCGTCCGCGCCCGAGGGGAGCATCAGCGCGTAGAGCAGTTCCCCGACCGGGAGGCTGTCGCCGGGCTCCAGATCGGCCGTGGTGCCGTCGTTGGCCTCCGCGTAGGCGACGTCCTCACGCTTGATCGTCACCTCGTCGGACAGGTTCGCCTCGCGCAGCACGACGTAGGCGGTCATGATCTTGGTGAGGCTGGCGACCGGCATCCGCTCGGCGGCGTTCTTGTCCAGCAGTTCCTGCCCCGTGGTCGCGTCGAAAAGATAGACGGCCCGGCCGTACGCGTGCGGCGCCGCGTACGCGGGAAACGCCGGGGCGTGTTCGCGGACCGAGGCGGCGGCCAGGCTGGGGGCGGCCGTGGCGGGCTGCGCGAGCGCGGGCGACGCGACCCCCGTGAACAGGGCAAAGGCCGCCATGGAGGCACCAAGGAAAAGCTTGCGGGTCGGCATGCGTTTCAGCGTGCCATGACGATTCCTGCACTTCGGATGATTAACAGCAAAGAATCGGCAAAGCGCGTGACTAATGTGACTTCTGGAGGTTTGAGAAATAACTGGTAGCGCGGTGAGGGACCAGGCGTGTGCCGCTGTCGCGGGCCCGGATACGTATTCCTGCCGATGCGTCCGGCCGCCGGGTTGCCTACCGTCGAGGACGCCGACGAGACCCCGAGGTGAGCCATGCGCGTGCCGACCGCGTTCCTGTCCACCCTCCTGTTCACGCTCCTGTCCGCCGTCCTCACCGTCCCCTCCCCGGCCACCGCCGCCGTGGCCGGGACCAAACCCCCGCCCGGCGGCGTCGACGTCGTCTACCAGCGGGCCGTCTTCGGCCCCGGCACACGGGAGGGCGTGAAGGCGGGGAAGACCCTCTCCTTCGCCGCCCCCGTGGGCACGATCTCCTACACCGACGCGCTCGGCACGAAGAGCTGGGAGTACGCCCGGTGGACCGGCCCCGAGCGCCCGGTCGGGTTCGCCGCCACCGAACTGGTGGCCTCGTGGACCGCCGACGTCCCGGCCGGAAGCTGGCTGCAGGTCGAGATGCGCGGCCGCCACGCCGCCGGGCAGACGAAGTGGTACGTCCTCGGCCGCTGGGCGTACGGCGACGAGGACATCCGCCGCACGTCGCTGCCGGGGCAGCGCGACGCCGACGGCACGGTCTCGGTCGACACCTTCGTGGCCGCGGCGGGCAGGGCGATCACCGCGTACCAGTTGCGTGTGACCTTGTACCGCACGCCGGGCTCGGCCGTACGGCCGGTGGTCCGCACGCTCGGCGCGATGGCCTCCGCCGTGCCGGACCGGGAGACCGTGCCGGTGAGCCCGGGTGGCGTCGCGTGGGGCGTCGAACTGCCCGTGCCGCGCCGTTCGCAGAACGTCCACGAGGGCCACTACCCGCAGTGGGACGGCGGGGGAGAGGCCTGGTGCAGCCCGACCTCGACCACCATGGCGCTCGGCTACTGGGGCAGGTGGCCCAGCGAGCGGGACACCTCCTGGGTGGACCCCTCCGATCCCGACCCCGAGGTCGACTACGCGGCCCGATACACCTACGACTACGCGTACGAGGGCACGGGCAACTGGCCGTTCAACACCGCCTACGCCGGGCGGTACGGCATGGAGGGGTTCGTCACCCGGCTGCGCTCGCTGACCGAGCTGGAGCGGCTGATCAGGGCGGGCGTCCCGGTCGTCACCTCCCAGTCGTTCAAGGCGGAGGAACTGCCCGGCGCGGGATACAGCACGAACGGCCACCTCATGGTGATCATCGGCTTCACCGCCACGGGCGACGTGATCGCCAACGACCCCGCCTCGCGGGACGACGCTGCGGTGCGGCGGGTCTATCCCCGGGCGAACTTCGAGAACGTCTGGCTGCGCAGCACCGGCAGCGGCGGGATCGTGTACGTCATCCACCCGCCGGGCCACCGGCTGCCCGCCACGACGCCGGGCCTGCCGGCCAACTGGTGACCCCGGTGCGGCGGCGCTAGCGGAAGGCGGCCGCGTTGCGCCGCGCCCAGTCCGAGAACGGGCGCGGCGCGCGGCCGAGGACCCGCTCGACCTCCGGGCTGACCCGCCGCTCGCCGGGGGTCGGCTCGCCGAGGATGGCCAGGGTGCCGTCGGCCACCTCCTCGGGCATGAAGGCCGCCATCAGCGCGCGTGCCTCGTCGCGGCTCTGCTCGGTGAACCGCACGGGTTCACCGAGCGCGTCGCCGAGGGCGGCGGCGATCTGGCGGGGAGAGACCCGCTCCGGCCCGGTGAGCTCGTAGACCCGGCCGTCGTGGCCGGGCTCCCGCAGGGCCGCCGCCGCGACCTCGGCGATGTCGCCGGGATCGATGACGGGCAGCGCGACGTCTCCGAACGGGGCGGTCACCGCGCGGCGCAGGCGGACGGACTCCGCCCAGGCGAAGGCGTTGGAGGCGAAGCCGCCCGGCCGCAGGATCGTCCATTCCAGCCCCGAGTTCCTGACCTCGGTCTCGTCGTCCAGCGCCCGCCGGCCGTGGCCCGGGGAGAGCGGGCGCGTCCCGGCGGACTGGGAGGACAGCAGGACGACCCGGCGCACCCCGGCCTCCCCCGCGGTGCGGAGGATCGGCCGCACGTTCCCGCCCAGGGCCAGGTAGTCGCCCGGCGTCACCAGGAACAGGGCGTCCGCCCCCTCCAGCGCGGGGCGCAGGCCGGCCGGATCGGCCAGGTCCGCGGCGACCGTACGGACCCCCTCGGGCACGTCGGCGGCGGAGACGCGGCGGGCGACGGCGGTGACGTCCTCGCCCGCCTCCGCCAGGAGCCGGACCAGGACCCGGCCGACGTTCCCGGTGGCTCCCGTGACAACGATCATGATGATCTCCTTTGAGTTAGTTAGTTGACTGACTCAGAACCAACCGTAGCACGGGACGCGCCTATAGTCAGTCAGGTGACTGACTCGACCGTCTCCCGCGTACGGGCCACGAGCGCGAAGCGGCGGCGGCTCACGGCCGCCGCCGCCGAGGTGGTGCACCGGCAGGGCGCCGAGCGCACCACCATCGCCGACATCGCCCGCGCCGCCGGCGTCCCGGTGGGCAACGTGTACTACTACTTCAAGACCAAGGACGAGCTGGTCGCCGCCGCGCTCGACGAACACGCCCGGCATCTCGCGGAGCTCACCGGACGGCTGGAGCGGCTGCCCGATCCGCGTGAGCGGCTCAAGGGGCTGGTGGAGACCTGGATCGGGCAGCGCGACGTCGCGGCGCGATGGGGCTGCCCGACCGGCACGCTCGCCGCCGAGCTGGACAAACGCGGCGAGGGCGGGCTGGACGCGGAGGCGGGGAAGGTGATCCGGCTGCTGCTCGACTGGGCCGAGCGCCAGTTCCGCGAGCTGGGCCTGCCCGAGCCCGACGGGCTGGCGCTGACCCTGGTGAGCGCCTATCAGGGCATGTCGCTGCTGGCCAACGCGCTGCGCGACCCCGAGATCATGACACGCGAGGGCAACCGGCTGCTCGGCTGGCTCGGCTCCCTGCCCGGCTGAGCTGCCCGGCTGACCCGTTCAGCCCGAGCCGCCCTGGCGCCGCGACAGGAGCGTGGTCAGGGCGGTGGTCCGCGCGTCGTCCCAGCCTTCCGGCGGCGCGATCCGCGCCCAGGCGGCGGCCATCTCGCCGTCGTAGTCGTGACCGTGGCCGGGCGGCGCGTCGAGGGAGAACACCAGATCCGCGGTGACCTGCCAGAACGTGACGAACGGATACCAGCGGATCCAGGGCAGCACGTCGTCGCCGCGCCGTTCCTCCAGCCAGTCCGGGCGGCCGAGGACCAGCCGCGGGGTCCACCACACGATCGGATCCGAGGGGTGCTGGAGGTAGACCACCCGCGACCCGGCCCAGGCGGAGGCGGGCGCGGCCAGGTCGGCGGGCCCGTTGGCGAAGCGCACGGTCTCGCCGTCCCGGTAGACGGGCAGCACCTCCCGGCTGCCCGGGTCGCGGTCGTCCACGAACCGCCGCCACAGCGGGCTGCTGTCGGGCGGCCCGACGAACAGCGCGCCGCCGGTGCGCACGCGCAGGTCGCGGTCGTCGCGGAAGGCCGACTCCGCGCCGAACGCCCCCAGGCTCTCCCCGAACACCAGCAGCCGGGGCCGGTGACCGGCGGGCAGCCGCGTCCACCGGGCGTACACCTGGCCGAACAGCTCACGCCCCGCCGCCGTGACGCGCTCGCGGTCCACCAGGAACGACAGCCAGCTCGGCAGGTAGGAGTACTGAATCGAGACCAGCGCGGTGTCTCCTCCGTACATGAACTCCAGGGCGGCGGCCGCCTGGGGGTCCACCCAGCCCGTGCCCGTCGTCGTGATCACGCACAGCACCGCGCGGCGGAACGCGCCGGTCCGGTCCAGTTCCCGTACGGCGAGGGCGGCCCGCTCGCGGGCGGTCGCGGCCGAGTCGAGCCCCGCGTAGACCCGGACCGGCGGGAGCGCGGGCCGCCCGGTGAAACCGCTCAGCTCCCCGACGGCGGGGGCGCCGGCGACGAACGCCCGGCCCTCCAGGCCGAGCGACGCGAAGGAGACGAGGGAGGAGGGGCCGCCAGAGACGGTGGCGGACCGGGGCGGCGAGGTGCCGGGGGCGGTCTCGCTGTTGATCGCCGCGAAGCTGTTGTCGGCCCCTCTGAGCAGCGCCTCGCTGAGGATCCCGTCGGTGAGCAGGACGGCCAGCACGCCCACGCCGAGCCCCGCGGCCAGCCGCGCCGCCGTGGCGGGGATCCATCGGCCGAGCACGCCTCCGAGCGCCCGGGCCGCGACGCGCAGCGCCCGGGCGGCGGCCAGCAGGAGCAGGAACACCGCCGCCGCGACGAACGGCACGCCGAGGTAGCCGAGCCGTTCCGGCGGGCGCAGCCCCATCAGCGGGTAGATGGCCCGCTGGGCGCGTACGCCGAGGACCAGCGACGCGGCGCCCAGCCCGCAGCCGAACGTCGCGACCAGGCGGCGCACCCGCCGCCGTCCCGTACGGCGCCATCCCTCGCGCCACCTCTCGCGCCGGGCCTCGGGACACCGGCGGGCGACCGGGGCGGCGCTCCGGCGGGTCAGGGCGCCGGCGGTCACGCCGGCCAGGTATCCGGTCGCGGTCAGCACCCCCGCGATGATCCCCTGCAGCGGCCACGAGCGGGGCAGCAGCGACGGCGTGAGGGACAGGCAGAAGAAGATCGCGGCGAACAGGATCCCGGCCGTGTCCAGCGCTGCGCCGAGCCGCACCCGCCCTTCCCGCATCAGGCCCCCGATTCGCCGCCTGTCCGCCGATCTCGCGGAGCAGGCAGGCTATCAAGTCACCCGCAGGTCACCGCCTTGCCCCCCGCGTCGCTCCCGCGCCGCCGCGTCACCCCCAGTGGTCGCCCCAGCCCCAGAGGTTGGGGCCGAGCGCCGTGGCGGGGTCGTCGTGGTAGACGCCGAACCTGCCGCGGAAGAACAGCATCGGCCGCTGCTCCGGATGGACGGGTTCGAGTTCGCGGACCAGGCCGATCACCACGTCGTGGTCTCCGGCCACGTGCACCTCCCGCACCTCGCCGTGGACGCGCAGCAGCACGTCCCGCAGGGCGGGCGTGCCCCAGCGGGACAGGTCCCAGGCGAGCCCGGCGAACTTGTCGCCGTTGCTCGATCCGAACCTCGCGCACACGTCTACCTGCTCCTCGCCGAGGACGTTGACGCAGAAGCGGCCGGACGTCCTGATCCGCGGCCAGGCGCGGCCCTTGTGGTCGGCGCAGAAGAGGACGAGCGGTGGTTCGAGAGACACCGACGCGAACGACTGGCAGGCGAACCCCACCGGCTCTCCGTCGTCCAGGCCCGTGACCACGGTCACGCCGGTCGCGAACATGCCGAGCGCGCGCCGGAACTCCGCGGGCGACGGCGGCGGCACGTCGCCGGAGCCGGGGTCGCCGAGGCCGGGGCCGGCGGAAGCTGCGGTCATGGGTTCACCTTTCGCGTGCGGTCCGGTGCCTCTGGTGCGGTGCTGGTGCGGCTCTGGTCCGGTGACTCAGCGCTCAGGTCACGAACTTACAAACCCCCTCGGCGCCGCTTCGCACGGGATCCCGTCCAGCGGGCGGTCTGTACGACGAGTCTGCCCAGGTAAAAACATGTTTTGTCAGGTTTACACCATTGTTGCGCCGTATGTACCTTTAGGTGCCACGGCATGGATGCCGGTGACCTCCGCGTCGCCTCCGTTGCCGTGTCGTTGCCCGGACCGTGCGCTCACCAGGGCGCGCGGCCGCCGAGTCCGCGTTCCGCGGAGCCGGGGACCCACTTTTCGGGGTGAATCGCTGCGCAGGCCCCCAGATGCGCTCGTAGGGCACTTCCTGCCCGAACCCGTCAGCTAACCCGGTAGGCGGCATGGAAGCAAGGAGCTCCACCCGCGTCATGCCCACCCTCAGGTTCTCTCCCGCCATGCGGCCTTCCGGCCGCCGCCTGCGCGCCGCCCTCGCCGCGGCGGCACTCGCGGTCTCGGCCGGCACGGCCACCCTCACCGCCGCCACGCTCGCCGCCACCGCGGCGGCGCCCGCTCCCGCCTACGCGAACCCGCACACGTACGGCCAGGACGTCTCCGGCTACGAGGCCGACCACGACTGGATCAACAGCCGGGCGCAGTTCGGCTTCATCAAGGCCACCGAGGGCCTGGACTGGGTCGACTCGTCCTTCCCCCGGCACTGGCGCGAGCTGGACAAGAAGGGGATCGTCCGCGGCGTCTACCACTACGGCCATCCCTCCAACGACCCGATCGCCGAGGCCGACCACTTCCTCCGCGTGGTGAACGCGCAGCCGGGCAAGCGGGGCGACATCCTCGTGCTCGACCTGGAGACCGCCGACGGCCAGTCGGTGGAACGCGTCAACGCCTGGGCCAGGAAGTGGCTGGAGTACGTGACCGCCAAGACCGGTGTCAGGCCGATGTTCTACAGCGGCTGGAACTTCGCCGACAAGTACGGCCAGGGCCTGGGTGACTATCCGCTGTGGGTGGCCCACTACAGCCGGGACCCGGGCGACATCAGCCCGCCGGCCGACTGGACGAGCTGGGCGATCCACCAGTACACCGACTCACCGATCGACCAGAACGTCTCCTCGCTGAGCCCGGTCGAGCTGCGCGCACTCGGCCGTCCCTGAGGCCCGTTCCCGGGGCGAGCGCCGCCCGCCCCGGGAAAGCCCCGCTCAGACCACTTCAGATTCGGACCACTTCAGATTCAGACCACCGCGCCGGATCCGTCGCGCGCCACGGGGCGGCGACGGGGTGCGGCGGGCGCGGGCGGCGGCTGACCGGCGCGCCGCTCCAGCTCGATCGCCGCCGGCCCCGCCACGAACGACGACGACAGCGTGCCCACGACGATGCCGATCAACAGGGCGATCGCGAAGTCGCGCAGCGAGTCGCCGCCGAACACCGCCAGCGCCGCCAGGATGAACAACGCGCCGAGCCCCGTGTTGACCGTACGCGGCACGGTCTGCAGGATCGCCGTGTTCACCACCCGCCCGAAGGGCGTCCCCCGCGACACCGGCCACAGCTCTCGGACCCGGTCGAAGAGCACGACCTTGTCGTTGACCGAGTATCCGATGATCGTCAGCATCGCGGCCAGGAAGACGCCGTCGATCGGCTTGCCCATCCAGGCGAACGCGCCGACGACGACGGCCGCGTCCACGAACAGCGCCGCCACGGCGGCGGCGCCGAACGTCCATCGGAAGCGGAACGCCAGGTAGGCGAGCTGGGCCGCGAGCGCGACGCCGAGCGCGATGAGCGCGTTGCGGCGCAGCTCCGCGCCCAGGCTCGGCCCGACGAGCTCGTCGCGCTGCTTGGTGACGTCCCCGACGCTCCGGTCCAGGGCCTCCTCGACGCGGACGACGTCGTCGGCGGTGATCTGCCCGGTCCGTACGGAGATCGCGTCGTCCGACCGCTGCACCACGGCGGTGGGGAACCCGGCGTCCGACACCGCCTGCCGGGCCGCGGTGACGTCGACCGGCCTGCTCGTGGCGAACTCCACGATCCGCCCGCCGGTGAACTCGACGCCGTAGTTCAGTCCGCGGGTGACCAGCCCCGCGCCCACCAGCACGAGTAGCCCGGCCGCGACGGCGAGCCAGCGCCGCCCCGCCCGCATCAGGTCGGGATCACGCCGGGTCAGCCAGGTCCTGACCCGGCCGATCGAGCCGAGGCCCGAGACTCCCGGGCCGGCCCTGCCGATCAGGGCGGAGGCGAGCACCCGGGTGATCAGCATGGCCGAGACCAGTGAGGCGAGCACGCCGATGGCCAGCGTCACGCCGAAGCCCTTCACCGGTCCCGAGGCCAGCCAGAACAGCAGCCCGGCGGCGAGCAGGGTGGTGATGTTGGAGTCGGCGATCGCGCTCCAGGCGTTCTTGAACCCCCGGTCGAGGGCCGCCCTGAGGCCCCGGCGGGGCGACGCGCCGTACTCCTCCCTGGCCCGTTCGAAGACCAGCACGTTGGCGTCCACCGCCATGCCGATCGCCAGGACGAACCCGGCCAGGCCGGGCAGCGTGAGCGTGGCGCCCATCGCCACCAGTCCCGCGTACGAGATCAGGCCGTAGCAGGCCAGCGCGACCGCGGCCAGCAGGCCCACCAGGCGGTAGACGAGGCCGATGAAGACCGCGGTGAGGATCACCCCGGCGACGCCCGCCTTGGCGCTCGCCGCGATCGCGTCGGCGCCGAGGGTCGGGCCGACCGTACGCTGCTCGACCAGCTCCAGGGGCACCGGCAGCGAACCGCCCTTGACGAGCACGGCGAGGTTCTGCGCCTCCTCGGCGGAGAACGACCCGGTGATCTGGGTGGTGCCGCCGGAGATGCCCGCCCCGCAGGCCACCGTCTCGTCCACCTGGGGTGAGGAGATGATCTCGTCGTCGAGCACGATGGCGACCCTGCGCCTGGGATCGCCGGCCGGTTCGCAGGCCGCCTTGCCGGTCAGCTCCCGCCAGGGGCCCGGCTCCCGGAAGTCGATCGTCACGAACCAGCCGGGCCCGAGTTGGGGGTCGGTGCGGGCGGCGGCGTCGGTGACACCGGCCCCGCTGAGGGCGACCGGGCCGAGCTTCAGCCTCTGGCCGCTCTCGTCGGCGATCGCGTCCTTGTCGCCGTCTCCGGCCGGGCCGAGCACCGGATGGAAGTTGAGCTGGGCGGTCTTGCCGATGACCTCGGCGGCCTCGCGCGGGTCGAGCACGCCGGGCAGTTCCACGATGATCCGCTTCTCGCCGGAGCGGACCAGGGTGGGATCGACGACTCCGAGGGCGTCCGCCCGGCGCCGGAGCACGTCGAGGGCACGGTCGGTGGCGTCGGCGTCCGCCTTGACCGTGGGAGAGTCCCTCGTCTCGAAGACGAGCTGGGTGCCGCCGCGCAGGTCGAGACCGAGACGCGGGGCCATGGTGAGGGCGAGCAGCAGTGAGGTGGCGATGACGGCGAGCGCCGCCACCGCGCGCCACAAAGGCGCACGTGACATCGTGCCTCCACAGGCGGGTACGAGGAAGGAAAGGGGCCTCAGTACGCCGTGGAGGGGGGAGCCCGCGCGGCCGTCGTGCGGCGCGGGCGCTGGGCGGGAGTTTCGTCGTGACGCGGTCCGGCGCGGGTGACCCGGGTGCCGCCGCGCGGCGACGCGGAGGCGGGCGGCAGGGCGGGCCCGGCGGTGGCGCCGGGGCCGCTGGCGCCCGCGTGGACCCGGGGCTGGTCACTCTGGGCGGGCCGGCCCGCGCTCGGCGACCTCCAGTGCCGGGTCGCCGGGTGCCGCGCCGTCGTGTCCCGTGCGCTCGTGTTCTCCGCCCGCGCAGGCCGGGCGGTTGTGCGTTGGGCGGCCGTGGATGCGGCGGTCGCGGTGCCGGTGGTCGAGAGGCTCGGGGTGGACGAGCGGGCGTCGCCGGTCCCGGCCGCCGATGGCCAGGCGTGGGCCGCGTGAGGTGCGATGCCCATCGTGGCCGCCGGCCGCCCGGTGATCGCTGCGGCGCCCTGTGCGCCGGTGATCGCCGCGGCGGCGGGCGAGCCGCCGGTGGTCAGGAAACCGGTGGTCAGGAAGATCGCGTGCAGCAGGAGCAGCAGCGCGGCGGTCGGCCTGCTTCGCACGATCCCTCCCTTCGGTGACGGCCCGGTCTCACGTCACCGTAGCCGCTCCGGCCCGGACCCGCCGAGTCGCGTAATTCCTACGGGGCGAAAAATATGGCGATCTTCAGAAATGGGCGGAAATAAGGGGAGAAACGGGTGGCGGAAAACGTAGATGACCGTTTCGCGAAGGTGGGCTATGGTCGGTCTCATGGCGACCTCACGACGTGACATGTGCGGGTCCACCGCCTTCACGTGGGTGGTGGGCCTGCTGATGCTCGGCCTCGCCCTGGTCGCCTCCACGCCCGCCTGGTACGGCGGCGACCCCGCGCAGCACGCGCCCGCGACCGCCGCCGAAGTGTGGACGCCGGGCGCCTGGTCGCCCCAGTCCGCCACCCTGCCCGCGGGCGCCGGCTCGGAGCACATGCCGCTGTCGTTGCGGCTGCGGAGCACTGTGGCCGCGGTCGCGGCTCCGGCGCCCGCCCCGGCGCTCGTCCGGCACGACGAGGACGTCATCCTCAGCCCGCAGCAAACCGGGCATCGCACGGTCGGATCACGTAGCCCGCCGCTGGTCTAGAACCCCGGAGCGCTCCGAGCCGCGGCGCCTTCCCGATCTCGTCGCCGAGCCGTCCCGACTGGCTGGCCCGTCCAGTAGGCGGGCCGGTCCGCGCGTCGCGCCGGCAGCGTCCGCGACACCGTCTGTGAAACGGCATGTGAAACGGCCTCTGACCGGGCCTGCGAAACAGCCGAGGCACGGCCGGTGGCATGGCCCCCGACGCGGGTGCCGACTTCCACGCACCCGCCGCACGACGCGACGGGCGGCCTGCCCAGAACCGCACACGCCCCCGACCGGCCCCAGCCGGGCAGAGGGCCCAGCTGAGGCACGAGGCATGGCCGCCATCTGGCACGGCCGGGTCGGGCACTGAGCAGAGTCGCGCATCGGGCAGCTCCGGGCACGAGGCAGGCCGGGTACTTCGCGTAAGCGGGCATCCCGCTTCGCGCGTCGGGTGCACGCCCGCTCGTCCCACCGCACCGCCGCATCTCCGAGCGGTGTCGGGGGGCGGGGTGCGTACTCGTTCCGGGCCCGCCTCGCGACCTCGCCGACGCCGCGATGCACCTCGCGTCCGTTCCGTATCCGTTCGGCTTCCGCCTCGCGTTCGTTCCGCGTACGTGGGCGGGCCGGGCTCCGGCCGCTCGCCCCGCTCCGATCCGACCGTCACCCGGGCCGCCGCTCGCACACCCGTCTCGCGCCGGTGCGGGGGCGTCGCGTCCCACCCACCTTTTCCCACACCTGGAGTAATGCCGATCATGGCTGAGATCAGGTCGCCGGGCTCTCTCATGGAGGAGTGCCGGCAGTACGATGCGCAGCTCTCCGAGCTGCGCATGCTGCTCGACGAGCGGCTGCACGCCGCCCGGGCCGAGCTGGCCCTGGCGAGCGAACCACACGAGGTGACGCCGCCTGTCGCGTGGGTCCGCCCGTCCGCCGAAGCCGTACGGCGGGCGAGCCGCGACGTCGCGGCGATCGAGGCGGCGATCGAACGGATGGACCTCGGCCTCTACGGCACCTGCACGGAGTGTGAGGCGTTCCTGCCGCTCGACCGGCTCCGCCTGGCGCCGCACGTGCAGCTGTGCGCCGCCTGCGCCGGTGAGACCCGGATGTCGGCATGACCGGCACGACCGGCATGACGGCCGGGCACGGCATCACCCGTACGGGTGGGGGAGCGGGCGGAGGGACCGCCCTGGCCCTCGACCTCGGCACCGCGCGGACCCGCCTGCTGCTGTCCGGCAGCCCGGTGATCCGGGAGCGGCCCTCCGCGGTCGGCGCGCCGGCCGCGCCGCGCCACTGGCCGGTGCGGCACGGGATGGTCTCCGACATGCCCGGCTGCGCGCGGCTGGTCCGCTCCGCGCTGCGCGAGGCCGCCGGGCAGGAGTCGCCGGAACGCGTGCTGCTCGGCGTGCCGGTGGCGGCCTCACGGCTGGACCGGCGCGCGGCGCGCGCGGCGGTCGGCAGCGCCGCCCGCTGCCCGGTCACGATCGTCGAGGAGCCGCTCGCCGCCGCGGTCGGCTGCGGCGTCGACATCGATGATCCGAGGCCCCGGCTGCTCCTTGACGCCGGTGCGGGGATCGCCGAGGCCGTCGTCATTCGCAGCGGCCGGATCGCCGACGCGGGGGCCGTCCAGCTGGGCACGGACGGCCGTGCCCGCGGTCGTGCCCAGGACTGGGCCGAGAACGGTGCCGAGGACTGGGCCGGCGACCCGCCGGACGGTCCGCGGTTCCCGCCGTACGTGCGGGAACGCATCGTGGCCATGGTCGCCGACCTCGTCGCGCGCGTTCCCGCCCACCTGCGGGGGGTCGCGCGAGGGCGCGGCCTGCTGATCACCGGCGGTGGTGCCCGCGATCCGGAGCTGGCCCGCGCGCTCTGCGCCGGGCTGCGGATCACCGTCACTCCCGCCGTCGATCCCGCCCAGGCGACCGTCAGGGGCCTGGCCTGCCTGCTCCCCGCGGTCGCGCGCCGCGCCGCCCTCCTTTCCGCCGACGAAGTGAAGGACCTCGACTATGACCACCAGTGACGAGTTCACCGCCATCAGCGAGCCGCAGACACGGCTCATCCGCGCCGAGCTGGAGGAGCAGCTCCAGTGGCGTGAGGTGCAGTTGCGCGACCTGCGCGCCGAGGTCGACGGCGGCGAGCAGGACACGGCCCGGCTCGCTCTGCTCGCCGACGTCGCCGCCACCGAGCGGGCGGTCACCGAGCTGCGCCGGACGCTGGAGCGGATGGAGGAGGGGCACTACGGCCGATGCGCCGACTGCGCGGCGGCCATCCCGTTCGGCCGCTTGAAGATCCGGCCCCTGGCCCGCTACTGCATCGCCTGCCAGCGGCGCCACGAGGCCCGCTGACACCGCCCGGCCGCCCGTCCCCGGCACCCCGGGGGACGGGCGGCCACCGTGGGCGCGCGGACCGGGCCACCCGAAGCGCTTCACCACGGCCCTTACTTACTCTCGGCGGACAGTGCCTCGGAGGGCTGCCCGCTCACGCCCTGTCGTACCAGGTCACGGTCGTGCCGCTGCCCAAGGACCGGCTCCGGGCCGGGGTGAACGGCGTGGGGCGGAAGGCGCCGGTGAACGCGGAGATCCCGTCACCGGCCACGACCGGGTAGCTCTTGACGATCAGTTCGTCGATCTCCGGCAGCAGCGCGCCCGCGAGCGTGCCGCCTCCGCACAGCCAGATGTCCCCGCCCTCCTCCTGCTTCAGGCGCCGCACGAGGCCGGTCGGGTCGCTCCGCACCAGCTCCACCTGGGGATCACCGATCTCGGGGACCGAGGCCGACACCACGTACTGCCGCAGGTGCGCGTACGGGCTGGTGACGCCGGCGTCGAGGGCCGGCTGGTAAGTTCCACGGCCCATCACCACCGTGTCGAAGCGCCGGTTCGGCGCCTCCAGGCCCATCTGCGCGCGCATGTGACTCGGCACCGTCTCCGGATACTCGTCGATGATCCAGGCCAGGGTGTCCTCCATTGGGAAGAAGTCGAACTCGCCGCCGGGGCCCGCGATGTAGCCGTCGATGCTGACGCCGACGTAATAGACAAGCTTTCGCATACAATCACTCCGACTGAAGTACTCTATCTGTAGTGGTGACCATAGTACTACAATTGGAGTGGTGTCAATCGTGGCGCGACAGAATCCGGCGCGGCGGGCCGCGCTGCTCGACGCGGCCATCGAGGTGCTGGCCCGGGACGGCGCGCGGGGCCTGACCTTCCGCGCGGTGGACGCCCAGGCGCAGGTGCCGGGCGGCACGGCCTCCAACTACTTCGCCAACCGGGACGAGATGCTCACCCAGGCGGGCGCGCGCGTCTACGAACGGCTGGAGCCGGAGGGCGGGATCCTGGCCGGGAATCCGGAGGGGCGCACGGGCCGGGCGAGGGTCGCCGAGCTGACCCACGAGGTGGTCGAGCGGGTCAGCACCTACCGCACGGGATTCCTGGCCCTGCTGGAGCTGCGCCTGGAGGCGACTCGGCGGCCGGCCCTGCGGGCCGTGCTCACCGAGCGGATCAGGGCGGACGTGGACGCCAACATCCGTCACCACCTCGGCTCCGGTCTTCCCGGGGACGCCGCGACGGTGGAACTGCTCCACCTGGCCATGAACTGGCTGATCCTGGAGCGGCTCACGCTGCCCGAGGTGTTCCCCGAGGCCCGGCTGCACGATCTGGTGGAGCGGGCGGTGGAGCGCCTGGTCCCCGAAACCAGGGGCGAGGTGCCGGCGACGGGCTGACGGACCGGGCGCCGGGGCGGCCGGGTCAGGCGCCGTACGGCCGGGCCGCCCGGGCGGCCCGCAGGGCCCCGCCGAACCAGACGAGCTCGTCGAGCATCGTCGTGGCCGCGCTCTCCGCGCCCGCGGGGTCCTTCGGCCAGTTGCCGTCGTCGTCGAACAGCGTCCAGGGGCTCCGGAACGCGACGGAGTCGCGGACGGTCACCGCGTGCAACTCGGCGAAGACCAGCCGGAGCTGCTCGACCGCCCGCAGCCCGCTGGACACGCCGCCGTAGCTGACGAACCCGACGGGCTTGGCCGCCCACTCCCGGTGATAGCTGTCGATCATCAGCTTGAGGGCGGCGGGGAAGCTCCGGTTGTACTCGGGGGTCACGACGACGAAGGCGTCCGCCTCGTCCACCCGGGGCCGCAGCGCCGTGACCTCCTCGGGCCGGTCGCCGCCGAAGTGCCCGCGCAACCCGTCGGGGAGCCGGGCCTCGGCCAGGTCGATCACGTCGAGGGCGAGGTCGCCGCGCCGTTCGGCCTGGGCGGCGAACCAGTTCGCGACGAGGGGCGCCACCCGTCCGTCCCGGACGCTGCCGATGATCAACGCGACTCTGAGCCGGTCGTCGCCGTGCATGGTTCCTCCATGAGTGAGTACGTCGTACGCAGTGAGTACACCGTACGCGCAACTGCGTACGACGTACAAGTACAGGTACGATGTACACGCACCGAGGGTGAGGAGTGTGGCGATGGCCGGGAAGAGCGCGGACGAGGTCGCGGGCGACGCCGTCGAGTCCATCTGGCAGCGGATGGAACGCCCCGCCCGGCCGCCCCGCGCGGCGCTGACCCACGCCCAGATCGCCGCCGCGGCGGTGGAGATCGCGGACGCCGAGGGGCTCGACGCCGTCTCGATGCGCCACCTGGCCGAACGGCTCGGTGTGGCGACCATGGGGCTCTACCGGTACGTGCGCGGCAAGGACGACGTGATCGAGCTGATGCTCGACGCCGTCATCGCGGAGGAGGCGCAGGTGGAGCCCGCGGCGGACTGGCGTACGACGCTGCGCGAGGCGGCCTGCGGCCTGCGGCGCGCCGTGCTGCGTCACCCCTGGATGGTCCGGACGACGGCCAGGTCGGGCCAGCTCACGCCGCACCTCGTCGCGCGGGCCGACCGGCTGCTCGCCTCGCTGGAGGACCTCGGCCTGGACGCCGACGCCCGCATGGCCGTGGTCGGCACGGTGGGCGCCTACGTCAACGGGACGGTGGCGGTCGACGTGGGCCTGGCCGAGCTCATGCGCCGCGAAGGCGTCACCCGGGCGGACGAACTGCGCGGTCTCTACTCCTCGCACCTGAGGTGGCTGCTGGAGTCGGGCCGCTACCCCGCCTTCGAGCGCTACATCCGCGAGGGCGTCCGCAAGGACGACGGCGAGTGGCAGTTCGAGCTGGGGCTCGACTGCGTGCTCGACGGCGTCGCGGCCCGGCTGGGCATCTGACCAAGACACGAAGGATTCCCCCATGAGCAACGAGGTCCTGGACGAGGTACGCGCGCTGCTGCCGGAGATCGCCGCCCGCGCCCGCGCCGTCGACGAGGAACGGCGGGTCCCCGCCGAGTCGATCGGCGAGCTGTCCCGGGCCGGGGTCTTCCGGATGCTGCAGCCCAAGAGGTACGGCGGCGCGGAGAGCGACCCGGTGCGCTTCTACGAGGTGGTGCGGGAGATCTCGGCGGTGTGCGGGTCGACCGGCTGGCTCGTGTCCGTCCTCGGCGTGCACCCCTGGCAGCTCGCCCTGTTCGAGGAGGCCGCCCAGGACGAGGTCTGGGGGAGCGACCCCGGCGTGCTGGTCTGCTCGTCGTACGCGCCGGTCGGGCGGCTCGTCCCGGTCGAGGGGGGATACCGCCTGTCCGGCCGGTGGCGGTTCTCCTCCGGCTGCGGGCACGCGTCGTGGGCCCTGCTCGGCGGTCTCGTGATGGGCGCCGCGGGCCGGCCGGCGGACGTCGTGACCGTGCTGGTGCCCCGCTCCGACTACGCGATCGACGACGTCTGGGACGTCATCGGGCTGCGCGGCACGGCCAGCGACGACATCGTCGCCGAGGACGCCTTCGTGCCCGCGCACCGGGTGGTGCGCAACCACGACCTGGCCCGGCTGCGCGGGCCGGGTCAGCAGGTGAACACCGGCCCGCTGTACCGGATCCCGTTCGGCTCCGTGTTCACCACCACGATCACCGCGCCGATCATCGGGATGGCCTCCGGCTGCTACCGGTCGTACGTGTCGGCCATGCGCGACCGCGTACGGCTCAGCCTGGGCGGCGGCGGCCGGTTCGCCGACGACCAGTTCGCGCAGGTCGCCGTCGCCCGGGCGGCCTCGGAGATCGACGCGGCGGCCCTGCAGACCGACCGCAACGTGCGGGAGGTCTACGAGCACGCGGTGCGAGGCGAGGCGATCCCGGCCGAGCTGCGGCTCCGGGTGCGCCGGGACCAGGTCCGCGCCACCGAGCGGGCGCTGGAGGCCATCGACGTCCTGTTCAAGACGGCGGGGGGCAACTCCCTGCGCCGCGGCAACCCCATCGAGCGGGCCTGGCGCGACGCCCACGCCGGCGGCGTCCACGTCGCCAACGACGTCGAGCGCGCCCTCGCGATGTACGGCAGGGGAGAGTTCGGCCTGCCCGTGGAGGACAACCTCATCTGACAGCGTGGGAGGATCTTGACCCGCCCGAAAGGCGCATCCTAGCCTTCATGGCACCACGGCCACCCCCGTCGAAGGAGAGCCATGCGGCTTCAGGTGGGCTTCGCCTCCAGCCGTTCCGGTACAGCGGAGCTCGCCTGGGGACAGCGGGATATCTGGGGAGCCGTCCAGCAGGTCGGGCCGGACAGCGCGCACTACTTCAACGTGCCCAGGGTCCTCGCCGTCCCGCGCGCGGGCGGCCCGCGCCCTCCCGAGGCCGTGGCCGCCGCCCTGGCCGAGGTGACGGGACGGCACGACGCCCTGCGGTCCCTGGTGCGGCTCGGCGCGGACGGTCCCTACCAGGAGGTGGCCGCGTCCGGGACGCTGCCGGTCGAGCTGACCGAGGCGGCCCGCGACGAGGCGGGTGACGTCGCGGCGGCACTCGTCGCCCGCCTGGCCGCGCGGTCCTTCGGGGACGGCGAGCAGCCGCTGCGCGCCGGATTCGTGGTCTGCGACGGCGCCGTCACCCACGTGGCCCTCGTGATCCACCACGTCGTCGCGGACTGGCACGCGGCCGGCGTCGTGGTGAACGACCTGCGGACGCTGCTGCTCCGCGGCGCGATCGCGCGCCCGCCGTCGTCGCAGCTGCTCGACCTGGTCCGGGAGGAGCGGGCGGCGCCCGCCCGCTCGGACCGCGCGATCGCGCAGTGGGAGGCGCTGCTCCGGACCGTGCCGTCCGCCATGTTCCCCGAGGCGGTCCGGCCGGCCTCCACGCCGAGGTACGCGCGGGCCGTGCTGACGTCGCCCCGGCTGAACCACGCCGCGTACGTGCTCGCCCGCCAGGCGGGGGTCAGCACCGCCACCGTCCTGCTGGTGGCGGTCGCCATGCTGCTGCGCGAACTGACCGGGCACGAGGTGTCCGCGATCACCCCGATCGTGCACAACCGCTTCGACGACCGGAGCCGGGACCTGGTCACCAGCCTGAACCAGCTCGGGCTGTTCACCCTGCGCCCGAGCGGAGGCCTCGCCGAGACGGTCGTGAGCGCGTATCCGGCGGTGCTCGCGTCCTATCGGCGCGCCCGGTTCGACAAACCGGCCATGCAGGAGATGATCGACCGGCTCAGCGCCGACCGGGGCGTCTCGGTGTTCCCGTCGTGCTGCTTCAACGACCTGCGCCCCGGCGAGGATCCGGGCGCCGCCGGCCGCGCGGACGAGGAGTCCGAGCTGGAGTGGCTCCCCGGCACCGATCAGCGCAGCTGCGACTTCTGCCTGGCCCTGATGCGCCACAAGGGCACGCTCGGCGTGGAGGTGAACGCCGACACCACCCGCCTGTCCGAGGGTGAGATGGAGGCCCTGCTGTACCGGCTGGAGTCCTTCGTCGTCGCCTCCGCCCACCGGGAACCCGCCACCTGACGTCATGGGGTGGGAGGTGCCCGTGGACGCGGTAACCTACGGTGTTCACCGCAGTTGGGAGCCCGGATGCCTCGATCGCACGATCACACCACGACGACCCGCGTCCGCACGCCGGAGACGCGGCGATGAGCGCCGTCACGGGTGAGGCGGCGCGGCGCCGGACCTTCGCGGTGATCAGCCACCCGGACGCCGGAAAGTCCACGATGACCGAGGCGCTCGCCCTGCACGCCTCGGCGATCACCCAGGCCGGTGCGGTGCACGGCAAGGCCGGGCGGCGGGGCGTGACGTCCGACTGGATGGAGATGGAGCGCGCCCGCGGCATCTCCATCACCTCGGCGGCGCTCCGCTTCGAATACCGCGGACACGTGTTCAACCTCGTCGACACCCCCGGGCACGCCGACTTCTCCGAGGACACCTACCGCGTGCTGGCCGCGGTCGACTGCGCGGTGATGCTGCTCGACGCGGCCAAGGGCATGGAGCCGCAGACCATGAAGCTGTTCGAGGTCTGCCGCCACCGCCGCATCCCGGTCATCACGTTCGTCAACAAGTGGGACCGGCCGGGCCGCGAGCCGCTGGAGCTGCTCGACGAGATCGAGGAGCGGACCGGCCTGCGGCCCACCCCGGTGACCTGGCCCATCGGCGCCGCCGGGAACTTCCACGGGGTGGTCGACCGGATCGACGGCCGCGCCGTCCGCTACACCCGCACCCCGGGCGGCGCCACCAAGGCGCTGGAGACCACGCTGACGCCGGGGGAGGCGGAGGCCGATCTCGGAGCCGACTGGACCCGGGCGCGGGAGGAGAGCGACCTGCTCGCCGCCATCGGCGCCGAGCACGACCAGAAGGCGTTCGAGGCGCACGAGGCGACGCCGGTGCTGTTCGGCGCGGCGCTGTCCAACTTCGGCGTGGCCCGGCTGCTGGACCTGCTGGTCGACCTCGCGCCCGCGCCCGCGCCCCGGGCGGACGTCGAGGGCGCGGCCCGGCCGCTGGACGCGCCGTTCGCCGGCCTGGTGTTCAAGGTGCAGGCCAACATGGACCCGGCTCACCGGGACCGCATCGCGTTCGTCCGGGTCTGCTCCGGCCGCTTCGAGCGCGGGATGGTGCTCACCCACGCCGCGACCGGACGGCCGTTCGCCACCAAGTACGCCCAGTCGGTGTTCGGCCAGGAGCGCGCCACCATCGACGAGGCCTTCCCCGGGGACGTCGTCGGGCTGGTGAACGCGACCGCCCTGCGCCCCGGCGACACCCTCTACGAGGGCGCGGCGGTGGAGTTCCCGCCGATCCCGAGCTTCGCCCCCGAGCACTTCGCCGTGGCCCGCTCCCGCAGCACCGCCAAGGCCAAGCAGTTCCGCCGGGGCGTCGACCAGCTCGACGGCGAGGGCGTGATCCAGGTGCTGCGCTCCGACCTGCGGGGCGACCAGGCGCCCGTGCTGGCGGCGGTCGGGCCCATGCAGTTCGAGGTCGTGCAGCACCGCCTCGCCGCCGAGTTCGGCGCGGAGATCGTGCTGGACCGGCTGGAGTACACCCTGGCCCGCCGCACCGACGCCGAGTCGGCCGAGGTGCTGCGCCGCCAGCGCGGCGCGGAGGTGCTCATGCGCGGCCGGGACCAGGCCCTGCTCGCGGTGTTCACCGACCAGTGGCGCATGCGGTCGATCCAGCGCGAGCACGAGGGCCTGACCCTGGAGCCGCTCATCGCCGGCCAGGGTTGATCGGCTGACTGTCCCGCCCGTCCTACCCCAGGCGTACGGGGAGGCGGGCGAGGCGCCAGGAGAACGGCAGGAACTGGCGGCTGAGATCCTCCGGCGCGACCGCGAGCGCGAGGCGGGGGTGACGGCGCAGGAGGGCGCCGAAGGCCACCTCGCCCTCCTGCCGGGCCAGCGCGGCGCCCAGGCAGTAGTGCAGGCCGTGGCCGAAGCCGACATGGACCTCCTTGTGGCCGTCGGACTCCCGCGTGACGTCGAGCCGTTCGGGGTCGTCGAAGCGGCGGGGGTCGTAGTTGGCCGACACCAGGACCGCCATCACCGGTTCACCCCGCCGCACGGTCAGGTCGCCGATCGGCACGTCCTCGGAGGCGTACCTGATGCGGGTGCCCTGCACGGGCCCGCACCAGCGCATGAGCTCGTGCACGGCGCGCGGCAGCAGCCCGGGGTCGTCCCGCAGCGCGGCGAGCTGGTCGGGGTGGGTCAGCAGGGCGGCGGTCCCGTTGCCGATCAGATGGGCGGTGGTCTCGTGCCCGGCGAGGACGAGCGTGAGGACCATCGTGACCAGTTCGGTGTCCGACAGCCGGTCGCCGTCCTCGTCGTGGGCCCGGATCAGGCCGGTGAGCAGGTCGCCGGTGGGCTCGGCGCGACGGCGGCCGACGAGGTCGTGGATGTAGTCGACGATGGCCCGCAGCGGCTTGCTCGCCGCCCCCGGCTCCAGTGAGAAGAGGCCCCTGCCCCACTCCCGCCACCGCGGGCGGTCCTCCTCCGGGATGCCGACCAGCTCGCAGATGACGGTGATCGGCAGGGGATAGGCGAAGTGCTCGATCAGATCCACGACGCCGTCCTCGGCGTGGCCGGGGAGCCGGTCGAGCAGGTCCTCCGTGATCGCCTCCACCCGGGGGCGCAGCTCCGCCACGCGGCGCGCGGTGAAGGCGCGGGAGACCAGCCTGCGCAGTCTCAGGTGGTCGTCGCCGTCGGCGTCGAGGACCGAGTCGAGGATGTAGGGCGCGTACTCACGCGGGATGCCCCGGGCCTCGATGAGATCCTCGCGGATGTTCTGCACGTCCGCGCCCGGCACGTTGGCCGGGTTGTTGACGAACCGGCGGTCGCTCAGCACCGTCCTCACGTCCTCGTACCGCATGACGATCCAGATGGGGGAGCTCAGGCCGGGGAAGGAACCGCGCGTCATCGGGGCCTGCTCCCGCAGCCGCGAGTAGCCCCTGAACGGGTCGCTCGCCAGTTGCGGGTCGAACAGGTCGACGACGGTCGTGCCGGACGTCGTGCCGGGAGTGCTCATGCCAACCTCCACGTGCCAGGTAACGTCGCGTCAGGTGCGTACAGGTGCGTCTTTCACGTGCGGCGGACGTCAACGCTACGCCGCGGCCCACCCCCCGGCAACAGGCCGCGCGGTCCGGCCCTGACCGGACCGGTCAGAGCCAGCCGCTGTGGCGGGCGGCCCGGACGGCCTCCATGCGGTTGCGGGTGCCGGTCTTGGCGATGCACGACGACAGGTGGTTGCGTACGGTGCTCTCCGACAGGTGGAGGCGGCGGGAGATGTCGGCGGCCGTCGAGCCGTCGGCCGCCGCGACGAGCACCTCACGCTCGCGCGGCGTCAGCGGGCTCGGCCCGGCGCTGAGGGCGGCGGCGGCCAGGGCGGGGTCGACCACGATCTCGCCCGCCAGCACCCGCCGGATCGCCTGGGCCAGCTCGCCGACGGGCCGGTCCTTCACCACGAAGCCGCGGGCGCCCGCGTCCAGCGCCCGGCGCAGGTAGCCGGGCCGTCCGAACGTGGTCACGATGACCACGGCGCACGAGGGCAGCGCCGCCCGCAGCCCGGCGGTCGCGTCGAGCCCGCCGCCGCCCGGCATCTCGATGTCGAGCAGGGCCACGCCGGGCTCCGTCCGCAGCGCGGCGGGCACGATCTCGTCTCCGCTCGCGACCTGCGCGACGACCTCGAAGTCGTCCTCCAGGTCGAGCAGGACGGCGAGCGCGTCGCGCATCATCGCCTGGTCCTCGGCGATCAGCACGCGTGTCACGGGCGGAGTCGAAGGCTGGGCCATGGGTTCCGTCACGGGCCCTCGTCTCCGCCGAGGCGCGGGATCTCGGCGGCGAGGACGAACCCCCGGGGCAGCCGGGTGGCCCGCAGCCGCCCGCCCGCGGCGGCCAGGCGCTCGCGCAGCCCGCGCAGGCCGCTGCCGTCCTGCTCCCGGACCTCCCCGGCCTCCCCGCCCGCGCTGTCGGTGGCGGGGGCGCCGTCGTCGCTGACCTCCACCAGCACCGGGTCGCGGTCGCGGCGGAGCGTGATGACGCAGCGCCGCGCGCCGGAGTGCCGCACGACGTTCGTGACCCCCTCCCGGACGACCCAGCTCAGCAGCACGTCGGCCTCCCGGGGCAGCGCGGGCCCCGACTCCCGCACCTCGCAGTCGATGCCGGCCGCGGCGAGCGCCGCCCGGGCGGTGTCCAGCTCGTACGCGAGGCTCGCGTCCCGGTAGCCCGTGACCGCCTCGCGCACCTCCGTCAGCGCCTGCCGCCCGATCGCCTCGATGTCCTCGGCGTGCCGCACCGCCGCCGCGACGTCGCGCGGGGCCAGCCGGCGCACCGCCTCGGCCTTCACGACCACCATCGAGAGCGTGTGCCCGAGCAGGTCGTGCAGGTCGCGGGAGAAGCGCAGCCGCTCGGCCGAGACGGCGGCGGCGGCGAGCTGCTCCCGGGTGCGGGCGAGCTCCCCGATGATCTGGCCCATCCGGCGGAAGCCGTACGCCGTGATCCCCGCGAGCGTGGTGGTCAGCGCGGTGCCCCACAGGGCGGAGTCGAAGGAGCCGCCCCGGGCCAGCACCACGGCCGCGGACAGCACGGCCGTGGCGGCGACGAGCCAGGGCGCCACGCGGAGCGGCGCGACGACCCCCACGGCCACCGCGAGCAGGGAGAAGAGCGTCCGCCACTCCGTCGCCTCGTAGGCGGCGTTCGCCGCGACCGCGGCCACCGCGAGCAGCCCGGCCAGCGCCATCGGCAGGAACCGTAGGGACGGCGGGGGACGGCGGAAGGTGAGCACCGCGCCCGCGAACGACAGCCCCGCGACGGCCAGAACGGCCCACTCGGACCCGCTGTGTGCCGCCGACGCCGGCGCGAGCAGCAGGAGGGCGGTGAACCCCAGTGCCCATATTCCCGCCATGGCGGCCATTATGGTCCCCCGCGGCCGGGACGCGCAGGGTGGAACGTCTGCTTCCCGGCAGTACGAATCACCTGGTCCGTGTCACCCGGTCCCTATCACTCTGGCGGGGGAGTGTAGGTGTCGTCGACGGCGACGACCTCGCGGCCCGCGGCGGAGAGCAGGGAGGCGGCGATGGCCGCCCGGTAGCCGGTCGCGCAGTGCGCCCACACCTCGCCGGGCGGCACCTCGCCGAGCCGGGCGGGCAGGTCGTGCAGCGGGATGTTGACCGCCCCGGGCACGTGCGACTCACGCCACTCCGCCTCGCGGCGCACGTCGAGGACCACGACCGGCCGCTCGCGGCGCACGGCGGACAGGTCGGCGAACGTCGCCGTCGGCAGGGCCGCGGGCTTCTCCCCACCGGCACAGACCCAGTCGGCCGGGCCCCCCGTGGCGGCCGCGGCCGGGCGGTCGACGCCGATCCGCACCAGTTCGCGTTGCGCCTCCGCCACGTCCTCCGGCGTCTCGCCGAGCAGCGTCACCGGGGTGCCCCAGGGGATCAGCCAGCCCAGGTAGACGGCGAAGCTGCCGTCGAGCCCGAAATTGAGCGCCCCCGGCAGGTGGCCCGCCGCGAACGCCGTCCGGGACCGCAGGTCGACCACCCACTCGCCGTCCCGCAGGCGGCGGCGCAACTCGGCGGCCCCGGCCCGGTGCGGCGGGGACAGGTCGGGCGCCTCCGGCCCGGCCAGGTTGAGCGCCGCCATGTGCGCGTAGTACGCCGGGTAGGCGTCCAGCCCGGCGAGCAGCGACTCGGCGTACTCCTCCTCGCCCCGCGTCAGGACCGGGTTGGTCTTCGACTCCAGGCCGATCGTCGACTCGGTGGCCTCCTCCGACTGGGTGGACGAGCAGAAACTCCCGAAGCCGTGCGTGGGGTAGACCTCCGTCTCCGGGGGCAGTTCGCGGGCGAGGCGATGGGCCGAGGCGTACTGGGCCCGCACCAGCGTGCCGGTGTGCTCGGGGCCGAGCAGGTCGGGCCGCCCGGTCGCGCCGTAGAGCAGCGAGCCTCCCGTGAAGACCGCGGGCGGCCGGCCCGGGACCTCCAGCGCGTACGACAGGTGGGTGAAGGTGTGGCCGGGGGTGGCCAGCGCGCGCAGGCGCATGGCCCCGGCCTCGATCACGTCGCCGTCCTCGACGGGCCGGTGATCGAACGCCACCGGGTCGGCCGCGTTGACGTGGTAGTCCGCACCGGTCGCCGCGGCCAGGGCGGGCCCGCCGGTGACGTAGTCGTTGTGCACGTGGGTCTCGAAGACGTCGCGGATCTCGACGCCGCG
This sequence comes from Microbispora cellulosiformans, assembly GCF_008728085.1. Classification (NCBI taxonomy): domain Bacteria; kingdom Bacillati; phylum Actinomycetota; class Actinomycetes; order Streptosporangiales; family Streptosporangiaceae; genus Microbispora; species Microbispora cellulosiformans. The sequence goes on along the minus strand of NZ_VYTZ01000005.1, from coordinate 500,904 downwards.
CCGTTCGGCGAGGCGGAGCATCCGGTCGACGTCCCGCTGCGGGTCCACGACGAAGGCGACCTCCCCGTCGGTGACGAGGTAGCTGCGGTCGCCCAGCGAGGGGGTGCCGACGGCGACGATTTCGATCATGTATGTCCCTCCTCGGCTCGGGACAGACCCGTACCCAGGGAGAACGAATTCACCTCCGCCCGGGTGGGCGGGACCGCGCCGGCGCGGGTGCACACGATCGCCGCGGCGGCGCAGCCGCGCCGCAGCGCCTCGGCCACCCGCGCGGGGGTGAGGGCGCCGTCGTGCAGCGTGTCGTGGTGCGGCGTCTCGTCGTGCAGGGCGTCGAGGTAGGCGGCGGTGAAGGTGTCGCCCGCGCCGACCGTGTCCACGACCTCGACGGCCGGGGCCGGGCAGGTGATCACCTCGCCGCTCGGAGCTCCGTCACCTGGGGTCCGGCCGCCTGGAGTCCCGTCGCTTGGAAACCGGTCGCCGGCAAGCCCGTCGCCTGGGAGCCCGGCACGCAGCACCGCTGCCGCGCCGTCGCCGCCCCGGGTGACCACTACCAGCTCGGGGCCGAGCCCGGCCCACCGCCGCGCCACGTTGAGGCCGGGCTCGCCTGGGTAGAGCCAGTCGAGGTCCTCGGCGCTCACCTTCACCAGGCGCGACAGCCGTACGCACTCCTCGGTCAGGGCCACGGCCTCGGCGTGGTCGCCGGCCAGCGACGGCCGGATGTTCGGGTCGTAGGAGACCGTGACGCCCGCCGCCTTCGCGGCCCGCATCAGGGCCCTGACGTGGGCGCCGCCCGGGGACACGAGGGTGGCCAGGGAGCCGGTGTGCAGGCAGGTCACCCCGTCGAGCGCGACCGGGGCGGACAACCGCCACTCGAAGCGGAAGTCGTACGACGCCGAGCCGTCCGCGCCCACCCGGGCGAAGGCGAGGCCGGTCGCCGCCGCCGGGGCGAGATCGCCGGTGCCGATCCCGTGGCGGGTCAGGTGGTCGCGGAGCAGGCCGCCGAAGAAGTCGTCGCCGGTCTCCCCGGCGAACCGCACCGGGCGGCCCAGCGCGGCCAGCGCCACCGCCACGTTGAGCGGGCTGCCGCCGGGCACGGCGGTGAAGGTCCACGACCCCGGCGCGCCGATCAAATCGACGAGGCTCTCGCCCGTCACGAGGAACGTCATGTGGCGCCCTTCCCCGAATCCTCTCCTGTTTGCTCCGCCAGCACGCGCTGGGCGACGGCGAAGGCGGCGTTGGCGGCGGGCACCCCGCAGTAGATCGCGGTCTGCAGCAGGACCTCCTTGATCTCGTCGGTGGTGAGCCCGTTGCGCCGCGCGGCCCGCACGTGCATGGCCAGCTCGTCGAGCTGTCCCCGGGCCACGAGGGCGGTGAGCGTGACGCAGCTGCGGGTCCTGCGGTCGAGGCCGGGCCGGGTCCAGATCTCGCCCCAGGCGTACCGGGTGATGAGGTCCTGGAAGTCGGCGGTGAACTCGGTGGTCGCCGCCTGGGCCCGGTCCACGTGCGCGTCGCCCAGCACCTCCCGCCGCACCCGCATGCCGTCGTCGTCGCTCATGCCGTCCTCCGGGAGGTGGTCGTGGTCAGGTGCCGGACGATCGCCTCGGTGACGACGTCCGGCCGTTCGGCGGTGGCCAGGTGGGCCGCCCCCGGCACCACCAGCAGCGTGGCGTCCGGGATGCCCTCGGCCAGGACCTCGGCGTGCGCGGGCGGGGTCGCGGGATCCTCGGCTCCGGCGATCACCAGCGTGGGCGCACGGACGTCCCCGAGTCGGTCGCGGACGTCGAAGGCCGCCAGGGCGTCGCAGCAGGCGGCGTACCCCTCGGGATCGGTGCCGCGCAGCATGCCGAGGTAGCGCTCGGCGCCGGGGAAGCCCGCCGTGAACCACCGCGACCGGGTCGTCTCCACCAGGGGTTTCGTGCCTTCCGCACGCACCAGCGCGGCGCGTTCGCGCCAGCTCTCCGCGGTGCCGAACCGGGCGGAGGTGCAGCACAGCACCAGGCTCGCGATCCGGTCCGGCGCGCGCAACGCGAGTGCGGTCCCGACGGCCCCGCCCAGCGACACCCCCGCGTACGCCACGCGGCGGTCTCCCTGGGCCAGGCCGTGGCGGTCGAGCAGCGCCAGCACCCCGGCGGCGAGATCGTCCACGGTGAGGCCGTGAGTGAGGCCGTGAGTGAGGCCGCGAGTGAGGCCGGGAGAGGCGGCGGGGGAGCCGCCGTGGCCGGGCAGGTCGTAGCGGAGCACCCGCCAGGTGCGGGTGAGCGCCGCGAGCTGGGGCTCCCACAGGTCGAGCGTCGTGCCCAGCGACGGGCCGAGCACAATGACCGGGGCGCCCGGCGGGCCGTCGAATCGGTGGTGCGGGATCATCCGTCTTTCCTCGTGTGGAACTCCGGGGCAGGGAACTTCCCGGCATGGAACCGCAGGGCGCGGTCCACCAGGGCGGGGACCGGCCCGGTCCCGGTGTCCTCCCCATGCTCGCGCAGCACGGCGAGCAGCTCGTCGAGATTCTGCCGCATGCGGCCGGGGAACACCTCCAGGCCCTCGGTCAGCTCGGCGGCCGTCTCCGCCGCCCCGCCGGCGAGGCGCAGGCACTCGCGGAGCGGCTGCCATTCGGCGTGCCAGCCTCCGGCGGGCCGCTCGTGCTCGGCGACCCGCGACGCCAGCAGGATCTGCGCGAGGGCGGGCACCTGCAGCGCCGCCGACCTGATCATGGTGGCGAGCACGGGGTTGCGCTTGTGCGCCATCGCCGACGAGCCGCCCCGCCCCGGCGCGGCGGGCTCGGCGACCTCGCCCACCTCGCTCTGCGCCAGCAGGATCACGTCGACGGCGAGTTTGCCGAGCGCCCCGGCGACGGCGGCGAGCGCGGCGGCGAGATCCGTGACCGGGGCGCGCGAGGTGTGCCAGGGCAGCACCGGCTCGGCCAGCCCTGTCTCGGCGGCGAAGAGCGGCAGGAGCTCCAGGGCCCGCTCGCCGTACCCGGCCATCGTCCCGGCCGCGCCGCCGAGCTGGACCGGCGGCCGCACCGCCGCGAGGCGGTCACGGGCGTCCCGGCAGCCGAGCAGCCACCCGGCGGCCTTCAGGCCGAACGTCGTGGGCACCGCCCGCTGCATGAGCGTGCGCCCGGCCATCGGGGTGTCGCGGTGCTCGGCGGCCAGCCGGGCGAGCGCGGCGAGCACCTGGTCCAGGTGCGGCAGGATCACCGCGCGGGCCCGCGCCGCCACCAGCATCGCCGCCGTGTCGAGCACGTCCTGGCTGGTCGCGCCGTGATGCACCCACCTCCGCGCGTCCCCGGCGGCGGCGCGCAGGTCCTCGACCAGTGGTACGACGGGGTTGCCGGCGTCCCTGGCCCGCCGGGCGAGCCCGGCCACGTCGTAGCCGTCCTCCCCGCCGAGGAAACGGGCCGCCTCGCGGATCGCGGCGGCGGCGTGCTCGGGGACGACGCCGAGGCGGGCCTGCGCCCGCGCGAGGCACACCTCCGCCTCCAGCATCGCCCGCAACCAGGCGGCGTCGCCGGTGACCGCCTCGACCGCCGTGCCCGCCCGGACGGGGGAGAGCAGCCCCTGATCGGCGCCTGTGCCGGCATCCGCCTCGGAACTCGCGTCAGAAGTCAAGGAAGACCGTCTCCCGCTCACCCTGCAGCCGTACGTCGAACCGGTAGGCGTCCTTCCCGTCCGCGCGGGCGAGCAACGTCGCGCGGCGGTCCGGCTCCAGCGAGCCGAGCAGGGGATCGGGCACGTCGGCGAGGTAGACGCGGGTCCGCACCGGCTTCAGCAGCCCCCGGGCGAAGACCAGCAGGGGAAGGTACGGCCGGGCGGGCGGGGCGGCGCGGAACCGGTAGGAGCCGTCAGGCTCGGTGGCGCACCGGCCGAAGCCGCCCCCGCCGAACGCACCCCCGCCGGAACCGTCCCTGCCGGAACCGTCCCCACGGAACGCGCCACCGCCGGAACCGGCGCTGCCGGAACCCCGCGGCCCGAACCCCCCGGGCTCGCCGGTCCAGAGCTCCAGCAGCGCGTCGGGCACCGGCTCGCCCGCGCCGTCCAGCACCCGGCCGGTGATCGTGACCGCGCCCGGATGCCCCTCGGGCACGAGCTCCCAGCCGCCCTTGTACGGCAGGGCGAACCCGAAGAACGGCCCGACGGTCTGCGAGGGAGTGGTCACGCGTCCTCCTGCGGCGTCTCCAGCGGCGTACGGCCCAGCACGACGTCCCAGCGGTAGCCGAGCGCCCACTCCGGCTCGGTGACGTCGAGGTCGAAGGCGGAGACGAGCCGTTCGCGGGCGGCCGGGTCCGGGACGGACTGGAAGATCGGGTCGAACGCGAACAACGGGTCGCCGGGGAAGTACATCTGCGTCACCAGGCGCTGGGTGAACGCGGTGCCGAAGACCGAGAAGTGGATGTGCGCCGGCCGCCAGGCGTTGGGATGGTTGCGCCAGGGATAGGCCCCCGGCTTGATCGTGACGAACCGGTAGCGTCCCTCGTCGTCGGTCAGGCACCGGCCCGCGCCGGTGAAGTTGGGGTCGAGCGGCGCCGGGTGCCGGTCGACCGGATGGGCGTACCGGCCGGCCGCGTTGGCCTGCCAGATCTCCACCAGCGTGCGCGGCACCGGCCGGCCCGAGGAGTCGAGGATCCGCCCGGTGACGATGATCCGCTCGCCGAGCGGTTCGCCCGCGTGCCCGGTGGTCAGGTCGGCGTCGTGCGGGTCCACGTCCTCGTGCCCGAAGACCGGGCCGGTCACTTCGGCCGCCTCCGGGTCGTCCTTCATCGGGAGCGGGGCGTGGGAGGGCGCGCGCAGGACCGTGCTCGCGTAGCCGGGATACAGGTAGGGCGGCTGGGTCATGATGTTCCTTCGAGGATGAGGGCCAGTCCCTGTCCGACGCCGACGCACAGGGTCGCCACGCCGTACCCGCCGGTGCGGGAGAGACGGTGGGCCAGGGTGCCCGCGAGGCGCGCGCCCGAGCAGCCGAGCGGGTGCCCGATCGCGATCGCGCCGCCCTGCGGGTTGACGACCTCGGGGTCGAGATCCTTCCACTCGCCGAGGCAGGCGAGCACCTGCGCGGCGAACGCCTCGTTGATTTCGACGGAGGCCAGGTCGGCGAGACCGAGCCCGGCCCGGTCCAGGGCCCTGGCGACCGCGGGGACGGGCCCGATGCCGAAGTCGGCCGGGTCCACACCCGCGACCCCGGTGGACACCACCCGGGCGAGCGGGCGCAGGCCGTGCGCGGCGAGGCCGTCGGCGTCCGTGATCAGCAGTGCGGCGGCGCCGTCGTTGAGCGCCGAGGAGTTGCCCGCGGTGATCGTGCCGTCGGCGGCGAAGGCGGGCTTCAGCCGGGCCAGCGCCTCGGCGGACGTGTCGTCCCTGATCGTCTCGTCGCGGGTCAGCTCCTCCAGTGGGACGATCTCGGCGCCGAACAGGCCGTCCCGCCAGGCGGCGGCGGCCCGGCGGTGGCTGCGCACGGCGAAGGCGTCCTGCTCCTCGCGACTCACGCCGCGGCCGCGGGCGAGCTGCTCGGTCGCCTCGCCGAGGGAGACCGTCCACCGCTCCGGCATCTCGGGGTTGACCATCCGCCAGCCGAGGGTCGTGGAGTAGAGCTGCTCGTGGCCCCGGGGGAAGCCGCGCTCGGGCTTGGGCAGCACCCAGGGCGCGCGGCTCATCGACTCGACCCCGCCCGCCACCACCACGGAGGCGTCGCCGCAGGCCACCGCCCTGGCCGCCTGGATCACCGCCTCCAGGCCGGAGGCGCACAGGCGGTTGACGGTCGCCCCGGGGACGGTGACCGGCAGCCCGGCCAGCAGCGCGGCCATCCGGCCCACGTTGCGGTTGTCCTCCCCGGCGCCGTTGGCCGCGCCGAGGACCACATCGTCGACGCGCTCCGGGTCGAGGCCGGGGGCGCGGGCGAGCAGCGCTCTGATCACCCCGGCCGCCAGGTCGTCGGGGCGGATCCCGGCGAGCGCGCCGCCGTACCTCCCGATCGGGGTCCGTACGGCGTCCGCGACGAACACGTCCTTCATGAGATCTCGGCTCCCGTCTTCGCCCGCACCTCGCCGGCGCTGACGCCCGGCGCGGTCTCCGCCAGCCGCAGGCCGCCGGCGGTCACGTCGACCACGGCGAGGTCGGTGATGATCCGGTGGACGCACGCCCGGCCGGTCAGCGGCAGCGTGCACTCCGGCACGATCTTCGGCGTGCCGTCCTTCGCGGTGTGCTCCATCAGCACGACCAGCCGCCTCGCGCCGTGGACCAGGTCCATCGCGCCGCCCATCCCTTTGATCATCTTGCCGGGGACGGCCCAGTTGGCGAGGTCGCCGCGGGCCGACACCTGCATCGCGCCGAGCACGGCGACGTCGATGTGCCCGCCGCGGATCATCCCGAACGACAGCGACGAGTCGAAGAACGCCGCCCCGGGCAGCACGGTGATCGTCTCCTTGCCCGCGTTGATCAGGTCGGGGTCGACCTCGTCCTCGGCGGGGTAGGGGCCGACGCCGAGCACGCCGTTCTCCGAGTGGATCACCACGCGCCGGCCGTCCAGGTGAGCGGGGATCAGCGTCGGCAGCCCGATCCCCAGGTTGACGTAGCCGCCGTCGGGCAGCTCACGGGCCGCCCGCGCGGCCATCTCGTCACGGGTCCAGGCCATCTAGACCTCCCTCACAGCCGAGGTGACGGTCCGCTTCTCGACACCCTTGTCGGCGGCCTGCTCCGGAGTGAGCGGCAGCACCCGCCGCACGAACACCCCCGGCAGGTGCACCTCGTCGGGGTCGAGCTCGCACAGCTCCTCGACCTCCGCGATCGTCACCCGGCCCGCCATCGCCGCGAGCGGGTTGAAGTTGCGCGCCGCCTTGGCGAAGACGAGGTTGCCGTACGCGTCCCCCTTCGCCGCCCTGACCAGCGCGAAGTCGGTCACGATGCCGCGCTCCAGCACGTACGGCACGCCGTCGAACTCGCGCACCTCCTTCGGCGGCGAGGCCACGGCCACGCTGCCGTCGGGGTGGTGGCGCCAGGGCAGCCCGCCCTCGGCGACCATCGTCCCCACCCCCGCCGGGGTGTAGAAGGCCGGGATGCCGCAGCCGCCGGCCCGCAGCCGCTCGGCCAGCGTGCCCTGCGGGATCAGCTCGACCTCGACCTCGCCCGCCAGATACTGCCGGGCGAACTCCTTGTTCTCCCCGATGTACGAGCCGATGACGCGGGCGATCCGGCCGGCGGCCAGCAGCTCTCCGAGGCCCTGCCCGCTGCCGCCGCCGTTGGTGCCGCAGTTGTTCGACACGACGTGCAGCCCGCCGACACCGCGCTCCAGCACCGCGCGGATCAGCACCGACGGCACACCGGACAGCCCGAAACCGCCCACGGCGAGCGACGCGCCCTCGCCGACGCCGGCCACCGCCTCCGCCGCGCTCCCCACCACCTTGTTCACAGGCTCTCCTCGTACGGCAGGCCCACGTAGTTCTCCGCCAGCGTCGTACCCGCCGCGTCCGAGGAGGCGACGTAGTCGAGATGGGAGGTCTGCAGCCGCCGGGCGTAGGCGTCGTCGGAGTCGAAGGTGTGCAGCAGCGTCGTCATCCACCACGAGAAGTGCTGTGCCCGCCACACCCGGGGCAGGCAGGCCCGCGAGTAGCCGTCCAGCGCCTCCGCCGAGCCGCTCGCGAAGAACCGGGCCAGCGCCTCGGTCAGCACCCGCACGTCGGCCACCGCCAGGTTGAGCCCCTTCGCGCCGGTCGGCGGCACGATGTGGGCCGCGTCCCCGGCCAGGAACAGCCTGCCGTACTGCATGGGCTCGGCCACGAAGCTCCGCATGGGCGTGACGCTCCTCTCGATGATCTCACCGGTCGCCAGGGCGAAGCCGGGCACGGTCTCCAGCCGGGTTCGCAGCTCGGCCCAGATCCGCTCGTCGGGCCAGGCGGCGACGTCCTCGTCCGGGGCCACCTGGAGGTAGAAGCGGCTGATCTCCGGGGAGCGCATGCTGTGCAGGGCGAAGCCGCGCTCGGTCCGCGCGTAGATCAGCTCCTCCGACGACGGCTTCACCCGGGCGAGGATCCCGAGCCAGGCGAACGGGTAGTCCCGGCGATGCTCGGTCAGCACGCCGCCCGGGATCGAGTCGCGGGACACGCCGTGGAAGCCGTCGCAGCCCGCGATCACGTCGCAGTCCAGCCGCTCGCCGCCGAAGGTGAGGGAGGGCCGGTCGGTGCCGATGTCGTGCAGGGCCACGTCGTCCACCTCGAAGCGGACGTCGCCCCCGGCCGCGAGCCGCGCCGCGATGAGGTCCTTGACCACCTCCTGCTGGCCGTACACGGTGATGCACCGGCCGGGCACCAGCCGCTCGAAGGCGATCCGGTGGCCCGCTCCGCCGTACCGCAACTCGATGCCGTGGTGGGGGAGACCCTCCCGCTTCAGCCGCTCGCCCACCCCCGCCTCGACGAGCGTGTCCACCGTGCCCTGTTCGAGCACCCCCGCCCGCACCCGCCGCTCGACGTACTCCCTGCTCCGGCGTTCCAGCACGACCGACTCGATCCCGCGCAGGTGCAGCAGATGGGAGAGCAGCAGGCCGGCCGGCCCCGCCCCGATGATCCCGACCTGAGTTCGCATGGCCCAAGCATCGGCGGCGCCCGCCGTGCCGCGTAGGCTTTGCTTCCGCCCAGTGGAAGTCATCAGTGGAAGCCGTCAATGAGGAGTCACATGGCCGGCGGCGCGCGCGAATCGGGGCGTTCCGTGATGTCCCGGGCGCTGGCGATCCTCGGCGCCTTCGACGCCCGGCATCCGCGGCTCACGCTGACGGAGATCGCCGGACGCACCGGCCTGGCGCTCAGCACCGTCCACCGGCTGGCGGGGGAGCTGGAGGAGTGGCGGGCCCTGCGCCGCGGCGCCGACGGGCGCTTCCAGATCGGCCGCCGCCTGTGGGAGCTGGGGCAGCTCGCCCCCGACCCGCTGCAGGAGGTGGCCCGCCCCTGGCTGCAGGAGCTGTTCGGCGAGACCGGCGAGAACGTCCACCTGGCCGTGCGGGACGGGCTGGAGGTCCTCTACGTCGACAAGGTGTACGGCAAGCGGGCCGTGCCGATCCTGTCGCGGACCGGCTCCCGCCTGCCGATGCACCCGACCGGCGTCGGCAAGGCCCTCCTGGCGTACGAACCGGAATGGTTTGTGGCGTCCTACCTGTCCCGGCCGCTGGAGCGGCCGACGCCGCACACGATCACCGAGCCGGGACGGCTGGCCCGCGAGCTCGCTCAGGTGCGCGCCCAGGGATACGCCACAACCCATGAGGAGATGACGCTCGGCTCGTGCTCGGCCGCCGCGCCGGTGCCGGTGGGCGAGCATGCGGGAGACCGGCCCGTCGCGGCGGTCGGGATCGTGGTGTCCTCGCGGCGGGTGCGCGAGCTGCCCCGCCTGGTCGACCCGCTGCTGGCCGTCGCGGCCCGCATCGCCGACGACTACCGGGCCGCCGTCGCGCGGGCCTGACGGCTGCTGTGCGGGACCTCGGACGCTACAGCGGCGTGCAGGTCAGACCGGTCATCCCGAACGTGCCGCCGGTCGAGGAGCCGTTGGCGGTGACGGAGAGACTCCCCCCGGGCGCGATGGTGCCGTTCCAGGACACGTTGGTGGCGGTGACGGTCCGCACGGTCTGGGTCCACTTCGTGGTCAGCAGGGAGAAGAGCTTCTCGTCGCCGGTGAAGGTCCAGTAAAGCCGCCAGCCGTTCAGGGTGGTCGTCCCGGTGTTGACCACTCTGCCCTCCGCCACGAAACCCGAGGGGAAGCTGTGGACGGTCGGGAAGCTGACCGAGCAGGAGGCCGTGTCCGCGTGCGCGGCGGGCGCGCCCATGGCCGCGGTGGCGGCCAGCGCCGCCGCGGCCACCCAGGCGCCCCGCGTGTTGAAACCGGTTTCATGATACCGCCGTGCCATTCCCTCTCCTCTCGCCGTGCCGGGGGTCTCCGGCGGCTGATTCGATGAACGTCCCTCCGGATTGTGATCACGTCCGGCGGGGAATGTCATGGCCGCGGGCTCCGTACGTGCCGTAGCGCCGATACGCGGATGAACGTTTCATCGGCCGGGACGACGGGCGTACTGTGAGTGCGAGGGGCATCACAGGCAGCTTCACAGGCAGCGGCGAGGGGGCCGCCATGGACGCCGTCGTGATCGAATCGCTGGAACCGCTGATCGCCGAGTTGCGGTCGCGGGGCTTCGCCGTCGTGGGCCCGGTCGTGCGCGACGGCGCTATCCGCTTCGAGGAGATCGCCTCGGCCGGTCGGCTGGCGCGGGGGGTCACCGACGACCAGGAACCCGGCCGTTACCGGCTGCGGGAGACCGGCGACGAGATGATCTTCTCGTTCGCGGCGAGCCCCGACTCGGCCAAGCGGTACACCCAGCCGCCCCGCCAGGCGCTCTTCCGCATGCGCGGCGAGCGGATCGAGGAGGCGGAGGAGGAGGCCCCCCGGATCGCCCTGCTCGGCGTGCGGGCCTGCGACCTGGCCGCGATCGGCGTCCAGGACCGGGTCTTCCTCGGCGGCCGGCACCCCGACCCGGCCTACCGGCTGCGGCGCGAGGCGCTGCTGCTGGTCGCGGTCAACTGCGCGGTGCCCGGCGGCACCTGCTTCTGCGTCTCGATGGGCACCGGGCCCAAGGTGACGGCCGGCCACGACATCGCGCTCACCGAGCTGGCCGCGCCGCACCGGTTCCTGGTCGAGATCGGCAGCGAGCGGGGCGAGGAGATCGTCAGGGCGCTGCCGCGGGCGCCCGCCTCGGCCCGCGACCTGGCGGACGCCGAGGAGGTGTCCCGTAGGGCCGCCGGGCGCATGGGCCGCCACGTGGAGACCGAGGGCATCCAGGAGCGGCTCTCGGCGCACGACTCGCCGCGCTGGCAGCAGGTCGGCGCCCGCTGCCTCACCTGTGCCAACTGCACGATGGTCTGCCCCACCTGCTTCTGCACCACGGTCGAGGACTCCACGTCCCTCGCCGACGGCACGGCCGAACGGGTCGAGCGCTGGGACTCCTGCTTCACGCTGGGGTTCTCGGAGGTCAACGGGACGCCCGTGCGAGGCTCCAACCCCGGCCGCTACCGCCAGTGGCTGACCCACAAGTTCTCCACCTGGATCGACCAGTTCGGCATGTCCGGCTGCGTCGGCTGCGGCAGGTGCATCACCTGGTGCCCGGTGGGGATCGACGTGACCGAGGAACTGGCGAACCTGCCGTGATCTCCCACGCTGCGACTCCCCACCCGATGACACCGGTGTTGTATCGGGTGCGCTCCCGCCGCCCGGACCGGGTCGACACGGTGACGCTGACGCTGGAGCCGGTCCGCGGGGACTGCCCGCCGTTCCTGCCCGGGCAGTTCACCATGCTGTACGCCCCCGGAGTCGGGGAGATCCCGGTGTCGATCAGCGGCCGGTCCCGCTCCGGCGGGTACGCCCAGACGATCAGGGCGGTGGGCGCGGTCAGCGCCGCCCTGTGCGGCAAGCGCCCCGGCGAGGTGGTCGGCGTGCGCGGGCCGTACGGGCACGGCTGGGGGGTGCCCGCGGCGGCGGGCCTCGACGTCGTCGTCGCCGCGGGCGGCCTGGGCATCGCCCCGCTGCGGCCGGTCGTGCGGGCGCTGCTGGCCGGCCGCGACAGGTACGGCCGGGTCAGCGTGATCGCCGGCGCGCGGTCGCCCGCCACGCTCATGTACCCCCGGGAGCTGGCCCGGTGGTCCCGGCAGGGCGCCGACGTCCAGGTGATCGTGGACCATCCCGACCACGCGTGGCACGGCCCGGTCGGCCTGGTCACCCGGCTCGTCGACCGGATCGTCTTCGAGCCGCGCCGTACGCACGCGTTCGTGTGCGGTCCCGAGGCGATGATGCGGGCGACGGCGGAGGAGCTGCTGCGGCGCGGGGTCGCCCCCGGACGGGTGGAGCTGTCGCTGGAGCGCAACATGAAGTGCGCCGTGGTCCGCTGCGGCCACTGCCAGTTCGGCCCGCTGTTCGTCTGCGAGGACGGGCCGGTGCTGGGCTACGACCGGGCGGGGCCGATGCTCGCCGTGGCGGAGCTGTGATGGGAACTGTGATGGACGAGCCGGCGCCGCGCCTCGCGGTCTGGAAGTTCGCCTCCTGCGACGGGTGCCAGCTCACGCTGCTCGACTGCGAGGACGAACTGCTGTCGGTGGCCGCCCGGCTGGAGATCGCCTACTTCCTGGAGGCGTCCAGCGCCCCCGGCCCCGGGCCGTACGACCTGTCGCTGGTGGAGGGATCGATCACCACTCCCGAGGACCTGGAGCGGATCAGGCACGTGCGGCGCGTGTCGAGGCGCCTGGTCACGATCGGCGCGTGCGCCACCGCGGGCGGCGTCCAGGCGCTGCGCGACTTCGCCGGCGTGAAGGAGTTCGCCTCCGTCGTCTACGCCCGGCCCGACTACATCGCCACCCTGGACCGCTCGACCCCGATATCGGCGCACGTGCCGGTCGACTTCGAGCTGCGCGGGTGCCCGATCGACCGGCGGCAGCTGCTGGAGGTCATCTCCGCGTTCCTGGCGGGGCGGCGGCCGGTCGTGCCCGCGCACAGCGTCTGCGTGGAGTGCAAGGCCAGGGGCAACGTCTGCGTGATGGTCGCGCACGGCACGCCCTGCCTCGGGCCGGTCACCCAGGCGGGCTGCGGCGCGCTGTGCCCGTCCTTCAACCGGGGCTGCTACGGCTGCTTCGGCCCGATGGAGAGCCCCAACGCCGCCGGGCTGAACCACTGGCTGCGCGGGCTGGGGATGAGCACCCCCGAACTGGTGCGGATCTACCGGACCTACCACGCCACCACCGAGCCCTTCCAGAGGGCGGCCGAGGAAGCCGAGGAGCACGGGTGACCCACAAGACGGTGCGGATCGGCGGCCTCACCCGGGTGGAGGGCGAGGGCGGGCTGGTCGTACACGCCCGGGACGGCCGGATCACCGGCCTGGAGCTGCGGATCTACGAGCCACCCCGGTTCTTCGAGGCGCTGCTGCGCGGGCGCGGCCACACCGAGCCCCCCGACATCACCGCGAGGATCTGCGGCATCTGTCCCGTGGCGTACCAGATGAGCGCCTGTCAGGCGATCGAGGCCGCCTGTGGCGCGGAGGTGACGGGCCCGCTACGGGACCTGCGGCTGCTGCTCTACTACGGCGAGTGGATCGAGTCGCACGCGCTGCACGTCTACCTGCTGCACGCGCCCGACTTCCTCGGCTACGACAGCGGCATCGCGCTGGCCGCCGACCGTCGTGACCTGGTCGAGCGCGGCCTCGCGCTGAAGAAGGCCGGAAACGAGCTGATCGCGGTCATCGGCGGGCGGCCCATCCACCCCGTGAACGTCAGGGTCGGCGGCTTCTACCGGGTGCCCGCCCGGGCCGAGCTGGCCCCCGTCGCCGAGCGCCTGCGCCGCGCCCGCGACGACGCCCTGGCCACCGTCGCCTGGGTCGCCGGGTTCGACTTCCCCGACGTCGAGCACGACTACCGGTTCCTCGCCCTCAGCCATCCGGAGGAGTACGCGATTCTTTCCGGCGGTGTGGCGACGGGAGACGGGCGGGGCACGCCCGAGGGCTTCGCGGTCGAGGACTGGCCGGAGCACGTGATCGAGGAACAGGTGCCCCACTCGACGGCGCTGCACGCGCGGCTGGACGGCGAGAGCGGCTACCTCGTCGGCGCCCTCGCCCGCTACGCGCTCAACGCGGCGCGGCTGTCCCCGCTCGCGCGGGAGGCGGCCGCCGCCGCCGGCCTCGGGCCCGTGTGCCGCAACCCGTTCCGGGCCATCGTCGTACGCGCCGTGGAGATCGTGCACGCGTGCGACGAGGCGCTGCGGATCCTGGACGGCTACACCGAGCCCGACCGGCCCTCGGTGCCGGTCGAGCCGCGTCCCGGCGTCGGCCACGGTGCGTCGGAGGCCCCGCGCGGCACCCTCTACCACCGCTACCGGCTGGACGAGGACGGCCTCGTCGCGGAGGCCGACATCGTGCCGCCCACCGCGCAGAACCAGGCGCGCATCGAGGAAGACCTACGTGACCTGCTCGCGCCCCGCCTCGCCCCGGGTCTCGACCCGCCCGAGACGGAGCTGGCCGCCCTGTGCGAGAGGGCGATCCGGAACCACGACCCCTGCATCTCCTGTTCCGCCCACTTCCTCGACTTCCGCCTGGATCGCGGGTGAGCGCGGGTGAGTACGGGGGACACGGTCGTCGTCGGCCTGGGCAGCGATCTGCGGGGCGACGACGCGGCGGGCCTGGCGGTGGCCCGGCTGCTCGGCGACGCGCCGCCGCCCGGCGTCGCCGTGGAGGCCTGCGGGGACGCCGCCGCGCTGGTCGAGGCATGGTCGGGCGCCGCCCTGGCGATCGTGGTCGACGCCGTCCGCACCGGTGCGGCCCCCGGCACCGTGCACCACCGCCTGCCGGACCTCCCGGCGTCACTCCCGGCGGCGGGATGGCACGGCGGCACCCACTCGCTCGGCCTCGTGGACGCCGTCGACCTCGGCCGGGCCCTCGGCCGCCTGCCGGGCGAGCTCGTCGTCGTCGGCATCGAGGGCGGCGACTTCACACCGGGGGCGCCGATGACCCCGCCCGTCCTGGCCGCGGTCCGCCGTACGGCTCGTGAGCTGCGGGAACGGCTGTCCCGGGAGCGGCGTGCCGGACGTCGAAGGTGATCCGCGGCGGCACGCGCAGCGTGGTGTAGAGCGCGCAGTGCTCCAGGACCGACAGGAGCGAGGCCCGCAGGCCCTCCGGGAGGCCGGGGGCCTCCACCGAGAGCTCCACGCGGTCGATCCGCCCGGGGCAGACGCCCAGGCCGTACCTCGCGGTGACGCCGACTCCCGCCGGAAGCTGACGCTGGCGCAGGAAGCGTTCGGCGCAGTGCGCGATGCCCGCGGCCAGCCCGCCCACGAACAGCTCGACCGGCGTGGGGCCGGTGTCGCTCCCGCCGACATCCTTGGGCTGGTCGGACCGGACGGCGTGCCGGCGGATGTGGACGTCGAAACGGCCGGCTCCGTGCCAGGCGACCTGGATGACCCCGTCACGCTGTCCAGCCGGCATGACCCACCCCCTGTTTCGAGTATCTCCGGGCGATCGGGCCCGCCGAGGGCTGGCGCTGGTAAGAAGCCCGTCGTGACCTGGTAAAGAGCCGATGTCCGAACTGTCCTTGTTTGCGACACTTTCAGGTGTGGCCCACATGCTGCGGCGGGGACGAGGGTGAGCGCGGTGATCCCGCCGTGATCCCGCGGACGCGCCTGGACGAGCTGCTGACCGAGCTGCACGGGCGGCTGCAGGCGGTCCTGGTGACGCGCGACCGGGTGCAGGCGCTGCTGGAGGCCGTCGTCTCGGTGGGCGGGGACCTCGATCTCGAAACCGTCCTGCGGCGCATCGTCGAGACCGCCACCACCCTGGTCGACGCCAGGTACGGCGCGCTCGGCCTGATCGGGGAGGACAACACGCTGGCGCGGTTCGTGCCCGTCGGGATGAGTGAGGAGGAGATCGCCCGCATCGGGCACTGGCCCCACGGGCTGGGCCTGCTCGGCCTGCTGATCAAGGAGCCCCGGACGCTGCGGCTGCCCGACATCTCCCGGCACCCCGAGTCGTACGGCCTCCCGCCCGGCCATCCCCCCATGCGCGGCTTCCTCGGCGTCCCCGTACGCGTGCGGGGCGAGGTGTTCGGCAACCTCTACCTCACCGAGAAGCGCGGGGGAGGGGAGTTCGACGCGGACGACGAGGCGATCGTCGTCGCCCTCGCGGGAGCCGCCGGGGTGGCGATCGAGAACGCCCGCCTCTACGAGGAGACCCGCCGCAGGGAGACCTGGCTACAGGCGTCGGGCGAGATCACGACCAGCCTGCTGTCCGGCGCCGAGACGCCGCGCGTGCTCACGCTGATCGCCCGCCGCGCCCGGCAGATGGCCGGCGCCGACACCATGGCGATCCTGCTGCCGGACACCGGCGGGCGCACGCTCCGGGTCGCGATCGCCGACGGCGCTCTCGCCGAGACCTGCGCGGCGGCGCGCCGGATCCCCGTCGACGGCACGCTCGCCGGGCAGGCCTTCACCCTGGCCGAGCCCCGCATGGCGGCGGACGCCGCCGATGAGGACGAGGGGCCGGTGTGCGCCGTGCCGCTGGGCGCCCCGGGGGCCGTACGCGGGGTGCTGTGGCTCGGCCGGCGGCCCGGCCGCATCCCGTTCAGCCGGTCGGAGATGTGCATGCTCCACGCGTTCGCCGGGCACGCGGCGGTCGCGCTGGAACTGGCCGAGGCGCGCAAGGACGCCGAGCGGCTCGGCCTGCTCGAAGACCGCGACCGCATCGCCAGGGACCTGCACGACGTGGTCATCCAGCGGCTGTTCGCGATCGCGATGACCCTGACGGGCGCCGCGCGGCTGGTCGAGCGCCCGGAGACGTCCGCCCGCCTGCGGTACGCGATCGACGAGCTCGACGGCACGATCCGGGAGATCCGCTCCACGATCTTCGCGCTGCAGACCCCCGCCGGTGATCCCGGGCTCCGCGCCCGGCTCGTCGCGCTGGTCGAGAGCGCGCGGGCGCAGCTCGGCTTCCTGCCCGCCCTGCGGCTGGACGGCGGGCTCGACACCCGCGTCCCCGACGGCATCGGCGAGCACCTGCTGGCGGTGGTGCGCGAGGGCCTGTCGAACGTCGTCCGGCACGCCCGCGCGACCCGCACCACGGTGAGCGTCCGCGTGGACGGCGACCGCCTGACGCTGTCGATGGAGGACGACGGGATCGGCATCCCGGCCCAGGGCCGCCGCAGCGGCCTGCTCAACCTGCGGGAACGGGCCGAGGCCCTGGGCGGGAGCTGCACGGCCGGGCGTGGCCCGGCCGGGGGCACCTGCCTGAGCTGGAGCGTCCCGCTACCGCCACCTGGAGAGGCAACTGATGAGGACTAGTTTCGCCGACCGCCCGATCGTGGCGGGCACCGACGGCACGGCCCACGCCGCCCTGGCCGTGGAGTGGGCGGCCGACGAGGCCCACCGGCGGGGCCTGCCCCTGCGGGTGGTCCACGCCGCCGACCGCCTGCCGTACGACACCCCCCGCTATCCGATTCCCGACTGCTATGACCGGATGATCCCGTCCGGCCGGCAGGTGCTCGACCACGCCGAGAAGATCGCCCGGGACCGGTGGCCCGGCCTGGAGGTGACCACGGAACTGGCCGACGGGCGGCCCGGCCGCGTGCTGCGGGAGCAGGCCTGCCGCGCCGCCGAACTGGTGCTGGGCGGCCACGGGCCGGTCGGCGGCCGGCTCGCCGGTCACGTGGACGTGCCGGTCGTCGTCGTACGCCCGGCGCCTCCCGGCGCGGGCGCGGAGATCGTGGCCGGATTCGACGGTTCGCACGCGGCGACGCCCGCGCTCGCGTACGCCTTCGAGGAGGCCCGGCTGAGCGGGCACCGGCTCAGGGTCGTCTGCGCCTGGGAGCCGCCGATCTCCTCCGGGCCCAGGATCGCCGTGGACCCCGACGAGATCGGGCGGATCCGGGAGGACCGGGCGCGGCGCCTGCTGACCGCGTGGCGGGACAGGTTCGCCGACGTCGAGACCGAACTCGACATGGTCCGCGGCCACCCGGTCGCCGCGCTCGTCGACGCCTCGGCCCGGGCCGCCCTGCTCGTCGTCGGCTCCCACGGCAGGAACGCCCTCACCGCGGCCGTGCTCGGCTCGGTGAGCCGGGCCATGCTCGAACACGCCCGCTGCCCCGTGGCCGTCGTACGGCACGCCGCCTGACGGCACACACCGCCGGTGTCAGCGGCGGGCCGGTCGTATCCCGGGAGCCGCCCGCTCCAGCAGGTCGGCCACGTGCTCGGGCCCCTGACCCTCGGGGCCGCGCAGGTCGATCTCCCCGTTCCGCACGCTCACCTCCCAGGTCTCGGAGGGGTAGCGCTCGCGGAGCGCGGCGAGGACCGCGTCGCGGAGCTCGGCGTCCGACCTGGCCAGCAGCGCCATGAGGTCCCGGCGGCTGACGATCCCGACGACCCGCTCGTCCCGCAGCACCGGAACGCTCTTGATCCTCCTGGCGATCATCAGGTCGGTCAGCACCGCCGTGTCGGTGGTCTCCTCGACCGTGCTGACCTGCCGTGACATGACGTCCGCCACCGTGGCCGGCGCGGACACGCCGGGTGTGAAGGCGCCGCACAGCAGGTCGATCTCGCTGACCATTCCGACCAGCTCGCCGTGGTCCCCCAGCACGGGAGCGGCCGTGATGTCGTGGTCGTACAGCACCCGGATCGCCCGTCGGACCGTGTCACCCCGGCCCAGCGTGATCGCCGGGCTGCTCATGACCTCACCGGCGAGCATGGCCACCTCCCTCTCGTACGTCCTGGTTCCTTCATCCTTCCCGGGTGGCGCCGGAGTCGCCGGGCCGCAGGTCCCCGCAGGTCGGGACGTTCGGCACCTGTGCCGGGCCGCGTCCGGTGGTCCAATGGAGTGGCGGACGCGCGTGCCCCGCAGAGAGCCGGGTGCGGCGCCGCGGGAGGTGGACGACGATGACTGTGGAAGCCATGACCGCCGCCGACGTGATGAGCCGCGTGCTGGTGACCGTGAAGCCGGACGAGTCGCCGCTCATGGCCTGGGAGCTCATGCGCCGCGGGTCGATGCACCATCTGCCCGTCGTGGACTCCGGGTCCCACATCATCGGCGTGCTCACCCGGGAGGACATCGCCGCTCACTGGTCCGGCGGCCCGGCCGAGCAGTCGAGCGCCCAGGTGCGGCAACTGCTCGGGGGGCGCAGGTGCCCGCACGTGCCGCCGGACGAGCCGCTGCCCGGGGTGGCGGCCGCCATGCTGGAGTCGGAGGTGGACGTGGTGCCCGTCATCGGGGCCTCCGGAATGCTGAAGGGCATCGTGACCGTGACCGACCTGCTGGCGGCGGTGGCGGGCAGGCGCGTGGTCGTGCAGGACGCGGACTCCTCCGCGGGCCTGTTCCGGCTGGAGCCGGTGCTCCCGCCCAAGCCGTCGTCGCGGGCGGACTGACGTCCCGCGCTGTTGCACAATGGGGGCCATGCGCAACTCGGTGGTGATCTTCTCGTGAGTGCCCGTATCGACCATGCCGTCACCTCGGGCACGTTCAGCCTGGACGGCCAGACCTTCGACGTCGACAACAACGTGTGGGTGCTCGGCGACGACGCCGAATGCGTGGTGTTCGACGCGCCCCACGACGTCAAGGCGATCACCGACCTGGTCGCCGGCCGGCGGGTCCTGGCGATCCTGGCCACCCACGCGCACGACGACCATGTCCGGGTCGCTCCGGAACTGGCCGACGCGACCGGGGCGCCCGTCCTGCTGCACCCGGCCGACCTGCCGCTCTGGCGGCTCACCCACCCTGACCGGGAGCCCGGCGGCGCCCTGTCCGACGGGCAGATCATCGAGGTCGCCGGGACCCGGCTCGAAGTGCTGCACACACCGGGCCACGCCCCCGGCGCGTGCTGTTTCCACGCGCCGGACCTGGGGGTCCTCTTCACCGGCGACACCCTCTTCCAGGGCGGCCCCGGAGCCACCGGGCGCTCGTTCTCCGACTTCGGGGTCATCATCGGGTCGATCCGCGACCGCCTGCTGACTCTGCCGCCCGAGACCGTCGTGCACACCGGCCACGGCGACAGCACGACCATCGGCGCCGAGCAGCCCCATCTGGACGACTGGATCCGCCGAGGTCACTGATTCCGTACGGAATGGCCGAGGGGAAACGGACCGACCGAAAGCGACGCCTTTAACCTTGACGTAACTTTTGCCCGGTGTCATAGTCGGGAAATCAGCCCCGATCCCATTCCCTCGTCTATGGCAGTCAACGATGTTAGCGCAAACATTGTTAGCGTTAACATCGGATGTGATCCGAGCAGGATGCATGGAGGAACGTTCCAACATGTCGAAACCCCCCATCGGGCCCACACGCCGGAAGACCTTCGCGGCGATCGCGGCGATCGCGGCGGCGCTGGCCGGCGGCACGTTCGCGATGGCGCCCACGGCGCAGGCGGCGCCCCCGCCGGTCAGGCCGCAGGGCCCGTGTGACATCTACGCCGCCGGCAACACCCCCTGCGTGACCGCCCACAGCACCACCCGGGCGCTGTACGCCTCCTACGACGGCCCGCTCTACCAGGTCAGGAGGATGTCGGACAACAGGGTCAGGGACATCGGGGTCGTCGCCCCCGCCGGCGGGGCGTACCCCGACACGGGCGGATACGCCGACGCCGACAGGCAGGACTCGTTCTGCGAGGACACGATCTGCCTGATCACCACGATCTATGACCAGTCCGGCAAGGGCAACCACCTCTACCAGGCGCCTCCCGGCACCTTCCGGGGTCCGGCAGCCGGCGCGTTCGACACCCTCGCGATCGCGGACATGGCGCCGATCACGCTCGGCGGCCACCGGGTGTACGGCACCTACATCATGCCGGGCATGGGGTATCGCAACAACAACGCCACCGGCCTCGCGAAGGGGGACGAGCCGGAGGGCATCTACTACGTCGTCGACGGCAAGCACTACGACAGCGGCTGCTGCTTCGACTACGGCAACTCCTCGACGAACGGCCGCGCCGTCGGCACCGGCACCATGGAGACGACCTACTTCGGCACCGCCACCGCGTGGGGGAGCGGCAGCGGACCCGGCCCGTGGATCATGGCCGACATGGAGGCGGGCCTGTTCTCCGGGTACAACGCGAAGCAGAACCCGGCCGACCCGACCATCGACTCCTGGCGGTTCGTCACCGCCGTCGTCGACGGCGGCGGCGGGAACCAGTGGGACCTGCGCGGCGGCAACGCGCAGGAGGGCCCGCTGACGACCTACTACAGCGGAATCCGCCCCGGTTCGCTGACCAACGCCGGCTACTACCCCATGCACAAGAAGGGCGCCGTCCTCCTGGGCACCGGGGGTGACAACGGCAACGGCTCGTCCGGCACGTTCTACGAGGGCGTGATGACGACGGGCTATCCGTCGGAGGCCACGACGGACGCGGTGCAGGCCAACATCGTGGCCGCCAGATACGACGTGCAGCGGGTGGCCCTGTCGCGGACGACGACCTTCACCCCGAACTCGTCACAGGACGTCACCGAGACGTTCACGAACACCACGGGGGAGGCCGCGCTGAACGTCAACCTCGGCCTGGCCGGGCCCAGGAAGTGGACCGTCCGGGTCAGGGGCACCAACGACACGTCCGCGACGTTCGCCCGGGTCGAGCCGGGTGAGACCGTGCAGGCCACCTTCACGGTCACCTCGCCGGCGGAACCCGGCGCCGGCTTCCTGGCCGGCGAGGCCAAGCACGTCAACTCCGCCGGCCGGAACAGGCAGTCCACGGAGATCACCCAGGCGGTGCGGAACGCCCTCCCGATCAGGATCAACGAGGTCCGCTTCCGCACCAGCGGCAACTCGACCGACCAGTTCGTCGAGCTCTACAACGCCTCGGGCAGCGAGGCCGACCTCTCCGGCTGGACCCTGACCAACACCCCGAGTGGTGCGGCCGCCACCACCCTGGCACGGATCCCGGCCGGGACGAAGCTCGCGAGCGGCGACTACTACCTGCTCGGCCTGTCCGGCTCGGGAGTGGCGGCTCCGGTGAGCAAGGGTGCGACCACCCTCAATGTCAGGAGCACGACCGGCTTCACGGCCGGCCAGCAGATCGAGATCGGCACCGGCTCCGAGCGGGAGACCCGGACGATCCAGCAGGTCGGGACCGCGGCGACCGCGGCGACGACGCTGTTCATCCCCGTCTCCACGGGGCCGTGGCTCACGATCCCCCGCGGCTCGTCCAACGTGCCGGTCACGAACGCGAACGGCTTCGCGGTCGGCGACCGGATCAGCATCGACTCGGGCGAGAACTACGAGCCTGCCACGGTCACCGCGGTCGGCAAGGCGTCCACGCAGACGACGCTGTCGGCGGCGGCGCCCGCGGGCGCGACCAACATCAAGGTCGCGGCCGACGCCAACATGACGGCCGGTGACACCCTGACGGTGGACACGGGCGAGAACAAGGAGGAGGTCACGGTCGCCGCCGTCGGCACCACCGGCGCGAACGGTACGGGCGTCGACCTCGCCGCCCCGCTGCGGCTCGCCCACGAGCAGGGCGTGGACGTGTCCGACCGCGGGACGGGCATCAGCTTCTCGCCGCGGACGAAGGAGCCGCACACGAGCGGCGTGGCCGTGCAGGCGCTCGGCGGCGGCATCACCCTCGACCGTCCGCTCGACAACGACCACGAGATCGGCGCGGCCGTGGTCAATCCTCTGGTCACGACGACCGGCTACCAGGGGCAGCCGGCGCCCGACCAGTGGTTCGGCGGCGCCCTGTCCACCAGCGCCGGTTCGATCGCGCTGCGGGACGCCTCCGGCGAGGTGGTCGTCGACGCCATCGTCTACGGCTCCCAGCAGAGCAGTTCGAGCGGCAACGGGACCATCACCAGCCCCGAGCTCGCCGTCCTGGAAGGTGACCAGGGCGGGGGCGGCTGCATCGCGGTGGTGGCGGGAGCGGCCGCCGGCGCCGGACGGAGCAACGCCCGCCGGCCCAACGGAAACGACACCGACAGTCTCTGCCGCGATTTCGTCACCAGCAACGTGCCCACCCCCGGTGCGGCCAACGCGATGTGACCTGACCGGTCGCCGACCACTTCCGGTGCCCGCCGCGAAAAGCGGGCACCGGAACCGGCGGCCCGGCCCGTACGCGGGCAGTGCGAGCGGACGACCACAGGCGGAAGGCGCCTGTGGTCGTCCGTCTGTTTCCGCCCGCCTGTGTTCACCCGACCGTGGCGGAGGAGAACGGGGAGCCTAGCGCGGGGCGGCGCGCACGCCGGTCACGGCGAACCGTTCGACGTCGGCGATGTGACCGCCGGTGCTCGCCACGATGGTGACCGTCTGACCCGGGGTGGCACGGAAGTCGAGAGTGGCGGACCACGGGCGGTTCTCGCCCCCCGCCGAGACGCAGCAGCGCTCGCCGACCGGGCCCGTGCCACCGGGCACGCGCGCCTGTAGCCGGATGCTCTCGTCCACGCCGGTGATCCTGCCGCCTGCCTTCACGGGCGAGGAAACCGAGCTGCCGTACCGGGGAGCGGTGAGGGAGAAGGTGGTGTCGTCCGTGCCCACCACCTCCCAGGGGGCGTCCGCACCGGTGCCGAACTTCACCAGGTGGATGACGGCGGCGATGCCGGGGCGACCGCCGCCCTCGCCGCGGATGCCGACGGAGACGCGGGCGTGCACGCCGTCGACCTTGCTGTCGACCAGTTGGTCGATGCCCTTGAAGCCCAGGTATCCCTGGGTGAAGGCCAGTGCGGTCTGTCCGGCGTCAAGATGCCAGGGCTGGTGCCCGCCGGCCCGGTAGCCCTCCTGCCAGTCGCGCACCTGCTCCTCGTCGGTGAACGGCCACAGCGGCTGGTAGCGCCCTGCCACCAGGGGGGTGCCGGGGACGGGGGAGGGAGCCGGTATGCCGGTCACGGTCGCCGATGGCTCTGCGAAGGACGAGCCGGACGACGGCCCCGAGGACGCGGCGGCGAACGTGGCGGAGGGGGACGACCCGGAGCCCGTCCCGCACGCCGCCGCGAGGAACCCGAGCGCGGCCAGTGCCGCGGCCAGTACGGCGGGCGGCCGACGGCGGATCCGGCAGGGTGCGGACGGCGGGCCGGACATGACCCCGCCAGCGGCAGGTGGACGGTGGAGAATCCGGCCAGAGGCCGGCGCAGGGCCGGGCAGTGCAGGGCCGGGCACGGGCGCGGCCGGGCGCGCTCCGCTCCGCGACCGGTGAGTTGCGTCAGTCCTGTCACCACACGGCATTCCGCCAGGCACGATGCTCGCTCCCGCCAGAGACGTTTCCTGACAGAGAGCATGCCCGCCGAAAGGCTCTCGATCCATCGAGTTCGCGATGTCGGGCGGCCCCACCGCCCAGGAGGCACGGCAGGCGGCGGAAGTCCCGGGGTGAAGGGACTTTCGACTGCTGCGCGGCGGGCAGCGGACACGGTGCGATGGTCGGCGGGAGCGGTGTCCGCGCGCCGCGAGCCGCACACCATCCGCGAACACCGCGAGCCGCTGAGCACAGGGAGGAAACGGACCATGACCGGACTGGTCGTCGCCGCCGTCGACGGATCGAAGCCCGCGACGGCGGCGCTGGAGTGGGCGGCGGACGACGCGCGGCGCAGGGGAGCCGCGCTGCGGATCGTCCATGTACGCGAGCCGTGGGCGCACCAGTACCCGTTCCACGCCGTGGAGGGGTTCGCCGACTCGTACGGCGAGTTCTGCGAAGGGGTGCTCGCCGCGGCCGCCGAGCGGGCGCACCAGGTCGCCCCCGACCTGGAGGTGACGACGGAGCTCGCCGAGGGGACGGTCGTGGAGACGTTGCGCGCCGCGTCGGCCGGGGCCGACGCGCTCGTGGTCGGCAGCCGGGGGGCGGGCGGCTTCTCCGGCCTGGTCCTCGGGTCGGTCGGCCTCGGCCTCACCGGGCACGCCCCGGGCCCCGTCGTGGTCGTACGCAGACCGCACCGCGACGAGTATCACGAGGTCGTCGTCGGTTTCGACGGATCGCCTCACTCGGAGGCCGCGCTGGAGTTCGCCTTCGAGGAGGCGCGGGCGCGCCGGGCCCGGGTGCACGCCGTGTACGCGTGGGAGGCGCCGATCTTCTCTCCCTTCGCCACCGGCTACACCGCGACGATGCACGAGGTCTTCGACGAGGAGTCGCGCTCGGCCCGGCTGCGGCTGGCGCCGTGGCGCGAGAAGCACCCGGACGTCCCGCTCGTCGAGTCGGCGGTCTTCGGGCACCCGGTCCCCGCACTCGCGGAGGCGTCGCTCGTCGCCGACCTCGTCGTCGTCGGGTCGAGGGGGCTGGGCGGTGTGCGCGGCGCGCTGCTCGGCTCGGTCAGCCACGCCGTGCTGCACCGCGCGCACTGCCCGGTCGCGGTCGTACGGCTCCCGGAGGGAAAACGATGAGGCGTGAAAAATCTACAACGTAAAGGCGTCGCCGCTGCGCAGACCCCCACACCGAGTCCCGTGACCTGCGGCGACATCGCCGGGCGAGAGCATGGGAATGCCGATGTCATGGACGTCGAGGCGGGCACGTACGCGCTGGGGCCCAGGTCGGGGCGGCTGCTGGTCCTCACCGGCCGCGCCGGTCTCGGTGCGAAGGCCGGGCATGACCTGACGATCGAGGTCACCAGATGGCGGGGAGAGGCGGTGGTGACGCCGGGCGACCCAGCGGCCTCCCGGGTCTCGCTGGAGGCCGAGACGGCCTCGATGCGGGTCAGGGAGGGCCTGGGCGGGGTCAAGCCGCTCACCGACTCCGACCGGGTCGAGATCGAGAAGAACATGCGGGAGAAGGTCCTCATGCCGGACCGGCATCCCACGATCACGTTCCGGTCGACGCGGGTCGAGGGCGACCCCGAAGCGTTCCGCGTCGAGGGCGACCTGACCATCGCGGGCGTCACCCGGCCGGTCGCGGTCGAGGGAGCACTCGCCGGCGGCCGGGCACGCGGCCGGGCCACCGTCGTGCAGTCGGAGTGGGGCATCCGCCCCTACTCCGCGTTCTTCGGCGCGCTCAGGCTGCGCGACGAGGTCGAAGTGATCTTCGACGTACGGCTCGTGCCGGGCTGAGGGACCGATCGGGCACCATGGAGGGGTGAACCGGCTTCAGATGGCGCAAGCCACCCAGCAGACCGCCGAGCAGACGAGCGAGCAGGCCAGCGGGCAGACCGCCGAGCGGTGGAGCATGCTGGCCGATCTGGTGGCGGACGGCGACGTGGTGGTGCTCAGCGGGGCGGGCCTGTCCACCGAGTCCGGCATCCCGGACTACCGCGGCGAGACCGGCCGCAGGCGCAGAGCCGACCCGATGACCTACCACACCTTCGTGAGCAGCGCCTCCGCTCGCCGGCGCTACTGGGCCCGCAGCCACCTCGGCTGGCGGCACATCGTCGACGCCGCTCCCAACGCCGGTCACCGCGCCGTCGCCGAACTGCAGCGCCGCGGGCTCGTCTCCGGGATCATCACGCAGAACGTGGACGGCCTGCACGAGGCGGCCGGCGCGCACGGGGTGATCGAACTGCACGGCAGCCTGCACCGGGTCCGCTGCCTCGGCTGCGGCCACCGCGGCGCCCGCCACGAACTGGACCGGCGGCTGCGGGCGGAGAACCCCGGCTGGCACTCCCGCACCGCGCTGATCAATCCCGACGGCGACGCCGTGCTGACCACCGCCGAGATCGAGACGTTCCGTACGGTGGACTGCGAGGGCTGCGGCGGCGTGCTCAAACCCGACGTGGTGTTCTTCGGCGAGAACGTCCCGCCGTCGCGGGTGCAGGAGTGTTACGCGCTGACCGAGCGGGCCGGCCTGTTGCTGGTCCTGGGGTCATCGCTGACCGTGATGTCCGGTTATCGGTTCGTACGGCATGCCGCCGCCCACTCGATCCCCGTCGCGATCATCAACCAGGGGCCGACCCGGGGCGACGGCGAGGCGCTGATCACCTTCGACGCCCCGCTCGGCCCGGCCCTGACCACCCTCCTCGCCGACCTGGCCTAGAGGGAGCACGGAGGGCGCGCGGGTCAGCTCCAGGGGAGGGCGGCGCGGCGGGCCCAGTAGGTCTCCGGGTCCTCCGCCAGCCCGGCCAGTGTCTCCTCGGCCTCGTCGTCCCAGGCGACGTCGAGCGCGGCGAGGTTCTCGCCGAGCTGGACGGCCGTGGCCGCGCCGCTCAGCACGGTGCCCGCCCACGGGCGGGCGAGCACGGCGGCCAGCGCGAGGGCGTCCGGGGCGACGTCCCGCTCGCGGGCCGCGCGGGCCAGGGCGGGCGGCGCGCCGCGAGCCGTCAGCCGGCCGTTGGCCACTCCCTCCTTGACGATGATGCCCAGCCCGGCGGCGTGCGCCCGGGCCAGGGCGTCGCCCGCCGAACGCTCCAGCAGGTTCCACGTCGACTGCACGGTGTCGAACAGTCCCGTCGCGACCGCCTTGTCGATCGTGCCGGCCTGTTCGGGCCCGGTGGTGGACAGGCCGACGGCGACGCCCCGGTCGCGCAGCGCACGCAGCTCGCCGAGCACGTCCTCGTCGTCGAGCACCCCGCTGCCGGTCGTGGCGGAGTGGATCTGGTAGAGCGACAGGCGGTCGCCGAGCAGCGCCAGCGTCTCGCCGAGCTGGCGGCGCAGCCGCGCGGGCGACAGATCCTTCACCTCGTGGCGATCGGCGTCCATCCGCCAGCCGCCCACGTACTCGTACCCCCACTTGGAGCCGACGACGACCTCCCGCGCGGGGACGCCCCGGTCGGCGAGCCAGCCCGCGAGGAACTCCTCGGCGCGTCCGTAGGAGCGCGCGGTGTCGAAGTAGCGCACGCCGGCCGCCCAGGCGGCGTCCAGCACCTCCCAGGTGCGCGCCCGCATCGCCGCGACGTCCCGGCCGGGCCCGAGATCCTCGTCGCGCCCGAGCGTGATGTACGCGGGACGCCCGAGCGCGGCGAGCCCGAGACCCATCGGGGTGACCTGGAGGCGGCTGCGGCCCAGCGGCCGCCGGAGCATCTCGTGCACGACGCCCAACGTTAGTGGACCTCCGCGATCGGGTACGCCGACAGGCCCGGCCTGCCCGACGACGCACCCGAGCCAGAGGCGGTGGGAGCATGACGGAACCGGTGGCGGCGCGTCCGTGCGCCGCGGACGTGCTCGCCCGTACGCGCGACCTGCTCGATCCCGCGCTGCGCCGCGCGGTGGGGACGCTGCCGCCGTCGATGCGCCGCGTGGCCGGCTACCACTTCGGCTGGTGGGACGCCCGGGGGCGGCCGATCGGTGGCGCGAGCGGCACAGGAGGCGGCGGCAAGGCGCTGCGGCCGGCGTTCACGCTGCTGGCGGCGGAGGGCGCCGGGGGAGAGACGACGGCGGCGCTGCCGGCCGCCGTCGCGGTGGAACTGGTGCACAACTTCTCGCTCATCCACGACGACGTGATGGACGGCGACCGGGTCCGCAGGCACCGGCCCACCGCCTGGGCCGTGTTCGGGCGCGCCCAGGCGATCCTGGCCGGCGACTCGCTGCTGGCGCTGGCGTTCGCCGTGCTCGCCACCGGGACAGA
This sequence comes from Microbispora cellulosiformans, assembly GCF_008728085.1. Lineage (NCBI taxonomy): Bacteria > Bacillati > Actinomycetota > Actinomycetes > Streptosporangiales > Streptosporangiaceae > Microbispora > Microbispora cellulosiformans. Next base: position 472,982 of record NZ_VYTZ01000005.1, on the reverse strand, counting down.
CAGCGGGCCGGACGGCAGGACAGACAATAGGCCGGACGGCGTGCCGGTGCTGGCCGGGCGGGTCCAGTCGCTGCTGGACGGCCAGAGCGCCGATCTCGACTTCGAGGAACGCGCCGAGGTGGGCCTGGGGGAGTGCGTGCGGATGGCGGAGGGCAAGACCGCGGCCCTCTTCGGGTGCGCCTGCGCCCTCGGCGCGTCGTACGGCGGCGCCACCCCGAGTCAGTCGGTGCTGCTGGAGGCGTTCGGCGAACGCGTGGGCCTGGCCTTCCAGATCGTGGACGACCTGCTCGGCATCTGGGGCGATCCGGCGGCCACCGGCAAACCGGTGCACTCCGACCTGCGCAATCGAAAGAAGTCCCTGCCGGTCGTCGCCGCGCTGGCCTCGGGCACCCCGCCGGCGGGCGCCGCGCTCGCCGCGCTGTACCGCCGTCCCCTCGCGGAGCCCGAGCTGGCGCGGGCAGCGCGGCTGGTGGAGGAGGCGGGCGGGCGTGCCTGGAGCCTCGCCAGGGTGGACGGACTGCTGGACGAGGCGCTGGAGTCGCTGCGGGCGGCGGGGCTGACGCCGGAGGCGACGGCGGGGCTGGAGGCGCTGGCCCGGCTGGCCGCCGACCGCGACCGCTGAAGCGCCCGGGGTGCTCTGAGTGCTTGCGGGCTCGGAGGGCTCGCGGGTGCCCGGGGTGCTCAGCCGAAGGTGAGCACGACCTTGACTTCGTTCTCCCGCCTCTCGTAGGCGTCCGCATAGCGGTGCAGGGGCACCCTCCGGGAGATCAGCCGGGCGAGCCAGTCGCGGTTCGACACGGCGAGGGCGCCGGCCGCGGCGGTGAAGTGGCGCAGGTTGGAGTCGATCGTCCCGATGACCACGGCGTTCTCCAGGACCATCTCGCGGTTGAGCGTGCCCACGTCCACGGTGATCCGGCGGGAGCCGGGGGTGACCCCGGTCAGGCAGACGATCCCGTACGGACCGATCGTGGAGAGGGCGCCGGTGAAGACCTCGGCCGCGCCGCAGGCCTCGACGACCACGTCCGGCCGGAGCGCCGTCATCACGTCCTCGATCCAGCCCGTGTGGTAGGTCGCGCCGAGATCGGCGACCAGCTCCGGTTTGGGCCCGCTCTTGACGAAGTCGAACACATGCACGTCGAGACCGCGCTGGACGCCGAGCAGCGCGGCGAGCATGCCGAACGGTCCCCCGCCGGTGACCAGCACCCGGCGCGGCTCGAACCAGGACCGTGTCCCGATCTTCTCGATCTGCTCCCAGGCCTTGGCGACCACCGACGCCGGCTGCAGCAGCACGCCCGTCTCGCCGAGACCCGAGTCGAGACGTACGGCGCAGTGCGTCTCCACGGACCACATCTCGCTCGCGTAGCCGTCCAGTTCCTTCAGCCCCCGCATGGTGTATCGCCCGTTGCGGCACATGTCGGGCTCGCCGTGGGCGCAAGCCACGCACGGCACCGGATCCGGGTAGCGCACCAGGCCCACGACGAGGTCGCCGGGGGAGAAGCCGGACCCGGCGGGGGCCTGCCGTACGCGGCCGAGGGACTCGTGCCCGATGACCAGCCGCTCCCGGCCCGGCGGGGCGTATCCGTAGTCGCCGGAGACGACCTCCCTGTCGGTGCCGCACACACCGACGGCGACGCTCTCGACGAGGAGGTCGCCGGGGCCGGGCACGGGGTCGGGCACCTCGGTCAGCGCCAGCGACCCGGCCCGGTGCGGCACGACGGTGAGCGCGCGCATGACGCACTCCTTCCCGCGGCTGACGTGGAGAGCACCAAGGGCAGGGAAAATGTGCTCAGCGCTCCGGCACGTCGTCGAGCAGCCCGGCGTCGTGGACCAGCAGGGCGATCTGCACGCGGTTGTTGAGCCCTAGCTTGGCGAGGACGCTCGACACGTGCGTCTTCACGGTCGGGAGGCTGAGGTGGAGCAGCGCGGCGATCTCGGCGTTCGGCCTGCCCTGCCCGACCGCCACGGCGATCTGCCGTTCCCGGTCGTTCAGCGGCGCCAGGCGCTCCTCCGCCCGCGTTCGCCGCAGGTCCCGGCCCGACCCGGCCACCCGGGCGATGAGCCGCCGGGTCACCGCCGGGGACAGCACCGGGTGGCCGCGGGCCACCCGGCGGACGGCCTCGACGATCTCGTGCGGCGGGGTGTCCTTCAGCAGGAACCCGGCGGCTCCCGCGCGCAGGGCGCGCAGCACGTGCTCGTCGGCGTCGAAGGTGGTCAGCACGATCACCTCGGGCGCGTCGTCCCGGGCGCGCAGCGCCTCGGTCGCGGCCAGGCCGTCCATGACGGGCATCCGGATGTCCATCAGCACCACGTCGGGGTGGTGCAGGCGGGCCAGCGGCAGGACCTCCGCGCCGTCTCCCGCCTCGGCGACGACGCGGAGATCCGCCGCGCCGCCGAGCATCATCACGAGGCCGGCCCGGACGAGGGGGTCGTCGTCGGCGATGAGCACGCCGATGGGCCCGCCTGTGGGTGCGCCGACGGGTGTGGGGTCGGGCGCGGGGTCGGGCGCGGGGTCGGGCGAGATCATGCGCGCCATTATGCGGGCCAGGGCAGCCAGGCCCGCACGTGCCAGTCACCCGGGCCGGCGCCGTCGTCCCGGGGCACGGGCCCGTGCTCCAGCCGTCCCCCGGCCAGGGTGACGCGCTCGGCCAGGCCGGTAAGCCCGTGACCGGTGCCTCCGCTGCCGGTGCCGCCGCTGCCGCTGCCTCCTCCGCCGCCGGTGCCTCCGCTGCCGCCACTGCCGCTACCTCCGCTGCCGCCGCCGCTGCCGGTGCCTCCGCCGCCTCTGGTCTCCGGTCGGCCGGTCGCGGGGGTGTCGTTGACCACCTCGATCGTCAGGCCCTCGCCGGGCGCCCCCGCCAGTCGCAGGCGGACCTCCGCCCCCGGCGCGTGCCTGCGCGCGTTGGTGAGCGCCTCCTGCACGACGCGGTACGCGGTGTGACCGGTCCGGCCCGGGACGGTCTCCGGGGGCCGTCCGCCGAGTTCGTCGCGCAGCCTCACCCGCATGCCGGCCTCGCCCGACTCCGCGAGGAGCCGGTCCAGATCGGCCAGGCCCGGCGGACCGGGCCGCGTGGTCGCGGCCTCCTCGCCGTACGAGCCGCCGTACGAGCCGCCGTACGGGTTGCCGGATGCGCCGCCGGAGGGGGCGCGCAGCACGCCGATCACCTCGCGCAGGTCCTGCAGCGCCTGGTGGGCGCTCTCCCTGATGACCCGCGCCGCGCGGGCGACGTCGGCGGGGTCGGCGCCGGGGTTGAACTCCAGCGCTCCCGCGTGCACGCTCAGCAGCGACAGCCGGTGCCCGAGCACGTCGTGCATCTCCCGGGCGATGGCCTCGCGGACCAGGTGCTGCGCCTGCTCGGCCCGCAGCCTCGCCTCCGTCTCCATCCGGGCCGCGCGGTCGCGCTGCGCCAGCACGAGGCGCCGCCGGTGGTGGACGAACAGCCCCCAGCCGGTCGCCGCGCCCTGCAGGGCCAGCCCCAGCATGAACGTCGCGAGCGGCGGCATGTCCGGTTCGGGCCGCAGCCACGTGAACACGACCGCGGCCAGCACGCTGGCCGCGAACACCGCCCCGGATATCCGGGGACGCCGGTGGACCGCGACCGAGAAGAGCGCGGCCAGCATCGGGCCCGCGACCATCTCGAAGACGGCCGACAGCGCGACGAGCGTCACCGCGAGCCCGACCGGCCACCGGCGGCGCAGCCACAGGGCGGCGCAGCCGAGCGCGCCCACGACCTGGTCGAGGGGGAACAGCCACCCGGGCGGCAGCGGCCCGGCGCCGAGGCGCTCCGCCGACATGAGGAAGGCGAACGCCGCGGCGAGCAGGAACATCGCCGTGTCCACGAACCGGTCGCGCCGGGTTCGCCGGTGCCGGGGGGCGGCGGGAGCGTTCATATGGCCGCAGCGTACGTCGTGCGGGCAGGCGTGCTCTCGCGGTGCCGCGAAGTCGATACCGAGGTCGGGGAGCGTCCGACTTTGGTCGGAGGGCACGCCGTGCGCCGGCGACCTTCGCCGGACGGAAGGATGCCGACGCCCGATGCCCGGCGGCCTCCCCGGTCCCTAGCGTCGGCGTCATGCGCAAGGTCATCCAGCTCGCCGGGGCGTTCCTGGTCGCCGCGGGAATCAGCGGAACCATCGACCACCTGGCCGTTCAGCCCTTCAACGGAGCGATCCTCAACGTCTTCAACCGGCAGGTCATCCCGCGCCTCGCCTTCCTGACCGGCTACGAGGTGTACGCGAACCTGCTCGTCGCGGTCGTCGGCGTCGTCGTGTTCGCCGCCACTCTGAGGCACGATGAGAACGCCTGACGCGCGCCGGGCCCGCTGGTCGCTCGCGGCGGGGCTGCTGGTGCTGTCGCCGATGTGCGCCGAGTATCTCGCCGGTTACGACGACAGCACCGGCGATCCGTTCGTGCTGGTCGTCAGCCTGATGATCTTCAGTCCGTTGTACGGCGCGCCCGCGTTGCTGATCCGCGAGACGGCCCGCCGGCTGGGGATGCGCTGGCCGGAGATCCTCGCCCTCGCGGCCGCCTTCGGCGTGCTGCAGGCGGCCGTAGTCGACCAGTCCCTGTTCAGCGAGGGCTACCGGGACATCCCGTACTGGGAGGAGATGATCCGCCCGACGTACGTCGAGCCTCTGGGGCTGGCGGCCCACACCGCGCTGGCCTTCGTCGGCGGCCACGCGATCTGGAGCTTCGGCGCGCCGATCGCGCTGATCGAGGCGCTGGCGCCCCGTCTGCCTGAATCCTGGCCGCGCACACCCTCACTGTCGCGTACGCCCTGGCTGCGCACGCCCGGGCTGGCCGTCACCGCGGCGCTGTACCTCGCGGCGGCGTCGCTGGTGCTGCGCGACCATCTGCGGACCGAGCCCGACCACGCCTCGGCGGCCCAGATCGGGGGCGCGCTGGCCGTCGCCGCGCTGCTGGCGCTCCTCGCGTTCCTCCCCGCCCTCCGGCGCCGACGGTGTGTGCCTCCCGGCCCTGCCGCGCTTCCGGAACCTCCTGGGCTTCCCGACCCTGCTGTGCCTCCGGACCGTCCTGTGCTTCCTGATCCTGCTGTGCGTCCCGGCCCTGCCGCGGCGTCACGGCGCCCGCCCCGGCCGATCGCCGTCGCGGCGGCGGGCCTGGTGGCGGGCCTCGGCTTCGACCTTCTGCCCTCGACCTGGGCCGGGGTCGCGGCCGCGGTCGCCCTGCTCACCCTGACCGCCGCCGTGGCCGGCCGGCTGGCCCGCTCGCCGGAGTGGACCGGACGCCACGTCGCCGCGCTCGCCGCCGGAGCCCTGACCGCGCGCACGGTCGTCGGGTTCTTCGTGGTGCCGCTGGGCGATGTCGCGCCGGTCGCGAAGTACGCGCACAACGTCGCCTTCCTCACCGGCGCGGTGCTGCTCGGCGTGCTCGCCATGCGGCGGCGCGGCACCACGGGCCCGGGCGGATGAGCCGGGGGCGTGTCACCCCGCCGCTCACCCCTCCCTTCGTCCGTCCGCTCGTCCCTCGGTTCACCCCTCCGCGCGGACGACCTCGCCGGGGTCCTTGTCGTCGCGCAGGCCCCGCCAGGAGGGGTGGCGCAGCCGTCCCTCACCGGTCCACTCGGCGAACTGCACCTCGCCGACCAGCACCGGCTCCACCCACCCGCACCCTCGGGCCTCCTCGCGGCTGATACCGGAGAACGGGGGCGTGTCCCGCCGCAGCGGCGCCAGGCGCTCACCGAGCCGCCGCAGCGCCTCGTCCGTGAAGCCGGTGCCGACGCTCCCGGCGTACCGGAGCAGGCCGCCGTCGTTCACGCCTACCAGCAGCGAGCCGATCGTGTCGGCGCGGCGGCCCTCCCCGGGCCGCCAGCCGCCGACCACGACCTCCTGGGTGCGGACGTTCTTGACCTTCACCCAGTCGGGGGAGCGGCGGCCGGGCCGATAGGCGGAGACGAGCCGTTTGGCGACGACGCCCTCCAGCCCCATGCGGCGGGAGTCGGCCAGCGCCTGCTCCCCGCCGCCGGAGTAGTAGGGCGGGATGGCCCAGTGGCTCCCGGCGCGCACGAGGTCCTCCAGTACGCGCCGCCGTTCCGTGTAGGCCGCGCCGATCACGGTGCCCGCGCCGACGTGCAGCACGTCGAACAGCAGGTACGTCACGGGCGTGGTGACCACCAGATGCCTGATCCTGAGCGGGTCGCGTTGGTGCATCCGCGGCTGGAGCGCCTCGAACGACGGCCTGCCCTGTTCGTCGAAGGCGACGATCTCCCCGTCGAGCACGGTCGGCTGCCCGCCGGTCGCGCCGGCCAGCCCGGCGATCTCGGGATAGGCGGGGGTGATGTCCCTGCCGTTGCGGGAGACGAGCCGGAGCGTCCCGTCCTCGACGTACCCGAGGGCGCGGACCCCGTCCCACTTCATCTCGTGCGCGTAGTCGCCCTGTGGTTCGGGCAGCGGCCCGAGCCGGGCCATCATCGGCGCGTACGCCGGAAGGGCGGCCATGCCCCGCTGGTACCCCAGCAGAACCGGCGCGTACCGCCTGACCTGCTGGTTCCTTTTCCCCGCCGGCGGTGCCACGAGGCACCCGGGGACGGAATCCTGCGGGACGGCGCGTGAGTGCGCTGCTGTCACTGGGCACAGTCCTCCGTAGGAGGACAGGCCTCCACCTGCGGGGATCGGTCTGCCACACCCGCGGTGGGCGGTGGATGCGCGACACGAGGGAGCAGACGAGTATGGTCACGCTCACGCCGCACGCTCCAGCGGATCCATACGGTGTCGCGCGGCTTCTGCGCGCGCCGGTGAGCGCCCCGCCACCGGGGAGGCGCTCCCATGAGCGGAGACGTGAGCGGAGACGTGAGCGGGCGGCGTGCCAGGTGCGATCCACTCACGGCGTTCACCACGCCGGTGAACGCGCCGGCGTACGCGCCGCCTCCGTACCGGTTCACCGACAGGGAGTACTTCAGGATCGTCTACCGCACTGATCTCGATGCTGTTCGCGGTGTCGTGCCCGAGCCGCTGACGATGGCCGATCCTCTCGTGCGGTTCGAAGTGATCAGGATGCCTGACAGCACCGGCTTCGGCTCTTATCACGAGTGCGGCCAGATAGCCATCGCCGATCACGATGGACGGCAGGTCGATTTCAACATCGGGCTCTATGTCGACAGCGTCAGCGCGATCGTCGGCGGTCGCGAGCTCGGCGGCTATCCGAAGACGGGCGGCACGCCGAGGCTGTATGTCGGCTCCGACACGCTCGTCGCCACGCTCGACTACGGAACGCTGCGCGTCGCGACCGGGACGATGGGCTTCAAACATCGCGAGCGGGACAGGAACGAAGCGATCGAGGAGCTCTGCCTGCCGGTCCACCAGCTCAAAGTGGTACGGGGAACCGGTGGTGCCCTTCGTGTCTGCGAGCTCGTCCAGACGTCGATGACCGACCTCGTCGTCAAGGGCGCCTGGACGGCGCCGGGCAGGCTACAGCTGTTCGAGCACGCGCTCGCGCCACTCGCGGATCTTCCCGTGCGCGAGGTGATCTCCGCGACGCACACCCTCACCGATCTGACGCTCGGAGAAGCCCAGACGGTCCACGACTACCTGGAGAAGTGAGATGAACGACGGCGCCGGCAACGCGTACCGCTCGGTCGCGGTTGTCGGCGCGGGCGTGATCGGGGTGTCCTGGACGGCGCTTTTCCTCGGCCATGGCCTGCGTGTGACGGTCAACGACCCGCGCCCCGACGTCGAGGACGTCGTTCGTGCCGGACTTGACGAGATCGCTCCGACGATGCGCGAGCTTGGCCTGCCGATCGCCGGCGCGGCCGCGCGGACGGAAGCGCTACGGTTCGAACCTCGCCTGGCCGCGGCGGTCGCGGGCGCGGATGTGGTGCAGGAGAACGGTCCGGAACTCCTCGGCGTCAAGCAAGAGCTGTGGGCGGTGATCGAGGAGGCCGCGCCGCCCCATGCGCTCCTGCTGAGCTCGAGCTCGGGGATTCCGGCCACCGCGATGGCGGAACACATGCGCGAGCCGGAGCGGCTCTTGATCGGTCATTCGTTCAACCCGCCGCATCTGGTGCCGCTTGTCGAGATCGTGCCGGGCAGGCACACCGATCCGGCCGTCGTGGAGCGGGCCGGCCGCTTCTACCGAGGTCTCGGGAAGCGACCGCAGGTGCTGACGAAGGAGATTCCCGGCTTTGTGGCGAACCGCCTTCAGGCCGCGCTCTTCCGCGAAGCGATCTATCTGGTCACCGAGGGCGTCGTGACGGAGCAGGAACTCGACGACATCGTGACCGCCTCGATCGGGATGCGGTGGGCGGCCGCCGGTCCCTTCCGCACATTTCACCTCGGCGGCGGGCCGGGCGGCCTGCCGGCCTTCTTCCGGCATCTCGGCAGGGCTCTGGAGGAATGGTGGGGGCAGTCGGGCACGCCGCACCTCGACGGGCCGACCGTGGCTCTGCTGAACGAGCAGGCGCAGCACTTCGGGGGCAGCGTCGAAGAGCTCGCCGCCGAACGCGACGCCGCGCAGATCGCGGTCATGCGCGCGCTCGGCGAGATTCCCGGGCCCGCACGCGAAGAGGAGAATGAGAGGTTCCGATGAGCGTGACCAAGCTTGCGCCGCATGCTCCCACGGGCCCCTGGCTCGAACCGGGGCTGCTTCCGGGGGACTTCTACGCCTGTCAGGAACTGCTGTCCGGCGAAGAGCGCGCCAAGGTCGAACGCGTCCGGGAGTTCGCGCGCACCGAGATAGCGCCGATCGTCAACGACTACTGGGCGAGTGCGGAGTTCCCGTTCGAGATCATCGACCACTTTCGTGAGCTCGGCCCGCTCACCTGGGCTGATCCGCGTTCGCCCGAGAAACCGCCGAGCAACCTGCTGACGGGCTTCACCGCGATGGAGATCGCGCACGCTGACGCGTCGATCGCGACGTTCTTCGCCGTGCACAGCGGGCTCGCCATGGGCAGCATCAGGAAGCTGGGGTCGGAGGAACAGCGGCTGCGCTGGCTGCCGCCGATGAGTCGCTTCGAGCAGATCGGAGCGTTCGCGCTGACCGAGCCCTGTGGAGGCTCGGACGTGTCGGGGGGAATGGAGACGACGGCGCGCCGCCAGGGCGACACCTGGATTCTCGACGGCGCCAAGCGCTGGATCGGGAACGCGACCTTCGCCGATCTCGTCATCGTCTGGGCCCGTGACGTGGAGACCGGGCATGTGCTCGGGTTCGTCGTCGAAAAGGACATGCCCGGCTTCCACGCGACGAAGATCGAAAGGAAGATGGCGCTGCGCATCGTGCAGAACGCGGACATCGTGCTCGACAGCTGCCGCGTCCCAGAGGCGAACCGGCTGCAGAACGCGAGCTCCTTCCGCGACACCGCGGAGGTCCTGCGGGCGACGCGCGCCGGCGTGGCCTGGGAGTCGACGGGTCTCATGCTGGCCGCCTACGAGATCGCGCTCGCGTACGCGAAGGAGCGCGAACAGTTCGGCAGGCCGATCGCCAGGTTCCAGATGATGCAGGACCTGCTGGTGAGGATGCTGGGGAACGTCACCGCGTCACTCACGTTGTGCTGCCGGCTGGCCCAACTGCAGGACGCGGGCGTCTATCGCGACGAGCAGTCCTCACTCGCGAAGGCGATGTGCACGGTACGCATGCGCGAGACCGTCGGATGGGCCCGCGAATTGCTCGCGGGCAACGGAATCGTCCTCGACTACAACATCGGCCGCTTCGTCGCCGACGCCGAGGCCATCTACTCCTACGAGGGCACCCGAGAGATAAACACGCTTATCGTGGGACGTGCGGTAACCGGGCTGTCCGCGTTCGCTCGTTAGGTGATGACCATGACGAACGAAGCGGTGTTCACGGGCGTCAAGGTGCTCGACGTCGCGAGCTTCATCGCCGGTCCTGCCGCCGCCACCGTGCTCTCCGACTTCGGGGCCGACGTGATCAAGGTCGAGCCGCCGGGTGCCGGTGACCCTCAGCGCCGCCTCGCGCTCGTGCCGCCGAATCCGCGGGCTCACGCGAACTACGCCTGGCATCAGACGAACCGCAACAAGCGCGGGATGGCGGTGGACCTGAAGTCCTCCGACGGCACCCGGATCCTCGAGCGGCTCGTCAAGTGGGCGGACGTGCTGATAACCAACTACCCGCACGCGGCGCGCGAGAGGTTGCACCTCACGTACGGCGAGGTCGCCGAGTGGAATCCGTTGATCATCTACGCGGACCTCACCGGCTTCGGCAACGCCGGACCGGACGCGGCGCTTCCGGGCTTCGACATCACCGCCTACTGGGCGCGCAGCGGCCTGCTGGCGGCGACCCGTGACGCCGGCGCGCCGCCGACGCTGCCCGTCGCGGGCAGTGGCGACTACGCGTCGGCCATGGGTCTGTACTCGGCAATCGTGACCGGCCTGTATTTCCGTGAGCGGACGGGCCGGGGGACGTGTGTCGGGACCTCCCTGCTCGCACAGGGCGTCTGGGCGACCGGCATGCTGGTGTCCGGGGCGCTGGCCGGCGGACAGTTCTACGGCCTCCATGACCGGGAAAACCCGTCGAACCCGCTCATCAACACTTACGCGACCGCCGATGGCCGCTGGCTGATGCTCGTCGTGTTCCTGCCGCACTGGCCCCGGCTCGCGAACGCGATCGGCCGCCCGGAGCTGCTCAGTGATCCGCGCTTCACCGATCCGCGGGCGATCGCCGAAAACGCGCACGCGCTGACGGACATCCTCGATCGCGCGTTCGCCGCCCAGCCGCTGGCGTACTGGAAACAGGTACTCGGCCGGGCGCGGGTCTCCTACGGGACCATCCAGACACCGGAAGAGGCGGCGGGCGACCCCCAGCTGAGGGCCACCGACATCGTCGTCCCGATCGAGGGCGTGGACGATCTCGACTCCACCATCAGCAGCCCGATCACCATGCTCGCCAGTCCCAAGGTGCCGCCCAGGCGTGCTCCCCGGCTCGGCGAGCACAACGACGAAGTCCTGGCCGAGCTCGGGTTCAGCCCGGGTGAGATAGCCGGCTTCCGCTCGGAGGGGGTGATCCCTCCGCCCGCGACGCAGGAGCCGCAATGACCATACGCGGCCGGGTTGACGCGCCCTCCGGCGCGGCGAAGCCGGCACATACCTTCTGACCTGCGGGGACGCGCGCCGTCGGCACGTCTCCGTGCACGGCCATCCTCCGAACGGGGGATGCCGGGCGACGTGCCGGGTGATGCCGCGTGATCGGCCCCGCCGGGAACCTCAGAGCATGGAAGCAATCGAGGTGACGGACCTCCGCAAGTCCTATGGGGACACCCGCGCCGTGGACGGGGTGACGTTCACGGTCCGGTCCGGTGAGACGTTCGGGATCATCGGCCGCAACGGCGCCGGGAAGACCACGACCGTCGAGTGCCTGATCGGACTCAGGCGAGCCGACGCGGGCACGGTCCGCGTGCTCGGCGAGGATCCGGCGCGCAGGCGGAGAGCCCTGGCTCACCGTCTCGGCGTGCAACTGCAGGACAGCTCCCTACCCGAGCGGATCACGGTGGCCGAGGCGCTGCGCATGTTCGGCTCGTTCTACCGGGACGGGTCCGGCTGGAGGGGGGTGATGGAGCGCTGGGGTCTGCGGCCGCTGGCGGGAAAGGCGTTCGGCGATCTGTCGGGCGGGCAGAGACAGCGGCTGATGCTCGCGCTGGCCCTGGTCGGCGACCCCGAGATGGTCGTGCTCGACGAGCTGACCACGGGTCTCGACCCGATCGCGCGCCGCGAGACCTGGCGGCTGGTCCACGACCTGAAGACGGCGGGCACCACCGTGGTGCTGGTCAGCCACTACTTCGACGAGATAGAGGCGCTCTGCGACCGGGTCGCCGTCTTCGCCCGCGGCCGGGTGGCGGCGGCGGGCACCACGGGCGAGCTCGTCGCCCGGACCGGAACCGCCTCGCTGGAAGAGGCCTACCTCGCCCTGGAGGGAACGGACCGATGAAGGCGTTCACGGCTCTGGCGGCCGCCGAGCTCAGGCTGCTGTCGCGCGACCCCGCCTCGTTGTTCTTCATGGTGGCGTTCCCCCTCATGCTGCTGGTGCTCAAACGCGGCGACAGCGGCGCGGTCCCCGGCTACCTCGCGATGATCGCCGCCATCGGCGGGATGGGTGCGCTGCCGGGCCTGCTGGCCTCCTACCGCGAGCGCAAGGTGCTCAAGCGGCTGGCCACCACGCCGATCTCCCCGGTTCTGCTGCTCGGCGCCCAGCTGGTGGCCCAGGTCGCCGCGGGCCTGGCGGGCTCCGTGCTGCTGGTGGTCGTGACGATCGCGGTGTTCGGCGCGCGGGCACCCGGCGACGTTTTCCTGCTGACCGCCGCCTTCCTGCTCTGCTCGGTGATGGCCTGCGCGCTGGGCTTCGTGATCGCCGCCGTCGTGCGCACCGCGAGAGGCGCGAGCCTGATCGGCATGCTGGTCATGTTCCCGATGATCTTCCTGTCCGGCGCGGCCGTGCCCAGGAGGGCCCTGCCCGGCTCGTTGCGTCAGATCGGCGACTTCCTGCCCCTGACCCCGGCCGTGGAAGCCCTGGGAGGCGCCTGGTCGGGCACCGCGGCGTCCTTCCCCCTGCTGATCCTGGCCGGGATAATCGTGGCGGCCACGGCCGCCGGCGCCGCGCTGTTCCGATGGGAGTGATGACGTGAACGTCTGGGAGGCGCGCTGGTTGCGCGCCTTCCACCTGTTGTACTACGCCTGTCTGGCGCTCGGGCTGATCCTCTCGTACGGGGACGGCACGGGCGGGGGCACGGGCCCCGGCCCGCTCACACCGGCAATCGTGGCGCTCATGGCCGGATGGCACGGCTTCTTCGTCGTACGGCGGCCGCGGCTGCTCGGGCGGCTGAACCCCATGGCGTTCCACCTGGCGGTCGTCTGCGCGCTCTACATTCTGCTGGTGTCGCGGGACCGGTCCTTCGACGTGGTCGTCTTCGGGCTGATGCCCCAGCCGTACCTGATGCTGGCGAGCCCCTGGTCGTACGTGGGGGCGGTGGCGACGGTCCTCAGCACGTTCGCCGCCAGAGGCTATCTGGACGGTCCCGACGTCCTGTGGGGGCTCGTCGGGAGCTCCGGTCTCGTCGTGGCGATCGGACTGTTTGTGGACTACGTGTCCCGGCAGAGCGCGCAGAACCGGACCTTCGGGGTGCTGGAGGAGCGGGCGAGGCTGGCCAGGGAGATCCACGACACCCTCGCGCAGGGGTTGAGCGGCATCGTCACCCAGTTGGAGGCGGCCGAGCAGGCGATGCCCGACCTGCGCGTCGTGCAAGAGAGGATCGCGCTGGCCAAGGAGCTGGCACGCGACAACCTCCAGGAGGCGCGGCGCTCGGTCGACGCGCTGCGGCCGGGCCCTCTCGCCGGCGCGGGGCTGGAGGCGGCGCTCGCGGAGGTGGCCGCACGGTGGTCGCGGACGTCGGGGGTGGCGCCGGTCGTGTCGGTGGAGGGGACGCCCCGGCCGCTGTCCGGCGAGGTGGGAGCGACGCTCCTGCGTACGGCGCAGGAAGGGCTGGCGAACGCGGCCAAGCATGCCAAGGCGGGCAGGGTCGCGATCACGCTGACCTACATGGACGATGAGGTGACGCTCGACGTGTTCGACGACGGGGTGGGTTTCGATCCGGACGTGCGTGGCGCGGGCTACGGGCTGGCGGCCATGCGGGAGCGGGCCGGCGGCGTCGGGGGAACGCTGACCGTGGAGTCCGCACCGGGGGAGGGGACGGCCCTGTGCCTGCGCATCCCCTCAAATTGATGATCGTCGATGACCATCCGGTGGTCCGCGACGGACTGCGCGGCATGTTCGACCACGTGGCGGACATCGAGGTGGTGGCGGAGGCGTCCGACGGGTTCGAGGCGCTGGCCCTGGCCAGGAGCGCGCGGCCGCACGTGGTGCTGATGGACCTTCGCATGCCCGGTCTGGACGGTGTCGGGGCGATCCAACGGCTCCGGGAGAGCCACCCGGAGATCAAGGTGGTCGTGCTGACCACCTACGACACGGATGCGGACGTGGCCCGGGCCATGGCCGCCGGGGTGGCGGGCTACCTCCTGAAGGACGCGCCACGCGAGGAACTGCACAGAGCGGTCCGTACGGCCGCCGCCGGCGGAGCGGTCCTGGCGCCGTCGGTCGCGTCCGCCCTGATGAGCAGGCCCGCGGCCCCGGATCCGAGCCCGCGCGAGCTGGAGGTGCTGCGCCTGGTGGCGCGGGGGTCGGCGAACAAGGAGATCGCCAGGACCCTACTGATCAGCGAGACGACGGTGAAGACGCATCTCAAGCACGTCTTCGCCAAACTCGGTGTCGAGAGCAGGGCCGCGGCCGTCGTCGTGGCCATGGAGCGAGGGCTCATCTAGGGGAGGATCTCCAGGCGGACGTCCAGGCCCTCGTACAGGTAGGGGGACGGGGTGATGATCCGCCAGTCGCGGCGGGTGGCGTGGACGACGGCGTGTGCGGCCACGAGCACGTCGGCCAGGCGCGCGTCGGCCGCCGCGGGCCGGTGCCGGCGCAGGCTCGCCCTGATCGCCTGTGCGTACGGCCCGCCCTCGACGGCGTCGTCGGGCGACAGCGCGCCGGTGACGACCATCGACATGCGCAGGAAGCGTTCGAGGCGGGGCTGGATGGGGCCCAGCGAGAGGACCTGGACGGCGAGCGCGGGAACGAGGAGGGTGACGCCGTGCGCGGAGGACTGCCGCACGACCGCCCTGCCGTACATGCTCTTGCCCTCGATCAGGTGGACGACGGCGTCGAGGTCCAGCACGTGGCCGGACAGGACGCCGGCCGGTGGGACGGGGTCGGTCACGCGGCGTCCGCCTTGGCGTCCCCGCCCATGAGGCGGGCCGCGCGGGCGCTGTCGTCGTCGGTGATGCCGTCCTGCCAGCCCGGACCCCATAAATCGGCCATGATGGCCAGGTCGCCCTGGACGCGCCGCCGCTCGCGCAGCGCCGCGGCGATGTAGGCCGAGGCGTTGCCGGACGCCTGCGCCTCGTCGGCCAGTTCGTCCGGCAAAGAGATCGTAATCTTCTTGGTCATACTCGGAAGGCTACTGAGTCATACCGTCGGTGGTCCACCGGTTCGCGGGAAAAGCCGCGCGGCTCAGACCTTCCTGCTCTCCAGATTCGCGATCCGCTCGCTGAGCGCGCGGAGTTCCGCCTTGATCTCGTCGAGCGGGTTCGCGAGGTACTGCTGCCAGTCTCCGCCGGGCCGGCCGCTCCGTCCCGGGCGGTCATCTCCGCGCCCTCCGGCAGGGTGATCACCGCTTCCACACCACGGGGATGAAAGCGGGACCGTTCTCATCACGCAGAAAGTGCGAAAGGGCGTGAGAGCGACTACCGGCGTTGGCAGGAAGAATTGACCGGGCTGGCGCGAGGTTTTGCCGGTTTCATGGACAAAGAGATTTATCCGCCCGGCGACGGCATGGCGGGAGAATGGGTGGTCGTTTTCCGTTTCGCGAGAACGGAACAGCCCGAAGCCTGCGCCCCGGCGGAGGCGGCTGCTGGAGGAGGGAAGGGGCCTGCTCGCCCGGCCCGAGGACCAGGAGGTGCTGGTCGGCGCGCCTCCGGCGCATCGGGCGGTGACGGTGGGGATCGCCCATCGCGTCACCCGGAGTGCGGAACCGGCGTTTCTCCGCTGGCAGGAGAAGGTGCGGAAGGTGCGGGAGAAGTTCCCCGGTTTCCTGGGGTTCGAGCTCTTCCGGCCGGTGCCGGGGCTCCAGGGCGACTGGGTCTCCGTCTTCCGCTTCGACACGCGGGAACACCTGGAGAGCTGGCTCGGCTCCCAGGCGAGGAGGACGCTGCTCGACGAGGGCCGCGGAATCATCGCCTCCTACGATGTGCGCCGAATCGATTCGGCGTTCAGCGGCTGGTTCCGGTTCACCGGAGATTCGGCGCGAGGCGCCGGCCCGCCCGGCTGGAAACAGGCCATGTCGGTGATCCTCGGGCTCTATCCGGTGCTCATCGTGCTCGGATCGCCGGCTGGACGGCCGGGCGGCGCTGAAGACCGGCTCAGCCGGCCCGCCCGGCGACGAGGGCGGGGAGGAACGCGCCCGCGAAGGCCTTCGCGATCGTGAACTCGCCGGCGAGGCCGGGGTGCAGGCCGTCGTAGGTGTCGGCGTACGGGTCGTAGACGGCGGCCAGCCCCACGGGGACGACGGGGGAGCGCGGCGTGGACAGGGCGGCCAGGAGGCCGGGCAGCCGGGCGTTGTACGCCTCGGTGATCCCCGGCAGATGCGACAGGGAGGGCAGCGGCGTGCGATGGACCACGTCGGCCACGAGGAACCGCAGGTCCGGCCGCACGGCGCGGGCCCGGTCCACGAACTCCGCGACGTGGGCGAGCAGGCGGTCGGGGCCGCTCACGCCCCAGGCCAGGTCGTTGAAGCCGAGCGCGACCAATAGGTGGCCGGGCCGGTGCGCGGCGACGGCGTCCGCGATGTTCCGCCTGGCCTCCTCCATGAGGCGGCCCCAGCGGGCGTAGTGCCGGTCGCCGGGGAAGCCGATCCCCGGGCGGTAGCCGCCCACCGGGGAGCGGTGCGCATGAGGCGGGGAGCGGTGCGCACGGGGCGGGGCGCGGGTGCCCGTCCACGGCCCGGTGAAGCGCACCGGCGCGCCGCGCGCGGCGAAGTGGCGGGCGAGCCGGTACCGCCACGTGTAGTCGCCGTCCGAGCCGTGGCTGAGCGAGTCGCCCACCACCATGATGGTGGCCGGGCACGTCATCGGCCGCGACGTCGGCTGCGTCATCGGCTGTGGGATGGCACGCCTCCGGAGTCCGGCGCCCCGCTGGGAGCCCCACTGTGAGCCCCACTGTGAGCCCCAGCTCGGCCGCTCGTGCGGGCGTGGAGCAGGCGCCGCACCGGTCCGCCGTACGCGACGAGCAGGATGCCGCCCGCGGCGAGCAGCAGCAGCGCGGTGAACACCCATTCCATGGAACCACCGGGGCCGTAGACCCGGCTCGGCCGCCCCACGTCCACGGCCCGGGTCTCCTGCCCCTCCCGCAGCATGTCGTGGTCGGCGCCGTACAGTTCGACGCCGTCGCGCCGTACGGCGCCGTCGTCGGAGCGGAAGTCGCCGTTCCAGGTGCAGGATTCGTGGCCGGGGTGCTCCACGCAGGCGACCGAGCGGGCGGTGAAGGTGCCGGGGACGCCGTCTGCGCGGGCGGCCCGTACGGCCGGTCCGATGCCGGGCACGGCCAGGAAGAGCAGGAAGAGGGCGAAAAGCGTGAGCGCGGCGGTGAAGGCGGGGGAGCCGCGGCGCGGCCCGGGGCCCGCCGTCACGCCATGGCCTCTCGTGGCCGCGCCGCGGGGCGCGGGGCGCAGGAGCAGCGCATCGCGGCCCGCTCGGCGGTGGTGGGACGGCGGTGCAGGATCATCGCGACCACCATCGGGATCGTGACGAGGGTGTTGTAGAACAGGTGCAGTTCCATGCGCGGCACCAGAAGCTGGATGATGCTGGTCGGCACGGGCCGGCCCAGCAGGTTGTCGCCCGTCGTCGCCTGCACGAGCAGCAGCAGGTGCTCGAAGTGGTGCCAGACCTGGATGCCGAGCGCGACGTTCCACCAGGTGCGGGCCCGGCCGGTGAAGCCGCGCCGCAGCATGAGCAGGCCGGCCAGCATCAGCAGCGCGTAGCCGTAGTGCATCCATTCGGACGTCACCAGCCATGGGAACGGCAGGCCGAGCACGCCGCGCGCCTCGGGGAGCGGCCAGCCGAGCACGTAGACCTGCACCGCCTGGGCGATGTGCTCGGCCCAGTGGGCCACGACGACGAACGCGAAGACCCCGAGAGCGGCGCGATGGTGGCGGGTGTTGAGCGCCGGCAGCAGGCCGGGCGATCGCAGTGTGGAAGCCGTTCCGGTCGCCATGCGAGAACCTCGATCCGGGAGCCTGTGACCTGACCTGAGGGCCCGGTACGGATCGCGAGCCCGTACGTCCCATGGTGCGATCCGGCGGCCGCGGGCCGCTTCTCCCGCCGTGCGGCGTCTTCTGCAGCCGTGGGACGCCGCGTCCGCGGGTACAGCCACAGAAGGGGGGAGGACGGATGCGGCTGGCGGGGGCACGGGTGCTCGTCACGGGCGCGTCGTCGGGCATCGGCACGGCGATCGCGCTCGAACTGTGGGCCCGCCGCGCCCGCCTGGTGCTGTCCGGGCGCGACCGGGAGGCGCTCGCCGCCGTCGCCGCCCGGACCGGCGGCGAGGTCGTCCCCGCCGACCTCGCACAGGACGGGACCGAGGAACTGGCGGCGCGCGCCGGGCCGGTGGACGTGCTGGTCGCGAACGCGGGCGAGGGCTGGAGCGGGCCGCTGACGCGGATGCCGGGCGGCACAGCGGAACGCCTGATCGCGGTCAACCTGACGGCCCACGTGCGGCTCACCCGGCTGCTGCTGCCCGCGATGATCGAGCGCGGGCGCGGGCACCTCGTCTACGTCGCCTCGATCGCGGGGGTGGTGGGGGTCCCGGAGGAGGCGGTCTACGCCGCGACCAAGGCGGGCCTGCTGGCCTTCGCCGAGAGCCTGCGCTACGAGCTGCCCGGGATCGGGGTGACCACCGTGGTGCCCGGGGTGGTCGACACGCCGTTCTTCGCGCGGCGCGGCACGCCGTACGCGCGCCGCCGGCCGGCGCCCGTGCCGCCGGAGCGGGTGGCGCGGGCCGTCGCGGTCGCCGTCGAGCGCGGCCGCGCCGAGGTGTACATGCCGGCCTGGCTGCGGCTGCCCGCCCGCCTGCACGGCGCCGCGCCCGGCCCGTTCCGCGCCCTCGCCCGCCGCTTCGGCTAGGGGCTGCGCAGCGCGCGCAGGGACTCGCGCAGCGAGCCGATGGTGGCGAAGACCGCCGTCGGCTCGTAGCCGCAGTGCGCCATGCAGTTGGCGCAGCGCGGGTCGCGGCCCCGCCCGTAGGCGCTCCAGTCGGTCTCGTCGGCCAGCTCCCGGTAGGTCCCGGCGTACCCGTCCGCCATCAGATAGCAGGGCCGCTGCCAGCCGAAGACCGAGTACGACGGGATGGCCCAGGCCGTGCAGGGGAAGTCGATCCTCCCCTCCAGGAAGTCCAGGTAGAGCGGCGAGTGGTTCAGCCGCCAGCGCCCCCGGTTGCCTCCGGCGAAGGCCGCGCGGAACAGCTCGCGGGTCTGCCGCACCCCGAGGAAGCAGTCCTGGTCGGGGGCCTTCTCGTACGCGTACCCCGGCGAGATCATCATCTGGTCGACCCGCAGGTCGTCGTTCAGGTAGTCGAGCACCTCGATCACCGTGCGCGGGCTGTCCCCGGCGAAGAAGGTGGTGTTGGTGGTGACGCGGAAGCCGCGCCGCCGGCACTCCCGCACCGCCGCGACCGCCTGTTCGAACACGCCCTCCTTGCACACCGACGCGTCGTGCCGCTCGCGCAGCCCGTCGATGTGCACCGCCCAGGCGAAGTACGGCGAGGGCGTGAACTGGTCGATCTTGCGCGGGATCAGCAGGGCGTTGGTGCACAGGAAGACGTACTTCCGCCGGGCCACCAGCGCCCGGACCATCTCCGCGATCTGGGGGTGCATGAGCGGCTCCCCGCCGGCGATGGACACCATCGGCGCGCCGCACTCCTCGACGGCGGCGACCGCCTGGCCGACCGGCATGCGCTGCCTGAGCACGCCGGCCGGGTGCTGGATCTTCCCGCAGCCCGCGCACTTGAGGTTGCAGGCGAACAACGGCTCCAGCTCCACCAGCAGCGGGAACCGTCTGCGCCGCCGCAACCGCTGGCGCAGGACGTACCCGCCCACGCGAAGGCTCTGACGTAAGGGCATCGGCATCAGGGCCGCACCTCCTTCGGCAGTGTGAACTCGACGTCCTCCTCGGTCACCCGCCGTTCCTCCACCTTCAGCGGCCCGAGCCCGCCGAGGGCCGCCACGATGGCGTCCACCAGCGAGGCGGGGGTGGACGCGCTCGCGGTCAGCCCGACCGTCCGCGCGCCGCGCAGCCACTCCAGCGCGATGTCGCCCGGGCCGTCGACCAGCCGGGCGAGGGGAGCCTCATCACGACCCGAACGGGCGGCGACCTCGGTCAGCCGCCGGGCGTTGGACGAGTTCGCCGACCCGACGACCAGGACCAGCCCGGCCTCGGCGGCCACCGCCCGCACCGCGCGCTGCCGGTTGGTCGTCGCGTAGCAGATGTCGTCGCCTCGCGGCCCTTCCGCCCCGGGGAAGCGCCGCCGGACCGCCGCCGCGACCTCCCCGGCCTCGTCGGCGGCCAGCGTGGTCTGTGTCAGGCAGGCGACCCCGCGCCCCTCGGCGAGCGACGCGGGCAGGGCCTCGACCGCGGCCTCGTCCTCGGCCAGCACCCCCGCGCCGGGCAGCTCGCCGAGCACGCCCTCCACCTCCTCGTGCCCGGCGTGGCCGATCAGCACGACGAGGTCGCCCCGGGCGGCGAACCGGCGGGCCTCCGCGTGGACCTTCGCGACCAGCGGGCACGTCGCGTCGACCACCCGCAGGCCGCGCCGCCCGGCCTCCTCACGCACCTCGGGGGACACCCCGTGTGCGGAGAACACGGTCACCGCGCCCCCGGGCACGTCGGGCACCTCGGCCAGCTCGTCCACGAACACCGCTCCGCGCCGCTCCAGGTCCCGTACGACGTGGGCGTTGTGCACGATCTGCTTGCGCACGTACACCGGCGGGCCGTACCGGGCGAGCGCCCGCTCCACGATCTCGACGGCGCGCTCGACCCCCGCGCAGAACGAGCGGGGGGAGGCGAGCAGCACCCGCCGGGGGCCCGTGGCCGCCGCCCACCGCGCCAGCACCGGGCCGATCCGGGCAAGCGTCCGGCACGCCGTGGCCGCACCGCCCATTGTCCCGAGGCTCAGCAGGGGGGTGGCGGGGGTGTCCACGATCACGCGTACGGCGGCGAAGGGCCGCCCCCGCGCGGCGGCGGCCAGCGGCGCGCTCTCCATGTCGGCCGCGACCGCCCCCTCGGCGGCAAGCGCGCGGCGGTCGCGGCCCGCGACGACGCGAGGGGAGGTCACGAGCGGGCCGGTGACGACGCGCAGCCCGGCGCGGGCCAGTTCGCCGGCGAGCAGCGGGGCGGAGGGGCACGGCCACACGCGGTCCCCGGAGCGGACCCTGGAGCGGACCTCGGTGGCGACGAGCACGTCCCCGGGGCGCAGCCCGTCGTCCAGGGCGCCCGCGAAGCCGGTGACGGCGAGGGCGCCGGCGGGCGGGAGCAGGGCCGCCGCGCGCGCCGCCCGGTCGGGCCCCATGCCGACCCGGACGACCCGGACGCGGGGACGCTCCCGCACCGGCCGCAGCCCCCGGGCCACGGCCCGGGCCTCCATGCCGAGCGCGGTGCACACGATCAGATCCGTCATCGAGTCCCCTCCCGGGCCTGTAGGTAGCGGCCGAGCGCGCTGACCGGGAACACGAGCCGGTAGAGGTGGTAGTTGATGTAGAAGTCGCCGGGGAAGCCGGTCCCGGTGTAGTGCGGCTCGTCCCAGGTGCCGTCCGGGCGCTGCGTGCCGGCCAGCCAGGCGACGCCGCGCTCGACGGACGGGCCCCGCTCTCCGGCGGCCAGCAGGCCGATGAGCGCCCAGGCGGTCTGCGAGGCGGTCGGCTCGCCCCGCCCGATCCAGGCGGGGTCGCGGTAGGAGCGCATGTCCTCGCCCCAGCCGCCGCCGGGGTGCTGGTGCGCCTCCAGCCAGGCGACCGCGCGCCGTACGCAGGGCGCGGCGGGCGGCACCCCGGCGGCGGCGAGGGCGGGCAGCACCGCCCCGGTGCCGTACACGTGGTTCGCCCCCCACCTGCCGAACCACGAGCCGCCGGGCTCCTGCGCCCGCAGCAGCCACGTCACGGCCCGCCGTACGGCGGGGGAGCGGGCCTCGCCCTCGGCGGCGAGGGCCTCGACCACGTGCGCCGTCACGTCGGCCGACGGCGGGTCGATGACCGCGCCGAAGTCACAGAACGGCAGTCGCAGGCACAGCGCGCGTGTGTTGTCGGCGTCGAACGCGGCGAAGCCGCCGTCGCGGGAGGCCATCCCGGCCATCCAGCGCAGGCCCCGCCGTACGGCGTCCCGGGCGGCCGGACGGCCCCACCGGCCCAGCGCGAGGATCACCTCCGCCGTGTCGTCGACGTCGGGATAGCCGTCGTTGTCGAACTCGAACGCCCAGCCGCCGGGGGCGAGCCCCGGGCGACGCACGGCCCAGTCGCCGGGCCCCCGGATCTCCTCGCGGAGCAGCCACTCACCCGCCCGGTCCAGCGCCGGGTGATCGCGCGGCAGGCCGGCGTCCAGGAGGGCGATCACGGCGAGCGCGGTGTCCCAGACCGGCGACTGGCACGCCTCCAGCCTGCGCGAGCCGTCCTCCCTGATCGTGAACCGGTCCAGCCCGGCCAGCCCCCGGCGCATGACGGGGTGCCCGGCGTCGTACCCGGAGAGGTGCAGCGCGACCAGCGAGTAGACCCAGGGCGGCTGGATGCCGCCCCACGACCCGTCGGCCTCCTGCCGGGCGACGACCCACTCGGCCGCCCGCCGGAGCGCGGCGCGGCGGAGCCCGGCGAGCGGCCGCCGTTCGTAGCGGTGCAGCACGTGGTCGAGCGCCGCGAACGCCGTGTCCACGCTCGTACGCGGGGGCGACGGCGGGCGCCGCCCGGTGCGCAGTTCCGCCAGGCCGAACGGCAGCGGGCGGACCGGCCGGTGCGCGGTCACGATCGTCAGCGGCACGATCGTCTGCCGCGCCCAGCAGGCCCAGTCGTACACGTTCAGCGGGCACCACGGGGGCAGGAACACGATCTCCGGGGGGATCACCGGCAGGTCCTCCCACCGCCACAGGCCGAACAGCGCGAGCCACATCCGGGTGAAGACCCGGGCCGACTCGACGCCGCCCAGATCGCGTACGAGGCCCGCCGCGGCGCGCAGGTGCGGCGCGGACGGCGGGTCGCCCGCGAGCCGCAGCGCGACGTACGCCTCGACGGTGGTGCTCAGGTCGGCCGGACCGTCGTGGAAGTTGGCCCAGCCGCCGCCCGCCTGCTGCTGCGACCTGATCCACCGGGCGGCCTCGGCCGTCTCGGCCGCGGTCCGCACGCCGAGGAACTCGCGGAGCAGGAGGTCCTCGGCGTCCATGGTCACGTTGGTCTGGAGCTCGCCCTTCCACCAGCCCTCCGGCGACTGCAGGGCGAGCAGGTGGTCGCGGGCCGCTTCGAGCGCGGTCGCGGCGCGGGACGCGGCGGTGACGAGTGCGGTCATCGCGCCCACCCCGCTCGCGCGGGCTCCCTGCCGTGGCCGAGGTGGTTGAGATGGCTGAGGTGCAGCCGCACCAGGCGGGCCGCCTCCAGGCCGCTGCGCACGGCGCCCTCCATCGTGTCGGGCCAGCCGGTGCCGGTCCAGGCGCCGGCCAGGAACAGCCCCGGCCACCGGGTGGCCGCCGCGGGGCGCAGCGCGCCGCTCCCCGGGCCCTGGCGGAAGGTCGCCCGCCGTTCCCTGGTGATGAAGAAGTCGAGCAGCCGCACCGTCCGCGTGGCCGGGAGCAGCCGCTCCAGCTCCGGCACGAACGCGGCGCGCATCGCGGCCGTGGGCACGTCGATCCAGTGCCGGGCCGCCGACACCGACACCGTCAGGTACTGACCCCGGGTCAGCCCGCCCGCCGCCGTCCGGTCGAAGATCCACTGCACCGGAGAGCCGACGACCGCGGCGAACGGCAGGCTGGTGACCGGCCGGTCGTAGACGACGTGCACGTTGACGATCGGGCTCGCCCCGAGCCCCGCCCACGCGTCGCGGTCCGGCGCCGCCTCGGCCGGCACGAGCCGCGCGGCCTGCCCGTGGGGGACGGCGACGACGACGGCGGAGGTCTCCACCCGTGCGCCGCCGACGAGGACCGACGGCCCCGGCAGGCCGGGCGGGGCCGGCAGGATCGCCTCGGCCTTCGCCGGCATCCGCACCGTGCCGCCGGCCCGCGCGATGGCGGTCAGCGCCGCGCCGCCGTGCAGTTCCCCGAGCGGCACGGACGGCACGCCGATGTCCGCGGCGTCGGCGCGGCCGAGCAGGGCCGTACGGAACACCATGGCCGCGGGCCCGAGCGCCGCCTCGTCGGCGGCGATGTTGAGCGCGGCCACCGCGAACAGGTCCCACAGGGCGCGCCGCACGGTCTCCCGCTGGCCCCGGGTGGCCAGCCAGCCGCCGAGCGCGGCCCGGTCCAGCGCGGGCGCGGCCGGGTCGAGCCCGCGCAGCGCCAGCGCGCCGCGCACCGCCCGCAGGCGGTCGGCGGGGGACAGCAGCCGGTAGCGCGCGAGCGCGGGGAGCAGGTGGAACGGCCCGGGCAGCGCGGCCCGGCGCAGCCGCCCCCGCTCGCCGTGCGGAGTCAGCACGCGCACGTCGAAGCGCTCCTGCAGGCGCACCCTCCCGGTCCCGCCGAGCCGGTCGAGCAGGCCGAGGTACGCCGTGCAGCAGCGCAGGAAGACGTGCTGGCCGTTGTCGGCCGTCAGGCCGCCGCGGGCGAAGGAGTGGGTGGCCCCGCCGAGCCGGGGCCGGGCCTCGTACAGGGTCACCGGCCAGCCGGCCTCCGCGACGGCCAGGGCCGCGGTGATCCCGGCGAGGCCGCCGCCGATCACCGCCACGGGCGGGACCGCGCCGCCCAGGCCGTGCAGGGGGCCCGTCATCGGGACTCTCCGGGTGCGTCCCCGTGTGCGTCTCCCCGTGACTTCCCCTGCGGCTCTCCCTGGGCCCCGCCCGTGAGGGCGCGGGCCGCGACCATCGCCTTGACCCACGGCGCGAGCGACAGCCGCCCGGCCAGGACCCGGGCCGGATCGGCGGCGATCCGCCCCAGCAGGCGCCGGTAGATGCCGGCCATCGCCGCGGTGCAGGCGGCGCTGCGCCGGTCGAGCAGCGGGATCAGCCGCATGCCCTCGGCGTACCAGCCGAGCGCCAGTGCGGCCTCGAACCGGATCAGCCCGGCCAGCCGCTCGGGCGGGTCCGTGAAGTCTCCCCTCGGGCTCAGCCCGAGTGTGCAGCCGAACCTGCGCAGGTCGTCGGCGGGCAGGTAGATGCGGTCGGCGCAGCGGTCCTCCCGCAGGTCCCTGAGGATGTTGGTGAGCTGCAGCGCCACGCCGAGGGCGTCCGCCCGGGCCGCCGCGCGCCGCAGCGTCCGCTCGCCGCCGCTCGCGGGCGCGCCGTCGGCGAGGCCGAACACGCCGAGCGACAGCCGCCCGATCGACCCGGCCACCTGCCGGCAGTAGCCCACCAGGTCGTCGTGGCATCGGTAACGCGCCCCGGCGACGTCGGCGGCGCATCCGTCGATGAGCTCCTCGAACGCCTCAAGGGGAAGGGGGAAGCGCGCCGCGGCGTCGCCCAGCGCCACCATCACGGGATCGGCCGCCACGTCGGCGGGCATGCGTCCGCCGGCCATCGAACCAGGCACCAGGGAATCAGGGCCCGGGAAATCGGGCTCCGCGGAATCGAGAGGCAGCTTTTTGAGGGCGCGCAGCCGCCTGCGCTCCTGCTCCAGCCGCTCCAGTCGTTCGGCCACGGGCCCGGCCTCGTCGCCGACGTCGTCGATCCGCCGGGCGAGCGCGTAGACGGTGCTGAGCGCGCGCCGCTTCGGCGGGGGCAGCAGGCGGATGCCGTACGCGAAGTTCCGCGCCCGGGTGCGGACGACGTGCTCGCAGTGCCCGTAGGCCCGCGACACGTGCACCAGCACCGGCCCCGGCGTCGACACTTGACCGGTCTCCGGCGCCCGCCCGGCCGGAAGGTCCGACGCCGCGCCGGCCAGGGGCTCGGGGACGGGATCAGGGATCGCGCCGGGAACCGTCACCGTCCACCTCCTTCAGCACACGCGCCCACTCCCGCAGCACCGCGTGGCGGCGGGCACGCGGGGCGCCGCCCAGCACGTCGTGCCGGCGGCGTTCGAGCGCCACGAGCTGCGCCCGGCCACCCGCGACGTAGCCGGCCACCGCCGCGCGCGCGAACCCGCGCAGGGTCTCCAGCAGCGGCGTCCCCTCGTCGAGCAGGGTGGCCGCGCGGCGGGCCTGCAGGGCGATGACCCGGCGCAGCCGCGGGGAGGCGTGCGCGGCGGCCAGGTCGGCCTCTCCGGCGCCGAACCTGCGCAGGTCGTCCGCCGGGAGGTAGACGCGGCCGCGGGCGTGGTCCTCGGCCACGTCCTGGCAGTGCTCGATCACCTGGAGCGCCGAGCAGACGAGGTCGGACAGCCGTGCCCGCTCGGGCGTCGCCAGCCCGAACACGTGCAGCACGATCCGGCCGACCGGGTTGGCCGACAGCTCGCAGTAGCCCAGCAGCTGGGCGAACGTGTCGTAGCGCCGCACCACCTGGTCACGCCGGTTCGCCTCGACCAGGTGCAGGAACGGAGCGCTCGGCACGGCCCGGCGGGCGACCAGCGGCGTCAGCGCGCGTACGGCCGGCAGGCGCGGGACGCCGCCCGCGTACAGGCGGCCGAGGTCGGCCTCGACGGCGTCGAGCAGGGCGGGCCGCTCCGCCGGGTCCGCCTCGTCACCGGCGTCGTCCACGTATCGGGCGAACCCGTACACCGCCATGAGGTCGCGGCGGTACCCGCGCGGCAGCAGCCGGGAGGCCACCGGGAAGTTCTCCCGGCGTGCGGCGTCGCGTACGTCCGCTGCGGACATGTCTGGAGAATCTCCATCGAAAATCCCCCCAAAACCCGACAGATCGGGCGGCGGCTTTGCGTGGGTGACCGGACGGGCAACCCGGCGTACACGGACGAGGGCGGACGGAAAGGCGGGCCAAAGAAACGCCCGGAGGAGCCGTCGGGGACCGGCGGAACCGTTGCCCGCCGTTGGCGCTTCCGGCCGCCGGCAAAGCTCTTCCGAAGGATCACAGGAGGTGGGCGCCGAGCGGCCCGATCCGCAGACCGGCGGCGCGGCAGCGGCCGACCACCTCGGGCAGCGCGCCGAGCGCCGAGCGCCACGACCCGGGGGCGGAGGTGTGGTCGCAGTCGTGCAGCAGCAGCGTGGCGCCGCCCCGCAGGCCGGGCGCCAGGGTCCGCAGCACCGACTCCGGCGTGGCCCGGCGCGTCCAGTCCTCGCCCCACGCCGTCCACAGCACCGGGCGCAGGCGGTGCCGCCACGCCGCCAGCAGCGCCTCGGCGCTCAGCACGCCGTACGGCGGGCGGTACCAGGCGGGCCGCGCGCCGGTGACCTCGGCGACAAGGCGTGCGGCGCGGCCCATCTCCGCCGCGACCCGGCCCGGCCGGGCGACCAGGGCGTTCACGTGGTGCCAGCCGTGCACGGCCACCTCGTGCCCGGCCCGCGCGACGCTCCGCCCGAGGCCGGGATGGCGGTCGAGCATCTCGCCCAGCATGAAGAACGTCGCCCGGCAGCCGAGCCGCGCGAGTTCGTCGAGGAACAGCGGAGTCGACCGGGGATCGGGCCCGTCATCGAAGGTCAGCGCGACGTGCCCGGGACGCCCCTCGCCCGCGAGGGCGGGCAGCAGGCGGCGGACGGCGGGCAGCCAGGCCGCGCCCGGCGCGACGTGCGCCGCGACGGGCAGCAGCGCCGCTCCGGCGGCGGCCACGCGACGTCTCATCGGGTCCATTATCGCCCGATCTGAATCTATATATGCCTCGGTGTCCGGAGTCGCCGGGCCGGGAACGAGAGCAGGAGACGGCGTCCGGCGCCTCGCCGCGTCGTCGTCCACTCGCTGGGAGGGGCCCATGACACCGCCGGCGGCGAAGGTGCTGATCGTCAGCGCGTCGATGGGGGCCGGTCACGACGGCGTGGCCGCCGAACTGGCCCGCCGCCTCGCCGCCGCCGGTGTCCGGGTGGCGGTCGTGGACGTGCTCGCTCTGCTGCCGCTGCGGCTGGGGTCGGCCCTGCGCTGGTGGTACCGCACCGTGATGCTCCGGGCCCCATGGCTGTACGCCCTCGTCTACCGGATCTTCTTCGTGTCGCGGCGCGCGTCCTCTGGGCGGGCTCGCGGGGTCTCGCCGCTGACGGTCGTGGCGGCGGCCGGGCTGAACCGGGTGGTGCGCCGCCTGCGGCCCTCGCTGCTGGTGCCGGTCTTCCACGTCGCCGCCCAGGCCGCGGGGCACCTGCGGTCCCGGGGGCGGCTGACGGTCCCCAGCGTGGTCGTGCTGACCGACTTCGCCGCGCACCGCCTCTGGCTGCACGCGGGCAACGACCGGTACCTGTGCCCGGACGCGGCCACCGCCCTCGCCGTGACTGCCGCCACCGGCCGTCCGGCCTTCCGGCACGCCCCGATCGTGCGGCCCGGGTTCGCCGCCGGGGGAGCGCCGGGACGAGGCGTCCACGCCCGGCTGGGACTGCCCGGCGGCGACCGGATCGTGCTGGTCGGCGCGGGCGCGTGGGGAGTCGGCCGGGTCGTGCGGACGGCCCGCGCCCTGTGCCGCCCCGGACCTGGAGACGGCTCGCCGGAGAGCGGGCGGTACGTGCCCGTCGTGCTGTGCGGGCGGGGCGAGCGGCTACGCCGCCGCCTGACGCGCCTGTTCGCGGAGACGAGCGGGACAGAGGCGAGCGGGACGGAGACGGCGAGGGCCGGACAGGCGGTAGGTGCGAAAGGCGTGGGCGATGCCGCCGGAGCCGTGGAGGCCGGCGGAACGCGGTCGGCGCCGCGGCCGGTGGGGCTCGCCCTCGGGTGGCGCGACGACCTGCCCGGCCTGCTCGCCGCGGCGTACGCGCTGGTGGACAACGCCGCCGGGCTGACCTGCCGGGAGGCGTTCGCCGCGCGGACGCCCGTCGTGACCTGCCTGCCGATCCCCGGTCACGGCAGGGACGGGGTGCTCGCGATGGCCCGCGCCGGGGTGAGCGTCCACGTGCGCCGTCCCGCCCGGCTGCTCCGGGAACTCGACCGGCTCGCCCCCGGCTCGCCCGCCCGGGCCGCGCTGACCACCCGCGCGGAGGCGCTGTTCGCCGCCGAGCCGGCGGAGGCCCTGCTGCTCCGCTTCGCGCGGCCGGACGGCGCGCCCGTCACGGTCTCCCGACACTCTCCCGCAGCGGCGCGTGCCGCGACAGCAGCACGCTGCCGTACAGGATGAGGGCCATACCGGTCAGCTCCGGCAGCACCCACGGGCCGGTGCGGATGCCCTCGCCGAACAGGGCCACGCCGTACGCCGTGCTGGCGACGGGGTCGGTCACGGTCAGCGCCGGCTGCACGGCGACGAGAGGGCCGCTGTGCAGGGCGTTCTGCAGCAGGAACAGGCTGCACAGGCCGGCGGCCACCATGGCGTACAGCGACCAGGCGCCGGACAGGGCCCGCAGCCCGTCGGGCAGCACCTCGACGGTGCGCTTCATCAGCACGGCGGTGTAGGCGAACCCGAGCCCGGCGGAGACCCCGAGCAGCACGGCGCGGGTGGCGCCGCCGGAGGCGATCGCGACCGCCACGCAGCCGGCCACGAGCCCGGCGGTCACACCGGCCGAGATCGTCCAGCCCAGCAGGCCCGGCAGGCGGTCGCCCGGAGTGGGGGAGGCCGCCCCCAGGAACCCGCCCAGCCCTGCCGTGAGCGCCGCGATGGCCAGCCACGTCATCGGGGAGAGGCGGGCCCGGAACATCCAGCCCGCCACCAGCATCGTGATCGGCAGTTCCGCGACGAGCAGGGGCTGCACGAGGGCGAGCCCTCCGGACGAGAGCGCGGCGGCCTGCAGCAGGAACCCCGCGATCAGCGCCCCGATGCCGCCCAGCCAGGCGGAACTGCGCAGCAGGTGCAGGATCAGCCCCAGCCGGAAGGCCTCGCCGGGGGGCATGCCGCGGGCGGCCCGGCGCTGCAGCACCGACGCGACGGCGTTGGCCGCCGCGGCAAGCACGGCAAGGACAACAGCGATCATGACCCCCCTCCCCGTCTGCGCACCCTCGGCCGGACCTCATCGGTACCCTCCCCGGCCGAATCTGCCGCTATCTTCCAGCGAATCCCCGAATGGCAATTTATCCTGCTAAAAGCAAACAATCAGCGAGATATTACGCAAAATGGAGAATTGTGCGATTTGTGGGGGTATGGCCGTCCGCGCAAACGCAACCAGCAGGAAAGGCGGGACCAGTCATGGTTGGACCTACCGGCATCGAGCGTCACCCCGACATCGCCGAACTGCGCCAGACCTACGACCGGGCGGGTTCGACGGCTCCCGCGCAGGTACTGGAAGGGCTGTCCTTCCTGGCGGGTCTTTATCTGGCGCTCTCGCCCTGGATCGTCGGGTTCTTTCGCTTCCCCGGGCTGACCATCAGCAACCTGATCACGGGCCTCGTGATCAGTGCCCTGGCCCTCGGGCTCGCGTCCGCCTTCGGACGCACCTACGGCATGGGGTGGCTGATCCCGCTACTCGGCGTGTGGGCGCTGGTCTCGCCCTGGGTGGTGCGCGGGGGAGGCGAGGCCACCACCAGCACCGTCTGGAACAACGTCGTGACCGGCATCGTGATCTTCGCGCTCGGCGCCGCCGCGCTGGGCATGGCGCAGGTCTACCGCCGGCACGAGCGGGGCGAGCGGAGCGGGCACCGGCTCGGCAACTGGTGACCGGCCGTCCGGCGGCCCGCCGCTCCGCGCGGCGGGCCGCTCGGACGTCGTGGTCTGGCGGAGCGTCACGCTGAGGCGGGCCGAGGCGTCCCTGAGATAGCCGACGAAGGCCCGCAGGGCGGGGTTGGGATTGGTCGGCCGGATCGCGGCGCCGACCCGGCGGAAGAGCCGGGGGCCCTCCACCTGGCACACCTGGACGCCCGCCGCGCCCTGCACACCGAGGCTCGGCACCAGGGCCACCCCCAGCCCGGCCCGCACCAGGCCGAGCGTCACCTCGTAGTGGTCGCTGCGGCAGCGGATCGCGGGGGTGAAGCCCTCCAGGGCGCTGGCCCGCTCCAGCACCGACACCGGGGTCTCGGTGCCGAACGTGGTGATCCACGGATCGCCGGCGAGGTCGGCCAGCCGTACGCGGGGCCGGTGTCCGGCGGGATGGCCCAGCGGCATGACCAAAAGCTGCGGCTCGTCGAAGAGGTGGACGACCTCCACGCCCTTCGGCGCCTTCCAGGGGTCGAGCGCGTGCTCGAACACGACCAGCACGTCGAGCTCACCGCGCTCCACATCGGCTAGCAGCTCGTGCGGCTGCCCGAGCACGAGGTCGAGATCGACGCCGGGGTGGCGGGCCGTGAACGACGACAGCGCCATCGGCAGCAGCCGGTAGCCGGCCGAGGCGAAGAACCCGATCCGGAGCTGCCCGGCGTCCGCCCGCGCCTGCGCGAGCAGGTCCTTCTCGGCGGACTCGATGAGATCGAGCACCTCCTGGGCCCGCCCGGCCAGGCGGCGGCCGGCGGCGGTCAGCCGCAGGCTGTGCGCGGCCCGCTCCACCAGCCCGACCCCCGCCTCCTCCTCCAGCCGGGCGAGCTGGTGCGAGACGGCGGACGGCGACAGCCGCAGGGTCTTGGCGGCTCCGGCGATGCTCCCGGTCCTGAAGACCTCCAGGAGCACCCTGAGGCGGTGGCTGCTGAGCATGCCCCCCAGTATCGGGCCGCGTCCGCGCTGGTCACGCCCGAGCGGAGGCGGCGATCACCCAGCCGGCGCAGTGCCGGTCCTGCCGGTCACCCGCCGGTCCCGGTGGGTTCCGGGCCGGTCATCGTGGCGGCGGCGGTCGCGGCCGCGGTGGCGGTCACTGGGCGGCCACTGCGGCGGTCACCGTGGCGGTCACCGTGGCGGCCACGGCGAGGCCGGCCTGTCGCACGGCCCGCACGAGGGCCTGCTCGGAGCCTTCCGGCCCGTGCGCGAGCACCGCGTAGCCCTCCCACCGGGCCGCCGCGATCACGCCGACGTCGGCCCGCGTCCCGGCGTCCGTGCCGGTCTTGTTCGCCACCCACACCCCGTCGGCGTACGGCAGCACGCGCGGCGGCTCGCGGTCCTCCGGCTCGTGCGGCAGCAGCGCCGGGACCAGGCCGCGGTCCGTGTTGCAGGCCATCCAGCCGAGCAGCAGCCGCTGCCACGGCTCCCGGCCGTACGCCACGGACCGCATGAGGCCGGCGAGCTCGCGGGCCGTCCCGGTGGCGAACGCGGGCGGGTGCGCGGGCAGTCGCGGCTCCCGGATCCTGTCGTGGACGCGGGTTTCGGCCAGCCCGAGCGCGGCGGCAGCGGCGTCCACCCGGGCGAGCCCGAGCCGCCGCAGCAGCGCGTTCGTCGCCGTGTTGTCGCTGACGGACGCGGTCAGCACGGCGAGGTCGCCGATGGTCCAGCGGCGGGCCGACAGCTCGGTGAGCAGGCCCGAACCCCCCGCGTAGTCCTCGTCGAGCAGCCCGACCGGCTCGGCCGGGTCGATCGCGCCGGCCGCGACGTCCTGCGCGAGCGCCGCGAGCAGCAGCACCTTGCCGGTGCTGGCCAGCGGCAGCACCACGTCCTCGTTCACCCCGAGCAGGCCGGGGACGCACACGGCCAGCGTCCCGGGGCAGGCCGCCGCCAGCTCCGCCAGCGAGCCGCGCGCGGTGCCGGAGACGTCCCCCGGCCCGGCGTCGCGGGGGACCCCGCCCCCGTCCCCGGCGATCGCGTCCCCGGCGTTCACCGCGCCCCCAGGGTTCACAGCGTCTCCGGCGTTCCCCGCGTTCCCGGCGTTCCCGGCGTTCCCGGCGTTCCCGGCGTTCACAGCGCCAGCACCCGTCCCGGGCGGGCGCCCGTCTCCTCGCCGTCGCGCACCACGACCGCGCCGCCGACCACCACCGCGCCGACGCCCGTGGGCGGCAGCAGCGGCTCGGTGAAGGTGGCCAGGTCGGCGACCTCCGCCGGGTCGAACACCACCAGGTCGGCGTGCGCGCCGTCGCGGATCACGCCCCGCCCGGTCAGGCCGAAGCGGGCCGCCGCCATCCCGGTCATCTTGTGCACCGCCTCCTCCAGGCCGAGCAGCCCGAGCTCGCGTACGTACCGGCCGAGCACCCGGGGGAAGGTCCCGGCCCAGCGCGGGTGCGGGCGCCCGCCGGGCTTCGGCACGCCGTCGGAGCCGATCATCGCGTACGGCGCGGCCAGCACCCGCCGCACGTCATCCTCGATCATGGAATGACTGATGATCGTCACCTCGCCGTCCTCGGCGACCAGCAGGTCGGCGGCCACATCGAGGGGATCGGCCCCCGCGGCGGTGGCGAGGTCGGCGATCGTCGCGCCCTCGGCCCGCGGATGACGGGGCGCGCAGGCCACCGAGATCCGGTCCCAGCCGCCGTTGCCGACCGTGTTCTCCCAGCCGGGCACGCCCTCGGCGATGGCCCGGCGCATCCGGTCGCGCTGGGCGGGGTCGCCGAGCCTCGCGGTCAGGGCGCGGAGCCCGCCGTCGTTCGCCCACGGCGGCAGCATCGCGGCCAGCGCCGTGCTGCCCGCCGTGTAGGGGTAGACGTCGCAGGTGACGTCCATGCCGCCCGCACGCAGTTCCGCGAGGCGCGGCAGCGTGCGCTCGGTGCGGCCCCAGGCGTACCGCCCGGCGGTCTTGTGGTGCGACACGTGCAGCGCCGCGCCGCTGCGCCGGGAGATCTCGATCGCCTCCTCCAGCGCCTCCTCCACGCGTGACATCTCGTCTCGCAGGTGGGTCACGTACGGCTTGCCGTGCCGGGCGGCCACCTCCGCCAGCGCCACCACCTCGGCGGTGCCGGCGTACGAGCCGGGGGTGTAGATGAGGCCGGTGGACAGGCCGGCGGCGCCCTGCGCCAGGGACGCGTCGAGCAGCGCGCACATCGCGCGCAGCTCCGCGGGCCGGGCGGGCCGGTCCACCGGGCCGAGCACGCCCGCCCGGAGCGTGCCGTGGCCGACGAGCGAGGCCAGGTGGTTGGCCCGGGGCACCCGGCCGTGCGCGGCGGCGAACCCCGCGAAGTCGGCGTACGCGCCGACGTCGCCGCCGAAGGTGATCCGGGTCTCGGCCCGCATGGCGGCCAGCCGCTCCGGCAGGGCCGGGAACAGGCTCGACCCGCAGTTGCCGCAGATCTCGGTGGTGACCCCCTGCAGCACCGAGGCCCGCACCAGCTCCCGGCCGGAATCACCGCCGGAAACCCTGTCGGAAACGCCGCCGGACCCGTCGCCGCCGCCGGGCGCGCCGAGCAGGGCGACGCCGTCGGAGTGCGTGTGGACGTCGACGAAGCCGGGGGAGACGACCCGCCCGCGCGCGTCGAGCACCTCGGCGGCGTCGGCCACAGAGCGCGACACAGAGCCCGAAACAGAGCCCGAAACAGAGCCCGACGCCGAACCCGGCGACGAGTCCCGGGGAAGCACGGTCAGCCGCCCGCCGGAGACCCCGACGTCGGCGGGCCGGGCCGGGCGGCCGGTGCCGTCGACCACCAGCCCGCCCCGGACGAGGAGGTCGAAGCGGGGCGTCCCCGTCACGGAAGCCTCCTCGTCACCCGATCCGTCCCCGCCCCTGTCCCCGAGATCTCCGGGGCCGCGGCACGCCGCCCGGCGGGCCGTCCCGTACGAGCGGCCGCGGCCGGGCTCACAGGACCTGTCCCAGGAAGGCGCGCAGCCGGTCGTGCCGGGGCGCCGCGAGCACCTCGCGCGGGTCGCCCCGCTCCACGATGACGCCGTCGTCCATGAAGACGAGCTGGTCGCCGACCTCGCGGGCGAAGCTCATCTCGTGGGTGACGACCATCATCGTCATGCCGCTGGCCGCGAGGTCCCGCATGACGGCGAGCACCTCCTGCACGAGCTCGGGGTCGAGCGCGCTGGTCGGCTCGTCGAACAGCATCAGGCTGGGCCGCATGGCCAGGCTGCGGGCGATCGCCACGCGCTGCTGCTGGCCGCCCGACAGCTGCGCCGGGTAGTGGTGCGCGCGGTCGGCCAGGCCGACCCGCTCCAGCAGTTCCGCCGCCTGCCGCCGGGCCTGCGCGGTGGGCGTGCGGAGCACGGTGACGGGCCCCTCCATGACGTTCTCGATCGCGGTGCGGTGCGGGAACAGGTGGAACCGCTGGAACACCATGCCGATGCCGCGCTGCTGGCGGGACAGCTCGGCCGGGCGCAGCGCGTGCAGCCGCCCGCCGCGCTCGTTGTAGCCCATCAGCTCGCCGTTCACCCAGATGCGGCCGGAGTCGATCGTCTCCAGGCGGTTGACGCAGCGCAGCAGCGTCGACTTGCCCGACCCGGACGGCCCGACGACGCAGACCACCGAGCCGGCGGGGACGTCGAGGTCGATGCCCTTGAGCACCTCCAGCGGGCCGAACCGCTTGCGCGCGGCGCGGATCCGCACCATCGGCCGGTCGGCCGGTGCTTCGGGCGTGCTCACGAGGGCTCCTTGGACGTCACGGGCCGCAGGTTGCGGCGTACGCGGGAGGACAGCCGCACGTGGCCGCGCTCGAACCGCTTCTCGACGAAGTGCTGGCCGACGCTCGCGATCGTGGTGAGCACGACATACCAGATCGACGCGACGACGAGCATCGCGATGACCTCGAAGTTGCCGAGGTAGATGCGCTGCGCCACGGTGAGCAGCTCGGCCCCGGCGATGACCGAGACCATCGACGTGGTCTTCAGCATGGAGATGAACTGGTTGCCGGTCGGCGGGATGATCACCCGCATGGCCTGCGGCAGCACCACGCGGCGCAGCACCTGCCGGTGCGACATGCCGAGCGACTCGGCGGCCTCCCGCTGGCCCGGGTCCACCGAGCGGATGCCGGCGCGGACGATCTCCGCCATGTACGCGCCCTCGTTGATCGCCAGGCCGAGCAGCGCCGCGGTGAACGGCGTGATGATCGCGTTCGCCTGCCACTCGATCAGCTTGGGCCCGCCGAACGGGACGCCGATCGCGAAGGTGGGGAAGACCAGCCCGATGTTGAACCAGAAGATCAGCTGCACCAGCAGCGGCGTGCCGCGGAAGAACCACGTGTAGAGCGCGGAGGTGCCGCGCAGCACGGGGTTGTCCGACAGCTGCATGACGGCGGCGAGCACGCCCAGCGCGAGGCCGATGGCCATGGACAGCACGGTGAGCTGGATGGTCACCCACAGGCCGCCGAGGATCCTGCCGTCGGCCAGGTAGGCGACGATGACGTCCCAGTGCAGGTTCTCGTTGACGATGACCGTGTAGGCCAGCCACACGAGGAAGAGCAGGGCGGCCGCCGCGCCGAGCCACCGGCCGGGCCGCGCGGGGCGCACGGCGTCGATCGGCAGTTCGGCGGCGGGCGCCTTCTCCTGCGTCACTTCCACGGCTTGGTGTTGACCAGTACGCCGTCGACGGCGTTGGCCGTCACGCCGTAGCTGTCCAGCACGGCCTTGTAGCCGCCGTCGGCCTGAAGCTCCTCCATGGCCTTGGCGACCGCGTCGCGCAGCGCGGTCTTGCGCTTGTCGATCGCGATGCCCCACGGCCCGGCGTCGTACTGCTCGGACAGCACGTCGTACTTGCCGGTGTCCTTGGCGTACATGACGGCGACGGGGTAGTCCACGATGGTCGCGGTGGCGCGCCCGGAGTCGATCGAGAGCAGGCCGGTGGGCGCGTCCTCGCTCTGCATGATCTTCATCTTGGTGGCGCACTTCTCGTTCTGCTTCTCGCCGATGGCGAGGTTGGAGCTGCCCTTGGCCAGCACGACCGTACGGCCGCACAGGTCATCGAGGGTCTTGATCCCCTCGGGGTTGCCCTTCTTGACCATGATCGCGCCGCCGGCGTTGAAGTAGTCGACGAAGTCGACGGCCGCGCGCCGCTCCTCGGTGTCGCTCATCGAGGACATCACGATGTCCCAGCGCCCGCCCTGCAGGCCCGGGATGAGCCCGTCGAAGGCGGCGTTGGTGATCGAGAACTTCAGCCCCAGCTTGGCCGCGATGGCCGCGCCGAGGTCGGGGTCGACCCCGGTGAGCTCCTGGGTGCCCTTCTTGTACATCTCCATCGGCGGGTAGCCCTCGGAGGTGGCGACCCGCAGCGTGCCGGTCTTGCGCACGTCCTCCGGCACCAGGTCCTTCGCGGTCTTGTTCGCCGTCGCCGCCGCGTTGTCGCCCGCGGCGGTCCCCGACGACGAACGCCCGCAGCCGCCGGCGAGCGCCGACACGACCAGCGCGCCGACTATGGCCACAGATAGGCGCTTTGTCATGGAACCTCCTGTTTCGCGAACGATTGAGCTTATGCTGACGACAGGAGGTCACTCTCGTAAGGATCGTGAACGCTTGCGCCTCTGAGCATCGACGTTCTCGATGCTCGGCGCCCGGGCCGGCCGCTGCCGGGTCAGCCCGCGCGGGTGGGCAGGGAGTGGGAGTGGGCCGCGCCAGAGGCGGTTACCGCCGGCCGCAGCCCGGCCCGTGCTCCACCTCGCATCACGGCCCGGACAACCGCCACGTGGGGTCGTTGGCCGACCGGCTGCCGCGCCGGACGGGCTCCGGCCGTCCAGCAGACGGCGCCCGCGGCGAGGGCCGTCACCAGCGTCAGCCATCCGAGAGCGCGGCCCGTCCGCAGGCCGTAGCCGGAGGCGAGCCAGTGGATCGAGAGCAGCAGCCTGGCCCGGCCGCGGGAACTGCCGAGCCGCCGCATGTCCATGGCGCCGAACGCGAAGTCGGCGGCGGTCCTGGCGTCGTCCACGCCCGGCCGCAGCCGCTCGTACAGGAGGGCCAGCCGGGCGGCGTCCGGCGACCCGTGCGACTTCTGCGGCCGCGATCTCCGCGGCCGGGCTGATCCGCGGAACCTGGATGGCGAGGCCGGAGCGCTCGGAGACCCCGAGACTCGGGACGGGTCCCAGCCGCGCCACAGGTGCTCGTCGGCGAGGACGCGGCGACGGCTCCACCACCGGACCGGCGGCCAGCCCAGCCGCAGCCGCATCCCGCCCGGTGTCGCCGCGAACAGGCACTCCCGCAGTCGCAGGCGTTCCGGGCGGCGCAGCCCGCCGAGACCGCACCCGCGCAGGTCGGCTCCCGTGAGCGTGAGCGCCCCGGCGTCGAGGCCGTCGAGCGAGGTCACCCGCAGCCGGCCGGCGCGCCGGGTGACCGCCGACGTCCCGCCGAGGACCGCGTCCCGCAGGTCGAGGTCGGTGTCGGACAGGCGCGCGACGAGCGGCCCGGCGACGTCCGCGGCCCGGAGGATCACGCGGCACCCGCCGGTCTCCAGGTGCAGCGCCGCCCCGGCCCGTACACCCGCGAGGGACAGCCGCCGCCCGACCCGCATCGGGCCCAGGTAGGCCGCGCCCTGGAACCGCGCCCCCTCGAAGGCGGCGGTCGCCCCGCAGACGGCGCCGCGGAAGGAGACGGCCCGGTGGAAACGAGCGCCGCGAAAGACGACGTCCCCCGCGAAGAGCGCCGCGTCGAACGCCGCGAACCCCCGGAACTGCGTTCCCTCGAACGAGACATCCCGTCCGCCGTGGAACGAGGTGTCCGGCGCCTGCGCGAACGGGGTGTTCCGGGGCCCATGCGACGAGACATCCGGCGCGGTCCGGAAGGCCGTGGTGCTGGGCACGCCGGGGGATGGGCTGCCGGGAAACGGGCCGTGGGATGGGGCGCCGCCGGGGGTGACCTCGGCGGGAGGGTCGCCGCCGAAGCGCGCGGCGCCGAACAGGGCGTCGCCGCGGATCGTCGCGTGGTCGAAGGCGGCGTGGCCGCGCACCCGCGCCTCGTGCAGGGACAGCTCACGTGCGAACCGTGCCGCGCGGAAGGAGACGTTGCGCAGGAACCGGGCGCCGTAGAAGGAGGCGAGCCGGTCGAACCGGGCGTGGTCGAAGGTCGCGTCCCCGGTGAAGACGACCTCGCCGAAGCGGGCCTGGCCGGTGAAGACCGCGTGGTCGAACCTGGCCCGCCCGACGCGGCGCTCCAGGCGGCCCAGCAGGAGGGTGAGCAGGTCCTCCGTCACGGTGGTGCCACGCAGGTCGAGCGCCTGGCCGGGGGCGAGGCTCCGCAGGACGGCGCCGGTCTCGGTGGGCGTCAGGTGCGCCAGGCACCGGCCGTACGGCTCGCGGGAGATGCCCGGGCACCCGGGGGAGGCGCCGCACGTCCTCCAGACGACGTCCATGAGGGCGATCTTCGGCCGGGATGTCATGTCATCGTCATACACGATGTCCCATCTCGGGACGCTAAAGCGTGATGGATAGGTAACACTGTGTATCCGCCGGGCGACCGTCGTGGCCGCCGCGCCCGCTCGTTTGCCCGGGCCGGGCAGGGGTACGCGGGGTGCATGTCCGAGCAGCCGAACTCCACACCACCACCGCAGACGCAGTCGTATCCCGGCCGGACGGGCGAGATGAGCCCCGAGCCGAGGGACGAGATGCGCGACTACACCGGACGCGACCTGCTGGCCGGGAAGCGGGCCCTCGTGACCGGGGGAGACTCCGGCATCGGCCGGGCCGTCGCCGTGGCGTTCGCCAAGGAGGGGGCGGACGTCGCGATCGCCTACCTCACCGAGCACGAGGACGCCGAGCACACCAGGAAGCTGGTGGAGCAGGAGGGCCGCCGCTGCGTGCTCCTCCCGGGCGACCTCGCCGACCCCCGCCACTGCGAGGAGGTCGTCGAGCGCACCGTACGCGAACTCGGCGGCATCGAGGTGCTGGTCAACAACGTGGCCACGCAGACCCCCGTGAAGGGCCTGGAGGAGCTGTCCGACGAGCAGTGGGAGCACACCTTCGCCGTCAACATCCACAGCTACTTCCGGGTGACGAAGGCCGCGCTGCGGCACATGCCCGAGGGCGGGTCGATCGTGAACACCTCGTCGATCAACGGGCTGCGCGGCAACAAGCAGCTGATCGACTACTCCGCGACCAAGGGCGCCATCAACGCGTTCACCTACGCGA
The DNA here is from genome assembly GCF_008728085.1 of Microbispora cellulosiformans. Classification (NCBI taxonomy): domain Bacteria; kingdom Bacillati; phylum Actinomycetota; class Actinomycetes; order Streptosporangiales; family Streptosporangiaceae; genus Microbispora; species Microbispora cellulosiformans. Next base: position 433,481 of record NZ_VYTZ01000005.1, on the reverse strand, counting down.
TGGCCCAGGTGCTGGTCGACCGGGGGATCAGGATCAACGCCGTGGCCCCGGGCCCGGTCTGGACGCCGCTCATCCCGGCCACCTTCCCCGAGGAGAAGGTGGAGAAGTTCGGTGAGCAGGTGCCGATGGGCCGCCCGGCCGACCCGGACGAGATCGCCCCGTCGTACGTGTTCTTCGCGGCCAACCGGCTCTCCTCGTACTACACGGGTGAGGTCCTCGCGCCGATCGGCGGCGAGACGCTGCCCGGATAAGAGGCGCTGCCCGGATAACCGGGCGGGGACGGCGCGGGCCGCCCGGGTGGATCCTCCCGCCCGGGCGGCCGTGTCATATGCCGCCTGTCATATGCCGCCTGTCATATGCCGCCTGTCATATGCCGACTGTCGTGTGCCCGCCCGGCCGCCGCGGACGGTGTGGTGACCGGACGGACAGGCGGCGGCGGGACGGGTGGCGGCGGCTACCCGTTCTCGTTCAGGCGGCGGCTCTGGTCCTGCAACTCGTCGATCAACGTGGAGGCCTCGGCCTTGCTGAGCCCCTCGGGCACGTCCCGCCCGGCCTCCCGGGCCAGCGTGCGCAGGTAGGACTCCTGCGGCGCGGTCATCGGCTCGTCCCCGGTCGCCCAGTCCTCGGGGTCCTTCTCCACCGGTCCTCGGTCCATCGTCCCTCCAATGTCGAACTGCCGTTCGCTCTACCCGTCGCCGGGAGACGTAACCCGGTGGAGGGAAGAGGCCGCCGATCATCACCTCGCGGCGGGATGACGGAGGTAGCGGGCCCGGGTCAGCTCGGACACCTCCTGTTCCGGCGGGCGCCGCAGCACCCGCGAGGCCAGCACGCCGCCGGTGGCGCACCCGGCCGCGAGCGCCGCCGCCGCGGCGACGACCGACCTCGTACGGCCGCCCGCCCGGGGCGCGGGCCGTACGGCGCCGGCCCGCCAGGCGCGCAGCCACAGCGCCTGGGCCGCCGCGTCGAGAAGAAAGGCCGGCCTGATGCGGCCGGTGGGCGCGCCGAGCAGGTCGGCGGTGAGAATCGTCGCGGCGGTGGCCATGCCGAGACGGCGCGCCTGCCCGGCGCCGTCCGGCGTGGCCGCGGCCCGCACCTGGGTCCAGCCGATCCCCACCAGCAGGCCCGTGACGGTGCGTCGCAGCCGGGGGTCGGTCGTGGGGCCGAACACCTTCTCGAAGCTCGTCAGGTGCAGGAGCGGCCACAACCCGCCCGCGATGTTGAAGAGGCCGTGGGCGCGGGCCAGGACCACCGCGCCCCTGTCGTCCTGGGTGGTCATAGGCCCTCGATGCCCACCCTCAAAACGGACAAAACGCGTGCCGGTTTGCGGCGGAGGCCGGGGGTAGGCCGTGGAAGGAGCGGCGGCAGGGGGCCTTCATGCCAGGAAATTTCAGGGTTCGTCCACTTGGTGGCGCGACGGGATGCCTCCTTATGATCATCATCTCGATCGTCGCGTCGATTCTGCTCACGGTCCTCGTGAACGCCCTGCTCCGGTGAGGATTCCGCGGCCGGTGGGCGCGATGTTTTCCCCATAAACCCAAAAGCGGGTTTCGGTTGGCGTAATTCGCATCATGATGGGAAAACGCGTTCCCATTCCCATCTCGCTGATTCCCGGGCGATGACAAATGAAACAAAGCGCCTATATCATCGCCGACCGTGGCTGAAAGCGATCTTTCGAGCCCGTCTCTTGTCGATGACTTGTATTTCGTCCTGCACGACAATGCGACGGGTCATCCACACCTGCATTCACGGCTCGCGGGGCTGGCACTGGCCGGCGGCGTCCTCGCCGAGCTGATGCTCGCCGAGCGGGTGACCCTGGATCTCACGTCGAACCCCGAACGCGTCCTCGCGACGGCCGGGGAGGACAGCGGTGACGCCTTCACCAGGAAGGTGCTCGGCCTCGTCGCCGCCGAGCCGTACCATCCGGTGAGCACGTGGCTGCTGTTCCTCGCCCGCACGGCGGACGCCGAGGTGACCGCCCGGATGATCGCCGCGAAGCTGCTCAAACCACCGGTCAGGCACCTGCTGAAACACCAGCCTCCGGCCCCGGCGGACATGAGCACGGCCGCGTGGCCGCTCGCCCGCCTGAACCTCGCCGTCCAGCGCCGCACGCCGCCGGGCCCCCGGGACCGCGTCCTCCTGGGGCTGCTGGACGCCGCAGGCTGCGCCCAGCGGGTGCTGTCGGAACACGATCCCCGCTTCGTGGCCGCCGCGATCGCCATGCTCCCCGCCCCGATGCAGAGGCTCGTCGCCCAGACCAAGGTCGCCGTCGGGCAGGCCGTCCTCAGCCGCCGGTGACCACCCCGTCCCCAACCCCTTCACGGAGTTCCAGGTGTCCCTGACAGAGCAACGGCCGAGCGCGGTCTCCGCCGCGCTGGCCCAGGACCGGCTCGGTGTGCCGTCCATCGTGTTCTTCGTCATCTCCGCGGCGGCGCCGCTGATGGTCGTCGCGGGCTCGGTTCCCACGGCGTACGCGGTGACGGGCGTGATCGGCGTGCCGCTCGCGTTCCTGCTGCTGGGCGCGGTCTTCTCGCTCTTCGCCGTCGGCTACGTGACCATGGCCAGGCACGTGGTGAACGCCGGCGCCTTCTACGCCTACGCCGCGCAGGGTCTCGGGCGCACGCAGGGCGTGGTGACGGCGTGGGTGGCGCTGCTCGCCTACAACGCGCTGCAACTCGGCCTGTACGGCATCATCGGGTCGGCGGCCGAGCCGCTGCTCCTGGACTGGTTCGGCGGGTCGCCGCCGTGGTGGGTCATCGCGCTGGTGGCCTGGGCGCTGACCGGCCTGCTCGGGCTGCTGCGGGTCGACATCAACGGCCGGATCCTGTCCGTCCTGCTGGTCAGCGAGATCGCCGTCGTCCTGCTGTTCGACCTCGGCGACCTGTTCGGCGGCGCGCGGAACGGCATCAGCTTCGAGGGCTTCAACCCCGGGGCGCTGTTCGTGCCCGGCGTGGGCGCCGCGCTCGCCACCGTCGTCGCGGGCTTCGCCGGCATCGAGTCGTCGGTCGTCTTCGCCGAGGAGTCCAAGGACCGCCACCGCACCGTGCCCCTCGCCACCTACCTGGGCATCGGGGTCATCGCCATCCTCTACTCGATCTCCGCCTGGGCCCAGACGGTGCCGACCGGCCCGGACGGGATCGTCAAGGCGGCGACGGAGCAGGGCCCCGCGCTCATCTTCGGCCAGGCGGGCGAGCACCTGGGCAACGGCGTCGCGACGATCGGCTCGGTGCTGTTCGTGACCAGCAGCATCGCCTGCATGATCGCCTTCCACAACACCACGGCGCGGTACATCTTCGCCCTGGGCCGGGAGAACGTGCTGCCCTCGGTGTTCGGGCGCACCTCGGCCCGCACCGCCGCCCCGATCGCCGGGTCGGTGCTGCAGACCGTGCTCGGCCTGATCGTGATCACCGTCTACGCCGTCGCGGGGCTCGACCCGGTCACGAAGCTGTTCTTCACCTTCGGCACCTTCGGCGGCCTCGGGCTGCTGACCCTGCTCACCGTCACCTCGATCTCGGTGATCGTGTTCTTCTCCCGCGACCTCCGCGAGGAGACGGCCTGGCGGACGCGCTTCGCGCCGGCCCTGTCGATCGTGGCGCTGGTCGTGATCATCGGGCTGACGCTGGTCAACTTCGACACGGTCCTCGGGGTCGCGCCCGACTCGCCGATGCGGTGGATCCTGCCCGCGATCTACGTCGTCGCGGTGGTCTTCGGCGTCGTGTGGGCCCGGGTGATCAAGGCCACCCGGCCCGAGGTGTACGCCGGCATCGGTCTCGGCGCCCAGGCCGCGGCGGGAGGCCCCCGATGAGCGCGGCGGCCCCGGTGGACCCGGTGATCAGCCGGATGACGGACGCGGAGGCGACCGGCCACCTGATCGCGGACACCTTCCACGTCGACGCGATCACCGCGTGGCTCGTCCCGCGCGTGGAGGACCGCCTGCCCCTCCAGCGGAGGTTCTTCACCATGTACGCCGCGCACGCGATGGAGCACGGTGACGTCTACGGCATCCACGAGGCGGGCGAACTGGCCGGCGTGGCCGTCTGGTTCACCGCGCCGTTCCCGGAGATCCCCGGAGAGCGGGAGGCGATCGACACCTTCGCCGGGGAGAACGCGGAACGCTACCACGCCCTGGGCGAGCTGCTGGAGAAGCTCCATCCGCACGAGCCGCACCACTACCTGAACTTCATCGCCCTGGAGCGGGGGAGGACCGGCCGCGGCCTCGGCACCCTGCTGCTGGAGGAGCACCATCGCCGGCTCGACGCCGAGGGGGCGCCCGCCTACCTGGAGGCGAGCAGCGAGGCGAGCCGGCGGCTCTATCTCCGCCACGGCTACGTGGACATGCCGGAGCTGGTCCGGCTGCCCGGAGGCCCGGTCATGTATCCCATGTGGCGCGAGCCCCGGCCGCCCGCGGGATAGCCGTACGGAGTGACGGGAGCGGCATCCCGGCCGCCGGTGACCTGCCGCGCCTCACGGCCTCCAGCCGGTGGCGCGCAGCCAGGTCTCGAAGGTCGTCAGGCCGGGATGCTCGGCCCGCAGGGCCTTCAGATCGACGCCGCCGGCCGGGTGCTCGTCGAAGAACTCGAACATCCGGGCCAGGTGCTCGTCGAACGCGCGCACCTGCTCGATCGGGATCTGCTCGTAGCGGGCCGGCAGGCCGCCCGCCCGGCCGAACGCCGCGGCGATCTCCGGCGGGGTCAGCTCGTCCGCGCCGATGTCCACGGTCCGGCCGACGTACCCGCCGGGCCGCTCGAAGGCGAGGGCGGTGAAGACCCCGATGTCCCGGACGGAGATCAGCTGCATCGGCGTCCCGGGCCGTGCGGGCAGGCGCAGGACCAGGGTGCCGTCCTCCACGGAGGGGCGGCTGTAGGTGAGGAAGTTCTCCATGAAGGAGACCGGGCGCAGGATCGTCGCCGGGAGCGCGAGCGCGTGGATCTCGCGCTCGATCCGCGCCTTGCTCTCGAAGTGGGGGATGCCGGAGGCGGCGTCGGTGCCGGGGAGCGAGCTGTACACCAGGTGCACGACGCCGGCCTCGGCGGCCAGCCGGATCACCGTCAGACCCCGCCGTTCCTCGGCGGCGGCGCCCTCGACGGTGATCCTCGGCCCCTGCATCATGGTCAGCGCCAGGAAGACCCCTTCGGCGTCCCGCATGGCCAGGCGCAGCGACGCCTCGTCGTCCAGGTCGCCCACCGCGAGCTCGGCCCCCGCCTCCCGCAGGGACGCCGCGGCGGGGGAGCCGGGGTCGCGCACCAGGGCGCGCACGGTCCACCCGCGGGCGAGCAGTTCGCGGGCGGTGGCGCCGCCCTGCCGCCCGGTGGCGCCGATCACCAGTACGCGATCACTCATGACACCCGCCTCCCTGGGAGACTCGCCCTGTGAAGGATCATGGCCGTCACGATAACGAGGCGACGTCCGGCGGTCCTGGCACTCGTGCTGCCAGTCACGCGCCCGGCCGCCGCATGCGGGAATCGGACCGCAGGGCCGAGCTGGGCGCGTTCCTGCGCGCCCAGCGGGCCCGCCTGCGGCCTCCCGACGTCGGGCTGCCGGAGGGCGATCCGGCCCTGCGCCGCACCCCCGGACTGCGGCGTGAGGAGGTGGCCGAGCTCTCGGGCGTCGGCGTCACCTGGTACACCTACCTGGAGCAGGGGCGGGACATCTCGGCGTCGGCACAGGTGATCGACGCGCTGGCCCGCGCGCTTCGGCTCGACCCCGACGAGCACCACCACCTGCGCGACCTCGCCGGCCTGGCCCCGCCCGACACACCGGCTCCCGGTGGGGAGCAGGCGGCGGCCCGGCTGGGGCGCCTGGTCGACGCCGCCGCCCCGAACGCCGCCTCCCTCTACGACGCGTGTTACGACTACGTGGCCTGGAACACCTCCTACACCCTGCTCCGTCTTGATCCGCTGACGTTCCCGCCGGGCCGGCGGAACCTGCTGTGGATGATGTTCACCGACGCCGCGAACCGCGCCCGGATGGTCGACTGGGAGCCCGCGGCCCGCGCCGTGATCAGCCAGTTCCGCGCCGCGATGGGACGCCGGCCGGGCGACCCGCGGCTCGCGGCGCTGGTGGAGGAGCTCAGCGAGGTCAGCCGGGAGTTCCGCGAATGGTGGGCCGACTATCCGGTGCGCCGCTTCCGGCCGGCCACGGTCGGGATCGACCACCCCGAGATCGGGCGGCTGGACCTGGAGATGTTCAAGATGCGCCCGATGGGACACCCCGATCTCGTGCTGGTGCTCCAGGTGCCGGTGGGCGAGGACGCCCGCAGGCGGGTCGCCTCGCTCCTTCACCGGACCGACGGCACCTGAGTGGGGTGTGTCCACGAAGCTCGGCCGGGGCGGTCACTGCGCCGCCCTAGCCGCCGCCGGTCTCCTCGGCGCGGGTGGAGACGTAGGCCCCCTGCCCCTCGATCGTGTAGACGAGGCCCTCGCCGCTCAGCACCTCGACGGCGCGGCGCACGTCGCCGGGGCTGCACCCGTGCTCGCGCACCAGGCGTTCCTCCGGCGGGAGGGGACGGTCGGGCTCGATCCGGCCGCGTACGATCTCCTCGCGCAGCATCGCCGCGAGCCGCCGGTACGCCGGAACCTGCTCGCCGGAATCGTCGGTGACAGCCACGTCTTGGCCCTGCCCGGCGGCCGGCGGTCCAATCCTCCTGTGCCGAGGCCGGTCGGGGCTCAGCGGTGGCTCGGTGGTGGCTCAGTGGTGGCTGAGTGGCGGCCGGGCTCGACCAGGACCTTGAGCCCGCGCCGCGAGACGGCGGCGGCGAACGCCTCCGCCGTGGCCGTGAGCGGGAACCGCTCGGTGACCAGCGCCGAGAGGTCGACCAGCCCGTCGGCGGCCAGCTTGATCGCCCGGGGATAGGTGAGGTTCATCCGGCGGACGAGGGCGATCGTCAGGCCCTTGCGCCGGGCGAGCGACGCGGGGAAGGAGGTGACGTCCTCGTCGGGGATGCCGGCCAGCACCACCCGGCCGCCGGGCCTGACCGCGGTCATGGCGAGGCGTACGGCGTGGTCGTCGCCCGCCACCTCGAACGCCACCCGCACGCCGAGGCCCGCCGGGCCGTCGGCCTCCCGCCACACGCCGGGCTCCGCGGCCTCCGGCGGCAGGGCGAGGTCGGCTCCGTACCTCAGGGCGGCGGCGCGGCGGTGCGGCAGCGGGTCGACGGCGACGACGGCGCCGGCACCGGCGAGCCGGGCCAGCCGGATCACGAGCAGGCCGATCGGTCCGCAGCCGACGACGGCGACGGGTGAGCCCAGGGGGACGTGCCCGAGGTCCACGGTGTGGATCGCGACGCCCAGCGGTTCGAGCATGGCGCCGTCGGCGTCGGAGAGGGCGGCGGGCAGCGGATGCAGGAGGTCGTCGGGCCAGGCCATCCGCTCCCGCAGGCCGCCGTCGAGCGTCCCGTGCCCGGCGAAGCGGACGTCCGGGCACAGGTTGCCGTAGCCCGTGGCGCAGACCGAGCACCGGGCGCACGGGATGGCGGGGTCCACCGCGACCCGGGTGCCGTCCCGGGGGCCGCCCTCGATCACGCCCGCGATCTCGTGCCCCACCACGAGCGGCGTGTCCAGCACGGCGTCACCGATGCCGCCCTCCGCGTACCAGTGCAGGTCGGAGCCGCACAGGCCGACCGCGGTGACCCGCACCAGGCTCTCGCCCGGGCCGGGGACGGGCGGCGGCTCGTCGCTCAGCCGGATGTCGCCCACCTTGTGCAGCCGGGCGGCCCTCACGCTCCGCCCCCCACGTCCCTCGACGCCATCGCCGCTCCCTGAGGTCGTCTTCCCGTCGATCGTAAGCCCGGTGATCGTAAGCCTGCGGTCGTGAGTTCTGATCATGAGTGCGTGATCGCCGGCCCCGGCGGCCGCGAAGGCCGGGCCGCCCCGGCATGCCCGAGGGCCGGGCCCGTCCAGCAGGCCCGGCCCTCGTGACGATCACTGGGAACGCGCCTGCCCGGTCATCTGCCTGGCCTGGTCACGGGTGTCCTCGGTGACCTGCCTGGCCTGGTCGCGGGCCTCGTCGCGGGTCGTCCTGGTCGCCTCGGCCGCCGTGTCACGCACCTGCTGCACGGCCTCCTTGGCGTCCTCGCCGACGCGCTGCGCGGTCTCCTGGACGGCCTGCTTGACCGGCTCGGCCAGCTCGCCCGCCCGCTCCTTGACCTGCAGGGCCGCCCGCTCCTCGGCCTCGGTCTTCGGCAGCAGGCTCGCGGCCAGCAGGCCCGCCCCGAAGGCGATGAGCCCGGCCGCGAGCGGGTTGCCCTGCGTGCCGCGCAGCGCCTGGCGCGGCGCGCTACGCACGGTCTCCGCGGCCTGCTGGGCGCCGTGACGTACGGTCTCGCCGGCCTCGGCCGCCGCGTGCCGCACGGTCTCGCCCGCCTCCACGGCCTTGTCGCGGACCGTTCCCGCGGTCTCGCCGGCCTGGTCGCGAACCGAGTGGGTGGCGTGTGCCGGCACCCCCATCACCTTCTCCCTCACCGATCGCGCCGTCTGGCGCATCCTGTCCGTACGACGCCGCACGATGCGCGACGGGCTCGTCCTGTCGGCGAGCCGGTCCACGTCGGCGGCGAGCTCCGCCCGAGTGGCATCGATCTCGGCCCTTATCTCCTCTGGGCTCGCGCCCATTGCACGTCCTCCTTCAGGGTCTCGATGGTCTGCTCGGGCGTGGGGTTCACCTCGCGCATGCGCTCCTTGCCCCGGGCGAACAGCACCCCGCCGATCACGGCCCACACGGCCGCGACGATGAGCGCGGCCCAGGCCAGGTCCATGACGTTGCCGAGGCCGAACACGACGGCCAGCGTGACGAGGAGCGCCACCATGTATCCGGCGAAGCCGGCGCCGCCGAGCATTCCGGCCGCTTTGCCGGCCTTGCCCGCCTCCTGGCGGATCTCGGCCTTGGCGAGCTCCACCTCCTGGCGGAACAGCTTGGACAGGTCCTCGCCGATCTCGCCGACCAGCTTGCCCAGTGAGGGCTCGGCCGGTGGGCTGGGGTAGCTCATCGCGGCTCACCTCCGGGCAGGCCGCCGGGGAAGCCGCCGCTGTTCCCACCGCTGTTCCCACCGCTGTTCCCACCGCTGTGCCCGCCACCGTGCCCGCCACCGTGCCCGCGGCCGTTCCCGTCGGTGCGCCCGTCCGCATAGCCGTCAGTGCGGCCGTCCGTGTATCCGTCGGTGCGGCCGGCGCGGAACTCGCCGGACGGATAGCGGGCACCGGTCTCGTAGCCGTTTCCGGCGCCGGTGCCGTACGACGGGGAGGTGACGCCGGTCCCCGGACCGCCGGTGCCCGTGCTCCCGGTGCCCGTGCTCCCGGTGACCGATTCCCCGGTCAGGCCGTTTCCGGTGCCGTCGCCGTACCGGACGGGTGAGGGGGACCCGGGACCGTATGCGGTGCCGCGCCCGTGGTCCGTGGCGGAGCCGTATGCGGTGCCGGAGCCGAACCGCCTCGCGTCGTTCTCGGGCGCCGGGTCCTCGGCGGAGGTGACGGCCTTGACCGCCCGCCCGGCCAGGAACCCCGCCACCAGGGCGCCCGCCAGGAACAGGCCGGGACGGCGCCGCGCGAAGTCCTGCACGTCGCGCACCGCACCGCTCAGGCCCTCGGTCTCCAGGTAGTCGGCCGTGCGGCGGCCCCGGTCGGCCACCTGCCTGACCACGCCGTGCATGGGGGAGTCGGGCCCGACGCCGCCGGCGGCGGACTCCAGGTCGTCGGTCCACTGCCGGATCGCGCCGGCCGCGCGCCTGCTCTGCTGCCACGCCTGCTCGTCGGTACGCCGGCGAAGCTGGTGGACCACGTGCCGCGTCTGGTCCTTGGCCTCCTGGGCGACCGTGCGCACCTGGTCCTTGGCGGTCGCGGCGACCTCGCCGGCGGCCTCCTTGGCCTGCTGCGCCGTCTGCTGGGCCGTCTCGCGGACCTGCTGTCCCGTGCCTTGCTGTGTCGGGCCTTGCTGACCCGTGCCCTGCTGCACCGCCCCCTGCTGAGTCGTCCCCCGCAGTGCCGTCTCCCGGGCCGTCTCCTCCTGCCGGAGCGTGCCCTGCGGCTGCTCGCTTCCCCCCGCGTATGTTCGCGTTTCGGGATGGAAGTCGCTCACGAAAGCCTCCTTGGGTCGAATTCGTCCCTGAGCGCCGAGCTACCCTCGATAGTGGAACGGACGCCCATAAAGCGGAAAAAAGTAGATTTTTCGCCTTGACACGGTCAACAGGTGTCGGCGGCCGGGCAGCCGAAACTCGGGCGACGCTTCGTCGGCGCTCTTGGGCCCCCTCGGCGGGGCAGGATGGGGGCATGTCCGAGACCTCTCTCCCCGGCGCCGTCACGCTGCCCGACGGCACCCGGGTTCGCGGGCGCGGTCTGAGGTATCCCGCGCCCGAAGGCGTCCCGCCCGAATTCGGCCTCTATCTCGGTGGTCCCCGGCTGAGACGCCGGCACGACCCCGGGATCACCTGGGCACACGAATGGATCGACTGGCCCGACTTCCTGCTGCCCCGCGACGGGGAGAGCGCGGCCGGTCTCATCCGGGCGCTGCACGGGCGCGCCCGCGACGGCCGCGCGGTGGAGGTGGCCTGCGGCGGAGGCGTCGGGCGCACCGGCACCGTCATCGCGTGCCTGGCGATCCTCTCGGGCGTGCCCGCGCACGAGGCCGTGGCCTGGACCCGGGCCAACCATCACCGGCGCGCCGTCGAGACACCCTGGCAGCGCCGCTGGGTGCTCCGCTTCCCCACGCTCTGACTCCCGGGCGCTTGCGCCTGCGGGTGAGCGGGAGGCCGCCGACGGCCGACGATGGCCCGTATGGTTGGGTTCGTCTGTGTTCGTCGACGTGCTGGGGCTGGCCGCCGTGGGTCTGGTGGCCGGGGTGGTCAGCACGGTGGTGAGCCTGGCCTCGGTCGTGTCCTATCCCGCCCTGCTGGCCTTCGGACTGCCGCCGCTGGCCGCGAACGTCACCAACACGGTCGCGCTGCTGTTCACCGGACTGGGCGCGGCGGCCGGATCCCGGCCGGAACTGGCGGGCCAGCGCACGGTCGTCGGCCGTCTGGGGCTCGCCGCCGGGCTGGGCGGCGCCGCCGGCGCGGGCCTGCTGCTGGTCACGCCCGCCCGGACGTTCGAGATGGCCGCCCCGTGGCTGGTCGGCGGCGCCTCCCTGCTGTTGCTGCTCCGCCCGCCCCGCGCGGGACAGGCGAGCCTCGGCGGGGAGAGCGGTCTGGCGCTGCGTGCCGCCGTCTTCTGTGTCGCGGTCTACACGGGCTACTTCGGCGCGGCCGGGGGCATCATCATGTTCGCGGTGCTCGCGGCGGCGCTCGACCGCACCCCGGCGCGGGTCAACGCGGTGAAGAACCTCGTGGGGGCGCTCGCCAACGCCGTCGCGGCCGTCTGGTTCGCCTTGTTCGGCCCGGTCGACTGGGCCGCGGTGGGGCCGCTCGCCGCGGGGTTCCTCCTCGGCGGCTGGGTGGGTCCCGCCATCGCCCGCCGCCTGCCCGGCGACTCGCTGCGCCTCGCCGCTGCGATCTGCGGTCTCGCGGTCGCCGTCAAGCTCGGCGTCGACGCCTACCGGAGCGGCTGAGCAGAGGCGACGGCCTCGGCGTGCCGGGCGCGCAGCCGCGTCCGGATCTCCTCCGGGGTGTAGGCGCGCCGCCGGCGCTCCGCACGGGCGATCACCACGCCGGTCGCCGCGACGCCCGCGAACGCCGCCAGGCCGAGTATCTTCCACCACCGCATGTGCCTAGGCTACTGCCGTGGCTCGTACGCGGATAAGCCTGGACAAGGCACTCGAACTGGTCCGTACCGGTGACGTGTGGGTGTTCCGGGGGCGCAGCGCGCCCGACCGCGCCATCCAGGTCACCACCAACAGCCCGGTCAACCACGTGGGCATGGCCGTCGTCATCGAGGATCTGCCACCGCTGATGTGGCACGCGGAGCTCGGCCGGTCGCTGCCGGACATGTGGTCGGGCACCCACCAGCGCGGCGTGCAACTGCACGACATGCGGGACGCGGTGTGCGTCTGGGCGGCGAGGTACGGCCAGCGTGCCTGGCTGCGCCAGCTCGAGCCGCCGGTGGGCCGGGAGATGGAGGACGCCGTCCTGCGGACGATCGCCCGGCTGGACGGCACGCCGTTCCCGTCCACCGCCCGCCTGGCGGGGCGCTGGGTGCGCGGGCGCCTGCCCGCGCTCCGGCCCCTGCCGCTCCCCGTGCTCCGCCGGGGGAAACGTGACCCGGAGGGACGCACGGCGCGGGAACGGACGCTGGAGACGGCCTACTGCGCTGAGGTCGTCGCCGTGACCTACGAGGAGATGGGCCTGCTGCCGGGCGGCCGCCGGCCCAACTGGTACGACCCCGGCAGGTTCTGGAGCGGCGACAACCTGGTCCTGAACGACGGCCGCCGGCTGGGCGGCGAGATCGCGGTGGACGTCCCCGGCGGGGAGGTCCGGCCGCTCCGGTAACGCGTCCGATAACGCGGCGGCCAATATTTCGCCGGGCCGTCAACCTCCCGGCGTCAAGGCGCGTCAGGTGTAGGCACCGTTCGTCCAGACCCGGAGGAAAGGTCCCATGCCTGCTCCTGATATGAGACGCGAAGGTCTCGCCGACGCCAGCGAACAGGAGAGCCGTGCGCGCAGCGCGCTCGACGCGATCCGGCGGCAGGGACCGGAGGCCGTGCAGGAGGAGACGCTGCGCATGAAGTCGGAGCTGCTCCGCCTGTGTGGCTGGGAGGGATACCAGCGGGTCATCGCCAAGATGGAGAGCGACCTCGCCAGGCTGCGCGAGTCGCGCTGAGCGTGCCGGGCCGCGCCGGTCGTCGCCGGACGGGGGAGGGGCCCCGCTCAGCCGGGGAACACGCCGGTCAGGTGCCGGTCGAGCCAGTCCGTCACCCGCCTGACGAACGTGACCCGGTTGGCCCGCCGCCGGATCTGGTGCCCTTCGTCCTCGAACAGCAGGGCCTCGCAGGGCACCCCCCTGGCCCGGGCCGCGCGGACGACCTGCTCGGCCTCGTACACCGGGACGTTGGTGTCCCGCGCGCCGTGCACCACCAGCAGCGGAGTGGCCAGCCGGTCGAAGGCGTGCAGGGGCGACAGGGCGTGCAGCAGGTCGCGGTCGGCCTCCGGATGGCCGTACTCGCTGACCGCCGCCGCCGCGATCCACGGCTCCGTGCGCTCGTAGAAGGTGGCGAAGTCGGCCATGCCGCAGACGTCCACCCCGGCGCGGAACAGGCCGGGGTAGGTGACGAGCGCGGCCAGCGTGAGATAGCCGCCGTACGACCAGCCCAGGCAGGCCAGCCGGGCCGCGTCGGCGAGACCGGCCCGCACGAGGAAGGCGGCGCAGTCGGCCACGTCGTCGATCGCGCGGAAGCGCAGGGCGTGGTCGTCCGCCTCGCGGAAGGCCCGGCCGAACCCGGCCGACCCGCGCACGTTCGGCGCGAGCACGCCGATCCCGGCGGCCAGCAGGCTCTGGTAGAGCGGGTTGAACGTGGGCCGTTCCTGGTCCTCGGGTCCGCCGTGCAGGAACACGGCGTACGGCGCCGGGCCCACCGCCCCGGGCGGCCGGTAGAGCCAGCCGCTGAGCTCCAGCCCGTCGCGGGCGGGGAACCGTACGAGCTCGGCGTCCACCGCCCCGGCGATCCGGCCGGCCCCGGCGACCCGCCGGTAGCGGCCCGTGTCCAGGTCGCACAGCACGACGTGCGGCGGCTGGGCCGGTCCCTCCACCGTGAGCACGGCGGCCCGGTCGTCCCGCGAGACCCTGATCGAGGTGACCACCTCTCCCGGCGGTGGGGGGAGGGGACGCCGCACCGGGCTCCCGGCCCGATCCGGCGTCTCCAGCGCCTCGGGTGTGTCCAGCACGTCGAGCTCGGAGCGGCCGGCGGCGTTCCACACGAGCACCACGCGCCGGCCGTCGGCGGTCAGGGCGAACATGTCCAGTTCGGCGTCCGGGCGTTCGGCGAGCACGACCGGGCGGCCGTCCCCGGCGACGGCCAGCAGCGCGGCGCGGTCCCGCCCCGCGTCCGACAGCAGGTAGGCCGTCTCGCCGCCGGGGGACAGGACGCCGTAGTCGGTGGAGCCGGGCAGGTCCGCCAGTAGCGGCCGCTCGCCCCCCGGGCCGGTGGCCTCCGGCGTCAGCTCCCTGACGTACATCCGCCGGACCCCGCGGGGCCCGCGCCGCAGCAGCACCCGGGCGTGGTCGCGGCTGACCGCCTCCGGGTGCAGCAGGGGCCCGCGGGCCACCGTCTCCCGGCCTCCGGTCGCCGCGTCGACCAGCAGCGCCTCGGCCGTCCCGGACGCCGCGACCTCGGCGGCCAGGAGCAGGTCGCCGCGGCCGGTCCAGCGGACGAACCAGGCCGACCCGCCCTCCGGCGCGGCCAGCGGGCGCAGGTCGCCGCCGTCGGGCCGGACGGTCCAGACCTGCGTGTGCTCGCCGCCGCCCGGCGTGAGGAGGACGGCCAGCCGTTCCCCGGACGGCGACCAGCTCACCTCCGCGACCGGTTCCGGCCCGGTGGCGACCGGCCGCGCCCGCCCGCCCCGCCGCAACCGCCTGATCCAGACCCGGGGCACGCCGTCCCGGTCGCTGACGTACGCGACCGCGCCGCGGTCGGGGGCGAGCGACGGCGCCCGGCAGCTCCAGGCGCTCAGCGCCGCGTCTCCAACCGCCTCCCCGATGGAGTCCCCGAGGGCCGAGGTCCGTACGCCGAGGGCTTCTGCCGCCATCAGACTCCCTGCGCCTGCAGCCACATCTCCAGGAGCCCGAGCTGCCACAGCATGTTGACCCCCGTCGTGGTGCGGCTGGCCTCCCGGTTCTCCAGCAGGTCCTCGACGTACGCCTTGTCGAACAGGCCCCGCTCGCGGGCGGCGGGCGCGGTGAGCGCGTCGCGCACCAGGTCGAGGAACGGCCCGTCGATGTGCCGGATGGCGGGCACCGGGAAGTAGCCCTTGGGCCGGTCGACCACCTCGCGCGGCAGCAGCGCGCGGGAGGCCTCCTTGAGGATGCCCTTGCCGCCCCCGACGAGCTTCAGCTCCGGCGGGCACGCCGCGGCCAGCTCCACCAGCTCGTGGTCGAGGAACGGGGTGCGGCCCTCCAGCCCGTGGGCCATGGTCATGTTGTCGACCCGCTTGACCGGGTCGTCGGGCAGCATGAGCCGGGTCTCCAGGCGCAGGACCGCGTCGAGCGCGGTCTCCGCGCCCGGACGGGCGAGGTGGCGGCGGATGATCTCCCCGCTCGCGTCCTCGCCGACGAGGTACCGCGGAGCCACGATGCCCGCGAGGTCCTCGTGCGGCTGGTCGAAGAACTCCTTCGCGTACGTCGCGAACGCCTCCTCGCGGGGCACGGCGGCGAGCGGCGGGAACCAGCGGTATCCGGCGAACACCTCGTCGGCGCCCTGCCCGGACTGCACCACCCTGACGTGCCTGGCCACCTCGTGCGACAGCAGGTGGAAGGCGACGCAGTCGTGGCTGACCATCGGCTCGCTCATCGCCCGTACGGCGTCCGGCAGGCCCGACAGCAGCCGGGAGTCCTCGATGAGGATGCGGTGGTGGTCGGTGCCGAAGTGGTCGGCGACCAGGTCGGAGTAGCGGAACTCGTCCCCGGCGTCGCCCCCGGCCCCGTGGAACCCGATGCTGAACGTGGACAGGTCGCGCTGGCCCTCCTCGGCGAGCATCGCGACGATGACGCTGGAGTCGAGGCCGCCCGACAGCAGCACGCCGACGGGCACGTCCGCGACCATCCGCCGCCGTACGGCCGCCCGCAACCGGTCGTGGACGGCGTCGCGCCAGTCGGCGGCGTCCATCCCCTCGTGCTCCGGCAGCCGGGTGAACGGCGGGTCCCAGTAGACGGTGTCGCGGGAGGAGCCGTCCGCCTCGACCGTGCGGACGGTGGCCGGTGGCAGCTTCCGCACCCCCGCGAGGATCGTGCGCTCGCCCGGCACCAGCGAGTGGAAGGTCATGTAGTGGTGCAGCGCGACCGGGTCGATGTCCGTGCACACCTCGCCCCCGGCCAGCAGCGCGGGCAGGGTCGAGGCGAAGCGCAGCCGGTCGCCGTTCCCGGAGACGTACAACGGCTTGATGCCGAGGCGGTCGCGGGCGAGCGTCAGCCGCCCGGTCGCCTGCTCGAACACGGCGAACGCGAACATCCCGGCGAACCGGCGCACGCAGTCGGCGCCCCACCGGTGGAACGCCTTGACCAGCACCTCCGTGTCGGAGGTGGAGAAGAAGCGGTAGCCCTCGCCCCGCAGCTCCTCGCGCAGCTCACGGTAGTTGTACAGGCAGCCGTTGAAGACCGCCGTCAGGCCGAGGGCGGGGTCGGCCATCGGCTGCGCGGCCTTTTCGGACAGGTCGATGATCTTCAGGCGCCGGTGGCCGAGGGCGACCGGCCCCCACTCCCACAGCCCCGAGCCGTCCGGGCCGCGCTCGTGCATGGAGTCGGTCATCCTGCCCACCACGCCGATGTCCGCCGGCCGCCCGTCGAAGCGGATCTCGCCGCTCAGTCCGCACACGCTCCTACCTCCCGGCCGCCGCGGCGCAGGGGCTCGCGGGTCTGGATCGGGGCCAGTTCTCGGCCCTCGTCTCGGCCAGGACGAGGTCCACCACGTCGGTCAGGCGGCCCGCCCGCCGGAAGGCCTCGCGCTGCCGCGCGGCCGAGCCGCCGCCGTCCAGCGCCTCGGCGGCGAGCGAGCTGACCAGCGCCCAGTCGCCGCGCGCCTCCAGCTGCGGCCGCAGGCCCTCCAGCAACCGGTTCACCACTGTGCGGGCCGGTTTCGGCACGCCCTCGACGGGATCGACCAGCTCGCCGTCCAGGCCCGACCGCGCCGCCCGCCACGAGGCGGCCCGGACCAGCTCCGGGCGTACGGAACCGGGGTCCAGGGGAGTGGGCGCACCGGTGGCGAGGGCGTCGAGCTCCCGGGTGACCAGCGCGCGGAACAGCCCGGCGATCAGCACGATGTCCTCGATCCGGGGGCAGGAGTCGCACAGCCGCAGCTCGACGGTCGGCACGTGCGCCGACGGCCGGACGTCGAAGTAGAGCATGCCGGGATCGCTGATGACCCCCGACCTGACCAGTTCCTTCACCATCGCGTCGTACTCCTCGGCCGACTCGAACCGCTCCGCCGGGCCGGCCGTGGGCCAGCGCTGCCACACCATCGACCGGAAGCTCGCGTAGCCGGTGTCGGCGCCCATCCAGTACGGCGAGCTGCAGCTCAGGGCCAGCAGGGGAGGCAGCCAGGGGCCGAGCCGGTGGGTGACGGCCACGGCGAGGTCCCGGTCGCGCACCTCGGCGTGCACCTGCGTGCCGCAGATGAGCTGCTCGCGGGCGAGCACCTGGTAGTCGTCCAGCATCTGCTCGTAGCGCGGGTCGGGGGAGATCTTCATCGACTCCGGGTCCACCAGCGGGACCGTCCCGGCCGCCGCGATGCCGAGACCCAGCCCCTCCGCCGCCGCGATCGCGTCGGCGCGCAGCCGCATGAGCTCCCCGGCGAGGTCCTCCAGCCGGAGCCGCGGCGTCGTCCCGGTCTCCAGGACCGACCGCTGCAGTTCCTGGGTGAAACGGTCGGATCGCAACTGCTGGAGCAGTAGGCCGGCCCGCGGAACGAGTTGCCGCGTCGTGAGGTCCACGATGTGGAACTCCTCCTCGACGCCGACCGCCATGTCCTCTGCGAATTCCGTCATGTGGCCGCTCCCCGCCGGTCATGAATGCTTTGGTGTTTCCTGCCCCGAAAGTCGGCTTCTGCACGTCATCGGCTCATGAGGGTGATGAAAGTTACAGGTAGTCACCAAACGGGGCGGACATCGCACGCAGCTCACCGGGGTCGTCGCCGCGGCCGTCGTGACCGGCCCTTGACCCGGCACCGGCCCGCAGCCAGGATCACGGCGTTCCGAGCCCCGACCGTGAGCGCAGGGAGTCCGATGACCGGCCGCGCATTCTCCGTCCGAGGTCGCATCCGGCGCCTCCGGCGCCGCATCTGGACGGCCGCCGTCGCCGCGGTGCTGCTGACCGCCTGGCCCGCCGCCTCTCCGGCCGGCGCGGTCGGCGACCCGCCCGCGCCGGTGACCGGCAACGCCACCTACTTCGACGCCCTCGGCTCGCCGTACGGCGGCTGCGGGATGCCGCAGTCCCAGCTCGACTCGCAGGACTTCGTCGCTCTCAACGTGTACGACACCCCCGGCGACTACAACTTCTATCCCCGGCCGCTGACCGGCGCCAACGCGTCCAAGACCGGGATGTGGAACAACGGGCTCAACTGCGGCCGTTTCGTCCAGGTGCAGATCTCCGACTTCTGCACCGGCGTCAACGACGGCGGGCAGAACTCGTCATTCTGCCGGAACGGCTCGTGGGTCTCCGACGCCTACAACGGCGCCACCCTGACCATGATCGTCGCCGACAGCTGCGGCGACTCCAACGGCTGGTGCCGCGACGACCGCTACCACCTCGACCTGTCGAAGCCCTCGCTCAACAGGTTCGTGAAGAACGGCGCGCCGGTCGGGGACATGTACCCGAACCACTGGAACAACCGCCGCGTCACGTGGTCGTTCATCCCCGCGCCGAACTACTCCGGCGACATCCGCATCGGGTTCCTCAAGGGCTCCCAGGCCTACTGGACCGCGATCGCGATCTCCCACCTGCCCAACGGCATCCATGGGGTGGAGTACTACGCCGACGGCGCCTGGCAGCCGGCCCAGATGAACTCCGACATGGGCCAGTCGTACCTCATCAGCGGGACCAGCCGGGGCGCGACGACGTTCCGGATCCGCGTGCGCGACGCGGCCGACCAGCCGCTGAACGGCGGCCGCGTCTACAGCTTCGGCCTGCCCTCGTCGTGCGGCACGCAGTGCGCCGCCGACTACACCGAGGCGAGCTACACCACGAGCACGAGCTCGCCCAGCGCGTCGCCCTCGGCGTCGCCGTCCCCGTCGGTCTCGCCGTCCGTGTCCCCGTCCCCCTCTCCGTCTCCGTCGGTCTCGCCCTCCCCGTCCCCCTCCGCCTCCCCGTCGGCGAGCCCGTCCGGGAGCACCGGGACGTGTCAGGTGAGCTACCAGGTGGCCAGTTCGTGGCAGGGAGGCTTCACCGCGAACGTCACGGTCAAGAACACCGGCACGACGACCTGGCCCGACTGGACGGTCGGCTGGACCATGCCGGCCGGGGTGGGCCTCGTCAGCGGCTGGAGCGCGACCGTGACCGCCAGTGGGTCCCGCTGGACGGCGCGGGCTCCCTCCTGGGGCCAGACCCTCGCGCCCGGCGCGTCGGCGAGCTTCGGCTTCCAGGCGTCCGGATCCTCCTCGCCGGGGGCGACCGCCTTCACCTGCCCCTGATCTCCCGCCCCCGATCTTCGACCGGGACCTTCCAGCGCAGGGCGGAAGGTCCCGGCAGGCAGGGACCAGCGGCCCTGCCCCAGGCGGCGCGCGGACGGTGGGATGAGGACAGGCACGAAGGAGGAGCCATGTCCGAACCCCTGTCCGAACCCGTCGTCGTCGTGGGCACCGACGGCTCGCGCGCCGCGGCCGCCGCGGTGGAGTGGGCCGCGGGAGACGCCGCGCGCAGGGGCCTGCCGCTGCGGATCGTCCACGCGGTGGACCGCATGCCGTACGAGATCGCCCGTTATCCCATCCCCATCGAGGACCAGCTCGACCGGGCCGGCCGGCGGATCCTGGAGGAGGCCGCGCAGGCCGTTCGCGAGATCCATCCCGTCGTCCGCGTCGTCCCCGACCTCATCGAGGGCGACCCGTCGAGGACGCTGCGGCGGGAGGCCGCCGGGGCCGCGGAGATCGTCGTCGGCAACCGGGGCCACGGCGGGTTCGCCGGCATGCTGCTCGGCTCGGTCAGCATGCACCTCGCCGGTCAGGTCGACGTCCCCGTCGTGGTCGTACGCCAGGGGCTGCGGGTGCCGCACGGGCTGGTCGTCGCCGGCGTCGACGGCTCGGCGGAGGCGGAGGCCGCGCTGACCTACGCGTCGGAGGAGGCGCGGCTGCGCGGCTGCCGCCTGCTCGTCCTCTACGCGTGGCAGCTTCCGGTGCACACGTTCGCGCCTGAGATCACCTATGACGTCGACGAGGTGCGCAGGGCCCAGGAGGACTACGTGGCGGAGATGCTGGCGGCGCACCGGGAGCGCTACCCGGATCTGGACGCCGAGATGCGGGCCGTCTGCGCGCACCCGGTGCCCGCCCTCGTGGAGGCCGGGGAGAAGGCCGACCTGCTCGTCGTCGGCTCCCGGGGGCACGGCGCCGTCGGCTCGGCGGTGCTCGGCTCGGTCAGCCGGGCCGTCCTGCACCACGCGCACTGTCCCGTCGCGGTGGTGCGCCCGCCCCGCCGCTCCTGACCCGGCCTGCCCTGTGGGTTGAAGGTTGTCCGCCGGAAACCTGCGATTTTTCGGGATAAGTTTCACAGGGCGGCTCAATGAGACGATTCAAGGAGGAATCAGCCGCCGAGAAAACGGGACCCGCCTTGACCGAGAACGACATCGTCGACTTCATGACCGGCCTGCCGGGCGTCGTCGCCTTCACCGCCGCCGAGGGCACCGGCGCCCCCCGGGCGGCGTGGGGAGACACCTTCTTCTTCTACGATCCCGACGACGACCCCTCCGCCCGGCAGATGCCCTTCGCCACGATCGTGGTGAAGGACTACGAGGGGTATGACACCGCCTCCGGCCTCGACCGGCCCGGGGTGTTCCGGCTGAACGTCGCCGTGGGCCGCGCCGCGTTCGAGGAACTGCTCGGCTACCCGCCGGCCGCGCACGCCGGGCAGCGCGAGACGGTGGACTACCGCGCGCTCGACCGGCTCCTGCCGCATCCGGTCTACGCCGCCCAGTCCTGGGTCTGCCTGCTCAACCCCGGCGAGGCCACGGCACCCCGGGTGCCCGCCCTCCTGACCGCGGCGCACGCCCGCGCGGCCGCCCGCCACCGGCCGCGTACGTGAGCGGGCGTCGTCAGCCCCGGGGGAGGGCGATCGACGTGGCGAGGTGGCCGTCGCGCACCGTCCACCGGCCCCGCAGCACCGTCGTGCCGACGGCCGGGTCGGCGACCAGAAGCCGGGCCTCGAACCCGCCCGCGGGGTCGATGTCCACCACCGCCTCGGAGAAGTCGAGCCATCTGCGGGTCAGCGGGAACCAGACCTTGTAGACCGACTCCTTGGCGCTGAACAGGATCGCGTCCCAGCACACCGCGTCGTCCGCGTCGCGCAGCGCCGTGAGCGCGGCGATCTCCGCGGGCGCGGCGATCCGGGGGAGGACGCCCTCGGGGAGGTGCTCGTGCGGCTCGGCGTCGATGCCGATCGCCAGCGCCGCCTCCGCCGGGCCCACCGCCGCCGCACGGTATCCCGAGCAGTGTGTGATGCTGCCGACGACGCCGTCCGGCCAGACCGGTGCGCCCCGCTCGCCGCGCGGGATCGCGACGGGCGCCACGCCGATCCCGGCGAGCGCGCGCCTGGCGCAGTGGCGCCCGGTGACGAACTCCCGCCGCCGCCGGTCGGCGACCCGCTCGACGAGCGGCCTCTCCTCCGGGAAGAGGGTCTCCTCCGGGACGTCGCCGAACTCCTCCGCCGACGCCACCCACGCCGGCAGGATGTCAGCGATCACTTGGCCGCCCCGGTGAGCACCAGACGCGGGCGCGCGGGCCCGGCCGGGCGCGCGCGCCACTCGCGCGGATAGCCCAGCGAGACCTCCTCGAAGCGTACGCCGTCGTGCCAGGTCGTCCGGGGGATGTGCAGGTGGCCGTAGACCACGGCGGCGGCCCGGTAGCGCACGTGCCAGTCGGCGGTGCGCTCGGTGCCGCACCACAGCGCGAACTCGGGATACCGCAGGATCCGGGTCGGCTCCCGGACCAGCGGGAAGTGGTTGACCAGCACGACCGGGCCACCGACGGCGGCGAGGCGGCGCTCGGTCTCGGCCACCCGCGCCTCGCACCAGGCGTCGCGGGTCGGGTGCGGATCGGGGTGCAGGAGATACTCGTCGGTGCACACGACGCCGGCCTCGTACGCCCGGGCCAGGGCCGTCTCCTTTGTCGCGGTGCCGTCGGGACGGAAGGTGTAGTCGTAGAGGAGGAACAGCGGGGCCACCGTGACCGGCCCGTCCTCGCTCTCCCACACCGCGTACGGATCCTCGGGCGTGAGCACCTCCAGGTCACGGCAGATCTGGACAAGGCGCTCGTATCGGGCGACGCCCCGGAGCTGGACCGGGTCGCTCGCGGTGGTCCACAGCTCGTGGTTGCCGGGAGCCCAGACGACCCTCGCGAACCGCCGCGCCAGCGTGCCCAGCGCCCACTCGATATCGGCCGGGGTCTCCGCCACGTCGCCGGCCACGACGAGCCAGTCGCCGTCCGACTCCGGGCGGAGGTTCTCGACGATCTCGCGGTTCTCGTCGTGGGCGACGTGCAGATCGCTGATCGCGTACAAGCCCGTCACGTTGCCGAGTCCTCCCACCGCCCGCCGGCTCCCTGGACAGGAGGGTACATATCGGCGGCGGGCCAGGGGAAGATCGATCAACCCCTACGCGTGCGGTAGTGGCTCGCCCCCACGGAGATCGCGAGGCAGGCGAAGATCACCACCAGCGACAGCCAGACAGGGATCGCGTAGATGTCGGCCAAGAGCATCTTCGCTCCGACGAACACGAGGATGGCGGCGAGGCCGTACCTGAGATAGCCGAACCGGTGCATCGCCCCGGCGAGCAGGAAGTACATCGCCCGCAGCCCGAGGATCGCGAAGGCGTTGGAGGTGAAGACGAGGAACGGCTCGGAGGTGACCGCGAAGATCGCGGGGATCGAGTCGACGGCGAAGACGATGTCGGTGGTCTCGACGGCGACCAGCACGGCCAGCAGCGGCGTCGCCGCCCACCGGCCGTCGTCCTGCCGGACGAGGAACCTAGACCCCTGGAAGGCGTCGGTGACGGGCATCACCCGCCGCAGGGCGCGCAGCACGGGGTTGCGCTCGGGATGCACCTCGATCGCCGCGTGCCTGGCCATCTTCACGCCCGTGTAGAGCAGGAACGCGCCGAAGAGGTAGAGGATCCAGTGGAAGCGGTCGAGGAGCACGGCGCCCGCGCCGATGAACACCGCGCGGAAGACCAGCGCGCCGAGCACACCGAAGAACAACACGCGGTGCTCCAGTTCGCGAGGGACCGCGAAAAAGGAGAACAGCAGCGCGAACACGAACACGTTGTCGACGGCCAGTGACTTCTCGATCAGGTAACCGGCCAGGTACTCGCCGCCCGCCTCCGGGCCCCAGGTCAGCCAGACGACGGCCCCGAAGCCGAGGCCGAGGACGATCCACACCCCCGACCAGGCCAGCGCCTCGCGGAACCGCACGACATGGGCGCTGCGATGGGCGTAGAGGTCGACGGCCAGCATGACAAGGATGACCGCCAGAACGGCGGCCCAGGCCCACAGAGGTACGGGCATGCGTCAACCCCCATCACCGCCACACGGCGGAATCGGACGGTCGACGGTCTCCCCGTGCCACCGGAAACGGTGACTCCCGCGCCGGGACGCCTCAGGTCGGCGGCCGTGATGACGACGCTGCGGAAAGCCGGGTACTCCCCCTCGAACTACGCCCGATTATTCGGGAAAGCGGGTCCGTACGTCAAAGCGGTCGCCGGGCGCGCCCCGGAATCGGGCCGCGGGCGCCGTGGCGGCGGCCTACAGGGACCAGTCGACGACCGGTCCCGCGGGCACGATGCGCAGCGGATTGATCTTGGGGTGGGTGCCGTAGTAGTGGCGCTTGATGTGGCCGAAGTCCGTCGTGCCGCCGAAGGCGGGGTTCGCGTAGAGGTCGCGGGCGTAGCGCCAGAGGTTGGGGTGGTCGGCCAGGCGGCGGATGTTCGCCTTGAAGTGGGTCACATAGACCGTGTCGAAGCGGGCGAGCGTTACCCAGAGGCGCACGTCGGCCTCGGTGATCCGGTCGCCGAACAGGTAGCGGCGGCCGGCCAGGCGCTCGTCGAGTTCCCCGAGCGCCGCGAAGAGCGCCGTGACCGCCGCGTCGTACGCCTCCTGGCTCTCGGCGAAGCCGCACTTGTACACGCCGTTGTTCACGTCGGCGTAGACGCGCTCGTTGAGCGCGTCGATCTCGGCCCGCAGGTCCTCGGGGTAGAGGTCGACACCAGGCCGAGCCCAGCGGCCGAACGCCTGCCCCAGGTCGAGACTGATGTCGGGGAAGTTGTTGCTGACGATCCGCCCGGTGCGGCGGTCCCACAGCACCGGGACCGACACGTGGCCGTCGTAGCCGGGCTCGGTCGCCTCGTACGCCTCCCGGAGCAGGGTGAACCCGTTGACCTCGTCGGGCCCGTGCCCCGGGCCCTCGCGGAACGCCCAGCCGCGCCCGTCGCGCACGGGATCGACGACGGACATCGTCACGACGTCCTCCAGTCCGAGGAGCGCACGCACGATCACCGAGCGGTGCGCCCACGGGCAGGCCAGCGAGACGTACAAGTGGTAGCGGCCGGGCTCGGCCGGAAAGCCGCCGTCGCCGTCGGTCGTGACGCCGTCGGCGGTGACGCGGTCGCGGAACCGGTACAGCGGCCGCGCGAACGACCCGTCCGGCCGGGTGGCCGCCTTCAGCGTGTAGTCACCGTAGGTCGCGAAGTCCACCGGACTCGCGACGGGAGCCGTGGTCGTCACGCGCGCATCGTCCTCTCGTTCAGCCCAGGACGAGACTAACCGGCGCCTGTGACAACCACGCGGCAGCCCGCCTCTCCCCGCCGCGCGAGAGGCCGGCCCGGTGCGAGCCCGGCACCGCGTCCAGCACCTGCTCGGGCTCGCTGCCTTGGGCTTGCTGCCCTGCGGTGCCGGTTCGCCGGCTCAGTGCGACGGTGTGCGGAAGCCGCCGGGCCGCTCGCGCTCCATCATGCCGAACCGCATCGTGGCCAGGCCGAACAGCAGGATGAGCGCGCCCACGACGACGTTGCTGATGATCGTCGAGGTGGTCGCCATGCCTCCCCGGATGACCCAGGGGGCGATGATGGTCCAGATGCCGAGCAGTGGGGCGACCCAGGAGATTCCGTAGGTGCGCCCGAACGCCGAGCTGTATCCCATCGCCAGGAGCGCCACGGCGAGACCGGTGACCAGGTTGTTCACCGCGAGCGGAGTCCGCGTGCCGCTGAATCCGATGATCCAGGGCGACAGCGCCAGATACAGCCCGCTCAGGAGCGTCAGACCATCGGCCAGCTGTGCGGCGGGATTCGCCGCGGCGGCCTCATAACGGGCACGCATCTGCATGATGTCGGGATGCGTCCCGATGTCGGCGCCGTGTGTCATGCCTCACACCACCCTTCAAAGGCGTGTGCTGTAGTCCTTATTTCTAGCGTACGCCCGTTTCGTCCCTTTTTCCCGATTGGGCGGCCGAGTGTCGGCCGGGCCGCGTTTAGCCCCTCCACCAGCGGAAAGAGGGAGGGTCGTCAGCTCTGCGACCGAGAGGGGAAACCAGATGGGTACGGAGGACAAGTTCCGTAACAAGTCGGAGGAGTTCGCGGGGAAGGCCAAGGAGGGGCTCGGCAAGGTCACCGACGACGAGCGTCTCGAGGCCGAGGGCCAGGCCGACCAGTCGAAGAGCCACATGAAGCAGGCGGGCGAGAAGGTGAAGGACGCCGCCGGCAAGGTCAAGGACGCCTTCAAGGACTGACCCGCGCGATCGTGCGTGAGGTGACGGGGCGCCGGGCCCTCCGGGAGGAGGGACTCGCGACCGTCACCGGTGCGGGGACGAGAGAGACGCCTCCGGGAGACGCCGTCGAGAGGCACTGCCGAGCCGGGACGAAGTCCCCGGCGCTCTCGTCCCCCGTGCGCGGGGTTCGCTGCGGGCATCCGTGACGACCCTGCGGGACATCCCCTGTAATCATCCCCTCAGGCCCCCTGAATCGATCCCCGTGGGAAACCCGGGTGATCGCCCCGCGTGAGTTCGGCCGTGGGGAGGCCGGGAAGCCGCCGCTCAAAGGTCGGCGGCGGTCGTCGCCGCGGGAGCGGACGGCGGCGGAGAGGGTGGAGGGCTCAACCCGGGAACGCCGGCGGCGCGAGCGGGCCGGTCGGGCCGGGTCAGGCCGCCTGTGGCATCGTGACGCGGAAGGACGACGTCACGAGGGCATGGACGAGACGCATGAGCAGCGCCTCCAGGACCATGAGGGCCGCACGGGAGAGTACGGCGGCGAGGAACTCAGTCACTTCACACCTCAGTAGGACAAATCGGCTTCTATAGAAGACTGACGCATAAACCTCCCAAACAGGCGTAGGTAAGGTTACCGTTCGGTGAACAGCGGGTGACCGTTCCGGATACTTCCCTGATCACGGGCTCAGGCCGCAGCCGCACGGGCGCCTGTCGGCCGTGCCCGTGCGGCGTCTGCCGGCCGTGCCGCCGGGCCGCCGTGGCGACTCCGGGGCGGCGCTTACTTGGCGGCGGCCCGGCCGCGCCGGGTGGCGGCGGTGGTGGGCGTCTTGGGCTCGCCCTTCGCCGCGGTCCGCCTCCCGGCCGCCTGCCTGGCGGCTTCCGGGGCCGTCTCCATGGCCCCCGTGCCGGCCCCTGTGCCGGGCATTCCCGGCGTGGTCGCTCCCGGTGTGGGCATCCCCGGCCCGGCCGCTCCCCGGGCGCCCTTCTGCTGCGGCCCGCCGAGCGGCGACCAGCGCTGCTCGCGTGACCGGGCCCGCTGAGCGATCATGGTTCCCGCGCCGATCGCCGCCGCCACCGGCCACTCCAGGATGCCGAGGACCGCCAGCGCGCCGAGACCGCCGTAGTACATGATGCGCTCCGGCGGCGGCAGGAAGGTCCGGGCGACGTCCATGGCGTGCCCGACCTCCCGCCCGCTGATGTGCGGCAGGCCGACGTGCGGCAGGTGCATCTCGGGCGCGCGAAGCTGGAGGCTCATGAACGGCAGGTCCAGGTCCAGCCGCGGCCGGTGCTCCTCCTTGGTCCCCGGGCCCATGGACGGGCCGGGCGTGGGCGGTGCGGGTACGGGCGGCGTGGGCGTCGTCGTGCGGGCACGGGATGTCCGGGCCCGGGTGGTCGTCGTGCCTCCGGCCGTCGGGCCCGGTGTCGCCTCGGTCGTGGTCATGGATCCTCCCCAGTGATCCTTCCCCCATAGATCCGTCCCGGCGATCCTCCGCGACGAGATGTCTCCCGTCGCGGACGCCCCGCGGGAACGTCACTACGAAAATGACCTTTCTATCCTCTATCGAGCCTCCTGGGGTTGCTGGTGTGGATAGCGACAATTTGCCTACTCTTGCCGGGGGTTTCGCGATCCGCGCCGAGAGCCGCCTCCGTACGGAGCGGGCGGCGTCAGCGGCCGACGATCTCGGTAAGCGCGGCCAGCGCGGCGCCCCGGGCTCCGGCCATGTCGAGGTCCTCCACCAGCGTGACGGTCGCCACCTGCCGCTGCTCCTCCCGCAGCAGGGTGTGCTCGCGGACCTTCTCCAGGAACCACTCCCGGAAGTGCGGGGCCGCCTCGACCACCCCGCCGCCCAGGAAGTACGCGTCGGGGTCGGTGAAGTTGGCCGCGACGGTGAACAGCCTGCCGATGGCCATCGCCTGCTGTTCGAAGACCTTGAGCGCGAGCGCGTCGCCGTTCTCGGCGTAGCCGCGCAGCAGCCGGGCCGCCTTCGCGACGGGCTCGATCCCGGCGAGTTCGTGGCCGGGGAAGCGGGTCAGCCAGTAGGGCAGCAGGTTCTTCTCGATGCCGGTCAGCGAGGCGACGCTCTCGGCGTCCCCGGTGAAGCCGCAGTTGCACTCCGGCAGCGGCTGGTCCTCCTCCAGGAGGCCCTGCAGGGGGATGTGGACGTGCCCGAGCTCGCCGGCCATCCCGGCCGCGCCCTTCACGACGTGCCCCGACTGGATCACGCCGCCGCCGAGACCGGTGCCGACGATCGCGGAGACCGACGAGTGCTGCCAGGCGTCCGCGCCGAAGCGTACGTGGTGGGAGTAGAGGGCCGCCGCGTTGCCGTCGTTGTTGTAGACGACCGGCAGCCCCAGCCGGGCCTCCAGGGCGGCGCGGAAGTCGAACCCGAACCAGCCGGGGTCGACGAAGTTCGTCGCGCCCTTGGAGGAGATCACGCCGCGGGCGCTGGCCGGGCCGGGGGTGTCGAGGCCCACCGCGCGCACCGTGGACCGGGGCGTCCCGGTCAGCTCCAGCACGTTGCCGAGGGCGAGGAGGAGCTGCTCGACCGCGACCTCGGGGCCCTCCCGCACGAGGCTCGGGGTCTCGACCATGCGGTCCACGAGGAAACGGCCGGAGGCGTCGAGGACGGTCGCGTTGTTGCTTGTCCCGCCGTTGTCGAGCCCGACGACGACCCAGGACCCTGCATCTGCCATTTGGGGGATGTCCTTTGTTCGAGCGTGTCAGAGCGAAGACTACGAGAGCCGGCGCCCGGCGGGCAGTCGCTCGGCCGTGACCGGCCGGACGGCGCACAGGCGCAGGGTACGGCGGCCTTCGTCACATCACGGCATGGTGAAAGATTCAGTTCGGCCACCTCCCCGGCCCGGCCGCCTCCGGCCGCCGCCGCGCCCGTGAGCTGGGCCGTACGCCGTCGCCGGACGCGCGGCCCGGCGGCGCCGCGGCGGGGGCGCGGCGGCGTCCGTTGACCTGCCGTGCGACCGGGAGAAAACATCTGCGTCCGGGGCCGCAGCGTCGCGACCCATGCGCCCGGCCACGCCGGCCGGCGCCGCTCCCGTCGCCCGCGTACGCGCGGCGTCCACCGCGGCCCGAGCGGCGGCGCCCGCCCTGCCGCCGCCTCCGGCCGGCCCGGTCCGAACCGGGCTGATCCCGCCGATCTGGGCGAGGCGGGCCGACGCGGGCCGCGCGAAGCGCCACACGACAGATGCGCAGGAAGCGAGGTACGCATGAAGCAGTTCCGTCCCGCACCCGGTGACCGGCGTGCGGGTATCCGGAGGGGTGCGCGCGCCGGTCGCGGCCTGCCGGGCTCCCCGGCGGGGCGCCTGGTCGCGGCCCTGGCCGCGCTGGTGGCCGGGCTCGTGGTCGTGCTGGTGCCCACCGTCGCCTCCGCGGCCCCCGTCTGCACGGTCGACTACACGGTCAACCAGTGGCAGGGCGGCTTCACCGCCTCCGTGCGGCTCACCAACCTCGGCTCCGCGGTGAGCTCGTGGACGCTGCGCTGGACGGCGGGCACCAGCCAGCAGATCACCAACGGCTGGAACGCCCAGGTCAGCCAGTCGGGCACGACGGTGACCGCCGTCAACGCCTCCTACAACGGCTCGCTGGCCACGGGCGGCACGGCCGACTTCGGCTTCCAGGGCACCTGGTCGGGCAGCCTCACGCCGCCGTCCGACTACGTGCTGAACGGCGTGCCGTGCGGGGGCACGTCCTCGCCGTCGCCCTCTCCCTCGCCGTCCCCGTCTCCATCTCCGTCGGCGTCGCCCTCACCGTCTCCGTCTCCGTCGCCTTCGGCCTCCCCATCCCCGTCTCCGTCTCCGTCCGCGTCTCCGTCCGCGTCTCCGTCCGCGTCGCCCTCGTCGACGCCGTCGACCGGCTGCTCGGGAAGCGGCCTGGTGGTCTGCTCGGGGTTCGAGGACCAGTCGGGCACGCCGTCGGGTGAGTGGCAGGTCAGCACGCCGAACTGCTCGGGCAGCGGCACCGCCACGATCGACACCTCCACCACGCACAGCGGTGGCAAGTCGCTCAAGGTCAACGGCGGCGGCAACTACTGCAACCACATCTTCGTCGGGACCACCAAGAACGTCTCGGCGATCGCGCCCGTGGTGTACGGCCGCATGTGGGTGCGGCACACGACCGCGCTCCCGGCCGGCCACGTCAGCATGATCACCATGGCGGACTCCCGGGACGGTGGCAAGGACCTGCGGATCGGCGGCCAGAACAACGCGCTCCAGTGGAACCGGGAGTCCGACGACGCCACGCTGCCCGAGCAGAGCCCGGCCGGCGTCGCGCTGAGCACCCCGCTGCCCACCAACCGCTGGGTCTGCCTGCGCTTCCAGATCGACACCACCCAGCAGGCGATGCGCACCTACCTGGACGACCAGGAGGTCGCCGGCCTCCGGGTGGACGGCACGCCCACCCAGAACGTGGACTCCCAGTGGCTGCGGCGCACCACCGCGCCGCGGCCCACGACGCTGCGCCTCGGCTGGGAGAGCTACGGCAGTGACTCGGACACGATCTGGTACGACGACGTGGCCCTCGGCTCCAGCCCCGTCGGCTGCTGAACGCATCCCTCGGTGGCTCCCTTGGTGACGGACGGTGACCGAAAAGGGTAAGTAGCTGAGTGCCCGCCGTGGTGCGGGACGGCTGACGGTCCCGATCGTCCCGGCGTCCGGCCTCCTCCGGGAGGCCGGACGCCGCATCCGAGGGGAGAGGCACATGACCGACGTGCACCCGGTGCCCGAACTGATGAAGGAGGGCGACGTCGTCGACCTCCTCGTCCACCAGCACGCCGTGATCAGGGACATGTTCGAGGAGGTGGAGCGGGCGGCGCCCGGCGAGCGTCACGAGCCCTTCCGGCGGCTGGTGCGGATGCTGGCCGTGCACGAGACGGCGGAGGAGGAGATCGTCCACCCCTACACCCGGCTGCGGGTCGACGGGGGAGGAGAGATCGTCGCCGACCGGCTCAAGGAGGAACACGAGGCCAAGCGCATGCTGGCCATGCTGGACGACCTCGGCCCGGAGCACTCGGAGTTCATGCCGGGCCTCAACCGGCTGCGTACGGCCGTGCTCGCGCACGCGCGGGCGGAGGAACGTTACGAGTTCACCCGGCTCCGCGCCGAGACGACGACGGCCGAGCGGCGCGCGATGGCCCTGGGCGTGCGGGCGGCGCTGGCGATGGCCCCCACGCGACCGCACCCGGGGGTGGAGTCGATGACGAGGAACCTGCTGTTCGGCCCGCCCACGGCGATCGTCGACCGGGCCCGCGACCTGATCCGCCAGGCGCTGGGCCGGAAGGGCTGACCCCGGCCCGGCCCGGGCCCGGGCGCCGTGCGGGCCCGGGCCGGGCGCCCGGTCAGTGGGAGCGCAGGCTGTAGAGAGGGTGGCCGCCCTCGATCTCCAGGCGGTACTCCTCGCCCGACCTGGCGCGGTTGTCGTCGATGACGCGCTCGCTGGCCGGCTCGACGTCGTCGTGGATCTGCTCCTGCCAGCGCTGGAACCGTTCGTGGGCCTCCTGGACGTAGCCGGTGCCCAGCGTGGTGTGGTCGATCTGGGTGGAGATGAGCTCGCGCAGGTAACCCTTGTTCGGCTCGAAGGTGACCGGCGTGGGCAGCGTGGGGGCCAGCACCTGCTCCGGGTCCCGGCCGTCGTGCTCGCGGAACAGGTCCGCGGCGATCCGCAGGTGTTCCAGCTCCATGTTCAGGTGCAGCTCCCAGATCGCCTTCACCTTCGGGTCCGACTCGGTCTCCATGAACGAGTGGTAGAGATAGCACTCGTTGTACTCGTGGTTGAGCCATTGCTCCCACCACGTCTCCCGCGGGTCGAGCAGCGATTCGTAGTGGGTGACGTGCTCCTCCTCGATGAGCCCGATCTCCTGGTAGAGCTGCCGCGCGATCGGCTCCATGTAGGTCGGGCCCACGTTCATGTAGAAGTTCATCGTCTGCTGCTCGGCCGACATGATCGTCAGCGCGTGCAGCTTGGAGACCGGCTTGGCCTTCTCCCGGTCGTAGTGCTCCCGGACGTTGTCGACGGGGTGGCGGTGGTGCATCTTCGTCGGCCGGCCCGGCATGACCTCGGTCAGCTGGTCGACGATCTTCTCGGCCTTCCGATGCTCGATCATCTCGTACAGGTTGGCGTACCGGTAGAGGTGGTCGAAGTCCTCCAGCACGCCGAACTCGTAGGCCTTCCTGAGGTAGGGGTCGGGCTCCATCCGCGCCACCCACGCCGTCAGGTCCACCGCCACCTGCTCGTACGCGATCGTCGTCTCCAGCACGGAGGCGAGCCCCGGCAGCAGCCAGTTGACCGCCTTCTGCTGCTGCTGCTCGACGTAGCGCACCTCCGCCAGGCGCTGCCGGACGCCGAGGTCGGGGCAGCGGCGGGCGAAGTGGTGGCTGAACATGATCGCTTCGATCTCGATGCCGTTCATCGTGATGATCCGGCACCGCGTGTAGGGATCGGCGTGGTCGGGGTCGATCGGCGTGACGTCCAGCTCACGCCAGTTCCGCACCTGCCGGTCCAGCGGGATTCCGCGCTCACGCAGTGGATTGAACGTCATCTCGGTGCTCCTCCCCACGATTCGCGCTGGGCGTACCCAGGCCATGGAATGCGACAAACGTCGCTATTTGGAGCTTTTGACCGAGATTGGCATCCGGTGGCGTGCGGGGATCAGCCGGAGGACGCCGTCGCGGAGTGCGGGTCGCCGACCTTCTTCGACTGCGGGGAGCCGCGCTCCCGCAGGAAGATCGCCAGCAGGACCATCGAGGCGACGGCCAGGAACTCCGACTGCCAGTTCTGCAGGGTGCGGTTCCAGAACTCGGCCGACGTGACGTACCCGACCCAGCCCACCGGGTCCTCCAGCCGGGCCAGTCGCTCCTCGTCGTACGCGGCGAGCCCGGCGACCGACTGGGCCAGCCAGGACAGCAGGAAGATCAGGCCCATCGCGATGCCGAGGGAGTGACTGAAGAGCGTCCGGCGCCAACCGGCTGCCGCCGCCCAGGCGGGGGACCGGGCGCCGGCGAAGGGGCCGACCTTCTGCTCGGCGTCGGACTCCAGGCCCTCCTCGCCCCCCTCCTTCGACTCCGGCGAGCCGCGCTGGATCAGCCACACCGTGATGATGATGTAGAGGAAGAACTGCAGATACTCCGACTGCCAGTTCTCGGCCACGTCCACGGCGAAGGTCGAGGAGGTGACGTACTGGAGCCACGTGACGGGAGCCCCGCCCTCCGCCACCTGGTCCTCGTTGTAGGCCGCCGTGCCCGCGACCGACTGGCCGGCCAGGCTGAGCAGGAACAGCAGCAGGAAGCACGACGCGAGAGCGTTGTCGCGGATCAGGCGCCTCACCCCGCTACCTCCCCGCCAGTCCGATGAAGATCACGTATCCGAGCCCAAGCGTGATCATCGCCAGAAGCGCCCAATAGAACGTGCGGGTGCCGTTCACGCCTCCACCTCGCATTCGTACGGCTCGCCCGGCCGGGGGGCGCAGCCCGCGGCCCGGATCCGCCAGCCTTCGGAGAACCGGTGCAGGAAGAGGGTGTCGCCGTCCAGCCGCACCCGTGCCTCGTCACCCCAGACGTCGACCCCGCGTACGGCGGCGGGCCGCAGGCCGACGGACACAATCTGCTTCTCGCAGTCGTCCAGGGACCGCGCGGCCTTCGGCGACAGGAGCCGGCACGCCGGTCCTCCCTGGCCCTGGCCGGCCGCGGACAGGAACCGCTCGGCCGTCGAGACGACCGGGTCCTTCTCGGCGGACGCGCAGCCCGCAGCGATCAGGGCGAGGCAGACGACCACCATTGCTCGCACAGCCATGGATGGGGACTACCCTGGGGACAGGTGTGAAACGAAGGCCGCGATTGGAACGGTCATATGGGATTTATCGCCTACAAAACGTAATATGAGCGAGTCCCGAAGGTCTTCCTGAGGGTCGTCACTCCAACGGAGGTGGGACCCTTGCACGATTTCCAGGTTTTGGTGACCCAGTCGCCGCCGTTCACGGTGGTCACGCTCAGCGGTGAGCTTGACGTGCTCACCGTGTCGAGGCTGCGGGAGCAGGTGGCTCCTCTGCTGGCCCGGCCCGGCACGCGCATCCTGTTCGACCTCGCCAGGCTGCGCTTCATCGACAGCGCGGGCATTCGGGTGCTCATCGACGCCTGCGTGCGGACGCCTCCGGAGGGCGGCGACGGCGCCGTGTGCGGTCTCAGCGGGCACATGCGGCACCTCTTCGGCATGCTCGGCCTCACCGAGCGGTTCACCACTTATCCGACCCTCGCCGACGCCCTGCACCACCCCCTGGACATCAGGCGCCACGCCGCCCCCCTCCACTGACCGGCGCCTTCACACCGCCCGCCCCGCGCCCGGCGGGCTGAGCCTCCGGGCAGGAGCGGACGGCGGGCGGACCGTCGGCTGTGGGGCGCGGCGCTCACACGATCGTCTGCCACCACCCGTCGACCGTCGGCGGGTCGTCGACGGCGACCCGCTCGCCCGGCCGCGGGACCACCAGTCGTACGTCGCGCTCCTTCGCCTCACGCCACAACTGGTCGATCGGTTCGCTCCACGCGTGCGGGGCGAGGGAGAAGGTGCCCCAGTGCACCGGCAGCAGCACCCCGGCGCGCACGTCCAGGTGGGTGAGGATCGCCTCCTCGGGCGTCATGTGGATGTCCGGCCAGCCCCTGCTGTAGGCGCCGATTTGGACCACTGAGAGGTCGAAGGGCCCGTGCGCCGCGCCGATCGCGGCGTACCCGTCGAAGTAGCCGGAGTCGCCGGTGTAGAAGACCTTCCTGCGCTCGCCCGCGATGACCCACGACGCCCAGAGCGTCTGGTCGCGGCGGAATGCGCGGCCCGAGAAATGGCGTCCGGCGGTCGCGACGAACCGGATGCCGGAGACAGTGGTCTCCTCGTCCCAGTCCAGCTCCACGATCCGCGACGCCGGCACCTTCCACCGCTCCAGGTGGGCGCCCACCCCCAGCGGCACGAGGAACGGCGCGGTCTGCGTCCGGGTCAGCAGACGAACCGTGGCCATGTCGAGATGGTCGTAGTGGTCGTGCGAGATGACGATCGCGTCGAGCTCGGGCAGTTCGTACACCGGCACCGGCGGGGGATGCAGCCGGCGGGGCCCGGTGAACGACGCCGGCGAGCAGCGCTCGCTCCACACCGGGTCGAGCAGCACCCGCCGGCCCTCGATCTCGATCAGGGCCGATGAGTGGCCGTACCAGATCGCGTCGAGGTCGCCTCCGGCGGACGCGCCCGGAGTCATCAGCGGCACCGGCAGCCGTGGCTTGCGTGGGGCCTTGCCGAACAGCAGCTCACGGACGACCCGCCGGGACGTCCCGGGCGGGAGGATCGACGAGGGCGCCGTGTTGCGGAACGCGCCGTCGCGGAACTGCTTGGAGCGGCGCACCCGATTCGCCCGCTCGCCCGACGGCCGCGCCCCCAGTGCGGCGGGAACCTCCCGCAACGTCCATCCGACGGCCGCCAGGGCCGCCGCTCCCGCGAGCAGGCCCACACGACGGCCCCACGCACCGTTCTTCTGTCCACCGGTCTTCAACGGCAATCTCCTTGCTGGGTTCTGCCGATCAGACTAGGCAATGGCGGCGCCCGCGCGCGCACCGCGCCTCCCGGTCGGGTTTCGCCCCGCCCCGCTCACCGCGCGACCAGGGGAAGGGGGCAGGGTAGGACCGAGAGCGCAGGACCGGACACACCGGATAAGACAGGAGCGTCCGGCGCGCAGGCGGAAGGAGCACTCGTGGCCGACGACGACAGCACCTCCACCCCGAGGTCCGCTCACGGACCCGCTCGGACATCCGACGAGGCGTCGGGCGGGATCTCCGGCCGGGCCTCCGCACCGGCCCCGGAGCCGGCTTCCGCCCATGGTGACGGTTCCGGCGCCGTTCCCGGCGCGGGCCGTGGCCCCGTACGGGCTCCGCGCGGCGCCACGCTGAACACGCGCGGCTGGCCGCAGGAGGCGGCTCTGCGCATGCTGATGAACAACCTCGACCCCGAGGTCGCCGAGCATCCCGAGCGGCTGGTCGTCTACGGCGGCAGCGGCAAAGCCGCCCGTGACTGGCCCTCCTTCGACGCGATCGTGCGGGAACTCACCACCCTGCGCGCCGACGAGACGCTGCTCGTGCAGTCGGGCCGGCCCGTCGGGGTGATGACCACCCACGAGTGGGCTCCCCGGGTGCTCATCGCCAACTCCAACCTGGTCGGCGACTGGGCGACGTGGCCCGAGTTCCGGCGGCTGGAACAGCTCGGGCTCACGATGTACGGCCAGATGACCGCCGGTTCGTGGATCTACATCGGCACCCAGGGGATCCTGCAGGGCACGTACGAGACCTTCGCCGCGGTCGCGGCCAAGAGGTTCGGCGGCAGCCTCGCGGGGACGATCACCCTGACCGCCGGGCTCGGCGGCATGGGCGGCGCGCAGCCGCTGGCCGTGACCATGAACGGCGGAGTGGCCGTCTGCGTTGACTGCGACCCGCGCGGCGTCGAGCGCCGGATCGCCCACGGCTACCTGGACGTGCGTGCCGACGACCTGGACGAGGCGCTGCGCCTGGCGTACGAGGCCAGGGACGCGCGGCGGCCGCTGTCGATCGGCGTGGTGGCCAACGCGGCCGAGGCCGTGCCCGCCCTGCTGGCGCGTGGCGCGGAGATCGACGTCGTCACCGACCAGACCAGCGCCCACGACCCCCTGGCGTACCTGCCGCTGGGCGTCGCGTTCGAGGACATGGCCGCGCTCGCGCGCAAGGACCCCGAGGGCTTCACCCGGCGGGCGCGGGAGTCGATGGCTCGGCACGTCGAGGCGATGGTCGGCTTCCGGGACGCCGGCGCGGAGGTGTTCGACTACGGCAACTCGATCAGGGGAGAGGCGAGCCTCGCCGGGTACGCGCGGGCGTTCGACTTCCCCGGGTTCGTGCCCGCCTACATCCGGCCGTTGTTCTGCGAGGGCAAGGGCCCGTTCCGGTGGGCGGCGCTGTCCGGCGACCCGGCCGACATCGCGGCGACCGACCGCGCCGTGCTCGATCTGTTCCCCGACAACGAACCACTGGCCCGGTGGATCAGGATGGCGGGGGAGCGGGTGCGTTTCCAGGGCCTGCCCGCGCGCATCTGCTGGCTGGGGTACGGCGAGCGCGACCGCGCGGGGGAGCGGTTCAACGACCTCGTCGCCTCGGGGGAGGTCTCGGCTCCCCTCGTCATCGGCCGTGACCACCTCGACTGCGGGTCGGTCGCCTCGCCGTACCGCGAGACGGAGGGGATGCTGGACGGCTCCGACGCGATCGCCGACTGGCCGTTGCTGAACGCCATGGTCAACGTGGCCTCGGGCGCGTCCTGGGTGTCGATCCACCACGGCGGCGGGGTCGGCATCGGCCGTTCCATCCACGCCGGACAGGTGACCGTCGCCGACGGCACACCGCTGGCCGGGGAGAAGATCCGCCGGGTGCTGACCAACGACCCCGGCATGGGGGTGATCCGGCACGTGGACGCCGGATACGACCGGGCCGCCGAGGTCGCGCATGAGCGCGGCGTGCGGGTCCCGATGGCCGGGACGGAGCACCCCGATGCCCGCGCCTGACCCGCCCGGCGCCGGTGATCTCGGCTGGCGGGCCGAGGTCGCGGAGGAGGCCGAGGACGGATTCCGCGCGATGTGGCGTGACCTGCTGCCCATCGGGTTGGACGCCGCGACCGGCGGCTACCGCAGGCACGGATGGACGGCGGCCGACGCCGACTGCCGCGCCTGGTTCGCCGGGCAGGCCCGGGCACGTGGGCTGACGTACGAGACCGACCGCAACGGCAACCAGTGGGCCTGGCTGGGCGACCCGGCGGCGGGAGACGCCGTGGTCACGGGGTCGCACCTCGACTCGGTGCCCGACGGCGGAGCGTACGACGGCCCGCTCGGGGTGGTCGGGGCCTTCGCGGCGCTCGACGCCCTGCGGGCCCGTGGTCTTCGTCCGCGGCGGCCGCTGGCCCTGGTGAACTTCACCGAGGAGGAGGGCGCCCGGTTCGGCCTGGCCTGCCTGGGATCGCGGCTGATGACCGGGGCCGTCGCGCCGGAGGCGGCCCTGGCGTTGCGCGACGCGGACGGCGTCTGTCTCGCGGCGGCCATGGAGCGGGCCGGGCGCGATCCGGAGGCCGCAGGGCGTGACGAGGAGCGCCTCGCCCGCGTCGGCGTGTTCGTGGAGCTGCACGTGGAGCAGGGCCGTCACCTCGCCGGCACCCCGCACCGGGTGGGCGTCGCCTCCGCCATCTGGCCGCACGGCCGCTGGCGCTTCGACTTCCGCGGCGAGGCCAACCACGCGGGGACCACCCGGATGGAGGACCGGCGTGATCCCATGCCGTCCTACGCGGCGGCCGTGCTCGCGGCCCGCGCCGAGGCCGAGCGTCTGGGAGCCCTGGCCACCTTCGGCCGGGTCCGGGTGGAGCCCAACGGAACCAACGCCATCCCCTCGCGGGTGACCGCCTGGCTCGACGGCCGGGCGGCCGACCCCGGTGTCCTGGACGAACTCGTCGAGGAGACGACGCGGGCGGCGGCGGGAGCCGAGGTGACCCGGGAGTCCTACACCCCGATCTTGACGTTCGACGTGCCGTTGCGAGAGCGTGCCGTACGCGTTCTCGGCGGCGCGCCCACGCTGCCCACGGGCGCGGGACACGACTCGGGCATCCTCTCGGCCGAGGTCCCGACCGCCCTGCTGTTCGTCCGCAACCCCACCGGGGTCTCCCACTCGCCGCGGGAGCACGCGGAGGAGTCCGACTGCCTCGCCGGTGTCGCGGCCCTCGCCGCCGTGCTCGCGGACCTGCTCACGACCCCGCCGACCCCACCGATGTAACCGGCCCCGCACCCCGCCGATCTCGCCGGCGTCTCCCGCGCCGGCCGCCGGGAACCCAGCCGACGGCACTGCGGGCGGGGAGGCCGAGGATCGCGAGCGTGGGGCCGGTCGGGCCGCGGACGGCAGGCGACCGCTCGTCGGCGGCGCGCCGCCCTTGGGAGAGCGGCGCGCAGGCATCAGCATGAACGGCGCTCGCCGGTAGGAGCGGCGCGCACGAGCGGGAGTGCCGTGTGGGAGTGCCGTCCGTCAGCGGGAGCGGCGGTCGCCGCCGGAGTCGCCGAGACCGGCCCGGCGGAGGGCCTCGGCCATGGAGCCGCCGGCCGGCGCCCCGCCCGAACCCCGGCCGCCACCCTGGCCCGAGCCGCCCCGGCCGCCGCCCTGGCCCTGGCGGCCCTGGCGGGGCTGGTTCTGCCCGCCCTGCCCACCACCCTGCCCACCGCCCTGCCCGCGGCGGCCGTTCGACCGGTCGTCGCGCGAGCCGTCGCGGGACTCGCCGCCGGGGCCGCCCCTGCGGCCGTTGCCCGCCGTCTCGTCGTCCAGGCGCAGCGTCAGGGAGATGCGCTTGCGCTGGAGATCCACGTCGAGCACCTTGACCCGCACGATGTCACCGGGCTTGACCACCTCGCGCGGGTCCTTCACGAACGAGGTGGACATTGCCGACACGTGGACGAGGCCGTCCTGGTGCACGCCGACGTCCACGAACGCCCCGAACGCGGCGACGTTGGTGACGACGCCCTCAAGGATCATCCCGGGAGACAGGTCGGACGGCTTCTCGACGCCCTCCTTGAACGTGGCGGTCTTGAACGCGGGCCGGGGGTCGCGGCCGGGTTTCTCCAGTTCCTTGAGGATGTCGGTGACGGTGGGCAGCCCGAAGGTGTCGTCGACGAAGTCGGACGGCTTCAGCGTGCGGAGCGCGGAGGTGTTGCCGATCAGCGAGCGCAGGTCGCTCTTCGAGAAGTCGAGAATGCGACGCACCACCGGATACGCCTCGGGGTGCACGCTGGAGGCGTCGAGCGGGTCGTCCCCGCCGGGGATGCGGAGGAAGCCCGCGCACTGCTCGAACGCCTTCGGGCCGAGCCGGGGCACCCCCTTCAACCCCGTCCGGGAGCGGAACGGGCCGTTGGCGTCGCGGTGGGCGACGATGTTCTCCGCGAGCCCGGCGCCGATGCCGGAGACCCGGGTCAGCAGGGGAGCGGAGGCGGTGTTGACGTCCACCCCCACCGCGTTCACGCAGTCTTCCACGACCGCGTCGAGCGAGCGCGACAGCTTCACCTCGGACACGTCGTGCTGGTACTGCCCGACGCCGATCGATTTGGGGTCGATCTTGACCAGTTCGGCCAGCGGGTCCTGCAGCCGCCGCGCGATCGAGACCGCGCCGCGCAGCGAGACGTCGAGACCGGGCAGTTCCTGCGAGGCGTAGGCCGAGGCGGAGTACACCGAGGCCCCGGCCTCCGAGACCACGATCTTGGTGAGCTGCGGCAGGTGCCCGACGAGCTCTCCGGCGAGCTTGTCGGTCTCCCGCGAGGCCGTGCCGTTGCCGATCGCGACCAGTTCCACGTTGTGCTCGGTGGCGAGCCGGGCGAGCACGGCGAGCGACTGGTCCCACTGCCGCCTGGGCTCGTGCGGGTAGATCGTCTCGGTCGCCACGACCTTGCCGGTGCCGTCGACCACCGCGACCTTCACGCCGGTGCGCAGCCCCGGGTCGAGGCCCATCGTGGCCCGGGCCCCGGCGGGGGCGGCCAGCAGCAGGTCGCGCAGGTTGGCCGCGAACACGCGCACGGCCTCCTCCTCGGCGGCCTGCCACAGGCGGGTGCGCAGGTCGATGCCGAGATGCACGAGGACCCGTGTCCGCCAGGCCCAGCGGACGGTGTCGAGCAGCCACCTGTCGGCGGGACGGCCCAGGTCGGCGACGCCGAACCGGCGCGCGATCCGCGCCTCGTAGTCGTTCGGCTCCTCGGCCTCCGGGTCGAGGGTGAGGGTGAGAACCTCCTCCTTCTCCCCACGGAACATCGCGAGGATCCGGTGCGAGGGCAGCCGCGTGAACGGCTCGGAGAAGTCGAAGTAGTCGGAGAACTTGGCCCCCGCCTCCTGCTTGTCCTCCCGCACCTGGGAGACCAGCCGGCCCCGGCTCCACATGCGCTCGCGCAGGTCGCCGATCAGGTCGGCGTCCTCCGCGAAGCGCTCGACCAGGATGGCCCTGGCCCCCTCCAACGCCGCGCCGGCGTCGGCCACGCCCTCGCGCACGTACGCCTCGGCGGTCGCCTGGGGGTCGAGCGAGGGATCGGCGAGCAGCGCGTCGGCCAGCGGCTCCAGCCCGAGCTCCCTGGCGATCTGCGCCTTGGTCCGGCGCTTGGGCTTGAAGGGCAGGTAGATGTCCTCAAGCCGGGCCTTCGAGTCGGCCTCCATGATCCGCGCTTCCAGGGCCTCGTCGAGCTTGCCCTGGGACCGGATCGACTCGAGGATGGCCGCGCGCCGCTCCTCCAGCTCACGGAGATAGCGCAGGCGCTCCTCCAGCGCGCGCAACTGGGCGTCGTCCAGCGCGCCCGTCGCCTCCTTGCGGTAGCGGGCGATGAACGGCACGGTGGCCCCGCCGTCGAGCAGGTCGACCGCCGAGGCCACCTGGCTCTCGCGCACACCGAGCTCTTCGGCGATCCGCCGCTGAATGGACGTCGTCACGATCCTGCTCCGCCTTCTTCCGGGTCCGCGCTCTGCGGGCTCATTCTGCCGGATCCGGCCGACACTCTCGGTCCGCCTGTGGACAAGCGGCCCGCGACGGCCCGCGACGGCCCGCGACGGCCCGCGACGGCCCGTACGGCGCTCTCAGCGGGTCAGGTAGCCGGTGGGGAAGGTGGTCACGGTGCCGCATCCGCATCCGGGGCAGGTCGCCTCGGACCAGGGAGGCTGGACCGCGACGCCCTCCCGGGTCCACACCGCGACGTCGCCACCCCCGCCGCCGTGCTCGCCGCCGTGCCCGCCGTGCCCGTCGCTGTGCTCGTCGCCGTGCTCGCGGACCGTGCGGCGGACGACGTACTCCACCTCCCAGACCAGCAGGCAGCGCAGGCACCTGAACGGCCACGTCTCGCCGGAGCCGATCGTCTCCCGCACCGGAACCACCCCCACTGCCTCCGTCTCCGAGTTTCGGCAGACGGCGAAACCACCGCAAGTGCCGGTGCGGACACGGGAAGTAATGTTTGCGCCGCGCGACGCCCCGCGACGCCGTGCGACGCCGGGCCGGAGGCGGATCAGACCACTTCGAGCAGCTCGTCGACGACCCCGAGCGCCAGCGTCTTGTAGCCCACCGAGTCGAACAGGACCGTGATCCGGTCCTGCTCCCGGCTCATCACGATGCCGTGCCCCCACTCCGCGTGCCGGACGTTCGCGTGCATCGGGAACGGGCCGTCGCCGGCCGCCGGCGCGGCCGCCGTCCCGGACCGGCAGGTGTCGCAGTCGCCGCACGCCCGTTCGTACGGCTCGCCGAAGTACTCCAGCAGGAAGCGGCGGCGGCATCCGGTCGTCTCGGCGTAGCCGCGCATCATCTCCAGCCGGGAGTCCTCCATCCGGTGCCTGAGGTCGTCGAGCTCCACCGCGCGGGCGGCGGCCTCGTCCGGAGGCGGGCCGCCGGGGGCGTACCGCAGCGCGCCGCCGTGGGCGACCTCGACCGCGCCGGCCCGCTCCAGCAGGTTGACCTGCGAGGTGAGCTTGGCCGCTCCCACGTCGAGCAGCTCGCGCAGCTCCGCGGCGTCCACCTCGCCGCCGTGCTCGCGGACCAGCGTCGCGACGCGCAGTATCAGGTCGCCGTCCGCCCGGCCGCCCGTGAAGAACTTGCGCAGCCCGAGGTCCTCGGGCCGGTAGAACAGCACGACGTCGGCCGGGTTGCCGTCCCGGCCCGCCCGGCCGATCTCCTGGTAGTAGGAGTCGATCGACTCGGGCGGCGCCGCGTGCAGCACGTAACGCACGTCGGGCTTGTCGATCCCCATTCCGAACGCCGACGTCGCCACGACGGTGTCCAGGTCGTCGTCCTGGAACCGCTCATGGATGCTGCGGCGGTCGGTGGTCTTCATCCCCGCGTGGTAGGCCTCGGCCCGGCGGCCCCGCTCCTTCAGCAGATCGGCGTACTCCTCGGCCTGCCGCCGCGTCGCCACGTAGACCAGCCCAACCCCCTCCAGCCCGGCGGCGTGGTCGGCCAGGGCCGCGCGCTTGTCGTCCTCGCCGACGAACCGCCGCACCTCCAGGTGGAGATTCGGGCGGTCGAAACCCCGGACGATCTGCTGCGCCCCGGTCAGGCCCAGCGACTCGACGATCTCCTCGCGGACCGTGGGCGCGGCGGTGGCCGTCATCGCGATGACCGGAGGATGGCCCAGGCGCTCGATGACCTTGGCCAGGCGCAGGTACTCCGGCCGGAAGTCGTGCCCCCAGGAGGAGACGCAGTGCGCCTCGTCCACCGCGATCAGCGAGGGCCGGGCCGCGGCCAGGCGCTCGACCACCTCGGGCTTGGCGAGCTGCTCGGGCGACAGGAACACGTACTCGGCGTTCCCGGCGGTGACCTGGTCGAGGCCCGCCTCCACGGAGCCGGCCGAGTTGACCGCCACCGCGCCCGCCGCACCCGCCTTGAGCAGGCTCATGACCTGGTCGCGCTGCAGGGCGATGAGCGGCGAGACGACGATCGTCGGGCCGTCGAGCAGCAGGCCGGGCACCTGGTAGACGGCGGACTTGCCGCCGCCGGTCGGCATCACCAGCAGCACGTCCCGCCCGGCGAGCAGGTGCTCCATCGCCTCCTGCTGCCCCGGGCGCAGCTGCTCCCAGCCGAACGCCTCCCTCGCCGTGGCGCGCAGCCGCCTGCCCCTGCGCCCGAAACGGCGACCGAACCGGCCGCCCGCCCACCCCCTGGACCAGCCGCCCGACCAGTCCCTCGACCAGCCGCCCGACGTCCCGCCGAGCCGGTCACCGGGCCTGCCGCCGGACAGGCCGCCGTACCGCTGCCTGACGCTCATGCCGCCGCTCCCTCGCCGATCGGGCTCCGTCGCCCGATCGGGCTGCCACTACCCGCGGGACATGGGTCGAACCCGGAGTACGCCGCCGCGGAGTGATCGGCCGTCCGGATCGGGGCCGGGAGCAGGCTGTACGGTCAGGGCATGCGACTCGGAGTCCTGGACGTCGGTTCCAACACGGTGCACCTGCTGGTCATGGACGCGCACCAGGGAGCAAGGCCCCTGCCCGCCTTCTCGCACAAGGAGGAGCTGCGCCTCGCCGAGCACCTCGTCGACGGGAACAGGCTCGGCGAGGAAGGGGCCGCGCGGCTGCGGGCCTTCGTGCGGGAGGCCGCCCGGATCGCGGAGGACAAGGGCGTGGAGGACCTCGTGGCCTTCGCCACCTCCGCGGTGCGCGACGCGGTGAACGGCGTCGACGTGCTGGCCCGCATCAAGGCCGAGTCCAGAGTGGACATCCAGGTGCTGTCGGGTGACGACGAGGCGCGGCTGACCTTCCTGGCCGTGCGCCGCTGGTTCGGCTGGTCCTCGGGACGGCTGCTGGTCACCGACATCGGGGGCGGCTCGCTGGAGATCGCCTCCG
The DNA here is from genome assembly GCF_008728085.1 of Microbispora cellulosiformans. Taxonomy (NCBI): domain Bacteria; kingdom Bacillati; phylum Actinomycetota; class Actinomycetes; order Streptosporangiales; family Streptosporangiaceae; genus Microbispora; species Microbispora cellulosiformans. The sequence goes on along the minus strand of NZ_VYTZ01000005.1, from coordinate 389,592 downwards.
GCATCGACGAGGAGCCGGACGTCGCCGTGTCGCTCCCACTCGGCGCGGGGCGTCTCACCCGCGACTGGTTCACCGCCGACCCGCCCGGTCCCGAGGAGGTGCGGGCGCTGCGGCGGCACGTCCGCACCGAGATCGCCCGGACCGTCGGAACGGTGACCAAGTACGGCAGGCCGGACCACGCGGTCGCGACGTCCAAGACGTTCCGCCAGCTCGCCAGGATCGCCGGGGCGGCGTCCTCCACCGAGGGGCCGTACGTCAGGCGGACGCTGACGCACGAGCACCTGGTGGAGTGGACGGCCCGGCTGGCCGGGATGACGGCGGCCCGGCGCGCGGAGCTGCCCGGCGTGTCGGTGGGGCGGGCCGGGCAGCTGCTCGCCGGGGCGATCGTCGCGGACGCCGCGATGGACCTGTTCGAGCTGCCGGTCCTGGAGATCTGCCCGTGGGCGCTGCGGGAGGGAGTGATCCTGCGCAGGCTCGACAACCTGCCCATGGGGCGCTCCCCGGTGGCCGATCAGTAAGGTATGAGCGCCCGCCAAACGGGGCAAGGCACCAATACTCGGCAATTTTCCGCTCCTACCGCATGGCCGGTGATTGGACCGCCGGTCACTGGAGTGCCGTATCGGGGTCGACCTCTGGAGGAATCGGAATGGTGGAGCTGCTGGGAGCCGTGGTCTCTCTGGCGGCGGTGGCGGTGCTCGCGCTCGGGGCGCTGGTGACGGTCGCGGTCGTGACCCTCGTCGCGCTGGCCGCGCTGGCGGCGAGCACCGGGCGCGAGTCCTACGGCCGGGTGCCGCCCGTCCCGGCCCGTGAGGGCTCGGGCGAGCCGGCACGCGGCGCGGTCTCGCGGGACGGCGCGGCGGACGGCGCCGCCAAGGGCACTGCGAACGGTGCCGCGAACAGTGCCGTCAACAGTGCCGCACGTGGCGCTGCGAGCGGCGCCGTGCGCGGCGCGAAGGGCGGCGCGGCGGTGCGCGAGCACCGAGTCCGTGCGAGTGCCGCCACCCGTGCCGCCTCGGTACGCGGTGCGTGACACCGCGCGCAGGGCACGACTCACCCCGGCGTCCCCGTCAGGCCCCGCCTGGCGGGGACGCCTCGTTTCCCGGGCCTTCCGGGGAGCTTCGCGCGGGTCCTCCGCGCGGGGGTTCCACGCGGCCTCCCGCGTTCAGCGGGTGTCGCCGCTCTGCCCGGACAGCTCCTTGACCAGCTGGGTGAGGTGGGCGACCTGGCTTTCCAGCCCGCGCACGCGTGCCTCCAGTTCGACCAGCGTGGGGGCCTGGAAGCCGTCGGCGATCTGCCTGCTCATATGTCCTCCCGAACGGCGCCGATAGGGGAACCGGCATTGGGGGTGCGGGCCGAGGGTTGTCGGGGACCTGCCTTTCTATTCCCGGAATACGTCGCTTGGCACCTCTTCTCGCGGGTGAAGATGGAGGAGTGAAGGTCGTCGTGCTGGCGGACACCCATGCCCCCCGGCGCTGGAAGTCGTGCCCGCCCGCCGTCGCCCGGCACCTGCGGAGGGCGGACCTGATCCTGCACGCCGGCGACGTCTGCACGGCGGAGGTGCTGGTGGAGCTGTCGGCCTACGCGCCGGTGCGCGCGGTGCTCGGCAACAACGACGGCCCCGACGTGGCGGCCTGGGGCGCCCCCGAGACACTCGAACTCGACCTCGGCGGACTCCGGGTGGGAATGATCCACGACAGCGGCCAGACCACCGGGCGGACCGCCCGGATGCGGCGCCGCTTCCCCGGCGCCGATCTCGTCGTCTACGGCCACTCCCATATTCCGATGGACGTGACCGGTGACGGGGTGCGGGTCTTCAACCCCGGCTCGCCCACCGACCGCCGCCGCCAGCCGCACGGCACGATCGGCCTGCTCGACGTCGCCGGGGGCGCGCTTCGGCGGGCCGAGATCGTGCCCGTCACCTGACGGACCGCGCGGACCTGCCTAAGGGCCGTACGGCGGGGCATGGGGCCGGTATGAGAGAGAACAGACCACAGCCCGATCCGCGCTCGCGGTTCGAGGACGAGGGCATTCCGGACCTGCAGGAGGGCACACCCGAGCAGCAGTGGGCGTCCGACCCGCAGGAGATGCCGCTGCCCGGCGACCGGCCGCTGGGCCTCGACGAGTACGGCACCACCCCGAACGAGATGCGCGAGGGGGAGTCGCTCGACCTTCGCCTGTCCCGCGAGGTCCCCGACACCGACGTGCGGTTCGGCACCGATGCCGATGCCACCGAGGGCGACGTGCTCGGCGAGGGCGGCGAGCGGCCGTACGACGAGTACGAGGGGCTGACCGGGGACGAGGCCGGCGGGTACGGCTCGGAGGACCCCGACGGCTACGCCACCGTGAACCCGGCCCAGGCGGGCAGGTACGGCACCGGCGAGCCGGGCCGGGCCGGGCGGCTCGTCGACCCCGACGGCGGCATGGGCGTGGACACCGAGAAGGACATGATCGCCGAGGACGTGGGGCCTGACTTCGGCGGATACACCGCCGAGGAGCAGGCGATGCACCTGGAGGACGAGGGCCCCTGAACGGCCCGATGCGGCCATGAGCGGCCAAGGGGAGGAGCTGTGGCCCCGGCGTGGACCCGGGACGCGCGGACAGGGGGCGCGCGGACAGAGGGCGCGCGGGGCCACCGTCTCGCGGGCCGCGCCCGTGATCAGGCCCGGGATCAGGCCTGGAGTCACACCCGGGGGCGTGGCCGGTGCGGGCGGCGAGGAGGAGCCTGATTCGTTACGCTGCCCCGATGGCGGATGTTCAGGAGACGCGGCACCAGTGGCGGGTGCCCCGGGGGATCGTCGCGCTGAAGGCCGCCGGCGCCGTGCTGTGCGCGGCGCTGGCGATCATCGGCGACGGCTGGCTGCTCTTCCTCGCCGGCGTGGCCGCCCTGGGCTTCGCCGTACTGACCGGGCGCGACCTGGTGGCACCCGTACGGCTCGCGGCGGGCGAGGACGGCCTCGTCGTCAGCGGGCTCGGCGGCAGGGAGCGGATCTCCTGGAACGACGTGGACCGCATCCGGGTCGACACCAACCGCAGGTACGGCCTGACCACCGAACTGCTGGAGATCGACGCGGGGGAGCAGATCCACCTCTTCAGCCGGTTCGACCTCGGCGAGCCCGTGGTCGCCGTGGCCGAGGCGCTCATGCGGCTGCGCCCCTGACCGGGGGCGCCGGCCGCCGTGGGGAGCCGTGCACCCCACGGGAAAGCCGGCAAAAGAGGTGCAAGCCGATGTCAAGCTCGGCGTCCTAGAGTCCGGTGCGTGTCACAAACCGCTCTCATCACTCTGATCCTGTCCGGCCTCGGGCTCGTCTTCGGCCTCATCGGCGGAGGAGTCATCGTCAACGCCCGGGAGTTCCGCCGCCGGGCGCACCGCGCCAGCGGCCTGGTCGTGCGGCTGCGCGCGAGCCGTTCCGACGACGGCACCGTCTACTACCCGACCATTCGCTTCGTCACCCTGTACGGCCAGCAGGTCGAGGCCGAGAGCAGCTACGGGAGCAACCCGCCGCCGGCCAGGCCCGGGCAGGAGGTGCCGGTGCTGTACGACCCGGCGAGGCCCACGCGGATCCGCATCGACAGCGTGGCGGGGAGCGGCACGCTGCTCGGCGGGATCTTCCTCGCGGTGGGGGTCGTCCTGTTCACCGTGGGAGCGGGCATCGCGCTCGCGCAGACGTTCTGACCCCCCGAAGGCCGGGCCTCACGGTCGTGCCCCGCTCCTCGGGACCCAGGGGAAGTCATCCACCTGGGCCCCGAGCGAGGCCTCGGACTACGGTGCGGCGGGGCCGGTCACCCGGTCACCCGGTCATCCTTCACCCGACGGCGCAGGCCGCGCCGTTCAGTGTGAACGCCGCGGGGGTGGCGTTGGCGCCGCTGTAGGTGCCCTGGAAGCCGAAGCTCGCCGTGCCGCCGTTCGCGCCGATCGTCCCGTTGTAGGAGGCGTTCGATGCCGTGACCTGCTGGCCCGACTGGGTGACGACCGCGTTCCAGTAGCCGGTGATCTTCTGGTTCCCCGCGTACGTCCACTGGAGCCGCCAGCCGTTCACGGCGCTGGACGACCTGTTGGTGATCGTGACGTCCCCGGTGTATCCGCCGCCCCAGTCGTTCGTCCGGTAGGTCACCAGGCATCCGCCGGCCGGCGGGCTGGCGCTCGGCGAGGACGACGGGCTGGGCGACGGCGAAGGCGACGGGCTCGGCGAGGGGCTGGGGGACGCGGGAGGGGACTGGGGCGGCGGCACCGTGTAGTCGAGCCCGTAGCCGTACTTGAACAGCGCGTCCTTGCCGTCCCCGTCGTTGATCGGCTCCTGGTCGGCGCTGCGCGGCCAGGTCATCGGCAGCCGCCCGCTGGGGGCGGAGTCGCCGAACAGCATGTCGGCCACGCCGCGTCCCTCGGTGCCCGGCAGCCAGGCCGCCACCAGGGCGTTCCACTGGTCGAGCTGGCCCGCGATGTCCAGCGGGCGACCGGAGACGAGCACCACGATCAGCGGCACGCCCGACGCCTTGAGCCGCTGCAGCGTCGCGAGGTCGGTGGAGTCGAGGCCCATCGACCCCGTCCGGTCGCCCTGGCCCTCGGCGTACGGCGTCTCGCCGACGACGGCGACCGCCGCGCGGTAGGAGGAGTCGATGCCGCTGCCGTCGCGGTTGTAGGTGACCTGGGCGCCGGAGCCGACGAGGTCGCGGATGCCCTGCAGGATCGTGGTGCCGGTGGTGATGTTCCCGGACGAGCCCTGCCAGCTGATCGTCCAGCCGCCGCTCTGGTTGCCGATGTCGTCGGCGCTCTTTCCGGCCACGAAGATCTTGCCGCCGGTCTTCGCCAGCGGGAGCACGTTCCCCGCGTTCTTCAGCAGCACCAGCGACTTGCGCACGGCCTCGCGGGCCACGGCCCGGTGCGCGGCGCTGCCGACGGTAGAGGTGTACGAGCGGTCGGTCAGCGGCTTCTCGAACAGCCCGAGCTCGAACTTCTTGGTCAGGATGCGCCGGTTCGCGTCGTCGATCCGGGAGGTCGGGATGCGGCCCGCCTGCACCTCCTGCTTCAGGAGCGAGATGAACTTCTTGTAGTCGTTCGGCACCATGACCATGTCGACGCCCGCGTTGATCGCGGTGGTGATCTCGTTCGCGGTGAACCCGGTCTGGCCGTCGAGCTGGTCGATGCCCGCCCAGTCGGTCACCACGAAGCCCTTGAAGCCCAGCTCGTTCTTCAGCACGTCGGTGATCAGGTACTTGTTGCCGTGCATCCGGGCGCCGTTCCAGCTGCTGTAGCTGACCATCACGCTGCCCACGCCGCGCTGTACGGCCGCCTTGAACGGCGCGAGGTGGATGGCCCGCAGGTCGGCCTCGCTCAGCTCGGTGTTGCCCTGGCCCCTGCCTCCCGTGGTGCCGCCGTCGCCCACGTAGTGCTTGGCGGTGGCGAGGATGGAGGCGTTCCCGGCCTTCTGGAAGCCGTCCACGATCGTGGTCATCTGCGTGACGAGCTGGGGGTCCTCGCTGAACGACTCGTACGTGCGGCCCCAGCGGTCGTTGCGGGCCACGCACAGGCAGGGGGCGAAGGTCCAGTCGACGCCGGTGCCGGAGACCTCCTCGGCGGTCGCCCGGCCGACCCGCTCCACCAGGTCGGGGTCGCGGGTCGCGCCCAGCCCGATGTTGTGCGGGAAGATCGTCGCGCCGACGACGTTGTTGTGCCCGTGCACGGCGTCGATCCCGTAGATCATCGGGATGCCGAGCGGGGTGGACAACGCCTGCCGCTGGAAGTTGTCGTACATGTCGGCCCAGGACGACGGCGTGTTGGGGGAGGGCGCGGAGCCGCCGCCGGAGAGGATCGAGCCCAGCCGGTACGCCGCCACGTCGGAGACCGTCGTCAGGGCGCCCCGGTCGGCCTGGGTCATCTGGCCGGCCTTGTCGTCGAGGGACATCCGGGATAACAGGTCGTCCACCCGGGTGGCCACGGGCAGGCTCGGATCCTTGTAGGGAGCGTCCGCCGCCCGTGCGACGCCACGGCCGGCGGTGGGGACGACGCCCAGTGCCGCGGCGAGCAGCGTAACGAGCGCGATGATCCACGGGGGTCTCAGCCGGGATGTCATGGGTCCTCCCTCACATTCCTGCTGACCGTAGGAATCAAGGGATTTTCGGGTCAAACACCATGGCTTCCGGACACTCCCCACCAGCCGTGCACGAGGAAACTTTCACGGCCGCCACCTCGGGCCACGGGCGGCGCAGGTGGGGGAGACCCGGGCGAGATCACAGGGGTGAGCCCGGCGCGGACGGGGGATGTCCCGACCGTCACCCGTCCCCCAGCGGCCGCCGTGGGAGCCGCAGTTAGGGGTGCGCATGCGCGTCACCGCCGTCGAGTCCACCGAACTGTTCGTCCGCGGCCCGCGCCAGATAGTGCGCGTCATCCTCGCCGAGGTGCCGTACGGGTCCCCCTTGGTGGTCGAGGCGGACGGCCCGGGAGTGCGCGGCCGGCGGACGGCCGGCCCCGATGACGGCACGAACCCGGGGCCGCGGACGGTGGTGGTGGAGGTGCCCGTCGAGCCCGTCGAGCCGGCCGGCACAGCCGAGTCAGGGGGGCGCCCGGCGCCGGGCGCCCGCGTCCCGCTCGTCGTCCGGGCCCGCGCGGGCGGCGAGCGGTGCGCGGCGGACGGCGAGCTGGTCGTCGCCGAGCCGGGCTGGACGGTCTGGATGATCCCCCACTTCCACTACGACCCCGTCTGGTGGAACACCCAGGCCGCCTACACCGCCAACTGGGACCGGGCGGGCGGCCTCGCGCAGGCCCACCGGCAGGAGTTCCAGCACGCGGGCTTCGACCTCGTCCGGCTCCACCTGGACACGGCCCGCAGGGAGCCGGAGTACCGGTTCGTGCTGGCGGAGGTCGACTACCTCAAGCCCTACTGGAACGCCCACCCCGAAGACCGGGCCTACCTGCGCCGTCTGCTGGCCGAGGGCCGGCTGGAGATCGTGGGCGGCACCTACAACGAGCCGAACACCAACCTGACCGGCCCGGAGGCGACGATCCGCAACCTGGTCCACGGGATCGGCTTCCAGCGCGACGTGCTCGGCGGCGACCCGGCGACGGCCTGGCAGCTCGACGCGTTCGGGCACGATCCGCAGTTCCCGGGCCTGGCCGCCGAGGCGGGGCTCACCTCCAGTTCGTGGGCGCGCGGGCCGTACCACCAGTGGGGCCCGATGCTCCTCGGCGGCGGGTGGGGCGACCCGTCGGTGATGCAGTTCCCGTCGGAGTTCGAGTGGCTGTCGCCGTCGGGCCGGGGCGTGCCGACCCACTACATGCCGGCCCACTACAGCGCCGGGTGGTGGATGGACTCGGCGCCGACCCTGGAGGAGGCCGAGGCCGCCGTCTACGAACTGTTCCTGCTGCTGAAGAAGGTCGCGGCGACCCGCAACGTGCTGCTGCCCGTCGGCACCGACTACACCCCGCCCAACAAATGGGTCACGGAGATCCACCGCGACTGGAACCGGCGCTACGTGTCGCCCCGGTTCGTCTGCGGGCTGCCGAGGGACTTCTTCGCGGCGGTGCGCGCCGAGGGCGTCCGGCTGACGCCCCAGACCCGGGACATGAACCCGGTCTACACCGGCAAGGACGTGTCGTACGCCGACACCAAGCAGGCGCAGCGGCACGCCGAGACACGTCTCGCCGACGCGGAGAAGTTCGCCGCGGTCGCCACCGCCGTCCTCGGCGCGCCCTACCCGCACGCCGCGCTCGACAAGGCCTGGCGTCAGATCGCGTACGGCGCGCACCACGACGCGATCACCGGCTCGGAGTCCGACCAGGTCTACCTTGACCTGATGACCGGCTGGCGGGAGGCGTACGGCCTGGGCGGGCGGGTCCTCGGCGCGTCGCTGCGCCGCCTGGGGGAGGGCCTGACCGGCGTCGCCGTCTGGAACCCCTCCTCCTGGCCGAGGACCGATCTCGTGCGCGTGCGGCTGACGCTGCCCGAGCCGGGGGCGTACGGCGTCGCGCTCGACCCGCCCGCGCCGGGGCTGCTGCTGGAGCACCCGGAGCGCCACCCCGACGGCAGCCTGGCCGCCGTGGACGCGGTCTTCGTCGCCCGCGACGTGCCCGCGCTCGGCTACCGGACGTTCCGCCTCGCGCCGACCGGCGACCGCGTCCCGATCGGCTGGGCCGTACGGGAGGGGAACCGCATCGCGAACGCCACCCACACCGTGGAGGTCGACCCCGAGCGCGGCGGGACGGTGTCGAGCCTCGTCGTGGAGGGCCGCGAACTGCTCCAGGAAGGGCGGGTGGGCAACGAACTGCTCGTCTACGGCGAGCACCCGGCGCATCCGCGCTTCGGGGAGGGCCCTTGGCACCTGCTGCCGAACGGCGAGGTGACCGGCTCGGCCGGAGCGCACGCGGAGGTCGCCGTCGCCGACTGCCCGGCGGGACGGCGGATCACGGTGTCCGGGAAGGTGGGGCCGGTCGCCTTCACGCAGGAGATCACCCTCTGGGACGGGCTGCCCCGCGTGGATCTCACCACGCACGTGGACGACTTCCACGGCTCCGACGTGCTGCTGCGGCTGCGCTGGCCGGTGCGCGTGCCGGGGGCGCTGCCGGTCGCCGAGGTCGCCGGCGCCGTCGTCGGCCGCGGGTTCGCCCTGATCGACGTCGACTCGGCCGAGCACCCGTGGACGCTGGACAACCCGGCGCACAACTGGTTCGCGCTGTCGTCCACGGCCCGCGTCGTGCTGCGCACGCCCGCCGGCCGTATCGCCGGAGCGCGGGCCGTCGGCGTCGCCGAGATCATCGCGCCGCCGGAGGCGCAGGCGGAAGGGCTGAGGGATCTGGCGGTCGCGCTGGTGCGGCAGGGCGTCACCTCGACGTGCTCCACCGGGCCCGGCCCCCGGTACGGGAACCTGGCCGTCGACTCGAACCTGCCCGACGTGCGGATCGCCGTCGGCACGCCGGAGGAGAACCCGTTCGTCGCGGCGCTGCTGGACGACGACGAGGCGTCGGAGCTACGCGCGCGGCTAGGCGCCGAGGGCAGGGCACGGCTGTGGGTCCCGGCCGCCGAGCCGCTGGAGAAGGTCTGGGTGCCGAGCGCGGACCTCACCGGAGCGCGCGACCTTCCGGTCCTCGTGGTCTGCGGCGAGGGCGCCGTCGAGGAACTGGTCGCCGACCTCGCCGACGCCGTCGTGGAGGTGGTGACCGGCGTCCAGTCCGACAGCGCTGTGACCGACGACGCCGTGCGTGATCACGCTACGTCCGACAGCGCTGCGCTCGACCAGGCCGCGTTTGGCGACGCTGCGCGTGACCAGGCCGCGTTCGACGACGCTGTGCTTGATCACGCTGCGTTCGACGATTACACGGTCGGGCTGGTCAACCGGGGCAGTCCGGGTTTCGCGGTCGACCCGTCGGGGGCGCTGCACGTGTCGCTGATGCGGTCGTGCACGGGCTGGCTGTCCGGCGTGTGGATCGACCCGCCTCGCCGCACCGCGCCCGACGGCTCGAACTTCCAGCTCCAGCACTGGACCCACATGTTCGAGTGCTGCCTGGTGGCCGCGCCGGGCGACTGGCGCGATGCCGGGCTCGTCCGGATCGGCCACGACGTCAACCATCCGCTGATCGCGACGGTGGGGGCCGACGGCCCCGCGGGCGAGTCGCGGTCGTTCCTGGAGACCGGCCCCGGCCTGGTCCTCACCGCGCTCAAGGCCGCGGGCAACCCGATCGCCGAGGGCCGTACGCCCGGCCCGGTGACCGCGCTCACCGCCCGCGTGTACGAGGCGGGCGGCGGGACCACCCCGCTGTCGATCACCACGACGCTGCCGCTCGGCACGTGGCGGCGGGCCGGACTCCTGGAGAACGTCACCGGCGCGGCCCCCGGCACGCTCGGCGGCATGGAGATCGTCACGCTCGTCGCCCCGCTGCTCCCCGGGCGCGCTACCTCCGGGGAGGCGGCCGCGGCCGGCGGCTTTCGGACTGGAGGAACGCAGGCTGGAGAAAATCGGACCGGCGGCAATGAGGCCGGCGGCACTGCTGGCGGCAGTGAGCGCGGCGGCGCCGAGGCGGGGGGCGTGCCTGAGGCCGAGCCGCACCAACCGGTCTACACGCGGTACTGGCTCAACGACACCGGGCCCGCGCCGATCGGTGACCTGCCCGTCGCGGTGCACCTGTCCGAGCCGGACCTCGACGTCGCCGGGCCGGTGGGCCTCACGCTGACGATCGCCTCCTGCCTCACGGAGGACCGGGCGGAGGGCGTGGTGACGCTCACCGCCCCCGGCGGCTGGACCGTGACGCCCGCCGTCCGGCCGTACGTGCTGCCGCCGGGCGGCCACGCGACCGTGCCGGTGCGGCTGACGCCGCCGCCCGGCGCCGAGCCCGGCCTCTACCTGCTGACGGCGGGCACGAAGTTCGGCGGCCAGGCGTACGAGGATGTGACCCGGCTCCATCTCTTCCGGCCCGGCGAGGGAGGGCGGCGGTCACCGGGCCTGGAGGTGACGGTGGAGGGCCTGGGTCATCCGCCCGGCCTCCGACTGCGGCCCGGCGGCGGGGCAGAGGTCGTGGTCCGGCTGCACTCCGGGGCACGGTCGCCGATGCCGGCGCAGGCACAGCTGGTCAGCCCCTGGCAGACGTTCGAGATGTTCCCGGAGTGGAACGGCGGCACGGTCGTGCCGCCCGGGGACGAGGCGTGGGTGCGCTTCCCCGTGCGGGTGCCGCCCGACACCAGGCCCGGCCGGTGGTGGGCACTCGTGAAGATCGCCTGCGCCGGGTGGGTCCACTACACCGACACGATCGAGATCGAGGTCGAGCCGTGAGCCCGAGCGTCCCCGCTCGCGACGGGCGAGAAGGCGGCGGTCGGGCTGTGAGCCTGAGCGTTCCGGCGGGCGGCGAAGAGGTCCGGGCGGTGTGCCATGAGATCTGACGTCCCGGGCCGCGACGCCGAGATCGCGGCGGTGGTGGGGGAGCGGGTGATGACGGCCGCCGAGGTGGACCACCGGCTCCGTCTGCTGAGAAGCGGGCCGCTCGCGGCCCGGCTACCGGCCCCGGGCACGGCGGAGGGCCGCAATCTGCGCCGCTGGCTGGTGCAGGTCATGGTGGCCGAGATCCTGGCCGAGCAGGAGGCGGCCCGGCTCGGCCTGCCGCCGGAGCCCTCTGGGTTCGGCACCCCCGACCCGTCCGCCGTGCCCTCAGCGTCCGCCGTGCCCTCAGCGTCCGCCGTGCCCTCGGCGTCCCCCGCGCGTCCGGGCCGTCCGGTGCCGCCTCGGGCGGAGGAGGACGCCGCCCGCGCCGCGCTCACGCTCACCCTGGCGGACGCGCTGCGGACCGGCGGGGTCGCGGCGGCGGTGCTGGCGACGTCGCCGGCCGCGAGGGCGGTGTGCAGGGCGCTGACGGCCGGATGCGCGCCCTCCGAGGAGGACGCGCGCGACTACTACCGGCGCAACCTCGACCGTTTCACCACCCCAGAGACGCGCTGGGTCGAGCCCTTCGGGCCCGTACGGCGGGGGGAGATGACCGGGCCGCTGGAGGATGCCGTCTTCGCCGCCCGCGAGGGGGAGACGGCCGGGCCGGTCGAGGGCCCCGGCGGCCCCTGGACGCTGGTGGTCCAGCGGATCGAGGCGGCGCGGTGCGAGCCGTACGAGGCCGTGCGTGCGCGGATTCGTGCGGAGCTGACGGAGCGTGACGGGGAACGGGCGTTCGCCCGCTGGCTGGACGCCCGGCAGGCCGGGTGGGTGCGGCTCATGCCGGGGCACGAGCATCCCGCCGATCCGGCGCAGCCCGACGCCGGCCACCGCCACTGACCGGGTCACGGGACGCCGTACCGCTGCGGCGCTTCCGCACCGGCGGTCCGGCCGCCTGAACCGGCTCGATCCGGTGGCGTGGAAGATTCAGGGGTTGCATCCGGTACCTGGGTACAGGCTTACCGTCGAGGCATGACCCAAGGCATCGTCCTCGATCAGGGGTGGGCACCTCCGGCGTGCACGCTGCCCACCGCCGAACAGCCGCTGCGGGTGGCCGAGTTCGACGCGTTGTTCGCCGAGACGGTCCGGGCCGTACAGCGCGAGGAGCGTGAGCGCCTGCGGCTGGAGCTTCGGTCCAGCCCGGAGCACGCCGCGCGGGCGGCCGAGCTGACGGCGCGGGAGAACGGCTGCTGCTCCTTCTTCACCTTCACGCTCACCATCGCCGGCGGCGGCCTGACGCTGGACGTGGCGGTCCCGCCCGAGAATGCCGACGTGCTGGACGCGCTGCAGGCCCGCGCCGGTGCGGGCGGCCGATCGACGGCATCGGCCGAGGCGGGGCGGCCGGTGTGAAGCAGGACGTCGAGCTGCGGGGTCCGGGTGAGCCCTACCTGCGCACCGGGCAGGTGGCCGAGCGGGCCGGGGTCAACGTCCAGACGCTGCGCTACTACGAGCGGCGCGGCCTGATCGCCGAACCGGCGCGCAGCCCCGGCGGCCACCGCTCCTACCCGCCCGAGACCGTCGCACTGCTGACGGTGATCAAAGCCGCGCAGCGGCTCGGCTTCACGCTGGAGGAGGTGGCCGAGCTGCTCGACACCGGCCGGCGTGGCCACCCCACCCCCGATCTGCGGGCCCACGCCGAAGCCAAGATCCTCGAAGTGGACGCGAAGATCGCCGATCTGACCACCATCCGGCACGCGCTGGCGCAGGTGGTCAGCGCCGGATGCGACAGCCTGACCCACTGCACCTGCCCCGACTGCCCGCTGCCCGCCCGCTGCCCTTCGCCGACCTGGCCGAGGGCCGCCCTCCCAAGGAGAGCTGACCTGTGAGCACCCACGACGACCATCGCATCCCGGTTCCGGCGCCCGTCCCCTCCACGCTTCCGGCGAGGGGTCCGGCGACGCCGGTCGCGGTGTCGCTCGCCGCCGCTCACGAGTCGAAGGACCGCACCGCCGGCGAGGGCGAGCCGCCGCTGCGCAGCAAGGTCGCCGCCGCGCTGGCCGTGCTCGCGTGCGCGGCCTGCTGCGCGTTGCCGGTGCTGATCGGCGCCGGCCTGCTGACCGGCGCGGGCGCGGCGCTGGCCGAGCAGACCCTCCTCGCCGTGGCCGGGCTGCTGCTGGCCGCCGCCGGGGGCATGTGGTGGCTGCACCGGCGCAGGACCACGGCCGCCACGCGGGCCGGCGAACCAGGGTGCGGTGAAACAGGACGCGGCACGTCCGGCTGCGCCTGCGGCGGCTGCTGACCGCGCCGGCCACACAGGGCCTGCCCCTCCGGCTCTGCAGCCGGCCCTTTCCCGGCTCCTTCCTCCCGACGGAAATCGCTCGCCCCGCGTGCCCGGGCGGGCCTTCCCCGTGCTCTTCCGCTGTTCACGATTGGAAATGACACCCTCGCCGCATGGGCGGACCGGCTGGGGCCCTGGCCCATCGCGCTGACCGGGTTCGCCCTGGCCGTACTCGGCGCGACGGCCGCGCTCCACCGCCGCGCCCGCACCGGCTCGCCCGCCGACTAATCTCCAGAAGGGGGCATCGCGACCGGGTTCGGATCGAGCACTGGCGGGGCGCCGGAATAGGCACCGCGCAGCGTACCGCCCGGTCGCGCGGTGGTCGGACCTGGACGTTTCGGGGCAGGTGAGTAGACATGGCACAGCAAGTCAGCGCCTTCGACGCGCAGTTCCTCAACTTCGAGACGCCAACGAATCTCGCGCACATCGCGGCGCTCACGATTCTGGACCCGTCGGACCGGCCGGGTGGCGCGCCGACCCGTGAGGAGCTGATCGCGCTGCTCCGGCGGAGGCTCCACCTCGCGCCGCCGCTGCGCAGGCGGCTGGTCGAGGTGCCCTTCGGGCTCGACCACCCGTACTGGGCGGAGGACCGGGAGGTCGACTTCGACTACCACGTGCGGGAGCTGGCGCTGCCCCCTCCGGGTGACGATCACAAGCTGGCCGAGCAGGTCGCCCGGTTGCACGGGAGGCGGCTCGACCGGGGGCGGCCGCTGTGGGAGCTCTACCTGATCCACGGCCTCGCCGAGGGCCGGATGGCGGTCTACACGAAGGTCCATCACGCCGCCGTCGACGGGGTCACCGGAGCGGAGGTGCTGGCGGCGCTGATGGACTTCGGGCCGCAGGTGTCCGACACGCCTCTCCCCGAGGAGGAGGCCGAGCCGCAGCGGGCCCCCGACGTGGTGGAGATGGTGGTCAGGGGCGTCGCGCGGGTGCTGGACAACCCGCTGGCCCTGCTGCGTTTCGTCGCCGAGGCGGTGCCCCGGCTGGACGAGGTGCCGTTCGTCGCCCAGCTTCCCGGAGTGGGGCGGGTCTCGCGGTTCGTCCGGGGCATCGGCTCCGACGCCGACGTGAGCCTGCCGGAGCTGCCCCGGATGGTGGTGCCGCGTACGCCGTTCTCCGGGCCGATCTCCGAGCACCGGCGCTTCGCCTTCGGCGAGTTGCCGCTCGACGAGGTCAAGCGGATCAAGAACGCCTTCGGCGTGACCGTGAACGACGTCGTCATGGCGATGTGCGCGACGGCGTTGCGGCGCTGGCTGGCCAGCCGGGACGAGCTGCCCCGCCAGCCCCTCGTGGCCGGGATCCCGGTCTCCACCCGTGGTCAGCCGGTCAACGGTTCGGCCGCCAACGAGGTCATGTTGACCATGACCACCCTGCCCACCGACGTGGCCGACCCGGGTGACCGGCTGCGGTCGGTGAACCGCTCGATGCGACTGGTCAAGGAACGGCTCGCCGCCGCTCCGGCGGCCTGGCTCCTGGAGTTCAGCCAGGCGATGCCGGCCGCGCTGAGCGCCCTGGCCGCCAGGTCGGCCTTCCGGATCGCCTCGCGCCGGGCTCCCGCGATGAACCTGATGATCTCCAACGTGCCCGGGCCGCAGTCACCGCTGTACGTGTGCGGGGCCCGGGTCGTCGCACTCCATCCGATGTCGGTGATCACGGATGTCAGCGGAGGCGTGAACATCACCGTGTTCTCCTACGACGGCCGGCTCGACTTCGGCATCGTCGCCGACCGCGAGATGGTGCCCGACGTCTGGAACCTCATCGACTACCTGCGGGACTCGCTCGCCGAGTACGGCACGATGGCCGGCCCCGCCGAACCGCCCGCCGCCCAACCACGCCGGCGGGAAAAGAAGGACGCGGAGAAGGCCACCGGGAAGGGAACGGAGAAGACCGAGAGGCCCCCGAAGGCAGGCAGGAGCGCCAAGACCAGGAAACCGGCCGGCTGACCCGCCGCACGGATTCCCGACCTGCTGCCGGGGGGCGTCACGGCCGTGGCTCGGCCACATCACCCCGGCCATGTCGCTCGGCCATGTCGCCCCGCCGCCCGGAGTCTCCCGGTCTCGCGCGGGGGCCCGTCACAGCCGCGGCCCGGGCATGTCACCCGGGCATGTCACCCCGGCGCTGTCAGCCGGTGCCTCCCGCCGTGCCGCCCTGGAGGCTCCGGACGGAGGCGCTGCCGGGGCGCAGGGAGGTTCCCGGGTCTTGGCCGCCCTCCAGCAGCAGGGCCACGAGCCCGGCCGCCAGCAGCAGGGCGAAGACGGCGGCGACCACGCCGAACACCATCGACTGCCGCGACACTCCCGCCGCCGGACGCGGCGGCAGCGTGGGAGCCTGGTGGAGGCCGCGTGGCCCGGGCACGGCCCCGGGCCGGGCGCCCGGCGCCTGGGTGGGCGTGTGGGCGAGCGCGTGCGGAGGCGCGACATGGCCCGGCCCGCCGTAGGCCAAGCGGTCGTTCCCCATCTGCGCGTTCCCCGGGTGGGTGTTCCCCGGGTGGACATCCGCAGGGCGGCCGCTTTCGATGTGGCCGTACCCCGTCGGCGCATTGCCTGGGTGGGCGTTTACAGGGCGGCCGCTCCCGATGTGGCTGTTCCCGGGCCCGCTGTTGCCGGTCAGCGCGCTTCCGGGGTGGCCGCTCCCGATGGGGTCGTTCCGGGGGTGGACGTTCGCGGGGTGGGGGTTTCCGGCGGAGCCGTCGGGGGCGAGGGCCGACAGTGCGTCGCGCAGTCCGGCGGCGGTCCTGATCCGCTGGGCCGGATCGCTCGCCATGCCGTGGCGCAGGACGGCGGTGAGCGCGGCCGGCACGCCGGGGATGTCGGGGATCGGCAGCCGGTGCAGGGCCATGACGACCGCGATGTTCACCACGCCGTGCTCGGGGAACCGCGGCGGCCTGCCGTTCAGCAGGGCGTACAGCGTGGCGGCGAGGGAGTACACGTCTCCCGCGGCCGTCGGCTCGGTCAGGTCGAACGCCTCCGGAGGGGCGTACGCAGGGGTGAGCGACTCGCGGGTCACCGACACCTCGCCCGGGACGGCCCCGCCCGCCCCCGGCATGGTGGCCAGCCCGAAGTCCGAGAGCGCGACCATGCCGTAGGAGTTGACCAGGATGTTGGCGGGCTTGACGTCGCGGTGCAGCACGCCCAGGGCGTGCGCGGCGGCCAGCGCGTCGGCGATCCGGACGCCGATGTCGCGCACCTCACGGGGGCCGAGCGGCCCGCCGTCGCGCAGCCGGTCGGCGAGCGACCCGTTCGGGCACAGCTCAAGCACCATGTACGGCCGGCCGTCGCCGAGCACCCCGGCGTCGTACACGTCGGCCACGTGCGGATGGCCCGACAGCGCCCCGGCGGAGGTGACCTCCCGCATGAACCGGCGGCGGTCGCGGTCGGAGACGAGCACCCGGTTGTCGACCTTGAGCGCGACCTCCCGGCCCACCGCGAGCTGCCTGGCCCGGTACACGACGCCGAAGCCGCCCTGGCCCAGGACGCCGAGCATCTCGTAGCCCGGCACCAGCGGCCCGCCCGCCTCGCCCACCCGACACCTCCAGACCCGGCATCTCCAGACCCGGCTGGAAGCCGGGAAGTGCCCGAGAGCCCGCGTGCGGCAGACTACCGGAGTGATCGCCCGCCGGTCCGCCTCGTGATCAGGACGCGGCCCGAGCGTGACCGGCCGCCCTATCCTGGTCTGCATGACGGGCGGTACAGGGGAGCGCGGCCGGAGTCCGGAGCGGCGCAGGGACCTGCTCGACGCGGCCGACCGGGTGATCCGCCGGGAGGGCCCGCAGGCGTCGATGGCCGCGATCGCTGCGGAGGCGGGCATCACCAAACCGATCCTCTACCGTCACTTCGGCGACAAGAGCGGCCTTTACCAGGCGCTCGCGGAACGCCACACCCGCATCGTGATCGACCTGCTGCGCCCGGAGTTCGCCTCGGCGGTGGCCGATCCCCGCGAGCGTGCCAGGGCCACGGTCGACGCGTACCTGGAGACCATCTCGGCCAACCCCAATCTCTACCGGTTCCTCTTCCACCGGGCGAGCGCGGAGGACAGCCGCACCCACTCGCGGATGGCCGCCATCGTGCGCGGCGTCGGCGAGGAACTGGGCGCGGTGCTCGCCGAGGCGGGGGTGGCCGGCCCGGCGCGGGCGCGGGTGCTTGGGCACGCGTTCGTCGGCATGGTCCAGGCGATCGGCGACTGGTGGCTGGAGGACCCCGGGCTCGACCGCGACACGGTCGTGGACGGTCTCGTCGACGTCATCGCCGGGGCGCTCACGGCCTGATCTCCGCTCACGGCCTGATCTCACAGTAGGGGTCGCACCCCGGTTACACATGTCGCCCATGCCGGGAAACATCAAGTACATCCGGTGGGGGTAACTTAGTTCCTCTAACTAACTGTTCTTCCGCCGTGCGCGCGCGGGAACACGAGGAGGGGAACCACTCCGTGGCCGTAGCGAACCAGTCCCGGGCGGGGGCGTCGCCGCAGCCGGCGTCGTCCTCGCGGTACAGGTGGATCGCGCTGTCCAACACGACCCTCGGCGTCCTGATGGTGACGATCAACCAGTCCATCGTCCTGATCGCCCTCCCGGACGTCTTCCGGGGCATCCACCTCAACCCGCTCGACCCCGGCAACACGGGTTACCTGCTGTGGATGATGATGGGCTTCATGGTCGTCACGGCCGTCCTGGTCGTGATGTTCGGCCGCCTGGGCGACATGTTCGGCCGGGTCCGCATGTACAACCTGGGCTTCGCGGTCTTCAGCCTGTGCTCGATCATGCTGTCGCTGACCTGGATGGACGGCGACGCCGGAGCCATGTGGCTGATCGGCTGGCGCATCGTGCAGGGCGTCGGCGGCGCGCTGCTGTTCGCCAACTCGACGGCGATCCTGACCGACGCCTTCCCCGTCCGCCAGCGCGGCACCGCGCTCGGCATCAACTCCATCGCCGCCATCGCGGGCTCCTTCCTCGGCCTGGTCGTCGGGGGCGTCCTCGCGCCGGTCAACTGGAAGGCGATCTTCCTGGTCTCCGTGCCGTTCGGGGTGTTCGGCACGATCTGGGCGTACCTGAAACTGCGCGACAACGGCGTGCGGCGCCGGGCCCGGATGGACTGGTGGGGCAACGCGACCTTCGCCGTCGGCCTGATCTCGCTGCTGGTCGGCATCACCTACGGCATCCAGCCGTACGGGACCGGCGTGATGGGCTGGGGCAACCCCTGGGTGATCGCCGCGCTCGCCGGAGGCGTGCTGCTGCTCGCGTTGTTCGCCTGGATCGAGACCAGGGTGGCCGAGCCGCTGTTCCGGCTCACGTTGTTCCGGCAGCGCGCGTTCCTCGCGGGCAACATCGCCAGCCTGCTCACGGCGCTCGGACGCGGCGGCCTGCAGTTCATGCTGATCATCTGGCTGCAGGGCATCTGGTTGCCGCTGCACGGCTACAGCTTCGAGGAGACGCCCCTGTGGGCGGGCATCTACATGATCCCGCTGACCGTGGGCTTCCTGCTGTCGGCGCCGGTCTCCGGCTGGCTGTCGGACCGGTTCGGCCCGCGCATGTTCACCGTGGGCGGCGCGCTGGTCACGGCGGCCAGCTTCTACGCGCTGATGACCCTGCCGACCGACTTCGGCTACGGCGTGTTCGCGCTGCTGATCCTGATCAACGGAGTGGGCTCCGGCCTGTTCTCCTCGCCCAACCGGGCGGAGATCATGAACGCGGTCCCGGCGGAGTCGCGCGGCGTCGGCGCGGGCATGACCGCGACCTTCCAGAACTCCTCGATGGTGCTGTCGATCGGCGTCTTCTTCAGCCTGATGATCGCCGGTCTGGCGCAGTCGCTGCCGCACACCATGCACGACGAGCTCGTCGCCCAGGGGGTGCCCGCCGCGCAGGCCGAGGGTATCGCGCAGCTGCCCCCGATCGCCGTGCTGTTCGCGGCGTTCCTCGGCTACAACCCGTTCCGCGAGCTCCTCGGCGGCGTGCTCGACCGGCTGCCCGACGGCGGCGCCCACCTGACCGGCAAGGAGTTCTTCCCGCATCTCATCGCGGGTCCCTTCCATCAGGGCCTGGTCATCGCCTTCTGGTTCGCCGTGGCCGCGTGCCTGGTGGCCGCTCTGTCGTCACTGATGACCGGCCGCCTCGGCCGCGGCCACCGCGCCGCCGCGCACGAGACGCTCGGCTCGGAGCTGGCCGCGGTCTCCGGCGAGGCGGGCCTGGCCGGCAACGAGCTGGTGGTCCCGGACGAGGAGTTCGACGCCCAGAGGGCGGCCGCCCCGGACGCGCGGGAACCCCGGCCCTGACACGCGCGTGCGGCGGCCGGGACGGATCACGGTGGCGGGGCGTCGAAGGGTTCGAGCACCACGACCGGGATGCGGCGCGAGGTCATCCCCGTGTACTTCAGGTAGACGGGGTGCCGTCGGCTCATCATCCGCCAGAGGCGGTCGTACTCCTCGCCCACGGCCTCGCTCGCGCGCACCTTGACCACGTCGAGCCCGCCGGGGCCGCCCACCTCCAGCTCGGCCACGGGGTCGTCGCGGAGGTTGAGCCACCACGCGGGAGTCGCGTCGTCTCCTCCGTTCGAGGCGATCACGACGAACCGGCGGCCGTCCCTGCCGTACCCGACCGGCCGCGTGCGGAGCAGGCCGGTTCTGCGGCCCCGGGTCGTGAGGAGCAGGACGGGGATGCCGCGCATGGTGGCGGGCCGGCGTCCGCCGGTCCGGCGGTAGGTGCGCACCTGCCAGTCGCAGATGTGCCGGATAGCGGTGTTGAACAGGCGGGATCGCCTGGCCATCGCGCTCAGCCCCCGAAGACGAGCCGCTGACGGCGCCGCTGGCCGGGACGGATCAGGATCAGCAGCAGGCTGAGGACCGGCCCGGCCAGCCGGCGGATGTGCGCCATCTCGTCCGGGGTCGCGTACCGGTCGGCCCAGCTGAGCTCGAAACGCGGGTCGCCGCCCCTGAGCGACTTCTCCATCGCCTTCCAGTCGGCCGCCGAGACGTACTTCTCGATGACCGGGAAGATCCTCCGCTCCTCCTCCTCGATGTGCTCGTCGATGAGGTCGGAGAGCGTTCGCAGCGCGGCCGCCAGCTCGCCCGCGCCCCCGCCCGCGGCGAACGCCCGCGCCGTCACGCGGACCTTGTCGAGCAGAGGGTCGAGCTCGGAGTGGTCGTCGGACAGGTCGGCGAGGTCCACGGCGGCGCCCGCCGCCCGTTCGATGACCGGCCAGACGATCTCGTCCTCCCTGCTGTGGTGATGGTGGATCGCCGCGCAGACGTCCTCGGCGTAGCGGGCGATGGCGGCCGCGCGGGCGGCGTCCGCCCGCCGGCGTCCCGCGTCGAGGTCCTCGGCCGCCGTACGGAGCCGGTGCAGGTCGCCGCGCATGGCGCGGTGGACGATGCGGATGCCGGTGAGATCGGGGGTGTCCAAGGTGAGCCTCCGTGATGTCCGAGTGTGTGTCTCGGAACCACGGTGGCTGGGCCCGCTAAACGGCCGTTTGGCGGCCACTTGGCGGGCCCGCGCTCACGACCCCGGCGTGCCGAGCGCCCGCAGCGCCTCCTCCCGCCAGTGCGGCGAGCCCAGTCGCTCCGCGACTCTCGCGGCCGTGGCGTAGTGCTCCGCCGCCGCGGCGGGGTCGCCCAGGAACTCCGCCAGCCGCCCGAGCACGAGCCCGCCGGGGCCGAGCGTGATCGCCACGGTGTGCAGGCCGATCATCTCCTCCCGGAACGGGAGGAGCAGGCGGTGGCACTCCTCGGCCACCTCCCGGGCGCCGAGGGCCATCGCGGTGCCGGCGCGCAGCGCCATGTTGATCGTGTGATAGACCCAGCGGGTGGGCGGGCGGTCCACCGGCCAGGCGGACCGCGCCTCCTCCAGGCGCCCGGCGGCCAGCAGCGCGCTGACGTAGAACTCGTCGACCTCCCCGGGGATCTGGTCGCGCGCGGCGGCGAGCTCGTCCACCGACTCGTGCGCCCGGCCGCAGGCGAGGCGCACGGTGAAGCGGGCCAGGCTGCCGAAGACGGCGGCGTTGGCTCCGCCGGCCTCGCCCATCCGGTCGGACAGGACGGTGTAGGCCGACTCGGCCCGCTCGAACTCGCCCTTCACCAGCAGGCGGAGGGCGTCGAGGAACGCGATGATGGCGAGGACCAGGCCCAGCTGGCCGCTGGTTGAGTATTCCACCGCCCGCCCGGCGTGCCGCTCGGCCGTGGCCCAGTCGTTGCGCCCGAGTGCGACCATGCACAACGCGTGGTGGCCGACCGTCTGGTAACCGAGCAGACCGGCGCGGGCGGAGACCTCCAGCAGTTCGTGCCCGAGCGGCTCCAGCTCGTCACGGCGGCCCGGCACGAAGGCCGACCAGTAGCGCGCGCCGAGCGCCAGGCACAGCAGGCGGGGGTCGCCGATGCCGCGGGCGATCTCCACGGCCTCGGCGCTCGCCTTGCCGACCGCCTCCTCGTCGTGGCCGCCCAGCTCCTGCGCCAGGGCCGCGAGCAGCCGGCACCGCAGCTCGCCCGTCGCGGTGGGCAGGCAGGCGCGGATCACCTCCACGACGTCGACGTCGAGCACCGGGTCGTTCTGCCAGAGCATGGGAGCGTCGTGCGCGGTCGCCGCGCGGGCGAGGGCCCCGGGGTCGCCGAGCCGCCTCGCCACCGCGAGGGCGCGTCCCCGGGTGGCCGTCGCCCGGATGACGTCGCCCGCGCTCGCCTGGGCGGAGACCAGGCGGCAGAGCAGATCGAGCCGGACGTCGTCGTCCGCCCCCGGATCGGCCGTCCCACCCTGGGCGAGGTCGAGGGCGTCGAGGGCGCCCTCCAGCAGGGTGGCGGCCTCCCTGTGGGCGTAGACGGCGGACGCCCGCTCTGCCGCCCGGCGCGCGTACCGCGCGGCCTCGGGGGCGCTGGCCGCCGTGGCGGCGGCCAGCGCGTGGTAACCGAGCGCGCCGACGTCGCCGGGGCGCACCCGCTCCAGCGCGGCGAGGACCCTCGCGTGCAGCCGCGTACGGCGCAGCCGGGGGATGTCCTCGTACAGCGTCTCGCGGACGAGGACGTGCGTGAACCGGACCGTGCCGGGTCCCGGTTCGGTGAGCAGCCCGGCGAGCACCCCCGCCTCGAGGCCGTCGAGCACGGTCTCCTCGTCGGCGTCCTGGACGGCGACCAGCACGTCGACGTCGGCGTCGCGGCCCATGACGGCGGCGTTGCGCAGGGCCGTCCGGGCCGTCGCGGGGAGGCGGGCGACCCGCCTGCGGATGAGGTCGCGCACCCCGGGCGGCAGCGAGCGGGCCGCCGACGCCCCCTCGGTCGCGAGCAGCCGGGCGGTCTCGGCCACGAACAGCGGGTTGCCGCCGGTCCGCTCGGCGACCGTGCGGGCGACGGCGGCGTCCACCTCCACCCCGGAACGGTCCGCCAGCAGGCGGTGGACGTCGTCCTCGCCGAGGCCCTGGAGGGTCACGTTCTCGGCCGTCCGCACGGCCAGGGCGGCCCGGGCCGCGACCAGGTCGTCGCCCGCCTCGGCCGGGCGGAGCGTCAGGACCACCAGGATCGGGGTCCGCGCCAGCCGGGCCGCCAGGTGCCGCAGGATCTCCAGCGTCGCGTCGTCGGCGCGATGCACGTCCTCCAGCACGAGCAGCAGCGGCCCCGGCACGCTCTCCAGATAGTCGCCCACGGCCTGGGCCAGCCAGAACTGGCCGGGGCCGGATGAGCCTTCCCGCAGCAGGGGAGCGAGCCGCGCCTCCACGCCGGGGGCCGGGGGATGCGCGGCGAACAGGTCGCGCAGGATCTCGCTCCAGGCCCACGCGGGCGGCACGCCGCCGAGCGTCTCGGGGCACCGGCCGACCGCGGTGCGCAGGCCCTCGCCGCCCGCGTCCGCGTGGCGGAGCAGGGCGTCGGCCAGCGTGCTCTTGCCCGCGCCGGGGTCGCCGCCGATCCAGGCCACGCGGAACCCGCGCGCCGCCTGTCCGGCGGCGGAGACCAGCCGGGCGAGCTCCGCCGTACGGCCGATCATCCGGGCGGGCGGCGCGGTGGCGGGCGCGGGCGGGGTGGTGGCCGGCGCGCGGGCGGGAACGACGACCGCGGCGGCGGCACCTGACGCGCCGAGGCTGTCACTGTGGGCGAGGATGTCCGCTTCGAGCGTCTTCAGGGCCGGGCCCGGGTCGACGCCCAGCTCTTCGGCGAGCAGGTTCCGGGTGCGGCGCAGCGCCGCCAGCGCGTCGGCCTGCCGCCCCGAACGGTAGTAGGCGAGGGCGAGCAGCCGCACCGCGTTCTCCCGCAACGGGTGGGCGACGACGTGGCGCTCCAGCTCGGGCGCGATCTCCGCGTGCCGGCCGAGCGCCAGCCCCGCCTCCGCGCGGTACTCCACGGCCGTGATCCGCAGTTCCTCCAGCCGCGACGCCTCGGGGACCGCCCAGTCCTGGTCGGCGAACTCGGCGAAGGCGGGCCCCTTCCACAGCGACAGGGCCTCGTCGATCGCGCGCAGCGCCTCGCCCGGCTCGCCCCGGCCGAGCAGGTCCGCCACCGCGTCGACCAGAGCCGGGAACCGCCACGCGTCGACGGAGTCGGCGCCGAGCTGCAGCAGGTATCCGGGCGGGGCGGTCACCAGGACGCCCGCCGGGGTGCGCGGCGCCCGGCCCGGTTCGAGGAGGCGGCGGAGGTTGGAGACGTAGACCTGCAACGCCCCCAGGGCCTTCGGCGGGGGCTGGCCCTGCCACAGGTCCTCGATGAACCGGTCCGTCGACACCACGTGCCCGCCGGCGCAGACCAGCCTCGCGATCACCGCTCGCTGGAGCGGCGGCCCCAGATCGACCGGACGTCCTTCGACCTCGGCCCGGAACCGGCCGAGCACCCATAAGCGCACCATCGTCAGGAGAGCATAGGACCGTTCCCGCGCCCGGCCCAGCCTCCGTCGGCCCTGCACCTGTCGGCCCTGCACCTGTCAGCCGTACACCTGGGACATCCGGCGCTCGTAGGCGCGGCGCCAGGAGAGGCGGTAGAGGACCCGCATGACGACCGGGACGGTGGCGAGGAGGTGCTCGCGGTCGGCGGGCGTCGCCGTGTCGATGAGCCAGGCGGCGAGCATCGGCAGATCGCGGCCGTGGCTCTTGATGACCTTCTTGGCGGACGCGTCCCACCAGACCGCGCTGACGTGCTCCCTGATCAGCGGGACGACCTCCGACTCCTCCAGGTCGAGGTGGGCGTTCAGGAGCCGGTCCAGCGCGCGCAGGTCGGTGGCGACCTCGCCGGCCGGCCGTCCGCCGGCCGACAGGCGTCCGATCACGGCGTCCATCTCCTGGTGGTCGGCCTCCAGCCGGTCGAGCACGGGCGCGGCCTCCGGGACCAGGCCGCGCAGGAGCGGCCAGATCGCCTCGTCCTCCTCGGCGTGGTGGTGGTGCAGGACGCGCAGCAGCAGCGCGAGGTGCTCGTCGACGACCGCGCGGCGCCGCTCGTCGCGGGGGTCGCAGCGTTCGAGGGCGTCGGCCAGCCTGGCGTACTCGAACCGCAACCCGGCGTGGAAGAGGAGGAAGGCGACGAGGTCGGGGGCGGGCTCATCCGGGCGGCGCCGGTTCTGCGCCGGTGTTTTGGGTGTTGTCATGACCTCACCATGCGCGAGGCGTCTTCATCGCGACTCAACGCCCACTTGCGGCCCGCTTCCCGCGGTCACCCGGATACGGCGTCGCGCTCGCGGGTGATCGTGGCGGCCCACCAGCTCAGCCCGCCCGCCGCGCAGCGCTCCGCGGCGG
The DNA here is from genome assembly GCF_008728085.1 of Microbispora cellulosiformans. Taxonomy (NCBI): domain Bacteria; kingdom Bacillati; phylum Actinomycetota; class Actinomycetes; order Streptosporangiales; family Streptosporangiaceae; genus Microbispora; species Microbispora cellulosiformans. The sequence continues at coordinate 364,731 of NZ_VYTZ01000005.1, read as the reverse complement.
TCTCCAGGTGTGCCCGCGCGGCCTCCGGGCCGGCCGCCCGGCCGAGGTGGGCGAGCCGCCCCAGGAAGTAGCCGACCGGCCCGGCACAGAACGTCCCCGCCCCGAGGGCGATCCTGTCCTCGTACGGCAGGAGCCTGTGGTAGGTGTGCACGCACCCGTCGTGGTCGCCCGCCACGATCTGGGCCTCGCCCAGCAGGCACAGGCTCGGCAGTTCGCCGAAGTCGCGCGGCAGCGGGCGCCAGCCCTGCTCGCGGGCCGCCAGGGCCGGCCCGCGGTCACCCCGCCAGTCGCCGATGAGCGCACCGGCGATCTGCCGGTGCGCGGGGAAGGGAGAGTGCCGCTCCAGCAGTTCCTCGGCGCCGTCGAGGTCCCGCATCATGATGTGCCGGGTCAACAGCGCCGTGGACAGCGCGGTGGCGGTGTGCCACAGGTTGAGCCGCTCACCGGCCTCGGCCGCCGCGGCGTACGCGTTCGCCGCGCCCTCGAAGTCGCCGTCGAGCAGACGCCGGGTGCCGGTCCAGATGAGGTGCTGGAACCGGGGCCAGGGGAGGTCGAGCCGCTCCACCAGCACGCCCGCCCGCTCGGCGGCCCGGTCGGCGCCCGCCACGTCGAACAGCTCCAGCCGGGTCCGCTCCCTGATCATGTGGCCGAGCAGTTCGAACCCGGGCAGGCCGAGCCGGGTGAGCTCCTCGCCGATCGCGTCGAGCTCCGGCATGTGCTCGGGGAGCTGAATGCCCAGATACCGGGCGTTCAGGGTGATGGCGAGCAGTTCCGGGCCGGCCTTCCCCGAGGCGGTCAGACGGCGGGCCATCGCCAGCGCCTCGGCCGTGGCGGTGTCGCACCGGGGGTCGGCGGAGCCGTCGTAACGTTCCATCCCCAGACAGCCGAGCAGGCGGCAGCGCAGCTCGGAGTCCTCCTCGGGCAGCGCGGCGAGGGCCTCCTCGATCCGCCGAACTGTGTGCAGCTCGACGTCGCCGTAGGTGTAGAACTTCCACAGTCCGGGAGCGTCAAGGCTGGTCAGCGCCCGTGCGGCGAGCAGCGGGCCGCCCGACCTGTCGGCCGCGAGCACCGCCTCCGCCCGGGTCTGCCGGGCAGCGAAGCCGTCACCGGCCGCGAGCTGCGCGCGGACCAGCTCCAGCAGCAGTTCGACGTGCTCGCGCGGGTCGGCGCCGGGCAGCGTCCCGTGTGCCTCTACCGCCCGGCGCCACCACTGGGCGGCGTCCTCGTGGGCGTACCGGCCGGCCGCCTGCCGCGCCGTGGCCGACGCCCAGCGCACCGCGTCCGCCGCGGCCTCCGGACCGGCCGCCGTCGCGTGCCGGGCCAGCAGCGCGAGATCGGACCCCGGCCGCCGTTCCAGCGCCCGCAGGGCGGCCAGGTGCAGAGCGGCCCGGCCGCGGAGCGGGATGTCGGCGTATACCGTCTCCCTGACCAGGTCGTGGGTGAACCGCAGGTCATCGCCGAGGATCCGCATGGCGATCGCCGCGTCGAGCGCCTCGTCCACCTCCATCGCGGCCGCCGTCCCGGCGACCTCGGCGAGCAGCGACCGGTCCGCGCCCGCGCCGAGCACCGCCGCGGCGTCGACGGCGGGACGGAACCGGGCGGGCAGGTCCAGCAGGCGGCGGCGCAGCACGTCGGCCAGCCCCTCGGGCACCCCGGTGAGCGCCCGTTCGAGGCCCTGGTCCTCGGCCAGGCGGAGGGTCTCGCGGACGAACAGCGGGTTGCCCCGGGTGCGCTCGGCCAGCGCCGCCACGCTCGCGGGGTCGCGCAGGCCCGACAGCTCCGCCACGGCGGCGGAGTCGAGCCCCGCCAGCGGGAGGCGGAGGGCGTCGTGCCGCCCGAGCAGGCCGAGCGCGTCGTGCACGGCGGGGGAGCCCTCGCCGGAGCGCACGGTGACCACGATCGCGATCGCGCCGCGCAGCAGCGGCGCGAGGTCCGACAGCAGGCCCAGTGAGGCCGCGTCGGCCCACTGGAGGTCCTCGATCACCACGAGGAGCGGCCGGTCGGCGGCGACCGTCTCCAGGTACGCCGCCGTGGCCTGGTGCAGCAGGAAGCGGGCCTCGCCCGCCTCGGCGGGCGGACCGTCCGGTGCGGCGGGGGAGTCGCTGAGGGGGCCGTCGAGAGGGCCGCCGAGCAGCACCCGCAGGGAGGCGGCCCACGCGGCCGGTGGGGGCACCCTCTCGCCGAGGTCCCGGGCGACCTGCTGCCAGGGCCACAGGGCGGGGGCGCCCGACGTCTCGTGACACCGGCCCCAGGCGACCTGCCAGCCGTCGGCGGTCAGCCGCTCCGCGTACGCCTCGGCCAGCCACGTCTTGCCGATCCCCGGCTCGCCCGAGATCACCGCGAGTCCCGGCCCCCGGGCCGCCCCCCGGACCAGGTCGTGCGCCAGGGCGGCCAGCCGGTCGAGCTGGCTCGCCCGGCCGACGGCCCGCCGTTCCGGCGCCGTCCCCTCCGCGTGCCCGCCGCCGGGGACCGCACCCATCCCTACGCCGATCCGTACGGGAGGCGGGGCCGGGTCCAGAGCAGGAGTCGGGGCACGGTCCAGGGCCGGGTCCTGGGTGAGGATCGCCTCCTCCAGCCTCCGCAGCGCGGGGCCGGGATCCAGGCCGAGCTCACCGGCCAGCCGGGCGCGGGCCGTACGCAGCGCCTCCAGCGCGTCCGCCTGCCGTCCGAGTGCGTAGAGCGTGCGCGCGAGCAGCTCCCACAGCCCCTCCCTGAGGGGATGCTCGGCCACCAGGGCCTCCAGCTCGCCCACCACGTGCGGGTCGCCGACCCGCTCCTGCAGCAGCCGCTCCCGGGTCACCAGGCGGGCCTCGGCCAGCCGCTCGATCTCCGGCCGGAGCCAGGGGACGTCGCCGAACTCCTCGTACGGCGCGCCGTGCCACAGGGCGAGCGCGCGTTCGGGCTCGCCGGCCCTGGCCAGCCGCAGGAACTCCTCGGCGTCCACCTCGTGGGGGCCGATGGCGTACCCGGGCGGGCGGCTGAGCAGGACCGACGACGGGGTGCGGGGCGCGCGCCCCGGTTCGAGCACCCGCCGCAGGACGGAGACGTAACTGTGCAGGGTGCTCAGGGCGCGCGGCGGAGGGGCGCCGTCGTACAGGTCGTCGAGGATCGCGTCCACCGACACCGTGGCGCCCCCGGCGATCAGCAGGCGCGCCATCAGCAGCCGGGGCCGCGGCCCGCCGAGGTCGACGGGAACGCCGTCGACGTACGCCTCGACCGGGCCGAGCACCCGGAACATGACCGCCATGCCGGGATTGTGCCACGATCAGCGCGACCGGATCGTGGCATTCCGGCCGTCCCCGGGGGCCTCTACGAACCGCCGGAGCCGGCCGCGCGCGCCGTCGCCGGGGGTGGACATGTTCCGCACCCCCGGTGACGGCCTGCGGGTCGGGTTCTAGTTGTTTGCCACCAGTCGCCACCGGTTGTCGGCGGTTCCGTTGTCGGAGTCCTGGACGGCCTGGGCGCCGTTGGCGGTGGAGTTGTTCTGGATGGCGAGCAGCTTGCCGCTGTTCACGTTGCGGATCTTGTAGGTTCCGTCGCCGTTGTCGACCAGAGTCCACCGGTGGTCGGCGGTGCCGTTGTCGGACCACTGCAGGACGCGGGCGCCGTCGTTGGCGGACATGTTCTCGACGCCCAGCACCTTGCCGCTGTTGACGTTGCGGAACCGCACGGCGTTGCCGTCGGTCACCATCACCCAGTTGTGGTCCGCGGTGCCGTTGTCGGTCCACTGCAGCGCGAGACCGCCGTCCGCGGTGGACATGTTCTGGATGCCGAGGACCAGGCCGCTGGCCGCGTTGACCAGCCGGTAGCTTCCCGTCCCCCCGTTGCCCTGCCCGCTGGTGCTCCAGTAGACGGTGTAGTTGTAGCCGTGCGCGTCGTAGAACGGGCCGAGGTTGACGGTCGAGCCGTTGGCCGTGGCCGTGAAGGCGAGCGCCGTGGTGCTGGTGCGGGTGATCGACCCGGTGTTCAGGGAGGGCGGCGCCGACAGCGAGGTGTTGCCGTAGTTGCCCGACAGCACGACCGGCCCGTAGGTGACCGCCGCGACGTTGGCGTTGTCGTTGGAGGCCTTCACGACCACCCGCATGGGCAGCCGCACGGTGACGGTGTCGCCGGAGGTCCACGACCGGGTGAGGACGGCGTAGGTGCCGGGAGTGGTGGCCACGTCCTGCTGGGCGCCGTTCACACTGATCGTGGCGCCGGAGGCCCACGACGGGATGCGGACGCGCATCGACCACGAGCCGCTCACGTTGCCGGTGACCTGCAGCGTCGTGGTGTCGCTCGCCGGATAGGAGGTCGTCTGGGTGACCGTGATGCCACGCTGGGACCAGTTCAGCGTCGACGGCATGAACAGGTTCACCGTCAGTGTGGTGCCGTTGTAGAAGTAGATGGAGTCCATCAACCTCGTGTTGACCTCCACGCCCGTCCCCTGGCAGCACCAGAACGAGTTGTAGTCGGTGCTCCACGTGCCGCCGCCCCACGCCGGGCCCACGCCGCGGCGGCCGCCCGGCTTGAGCGGGGTGAAGTAGGTGACGTGCCCGTGGCCGTCGGACGGGTTCTGCGCGCCGATGACGTGGTTGAGCAGCGCCTGCTCGTAGAAGTCCACGTACGCGACCCGGTCGGGGTTGAGCGTCCACAGCTCGCGGGTCAGGTTGAGCATGTTGACGGTGTTGCAGTGCTCGCAGGTGTCGTTGGTGAGATACCCGGCGATCGCGTTGGGCGCCCGGAAGTGCTCGGCCTGGCTGTTGCCGCCGATCGCGTAGGTGTGCGCGCCGGTGGTGATGTTCCAGGCGTTGACGGCGATGTCCCGGTAGCGGGTCGTGCCGGTGGCCTTGTACTCCCGGGCCGCGCCGATCCACTTGGGCACCTGGGTGTTGGCGTGCAGGCCGTTCAGCTGGTCCTGGTTCGACGCCAGGGGGTTGAACACGGCGGCGTGGTCGAACCGCTGCGCGACGGTGAGCCAGCGCCCGTCGCCCGTCTGCTGGTAGATGTCGGTCAGCACCGCATTCATCCCGCCGAACTCGGTGCCCAGCATGTTCTGCATCTGGCTGCTGCTCAGCCTGCTCGTCCGCCAGTCGACCCAGCCGGCGAGCGCCAGCAGCACGTCGCGCGCCTGGGTGCTGCCGATGAGGCGCCACACGTCGAGCAGGCCGGTCAGCGTCTTGTGGATGCAGTAGTACGGGACGTTGCCGTTGCTCAGCGTGCGGGCTTCGAGGGCGGTGAAGTCCGACTCGGGGAAGCCGGACAGGTATCCGGTGTTGAACCCGGCGGCGCCGTTGTTCGCCTGGCACTTGGCCAGCTCGGCGACCATGGTGGTGGCCTTGTCCCGGCAGGTGGTGTCGCCGAGCACGGCGTACGCCTGGGACCACGCGGTGAGGAGGTGGCCCTGCATGTGGGTGCGGAACGGGAACGAGGGAGCGTCCCACCCGCCGTTCGAGGCGGCGCCGTTGGTGGACAGCCGGTGGTTGGCCCGGAAGTTGTACAGCATCCGGTTGACGTCGACGAACTGGAGATAGGAGAGCGTGCGGTTCTGGTTGTCCAGCCAGCGGCTGCTCGTCAGGCGCACCTGGCCCAGCTCGAACGGGTACGCCGAGACGCCGATGTCGGGCCGGGACGGCGCGACGGCGGCGGCCGCCGCCGAGGCGCCGGCGACCCCGCCGGTGGTGGACGCGACGACGGCGACACCGGCCGCCTGCAGCAGCTGACGGCGGCTGAGCGACGGGGACGGCATGAGGCCTCCTGGAGGTCACGACAGGGGCGGCCGGGCATTCCCGGTCAGCGCTGACATCCGCCGCCGCGAGCCAGCGACAAGGGCCTGCGGAGGAAGGTGTTAGCGCTAACACGTGGGGCCGGACGACCCTTTTTGTCGGGTCTGGGTGGTGGTGGGTGGGAGCAAACATGACGCCGTGAGGATCTGTCAATCCCGGGGCCGGGCGCGGACGGGCGCGGGGGTCCTTCCGGGCGTCTCGCTTCGTCCCCGCAGGGTGGCGCTGAACGTTTCACCGGGTGGCCGCCCGCCAGGCAATCCTTTTCCGGACCGGACGCGGCCCGTTCGTGGCACGTCCTGCCGGGGGCCCGGCCTCGCCACCGCCGGGTGGCGCTGAAAGTTTCACAGGCGGCCGCCAGAGGGCAATCCTTTTCCGGACCGAGTACGGCCCGGCCGGCCGGACCGTCGATTGTGCCGGCCGAAACGAACCGCGACCGGTATTCCCCCGGGTGCCTTTCATGGATATTTCGGCGGCGTGATTTCCGGTGTCCGGCCGGATGCCTGCGGAGTTTCCGGCCGGGTGCGAAACGCCGCGGAAAGGCCGGGGTCCCGGTCTGATAGGGCCGCAAACCGTTTTCCGGAGGGCTGAACGGCGTATTACCGGAAGATTGCGCGTTCCCGGTTCGCGGGGGCGGACTCCCGGCGCGACCTCGGCGATATTGTCGGACCGGTCACGGCGGCACACACTCCTGGCAACGATTCCTCTCCCATTCTCTGGAGCCGCAGTGGACCGAGCCGTGATCCGAATTCCCGCCCGTGGAAAAACGACGTTCCGGCGTTTAGCGTCGGCCGTGCTCGCGGCGCTCGCCGTGGTGCTCCTCAGCGTGCCGCCCGCCGGCGCCGTCACGCTGCCGACGCCGAAGAGCCTGACCGCCTACCTCGACCTCGAGTGCTACCGGACCAGCGCCTACCAGCCGCCGGCCGTCCAGATCACGGTGCGGCACATCAATCCCGTGCTCGGCAACCTGCCGGTCGAGACCGTCACCCTGGGCCAGCGTGAGCAGCTGTGCGTTCCGGTCGCCAAGAACTCGCAGGAGCCGCCGTCGCCCGCGATCGACTTCATCAAGTACGTCGACCTGTCGTGCTACAAGATCTCCGGCACCACGGTGAACACGGGCCTCGTGCTCAGCCATCTCAATCCGCTGTTCCAGAACCTGCCGCGCACGCAGATCTCCATGAACACGCCCCAGCAGTTGTGCGTGCCCGTCGTGAAGAACAACGCGGTCCCGCCCACCGAAGTGCTGCAGCTCGTCCGTTACATCGATCTCAAGTGCTACGGGATCACCCCCAACACCGCGCTGAACCAGACGGTGTCCCTGCGGCAGCTCAATCCGGTCCTCACCCCGCAGATTCCCACGCACAAGGCGCAGATCCTCTACGCCCGTCAGCTGTGCGTCCCGGTGCAGAAGGCCGGTGACAGCATCCCGAGCGCGGTGCTCGACATCGTACGGTGGATCGACCTGGAGAAGTTCGACGCGATCACTCCGACGCTGCCCACCACGGTCTCGCTGAGCCTGCGGCACATCGACCCCGTCCTCTCCGGCCTCCCGGCCGAGCAGGCCACCCTCGTCGGCGCCGACCAGGTGGCCCTGCCGGTCGCCAAGAACGGCAACCTCCCGCCCGGCTGATCCGCGCGTGTTGATCGGCGGTTGCTGATCCGGGCTGCCGATCCGGCCTGCTGATCGCTGTGCCCGGAGCCCCTCCGCACGCCCCGGCGGAGGGGCTCCGGTGCTCACAGCAGGCGAGATGATCGAGCACCGGCGCCGTCGCGGGGGTCCCGGCGTCGACCACGACGAGGTCGGCGCGCTTGCCGGGGGTGAGGCTGCCGGTGACCGCCCCGAGACCGGCCACCGCCGCGCCGTCGGCGGTGGCCATCCGCAGCAGGCGGCCCGCGGTCAGCGGCGCGTCGTCCCCGGTGAAGCGGTGGTGGGCGAGCGCGGCCCGCATCCGCGTGAACATGTCCCCCGAGGTGGCGATCTCGGTGTCGGCGCCGAGCCCGGTGACGACGCCCGCCCGCAGGAGGCGGCCGGTGGCGGGCGAGCCGAGCCCGGGCACGATGTGGCGCAGCGCCGACTGCCAGGTGTGACGGTGGGTGTCGATCAGGCCCGGCAGCACGACGCTGCCGGCGGCGTCCACGACGCGGGCCGCCGGCGAGATCTACGCGGCGGGCCCGACCGAGACGATCACGCCCTCCCGGACGACGACGTCGGCGGGCCCGTCCGGCACGGCCGGGTTCATGCTGAGCACGTGCCCGCCCGTGACCACCAGGTCGGTGTTGAGAGGCATCCTCGTCTCCTTGCTTGTTCGCCGGTGATGCCTCTTCGTCCCCCCCGCATGCTTGTGGCCGGCTTCACGCGGGCGGGCCGCCGCGTCAAGCCGGCCACAAGTCGCCGGTCTCGGGTCGTACGCGACCGGTCAGGACGCGGGCGCGGTGGTCTCCAGCTCGTGGACGCGCGGGTCGCCCTTGTCGGCGAAGTAGTCCTCCGGCCGGGTCCCGTCGTGGCCGTCGGCGCTCCTGAGCGCGCGCGCCACGAAGGTCCCGAGCACGGCGACGACCAGGTTGACGATCAACGCGAGGAACCCGGCGTAGATCGTGATCTTGGTGTCGAACCCGAGCTTCTCCAGGGGGAAGGCCGAGCCGCCGAAGTGCTCGTGCTTGGTTGCGGGGTTGGCGATGTTGTAGAGCAGCAGCATCCCGGCCGCCATGCCCGCGGCCCAGCCGGCGATCAGGCCGCCGCGGTGGAACCATCTCGTGTAGAGGCCGAGCCCCACCGACGGCAGGGTCTGCAGGATGATCACGCCGCCGATCAGCTGGAGGTCGATCGAGAACTGCGGATCGATGCCCAGGATGACCAGCACCGCGCCGACCTTCACGACCAGCGACGCGATCTTGCTGACCCTGGCCTCCTGCGCCGGGGTGGCGTCCCGGTTGAGGTACTCGCGGTAGATGTTGCGGGCGAACAGGTTGGCCGCCGCGATCGACATGATGGCGGCGGGCACGAGCGCGCCGATGCCGATGGCCGCGAACGCGACCCCCGCGAACCAGTCGGGGAACAGTTTGTCGAACAGCTGCGGCGTGATCGTGTTGTTGTCCTTGCCGATCGGCGCGACCCCGGCCGCGATCGCCATGTAGCCGAGCAGCGCGATCAGGCCGAGCAGCAGGCTGTAGGCCGGCAGGGCCGACATGTTCCGCTTGATCACGTTCCGGTCGCGGGAAGCGAGGATCCCGGTGACGCTGTGGGGATAGAGGAACAGCGCCAGCGCCGAGCCGAGAGCCAGCGTGACGTACTGAAGCTGGTTGTTGGCGTTGAGCGTGATGCCGTCGCCGGGCGCGGGGGTCGCGTCGAACTTCGCCTTGGCGGCGTCGAAGATCGACGCCCAGCCGCCCAGCTTCGCCGGGATGTAGATGATCGCCACCAGGATCACCAGGTAGATCAGCGAGTCCTTGACGAACGCGATCAGAGCGGGAGCCCGCAGCCCGGACTGGTAGGTGTAGGCCGCGAGGATCGCGAACGCGATGATCAGCGGCAGGTCGCCGGTCACGCCCATCGTCTTCAGCACCGCCTCGATGCCGATGAGCTGCAGCGCGATGTACGGCATCGTCGCGACGATGCCGGTGATCGCGACCAGCAGGGCCAGCGTGGGGGAGCCGAAGCGGACCCGGACGAAGTCGGCCGGGGTGACGAGGTTGTGCACATGCGAGACCGACCACAGCCGCACCAGCACGAGCATCACCATGGGATAGACGACCACGGTGTACGGCACGGCGTAGAACCCCATGGCGCCGGCGCCGAAGATCAGGGCGGGCACGGCCACGAACGTGTAGGCCGTGTAGAGGTCGCCGCCGACCAGGAACCAGGTGATCCAGCCGCCGAAGCCGCGCCCGCCGAGGCCCCACTCGTTCAGGTTCGCGAGGTCGTCGGGGCGGCGCCAGCGGGCGGCCACGAAGCCCAGGCCGCTGACGAGCAGGAACAGGAGCGTGAAGATGACGATCTCGGTGGTCTTCACCGGTTCCTCCTCGTCGCGCGGTAGACGAGGGTGGTCGTGGTGACACCGAGCACGATGAAGGCGAGTTGCAGCCAGTAGAACAGCGGTATGCCGAACAGCCGCGGTTCCACGGCGTTGAACAGGGGCGGGAGGAGCGGGATCGCGATGGGGAGCAGCAGCAGCCAGTTCAGCGGGCTGCGGTCGCCGGTGGGGGCGCCGCTGCGGCCATCGCGGCGATCGGGAGTCGCCAACACGTTCTCCTATCGGACGACGTTCTCCAATCGGGCACGGACCAGGCGTGCCCGGCAGATCCGCGCGACGGACGGTCACGGGGATCAGCGGGACGGTCACTCTGCGGCAGATTAGGGACGCGCGGGTAACAGGGGGATCACCGATCGGCGAACGGTCGTGTTGGCGCGCCCAGCGACAGCCGGTCAGGCGCGGTCGTCAGGAGGGGGCCGGAAGGGAGTGGTCAGGAGGGGGCGACGGCGGGGAGGATCACCGCCGAGGGGTGGGCGGGGTCGTGCAGCACCTCCTGGTCGGAGGCGATCATCGTGCTGCCGGCCGTGAGCGGCGCCCCGGTCCCGGGGTTGCGGGCGATGCGCGGATAGGCCCCGCTCGCCACCTGCACCCGGATCCGGTGCCCCCGGCGGAACCGGTGGCCCATCGGCCACAGGTCGACCTCCACCCGCCGCACGCCGTCCTCGTCGCCGCGGTCGGCGGGGGTCAGGCGCCGCACGCCCTCGCAGACGTTCATCGACGCGCCGTCGGGATGGACGTCGCACACCCGTACGACGAAGTCCGTGTGCTCCCTGCCGGTGCGGACGAACAGTTCGGCGGTCACCGGGCCGATCATCTCGGTGTCCCGGCCGAGCGGGCCGGAGGTGTAGACGAGCACGTCCCGCCGGGCCTCCAGCCGCCGGTTGTCCCTGGGCTCGGAGTTGCCGATCAGCACCGGGCCGCCGATCACGGGCGTGGGGTGCGCCGGGTCGTAGCGGTAGCGGTCCGGCTCGCCGCCCGCCGGGTTCGCGGTGGACAGGGCGAAGCCCGGCTGCAGATGCCAGCGCTCGGGCCGCATGCCCGGCGGTGGCCAGTCCGGCTCGTCCCGCCACTCGCCGGCGCCGGTCACGTACAGCCGGACGGGGGAGGGGCGCAGCCCCGACGGGTCGCCGAGCAGATGGGCGCGGAACCAGGCGAGGGCGTCGGCGTTGGCCGCCCGGCCGTGCCGGATGTCGGCGTGGTACCACGGCCCGATCGTCAGGTGCGGCCGCCGCCCGGCCGCCCGCAGCGCCGCGTAGTCCTTGAGCTGCCAGGGCAGGAACACGTCGTACCAGCCGCCGGTCATCGTGATCTCCGCGCCGACCTGGCCCACCGACGCCGAGAAGTCCCTCTTGTCCCAGTAGGTGCAGACGGCCTCGCCGTGATGGGCCAGCAGGTCGCGGAAGAACGGCAGCGGGCGGCCCGCCGACAGCAGGTCGAGCTCCGGCAATGGGTGGCCCGCCAGGCCCGACAGCACGGCCCGCCGCGTGCGCCGGGGCGCGACGAACGCGGCCGCGCCGCCCAGCCTGCCCTCCAGGTGGGCGGTGAGGGTCGTCCAGATCAGGGTGGACTCCAGGGCGAACGACCCCCCGACGTACGCCGCGTCGCGGAAGCACGAGGCGGTGACCTGGACGGCCATCGCCCGCAGGTCCGGCGCCTCGGCGGCGATGGCCCACTGCGTGTACCCGAGGTAGGAGGGCCCGTGCATGGCGAACGAGCCGCCGTACCACGACTGCGTTCGCATCCACTCGACCGTCGCCAGCCCGTCCGCCTGCTCGTGGACGAGGGGGTCGAGCACACCGCCGGAGCCGAAGCCGCCCCGGCAGCTCTGCAGCAGGACCTGGAAGCCGTGCCGGGCGAAGGTCCAGCCGTACATCCAGCCGACCACCCCGGCCCGCCCGTACGGCGTGCGGATCAGGATCGTCGGCGGCCGGCCGGAGCCCACCGGGGCGTAGTGGTCGGCCAGCAGCGTCACGCCGTCCGGCATCGGCACGGGCACGTCGCGGCGGACCCGGACCCGCAGGCCGGGCGAGCCGTACGGGCCTCCGGGAGCGCGGCGGCCCACCGGCGTCCGCACCGGCACGCGGACCGGCACTCTGACCGGCACCCGGACCATGCCGACCTCCCTCCCCGGCCGAGCCGAGAGCGGGTTTCCTACTCAGTAACAGAATATCTATCCGGAAGTCGTGCTTCCAGCCACGTCGCGTTGCATGATCGCGGTCCGCGCCGCTACGCTTTTCCCATGCGAACTTCTGCACCCTCCCAGTGGTGGCGCCGCTAGCTGGCGGCGTTTTCGCATTCTTCGCATCGAGGAGACCGGCCGCCCCGTGAGTGGCGGCCTTCTGTATGTCCGCCCCGGGGCATACGAAAAAAGGGGCGTGGACAGTGGAGATCAGCGGATATACCACCGCGGGCGGCATCGCGGTCGAGCGGGCCGTGCGCGAGGTGCCCGAGGAGGCGCTGGAGGAGATCATCACGTCGCTCGCCGAGCGGCGCGGCGGAGCCTTCTCCTCCGGCATGGACTACCCCGGGCGCTACAGCCGATGGGCCTTCGGCTACGTGGACCCCTGCCTGGAGATCGTCGCGCGGGGGCGCCGGATCTCCGCGCGGGCGCTCAACGAGCGCGGCCAGGTCGTGCTGCCCGTCGTCGCCTCCTGCCTGCTGGCGGCGGGCAAGCCGGTGTCGGAGCCGACGCCCGGCTTCGTCGAGGTGCACGTTCCCGAGTCGGAGGATCTGCTCCCGGAGGAGATGCGCAGCCGCCGGCCCACCGTCTTCACCGCCATCCGCGAGGTCATCGCCGCCTTCCGCGGCGACGACCCGCACCTCGGCCTGTACGGCGCCTTCGGCTACGACCTCGCCTTCCAGTTCGAGCCGATCCGCTACCGCCTCACCCGCCCCGGTGACCAGCGCGACCTGGTGCTCCATCTCCCGGACCGGCTCGTCGTGATCGACCGGGTCCGCGAGACCACCACGGAGTTCCGCTACGAGTTCACCGTGGACGGCGCCTCCACCCAGGGCATGGAGCGCTCCGGCGAGACGACGCCCCTCGTCACGCCCGGCGCGGTCCCGCCCGACCCGGTCCGGGGCACCTACTCCCGCGTCGTCGCCGAGGCCAAGGAGAAGTTCCAGCGCGGCGACCTGTTCGAGGTCGTCCCCGGCCAGGTCTTCCACTCGGTCTGCACCGATCCCGCCGCCTTCTACCGGTCCCTGCGCACCGCCAACCCCGCGCCGTACGAGTTCCTGCTGAACCTCGGCGACGGAGAGCACCTCGTCGGCGCCTCGCCCGAGATGTACGTGCGGGTGACCGGCGACCGGATCGAGACCTGCCCGATCTCCGGCACCATCGCCCGCGGGGCCGACCCGGTCGAGGACGCCGAGGCGATCCGCACCCTCCTGTCCAGCGTGAAGGAGGAGTCGGAGCTGACCATGTGTACGGACGTGGACCGCAACGACAAGTCGCGCATCTGCGTCCCCGGCAGCGTCCGGGTGATCGGCCGCCGGCAGATCGAGATGTACTCCCGGCTGATCCACACCGTCGACCACATCGAGGGCCGCCTGCGCCCCGAGTTCGACGCGCTCGACGCGTTCCTCACCCACATGTGGGCGGTCACGGTCACCGGCGCCCCGAAGACGTGGGCCATGCAGTTCATCGAGGACCACGAGGAGACCACCCGGCGCTGGTACGGCGGCGCCGTCGGCTTCATCGGCTTCGACGGCTCGATGAACACCGGCCTGACCCTGCGCACCGCGCAGATCCGCGACGGCGTGGCCACCGTGCGCGCCGGGGCCACGCTGCTCTACGACTCCGACCCCGAGGCCGAGGAGCGGGAGACCGAGCTCAAGGCCAGCGCCCTGCTCGGCGCGCTCGCCGCGGCCACCCGCCCGCGGGAGGACGCCCCGGCGGCGCCCCCCGCCGACCTGCCGGGGGAGGGCCACCGGGTGCTGCTCGTCGACCACGAGGACTCCTTCGTCAACACCCTCGCCGACTACTTCCGGCAGCAGGGCGCGTCCGTGATCACGCTGCGGCACGGCTTCCCGATGGAGAAGCTCGACGAGATCGCGCCCACGCTCGTGGTGCTGTCGCCCGGCCCCGGCTGGCCGTCCGACTTCGGCTGCGCCGCCCTGCTGGAGGCGTTGTACGCCCGGAGGCTGCCGGTCTTCGGGGTGTGCCTCGGCCTGCAGGCGATGGTCGAGCAGGCGGGCGGCACGCTGGAACTGCTGCCGTACCCCGAGCACGGCAAGCGCGGACGCGTCCGGCGCGAGGGCGAGAGCGCGCTGCTCGAGGGCCTGCCCGGCGAGTTCGTCGCGGCCCGCTACCACTCCCTGCACGCCAAGGAGCCCGGGGTCACCGGCTTCCGGGTCACGGCGTTCACGCCGGACGGCGCGGCGATGGCCGTGGAGGACACCGAGAACCTGCGCTTCGGCGTCCAGTTCCACCCCGAGTCGATCCTGACGACCGAGGGCCGCGCGGGGGCGAGGATCATCGCCAACGTGCTGCGTCTCTGCGCCCGGTAGACGGCGGGTAAAGAGCCGTCCTCGGGCGGCGCCGGCGCGGCGGGGGAGCCGTAGAGTCCTCTGCCGTGCCGGAGACGCGACTTCATGCCCCGCCGCTTCCCGCGGACCCGTTGCCTTCCGCGGACCCGCTGCCCGTGCCGGTCCCCGACACGGTGCGGGCGGCCCTGCTCGCGCCGATGGTCGACCAGCACTGCCACGGGGTGCGGCGCGACGACCCGCCGCGTTCGGGGTTCGAGCAGCTGGTCGCCGAGGGCGGCGCGCCCGCGCCGCCCGGGACCACCCACTTCGACACCCCGGCGGGCGCGGCCATCCGGCGCTGGTGCGCGCCGGTCCTCGGCCTGGAACCACACGCGTCGGCCGCGGTGTACCTGTCCCGCCGCACCGAGCTCGGCGCCGCCGAGGTCAACCGGCGGCTGCTGCGCGGCGCCGGCGTCTCGGCCTTCCTGGTGGACACCGGCCCGGAGGCCCCCGACCTGCTCGGCCCCGCCGAGATGGGGCGGCTCGGCGGGGCCGTCGCCGACGAGATCGTCCGGCTGGAACAGGTCGAGCGGGACGTCGCCGAGGCGGGCCTGCCCGCCGTCGACTACGCGGGCGCGCTGCGGGACGAGCTCGCCGCCCGCGCGGCCCGCGCCGCCGGGCTGAAGACGGTCGCCGCGCACCGCCGCTGGCCCGGCTCCGACCCGTCCCGGCCCTCCCGCGGCAGCGTGATCGCCGCGGCCGGTCGCAGGCTCGCCGACCCCAAGGCCCGCCTCGCCGACCCGGTCCTCGTACGGCACCTGCTGTGGGCCGCCGCCGACGTGGCGAGGGAGCGGAGCCTGCCGATCCAGATCCACACGGCCGACCCGGCGGGGCTCACGGGGTTCGTCCTCGCCTTGGCCCCGCTCGGGGTGCCGGTCGTGCTGGTGCACTGCTATCCCTGCCACCGCGAGGCGGCGTACCTCGCGAGCGTCTTCCCGCACGTCTACGTGGACGCCGGCCTCGCCGTGGCGCTCACCGGGGCGGGATCGGCCCACATCCTGCGCGAGCTGCTGGAGCTCGCGCCGTTCCACAAGCAGATGTACGGCTCCGGCTGCCACGGCGCCGCCGAGCTGTGCTATCTGGCCGCCCTCTATCACCGCCGCGGCCTGGCCCGGCTGCTGGCCGGCCGGATCGCCGAGGGAGAGTGGAGCGTCTCCGACGCGGCCCGGATCGCCCACATGATCGGCTCGGCCAACGCCCGCCGCGTCTATCGCCTATAAACCGAATCTACAACGTAAAGGCAACGTCTTATTCCGCCGGGAGGCGCCGGAGCGGCACGCCCTTTCCGCAGGTCAGGCAGGCACAACGAGGTGATCGAAGATGGCCGGAACCCGCGCCGCTCTGCCGGACGCCACTGACGACGAGTTCCTGACCGGGGCCTTGGCCTCGGCCGATGCCTTCCGGGCCAAGCACCATGCGCCGCCGCTGACGCTCGATCCTGAACTCGTCGAGTAGGCCAAGTCCCGGGTGGCATCCCGTTCAGAGCACGAGGGCCTGTCGGCCGGGTACGGCGGCCTGCGCGAGGGCACCGGCGAGAACATCTTCTGGGGTGGCGGCACCGACGCCACGCCGCTGCCCGCCGCCGACGCCGTGTCCTCCTGGTACAACGAGATCGCCGACTACGACTGGGCCCAACCCGCCCGGCGACCCGCAGAAGACGGGCCACTTCAGCCGGCTGGTCTGGACGGGCTTCACCCGGGTCGGTGCGGGCCGCGTGTCCTACCCCAGCTCGGACGGCGAGTTCCTCGAGACCTACATCGCGTTCGTCCGCCGCATCCTGCCGCAGACGGCGACCGTCTCACGGCAGTACGGACCCTGCGTGTCAGCCGCCGTGCCCGTCCTGACCTCCGGAACCGCGCAGCGCAGCAGGGGCAGCCGCAGCCGTGGGCGAAGTACGCAAAGGCCCGGACCCCCGTCAGGGATCCGGGCCTTCATGTCGCCGCCCCGATCAGGCGCGACCAGGTGGCCGCCGTCCGGTTGGCCTCGACACCCTTGCACGAGATCAACCGGCAGAAGCGGCACACATACGGCGTTCCCGTCAGGAAATGGCGCAGCTGACGCCGTTGAGGGCAAACTGGTCAGGCTTGCCGGTATTGCCGGTATGGGTGGCCTGGAAGCCGATGTCGGTGGATCCGCCTGCTGCCAGCGTTCCGTTGTACGAGACGTTGCGCGCGGAGATCTGACCGCTGGAGCCGGTGTAGGTGGCGTTCCAGCCGTTGGTGATGGTCTGCCCGCCAGGAAGTGTGAACGCCAAGGTCCAACCGTCGATCGTTGATGTGCCACGGTTGGTGATGTGGATGCTGGCGGTGAACCCGTCGTTCCAGGAGTTCATCGTGTAGCTCACCTCGCAGGCGCCGGACTGGCTCGGCGAGGGCGAGGGCGAGGGCGTGGGGCTCGGCGAGGGCGTGGGGGTGGGCGAGGGCGTGGGGCTCGGTGAGGGTGTCGGGCTCGGCGAGGGCGTGGAGGTCGGGGCCGTGGAGAAGGTGATGTTGGAGACGTAGGAGTTGATGTTCCAGCTCGCGTCCGCGTCGGTTGAACTGGTGACGGGTTTGCCCTGGACGGTGAAGTTGGTGAAATGTACGCCGTTGATGTTCACGCTCGACGAACGACCGTGCAGGTTGACGACCTTCTTCACGTCGGAGGAGACGTTGGTGAAGTAGGCGTCGCGGATCGTCGCGGTGTTCTTCACGGTTCGCCAGGAAGGCGGCCGGTCCTCCTGCAGGTCGATCAGGCTGTCGGTGTTCTCCACCCTGATGTTCTCCCACCGGGTGTTCGAAACGACGGCCGTGTCGACCGCGTCGATCACCATCGAGCGTCCCGCCCTCACCACGTCGATGTCACGGAACGCGACCCCGTCCATCGACCGCCCTTCCGTCTTGGTGCCGATCTTCGCGCAGCCGGAATTGCTGTAGCAGACGACATGCTCGTGGACGACGTTCTTGGTGTCGATCGCACCGGCGGTGGTGTCCTCGTTCTTGGTCGCCATGTTGTCGTCACCGGTGTAGAGGAAGGCATTGGACAACAGGCCGTTGGTCGACTCGTCGAAATCCACACCGTCGGTGTTGTTGTAACCCGTCGTGGGCCGACAGTTGATCAGCTTGTAGTTCTTGATGGTGACCTTGTCGCTGCGGTAGACGAGCGTGTTCCAGTAGCTGGAGTCACGGACGATCGGGCCGTCGACCTGGATGTTCGAGCTCTGCTCGATCTTCAGCAACGCCAGATTCAGGCCCTGCGCCCGCAGCGACTTCCCGTTACCGTCGATGACACCGCGGCCCAGCAGCTTCGCGTTGCTGACCTGGTACACCCGCAGGGAGGCGTGCTGCATGCCCTCGATGTTCACCCCGCCGCTGCCGGTGTTGAAGTCCGCCTTGTTGTTCGAGCCGTAGAGGACCGCACCGGCGGCCAAATACAATGTCATGTTGCTTTTCAGCCAGAGCTCGCCGACCAGGTACTTGCCGGCCGGCACGTACAGGATATTGCGGGTCGCTCCCGACGCGGCGTTGATGGCACTTTGGATCTTGGCCGTGACGAGTGTCCCCCCGGTGTTGTCGACCCCGTAGTCGGCCAGGCTCTTGACGTTGGCGTCCCCCAGGTGCGGCGCATCGGACTCGGGTGCGTCAATGAGGATGAACAGCAGTTCTGCGGAGTCGAACTGGACGATCAAGTAGTTCGGGCCGCTGTCGAAGGTGATGGTGTTGCCGCTTCTGGTGACCGCCAGCTTCCGGCTCTTGGGGCTGACGGTGTACGAGTTGAAGCTTTGGGCGACGGTGACGGAGAACCTGGCGGTGCCCGCTGCCGCCATCGAGCAGTGCGCGTAGTGCACCTGCATCTCGGGAGCGAACTTGGTCATCTTCTCGACGAACAGCGGGGAGCCGTCCGCCGTGACGGTGTAGAGGGAACTCCTCGTGGCGCCCGGCAGTGTGGGATCGGCGACGCAGCCGCCGGCTGCCAGGGCGGCCGAGTCGTTGCCGGCCGGGCCGGTCGCCGCGATCGCGCCGTACTCCGGCGCCACCAGGGCGGTCGTCCCGACGCCGACGAAAACGGCAAGCAGTGTGCTTATTAGTAACTTCGCCAGAGGTTTGGTCTTCACAGGGATTCCTTGTTGTGGGAGGGCATGGAGTGCTGAGCGACTCGCATCACATCCGGTAGCCGATCCACCTCCTCTCGAAAGGGGCTGATCCCAGCGGATCAGCGGTGTGACCACGTGCGTTTCCCTGTCCGTCAGGCCGGCGGCTTCGAAGATCGCCGTGGGTCGTTCCGGGCCGCGCAGCAGGCGGAGCGCGGCCACTCGTCCGTCATGTCTGGTCGGCTCGGCGTGTACGACGAGGTCGGTGTCCACGCGAAGGCCCGCGACTCCCATGGCCGACCGGCCGCCCGCCCAGTTGGTGGCGCCGACATGCGGGACGTCGTCCGGCAGTTCGGTGGCGGGGTCGAAGACCACGAACGGGACTCTCCCTCGATGTCGGCCTTGACGGCGCCGATCAGTACTTCCTCGCGCAACCGGCATCGGACGACCAGGTATGTGGACAGGTATATGGAGACGATCGGCGCGTACTGGGCCTCGTGCGCACCATGGACTCTCCGCTGATGAGGAGCGATCCGCTCGACCCGTCGAACCATCTCAGAACAGAAACTTTCTAGATGATCAACACGAAACATAAACTAGAGATGAGGGCCGTCTCAGTCCACCCGCCCTCGGTAGCGTCGCCCTGCGCGGGCGGCTCCGCCCTCTCACCGACTGGTCCGCTGCCCCTATGACCATCGCCTTTGTCATCGACGCCGATCTGAACGCCCGTAAGTCGAGAAATTTTCCAGGCAAACTTTCCTGAATCTTTCAGAGCGGATTCGGCATACGGCGACGGCCAGACTCGCTCCCGCTGATCGCGCGCACCGCGCGTCAGGGCGCGGTGGGCGCCTCACCCCGAGTCGCGATCGTGGGGCCTGAGCTGGTTTGCTTGGACCCGTCACAACCGGCACCGACTCAACGGGGAAATGAATGCGCAGCGTCGAGCCCGAGGTCTTCCTCGTCGCCAAGCCGTCCGTCGACTACGACGAGCTGGCCCGCTATCTGCGGGAGGTCGGCGGGGAGAGCTGGCTGGAGCGGCTGGAGCGCGGCGAGTTCGACGCGCAGGACCTCGCCGAGTTCGCCGGGCGGCTGTGCTACCGCTCGTTCGAGCCGGGGCTGAACCCCAACGTGGTGCGGGTCCGTGCCGACCAGGAGGCGTACCTGCGCAACATCCTCGCCAGCGCGCACGGCAGCGTCCTGGAGCACGCCAGCTTCAGCTTCGTGCTGCACAACGTCTCGCGGGTGATGACCCACGAGCTCGTGCGGCACCGGCCGGGGGTGGCGATCTCGCAGGAGTCGCTGCGCTTCGTGCGGCTGAACGACCTGCCGTTCTGGTTCCCCGAGTGGGCGCGCGAGGACGCCGAGCTGATGAAGCGGGCGACCGAGATGCTCGACCGGATGGAGGAGTTCCAGAACTGGATGTCCGCCCACTTCGGGCTGGACGCCGACGGCGTGCCGTTCTCGGAGAAGAAGCACCGCACCTCGTTCATGCGGCGCTTCGCCCCCGAGGGCGTCGCGACGGGCCTGGTCTGGACGGCCAACATGCGCACGCTGCGCCACACGATCGAGTCCCGTACGGCCGCCGGGGCGGAGGAGGAGATCCGCCTCGTGTTCAACCGCATCGGGGAGATCATGCGGGCGGAGGCCCCGGCGTTGTTCGGCGACTACACGGTCGAGGACGGCGCCTGGATCCCCGGCTACCGCAAGGTCTGAGCGCCGGCCGGACAGTCACAACACGGCACTCAGACCACGGCGGCTCGCACGCACAGGACGTCGGGCAGGTGGCGGGCGATCAGCGTCCACGTCTCGCCCGCGTCGGTGGAGCCGTACACCTCGCCGTCCCGGGTGCCGAAGAACACCCCGGCGGGCCCGGCGGTCATGGCGTCCCGGAGCACGGCGGCGTGCGCCGGGCCCTCGGGCAGGCCCTCCGAGAAGCCCTGCCAGGTGGCTCCGGCGTCGTCGCTGCGGAACACCCGGCACCGGTAGCCGACGGGGGTGCGGTCGGCGTCGCCGTGCAGCGGGAAGACGTACAGGCGGTCGGGGTCGTCCGGACCGACCGCGATCGGGAACCCGAAGTCGGAGGGCAGCCCGGAACCGATCTCCGTCCAGGAGCCGCCGAAGTCGTCGGACCGGTAGACGCCGAAGTGGTGCTGGAGATAGAGCCGCTCGGGCCGCGCGGGATGCTGCGCCACCTTGTGCACGCACTGCCCGAACTCGGGATACTGCGCTCCCTCCGGCAGGAAGGGCGCGCGGATGTCGCTGTTGGACGGCCGCCAGCTGGCCCCGGCGTCGTCGCTGCGGAAGAAGCCGACGGCTGAGGCGGCGACACCGAGCCGGCCGGGGTCGGTGGGGTGCGGGATGACCGTGTGCAGGCACAGCCCCCCGCCGCCCGGCTGCCACCGCGGCCGGGTGGGGTGGTCCCACAGGCCCTCGACCAGCGTGTAGGTGGCCCCGCCGTCCTCCGAGCGGAACAGCGCGGCCGGCTCGGCGCCCGCCCACACCACTCCCGGCTCGGCCGGCGACGGCTGGAGCTGCCACACCCGGGCCAGCGCGGCCCCGGTGCGCTCGGGGAAGGCGACCGGCGGGGTGGCCGCCTCCTGCCACGTCTCGCCGAGGTCGTCCGACCACAGGACGGACGGCCCGAAGTGGCCGTACTCGATCCCGGCCAGGATCCGGGGCGCCGGCCCGCGCGTGTCGACGGCGACGGAGGGGACGCCGATGGTCGAGAAGCGCACGGGGTCGACCTCGAACGGCCCGCCGTTCGATGCGTGTGCCAGGAACAATCCTTTTCGGGTGCCGATCGCGAGTAGTGCGGGCATGCGTCCTCCCTGTCCGGATTTCGATCACGTTTTCGATTCGAATCCTGCCAGGAATCGGTCCGGCGTGCTCGCCGTTTCGGTCGGGTCCCTCCGGTCGCGCGCCCGATCGGTGTCGTGGCGATCGGTGTCGTGGCGATCGGTGTCGTGGCGATCGGTGTCGCGGTGGATCCGCGCGAGCGGCACCCCCGAGCGCCGCAGGCGCCGTACGGTCTCGTCCACCATGGGGGGCGGGCCGCAGACGTACACCTCGTGATCCGCCCAGGACGGGAACGCGTCCACGACGTCGGGAAGCCGGCCGCGCAGCCCCCGGTAGGCGGGGTCGTCGGAGACCACCGGCAGCACCCGCAGCCAGGGGAAGCCCGCCGCCATCCGCGCCAGATCGGGCATGTCGTACAGGTCGCCCGCGTGCCGTACCCCGAACAGCAGGTGGATGTTGGGGCGGCGGCCGGAGTCGATGACGTGCTCCATGACGGCCTTCAGGGGTGCGAGCCCGGTGCCGCCGGCGACGCACAGGATGTCGCGGTCCGACTCGGGGGGCGCCATCGTGCCCGCGGGCGGGCCAAGCAGCAGCTGGTCGCCGGTACGCGTGTGGCGGACCAGGGCCGAGCTCACCCAGCCGCCGGGCACGGCCCGCACGTGCAGGCGCAGCGTGCCGTCTGGGCGGGGGGCGTTGGCGATGGAGAAGCGCCGCCACACCCGCGGCCATCTGGCCGTCTGCACCGTGACGTGCTGCCCGGGGACGAAGTCCATCGGCTGCGACGGCCGCAGCGTGAGGACCGCGAGGTCGCGGCAGCGCGGCTCGTGGCCGATCACCTCCGCCAGCCACCACGGGGGAGTGGTCTCCGCCGCGGCCGCGTCCGTCATGATCCGCGAGGCCATGGCGTACGCCTCGGTCCAGGCGGCCTCGGTCTCCTCGGTCCAGGTCCGCGCGGCGAAGCGCCTCATGGTCGCGAGCAGGGCGGCGCCGGCGGCCGCGTGGTGCTCGGGGGAGAAGCCGTACCTGCGCTGGTCGCGGCCCAGCCCGGCGAGATAGGACGTCAGCCTCTCAGGGCTGTCGAGCTCCCGGACGATCCTCCTGAGGATGTCGAGGAGCCGGCCGCGCGGCGCCGCCATGTCCGGCGGGAACATCCCGCGCAGGCTGGGGCAGTGCGCGAACAGCAGTCCGTAGAAGTACGCGGCGGCCCGCCCCGCGACGGGTTCGACGAGCGCGAAGCTTTCCTTGATCAGGCGTGTGTTCGGCGACATCGGTTGTGTCCCACCCTAGGGACCGGAAGCGTGCTCCGGTCTGTCGATCCACCTCCCTGACGGCTCCGGGTGACGAGCGCCGGAGGCCCCGGCCCGACCGGTCGCTCACCCCGGAGTGTTCCACCCACTCCGGTGCGTCACAACCAATCTGCGGGCAAGGCGACCAGCTGTGAACGCTTCGTTATTTTTCGTGATCCTTGCCTTGTGACTGGTGTGACTGATGTGGTTACTGATCCAAAAGTCGACAAAAAGGAAAGAAGCTGCGCCATGATGGGCCCTGCTCCGCCCGTGAACCGCCACTTATGAACCGCCGCCCGTGAACCCCAGCCGCCCATGAACCACAGGAGTCGCCATGGCGCGTCCGATCGTCGGCATCACCACCTACCTTGAGGCCGCGCGCTGGGGGACGTGGGTCCGTGAGGCCGCGGTGTCGCCGCACGCGTACGCGCGTGCGGTCGAGAAGGCGGGCGGCGCGCCCGTCCTGCTCCCGCCGCTGAGCCCGGTGTCCGCCGGCGACCACGCGCGCCGCCTCGACGCCGTCATCCTCGCCGGCGGCGTCGACGTCGACCCCGCGCTGTACGGCGAGGCGCCCGCCGCCGAGGCGGACGACGGCGACGCGCTCGCCGCGCCGCAGCCGCACCGCGACCGGTTCGAGGTGGCGCTCGCCCAGGCGGCGGTGGAGTCCGACGTGCCGCTGCTCGGGATCTCGCGCGGCATGCACGTGCTCAACGTGGCGCAGGGCGGCACGCTGATCACCTCCCTGCCCGCGGCCGTGGGCCACGACCGGCACGAGACCGCGAGGCACGTCGTGACCATCAGCGTGACGAGCCGGCTGGGCAAGGCGGTCGGCGACCGCGCCGAGGTGACCGGCGCGCACGGCCGGGCCGTACGGCGTCTCGGCACCGGCCTGCTCGCCGTGGCCTGGGCGGACGACCAGATCGTCGAGGGCGTCGAACTCCAGGGCCACCGTTTCGCCGTCGGCGTCCAGTGGCACCCCGAGCGCGGCGCGGACAACCGCCTCATCGAGGCTCTGGTGGACGCCGCCCGTCCTTGATTACTGTTCAGGGATGGCGTTGCATCCCCAGGCCGCGGCCTACCTCGCGCTGTTCCCCTCCGACCTCGGCGCCGACCTCGCCTCCCTCTCCCGCGAGCAGATCGCCGAAATGCGGACGATGGACGGGCTGGCCGAGCAGCGCGGGCCGAGGATCGACCTACCTGTGGTCAGGGACGAGACGGTGGCCGGGGTCCCGGTCCGGATCTACCGCCCGGAGCCCGGCGAGCACCCGCTGCCGGTGCTCGTCTACTACCACGGCGGCGGCTGGGTCTTCGGCAGCGTCGAGCGCAACGACCCCCTCGCGCGGGATCTCGCCGCGCGCACCGGCGCCGTGGTGGTCTCGGTGGACTACCGTCTCGCGCCCGAGCATCCGTTCCCGGCGGCGGCCGACGACGCCTTCGCGGTGGTCCGCGACGTATACGACAGGCCCGGCTTCTACGGCGGCGACGCCGGCCGGGTCGCGGTAGTCGGCGACAGCGCCGGCGGCAACCTCGCGGCCGTGGCCGCGTGGCTCGCCAGGGACGCGGGCCTCCGGCTCGCCCATCAGGCGCTGATCTACCCGGTCGCCGACGTCGCCGGCGACACGCCCAGCTTCCAGGCGAACGGGAAGGGGTACGGGCTGGAGGCGGCGGAGATGAGGTGGTTCGTCGAGCAGTACGCGGGCGGCGCCGATCCGCGCGACCCCCGTCTGGCGCCGCTCCACCTGCCGGACAAGTCGGGTCTCGCGCCCGCGACGGTGATCACGGCCGAGTACGACCCGTTGTGCGACGAGGGGGCCGCCTACGCCCGGGCGCTCGCGGAGGCCGGTGTGCCGGTGGAGTACCGGTGCTTCGAGGGCGCGCTGCACGGCTTCCTCGGCCTGCCCGGGTTCTTCGACCAGGCGGTCGAGGGCCGCGACCTCCTCACCGCGCGGCTCAAGGAGGCGTTCGCGTGACCCGCGCCGAGGAGCTCAGAAGCTTCTCGGCAGGCCGAGGACCTGGGTGGCCAGGTGGTTCAGCAGCAGCTCCTCGGTGACCGGGGCGATCCTGCCGATCCTGGCGTCGGCGAGCAGCCGGGCCACGGGATACTCCAGCGAGTAGGCCATGCCGCCGTGGGTCTGGAACGCGGCGTCCGCCGCCTCCCACGCGGCCCGCGAGGCGGCCAGCTTGGCGATGTTGGCCTCGGTGCCGCAGGGCAGCCCGTTGTCGAAGGACCAGGCCGCCTTGTACAGCATCAGCCTGGCCAGCTCGATCTCGGCCTTGACCCGCGCCAGCGGGAACGCGACCGCCTGGTTGGCGCCGATCGGGCGGCCGAAGACCTCCCGCTGCTTCGCGTAGTCCACCCCCACCCGCAACGCCACCTCGGCCGCGCCGAGCGCGCTCGCGGCCAGCAGGATCCGCTCGGGGTTCAGCACGTCCCACAGCACGGCGACGCCCCGGTCCACCTCGCCGAGCACGCTGGACGCGGGCAGCCGCAGGTCGTCGACGAAGACCATGTTGGACGGAGTGGTGTTCGCGCCCATCTTGGGGATGGGCCGGTAGGTCAGGCTGCCCGCCCGCACCGCCTCGGGCACGTCGACCAGGAACACCGTCAGCCCGTCGGTGCGGGGCCGCGCCTGCTCCGCCGGGATCGTCCGGGTGACCAGCAGCATCCGGGCGGCCCGCTGCACCCCGGTGATCCAGACCTTCTGGCCGTTGACCACGAAGTCCGAGCCGTCGCGGCGGGCGAAGGTCGAGATCGCCAGGGAGTTGGACCCGGCGTCGGGCTCGGTCAGCGCGAAGCACGTCTCCAGCTCGCCCGTCGCCAGCTTCGGCAGCAGGGCGTCCTTCTGCTCGGCCGAGCCGTGCCTGGCCAGCGTGAGCGCCCCGAAGCCCGGCGTCAGCACGTACATGAAGGCCGAGCCCCCGGCCGAGCCCGAGGCCGACAGGGTCTCGGTGGCCACCGCGAGTTCGAGCAGGCCCTGGCCCGCCCCGCCGTACTCCTCCGGGACGGCCAGGCCGAGCCAGCCGCCCTTGGCGAGATCCGCCCACACCTCCTCCGGCCAGCGCTTCTCCGTCTCGCAGCGCTGCCAGTAGGCCATGTCGTACCGAGCGCAGACGTCCGCGACGCCGCGCCGCACCGCCTGCGCGCTCTCCGGCAGGGTGAAGTCCATGCCGACACTGTAGATCCGTCACCGGGGGACGGCGTCCGCCCGCGGGCGGCGGGCGTGGTAGACGAACGCGGGCGGCAGGTTGCGCCAGACGGTGCGGCCCGCCACCACCTCCTCGAAGGAGGCGGTCAGCGCGCGGCGGAAGCGCAGGGCGGCGGGCAGCGCGCGGGCGTGGACGTAGGAGAAGGTCGTGAACGCGCCGCCCGGGGCGAGCGCGCCGACCGCCGCGCGCAGCAGCGCGGCCTGGTGGCCTGCGGAGAACGCCGCCCAGGGCAGCCCGCTGACGATCACGTCGGCCGCGGCCAGCCCCCGCTCGGCGAGCAGGGCGGGCAGGTCCGCGGCGCTCCCGACGACCAGGTCGACCCCCGGGTGGCGGGCCGCGAGCCGTCCCGCCAGGAGCGGGTTGATCTCGACGGCCAGATGGCGTCCCCGTCCCGCGAGCCGCCGCTGGATCTCGGCGGTGAAGGGCCCGGTGCCCGGTCCCAGCTCCACCACGACAGGCTCGCCCCCCTCGGGTACCGGTGCGCACACCGCCCGCGACAGCCGCCGCGAGCTGGGCGCGACCGCTCCCGTGGCGGCCGGGGAGCGCAGGAACTGGCCGAGGAGAACCGCTGACTCACTGTTCATGCCGGTCACGCTAGGGCGGATCACAGCCCGATCCGCCCGCGGTACGGGCCGACCTGGCGGCCGGTAGGCACACGGAGAGCGGCCAGAAGGAGGAGGCGTGGTCCTCCGGCCGGAGGAGGGCCGCCACCCCGGGAGTTCGGTAGCGTTCCCCCATGCGGCGGCCCTTCTCGCGTGGCCCGGTTCTCGACGTCTTCCTCGCGGTGAGCGGGACCGGCCTCGACGTGCTGGTCAGCGCGGGATCCTGGACGGGCGACAACGGCCCGGCCCCGGTGTGGGTGGGGCTGGGGCTCGCGCTGCTGGCCGGGCTGCCGATGGGGCTGGTGCGCCGATGGCCCGGCCCGGTGGCCGTCTACCTGGCCGCGCTGCTGATGGCCTGCGACCAGGTCGGCGCGTTCACCGTCAACACCGTCCAGATCCTGCTGCCCATCGCCGTCGGCGTGCTGGCCCGGGGGCGCTCCTGGCGCTGGACGGCGCCGGTGGCCGTGCTCGCCGTCGCCGCGACGGCCGTGAACCTCGCCGACCCCGGCATCGCGCTCACCTCGAACACCTGGTTCTACTCGGCCGGCCTGATCGCCGCCCCGGTGCTGATCGGCGGCTATCTGCGCACGCAGGCGGGGCGGCGCCGGGAGGATCCGGCCCCGCTGCTCGACCTCCTCCTCGCCGGCGGCGGGGTGGCGCTGGCGGTGCTCACCACCTGGCCCTACTGGCACAGCGGGGCGCCGCCGGTGTGGGCGGTCGCGCTCGGGGTCATGCTCGCGGGGCTCGCGCTGGGCGTCGTGCGGCACCTGCCCGGCGCGGTCCTGCTGCTGGAGAGCCTCACGCTGGTCGTCGCCGACCAGTACGTGCCGAGGACCGGCAACAGCCTGCAGCTGCTCGCCCTGGTGGCCCTCGGCGTGTTCGCGACCCGCGCCGCCTGGCCGTGGCTCGCCGCGGCGTACGCGCTGACCTGCTCGGTCTCCGCGCTCGTGATCGTGGACGACGCCGCCGACGTCACCCCGTTCCGGGTGGTGGCGCTGATGATGATGGTGACCGCACCGGTGGCGATCGGCCGGTACGTCGGCGCGCGGCAGGCGCAGGCCCGGCACGCGGCCGAGCTGGCCGCCGAGCGGGCCAGGGCCGGGCGGCTGGCCGAGCGGGAGCGGATCGCCCGCGAGGTCCACGACATCGTTGCCCACCACGTCGGGGCGATGGTCCTGCGGGCGAGCGCGGCGCAGTACGCCGGGGCGGACGGCCCGGCCGCCGAGGCGCTGGCCGACATCAGGGAGACCGGGCACCGCGTCCTGGAGGACCTGCGCGGGCTGCTCACCGTGCTGCGCGATCCCGCCGAGGCGCTGCGCGACGACCTCCCGCTCGCGGACATGCTCGCCGACCCCGGCGACGTGCTGCGGGACGCGGTGGCGCGGATGTCGGCGGCCGGCCTGCACGTGGACCTGCGGCAGTCGCCCGAGGCGGGCCTGGCCCCGCTGGTGCTGCGCGCGGCGGCGGCCAGGATCGTCCAGGAGGGGCTCACCAATGTGCTGAAACACGCGGGGCCCGGCGCCCGCGCCGAGGTCGGCGTGCGGACGCGCGAGGGCGCGCTGGTGGTGGAGGTGCGCAACGGCCCGGGCCCGGCCCGCCCGCCGGAGGCGCTGCCGTCCCACGGCCAGGGCATCGCGGGCATGCGGGAGCGGGCCCGCGCCTTCGGGGGGCGCGTCACCGCCGGCCCGGCCGGGGACGGCGGGTGGCGGCTGACCGCCTCGCTGCCCATCCCGCCCGAGGGCGCGTGCGAGAGCCCGCCCGACTGCCACATGAGGGGGAGACTCGCGTGATCCGCGTCGTCGTCGCCGACGACCAGGCCCTCGTACGGGCCGGCGTCCGCATGATGCTGGAGGCGGCCGGGGACATGGAGGTGTGCGGCGAGGCCGCCGACGGCGCCGAGGCCGTACGGCTGGACGAGCGGCACCGTCCCGACGTCGTGCTGATGGACCTGCGCATGCCGCGCGTGGACGGGCTGGAGGCCACCCGCAGGATCCTCGCCGCCCGGCCGTCCGCCCGGATCGTCGTGCTCACCACGTTCGCCGAGGACGAGAACCTCTACGCCGCGCTGGGCGCGGGCGCGCTCGGGTTCCTGGTCAAGGACGACCCGCCCGCCCACATGGTCGAGGCCGTGCGGCGGGCCGCGGCGGGGGAGCCCCCGCTCGCGCCGTCGGTGCTGCGGCGGGTCGTCGAGCGGGCCCTGGCCGCCGAGCGGCAGACGCTGCCGCCGCCCGCGGCCCTGACCGAGCGCGAGGCGCAGGTGCTGACGCTGATCGGCGTGGGCCTGTCGAACGCGGAGATCGCCGGACGGCTGCACGTGGGCGTCACGACCGTGAAGAGCCACGTCGCCGCGCTCATCGAGAAGCTGGGTCTGCGCAACCGCACGCAGGCGGCGGTGATGGCGCACCGGTTCGGGTTGGTGGACGCCGCCTTCACCCCCGTGACGCCTCCACGGAACGGCCGGGACGCCGGCGTGTAGGTAGGGCTCGGCCCCAAGCGGTTGTTTAGCCGCTCCCAAGGCCGTGAGAAGCGGGTGTCGAGAAGGCCCTCCTAGCGTTCGTGTCCGGCGCCCGATCGGGCGCCGTCACACCGGAGAACGCGCCGTCCCCGGACGGCGGGAGGGATCACCATGGACAGGATCAGAATCGACGACATCGCGGCGGCCGGGCCGGAGCTCGACGAGGGAGACCTCCGCCTCGTCAACGGCGGCCGGAAGTTCGAGTGGTCGAGCCAGGTCATGACCCCGGACGGCAGCATCGACGCCAAGGACCTCGACTTCTGAGCGACCGCTTCCGAATGACCGCGCGGGGCGCCCTTCCGGCGCCCCGCGCCCGATCGGGAAGCCCGATCAGGAAGACAGCCCAGAAAGGGCGGGAGATGTCCGGCGAGATACTCATCCTCACGATCGACGGAGACTCCCATGCGGAGCACGTGGCCCGTCTGCTGGCCGCGCGGGGAGCGGAACCGGTCGTCTTCGACCCGGCCGGCTATCCGGTCCGCGCGGTGCTCGACGCGGTTTACCACCGTGACGGGCGGGTGCGGCGGCGGCTGCGCACGGAGACGGCGGACGTCGATCTCGATCATCTGACGGCGTTGTGGTTCCGCCGTCCCCAGGCTCCCGTCGCGCATCCCGAGATCGCCGACCCGGTGGCACGTGCTTACATCGAGCAGGAGTGCGCGGTGTTCGCCGGGGACCTGTGGGAGCAGCTCGACTGCCGCATGGTCCCCGCGCCCAGGGAACGGGTGAGGCTGGCCCAGCGCAAGCCGTCACAGCTGGTCCTGGCCGGTCGTCTCGGATTCGAGCTGCCGGACACGCTGATCACCAATGACCCCGGCGAGTTCCTGGACTTCTACAACCGGCACCGGGGCCGCGTCATCACCAAGCCCCTGGGCGTTCCCGCGACGTCCCGCGCCGACGGGGAGGGCGTGGCCCGGATGTCGGAACCGGTGTCCACCCGGGACGTGACGTACGCGGACGCGATCAGGTTCGGCCCGGTCGTCATCCAGGAGTACGTGCCCAAGCGGGTCGAACTCCGGGTGACCGTCGTGGGGCGGGCCGTCTTCGCGGCGGAGATCCACTCGCAGGAGAGCAACCACACGAGGCTCGACTGGCGCCGCTACGACCCGGGCGGCACCCGCCATGAGGTGCACGAGCTGCCGCCGGAGGTGGCCGGGCGCTGCGTGCGGATCGTGCGGCGGCTCGGCCTGCGCTATGGAGCGATCGATCTCATCCTCACCCCCGACGGGCGCTACGTCTTCCTCGAAGTCAACCCCAGTGGCCAGTGGCTCTGGATCGAGAAGGCCACCGGCCTGCCGATCGGCGCGGCGTTGTGTGACCTGTTGATGTACGGCACGGTCCGAGAGGAGACCGCACATGTTGCCCGACGCCCTTGAAACCCTCCGCGGCCTGGACGGCGCCGAGCCGTCCGAGGCCCGGGAGCGCCTGCGGGAGTTGCGGGAGCGCCATCCCGGCGTGCGCTTCCGGCTGCTGTGGCAGCGGGAGGACTACGACGACTCCCTCCACTACGACCTTCTGATCAAACGGCCGGGGGAGGGGACCGTGTCGCTGTCCTGGTGCCCCGACCGCGCCCTGCCCTGGCCCCTGCGGGGCGTGCAGCGAGCCGGCGAGACGCTGCTGCTGCGGATCGACGGAGTCGGGGTCAAGGTGGTCGACGCGGTCGCCCGGCTCGACTTCCTCTGGGACGAGGCCCGGCTGGTGGACCGGATCGTCGCCGCCGCCCTCGTCCAGGCGGAGCTGGAGGAGGCGCCGGTCGAGCTCTTCGACCACGAGATCCAGGAGGCGGTGGACGCGTTCCGGCGCGCCCGGGGGCTGCTCACCGCGGAACGGACGCGCGAGTGGATGGACCGCCGCTCCCTCACCCTGGTGGATCTCCGGGAGCTGGTCGCGGGGGAGGTGGCCGTCGCCCGCGTCCGCGAGCGGGTGACGGCCGGACGGGTCGAGCCGTACTTCGAGGAGCACCGGGAGGAGTTCGGCACGGCCCGGGTCGCCCGGCTCACCTTTCCCGGCTCCGAGGCGGCCCTGCGGGCGGCGGCCGAGATCGACGCCGGAGCCGGCTTCTTCGCGCCGGCGGAGCGGACGCGCGGCGCCCGGCTGGTCGTCGAGGACGTGCCCGCGGCCGAGATCGGCACCGCCCGCCCCGGCGACGTCGTCTCGCCCGCCCCGGACGTCCTGCTCAAGGTGATCTCCGTGGCCGGCGCCGAGCTCGACGCGGACACGCGCCGCCGCGTCGAACGGCGGGTCTTCGACCTGTGGATCGACGAACGCCGCCGGGCCGCGAAGATCGAATGGTTCTGGGGAACCACGGCGCGGACCGGCACGCGGTGAACGGGCAGATCTTCCGCGCCGAGGCGCTGCGCCGCCGTGCCGCCCCGCCGTCCGCCCCGGCCGCTGTGAAAGAGGTCGGCGACCGTGTGCTCGTCCTGCTCTGGTGCGCGGTCGCGGTGCTCGCCTCGGGGCTGGCCGTTCTCACCGCTCTGGTCCTGAGGGGTGGCGGGTGAGACGGGTCCCGGTCCTGCTGCAGAACTCGGCGACCGAGTGCGGCGCGGCCTGCCTGGCCGTGATCTTGTCCTTCCACGGCCACCGCATCACCGTGCAGGAGGTCACCGACCACCTCCAGGTGGGCAGGGACGGCCTGAGCGCGCTGGCCGTCGTCCGCGCCGCGCGGGAGTTCGGCCTGAAGGCCAGGGCGTTCTCGCTGGAGCCGGCCGACCTCGGGCGGGTGCCCATGCCCGCGATCGTCCACTGGGAGTTCCAGCACTTCGTGGTGGTGGAGCGGTGGACCCCCGATCACGTGGACATCATGGACCCCGGCCAGGGACGCAGGCGGCTCACGCCCGCAGAGTTCGACGCCGGGTTCACCGGCGTGCTGCTGGCGTTCGAGCCGGAGCCGGGGTTCCGCCGCGTGCGGTCCGGCGCCGCGCGGGCGTGGCGGCGCGACTTCCTGCGCGCCCTGGTGCTCCGCAGGAAGGGCCTGCTCACCCAGGTGCTCGCGGCGTCGGTGCTGCTCCAGGTGCTCGGCCTGGGGCTCGCGACGGCGTTCCAGGTCGTCGTCGACCGGATCCTCCCACGCGGGGACTCCGGGCTCCTCGCGCTCCTCGGCGTGGCCGTGCTGGTCGCCGTGGTCACCCAGTTCGCGGTGGGCTACCTGCGTTCGGTGCTGCTCGTCGCGCTCCGCTCGCGCACCGACGGCGAGGTGACGCGGAATCTGGTGTCGCACCTCGTCGCGCTGCCGTACCGGTACTTCGCGGTGCGTGGCAAGGCGGACCTGGTGAACCGATCGAACAGCGTCATGGCCCTGCGCGAGACGCTGACCGGCCAGATCCTCTCGTCGTTGCTCGACGGGCCGCTCGCCCTGGTCTACCTGCTGCTCGTCTTCGCCTGGGACCCGGTCTTCGGCGCCTTCCTCGCGCTGCTCGCCGCGGGGCAGGCCGCCCTCCTGCTCGGCACCGCCCGCCGGGTGGGCGAGCTGACCAGGCGCGAGCTGGCCGCTCTCGCCGACACGCAGGGCCGCCTGATGGAGGCCGTCGGCGGCATCGAGACGCTCAAGGCGTCCGGGGCCGAGCCGCGGGCGACGCGGCGCTGGTCGGACCTGTTCGCCCGGCAACTCGACGCCGACGTGCGGGGAGGGCTCGTGCGGGGGCTCATCGAGGCGGCGCTCGGGGCGGTGCGCCATCTCGCGCCGCTGGGGCTGCTGTGGGTCGGCGCGTGGCGGGTGCTCGACGGGTCGCTGAGCCTCGGGACGCTGCTCGCGCTGAACGCCCTGGCCACCGCCGCGCTCACCCCGATCGGCTCGCTGATGACCAGCCTGCGCAGCCTTCAGCAGGCCGGGGCGCACTTCGACCGGCTGTCGGACATCCTCGCCGCCGAGCCCGAGCCGTCCACGGGGATCGAGGTGCTGCGGCTGCGCGGCGGCATCGAGCTGCGCGGGGTGGGTTTCCGCCACGACCCGCGCGGCGCGTGGACGCTGCGCGACGTCTCGCTGGTCGTGCGGCCGGGGCAGAAGGTCGCGCTGGTCGGTCCCTCGGGGTCGGGCAAGAGCACGCTCGCCCGCCTCCTGCTCGCCCTGTACCGGCCGACGGCCGGGGAGATCCGGTACGACGGCGTTCCCGCGGCCGAGCTCAACCCGCGGTCGCTGCGCCGCCAGTTCGGTGTGGTCACCCAGGAGCCGTCGCTGTTCACCGGGACGATCCGGGAGAACATCGCGCTCAATCTCCCCGAGGCCGGCCTGGACCGGATCGCCGAGGCGGCCCGGATCGCGGGCCTGCACGACGAGATCATGGCGATGCCGATGGGCTACGAGACGATCCTGGTCGAGGGCGGCGGCCTGTCGGGCGGGCAGCGCCAGCGCCTCGCCCTGGCCCGCGCGCTGCTGCCCCGCCCCACGGTGCTGCTGCTCGACGAGGCGACCAGCAACCTGGACAGCGCGACCGAGGCCGGCATCGAGGCGCGGCTGTCCCGCCTGACGCAGACCCGCATCGTGATCGCGCACCGGCTGAGCACGGTGCGGGACGCCGACCTGATCCTGGTCATCGAGGGCGGCACGGTGGTGGAGCGGGGCACCCACGAGGAGCTGCTGGCCCTGGGCGGGCGCTACACCCGGCTCGTCGCCGCGCAGACGGCCCCCGCCGGGGTCGCCGCTCCGCGAAACGGCCGGGATACCGGCATGTAGGGTCTGGGGCGTGAACGCTGCCGAGGACCGGATCTGGACGGTTCCCAACCTGCTGAGCGCCCTGCGGCTGCTCGGCGTCCCCGTCTTCCTCTGGCTCGTGCTGGGCCCCCGGGCCGACGGATGGGCCGTCGCGCTGCTGATGCTCGCGGGCTTCAGCGACTGGCTCGACGGCAAGCTCGCCCGCGCGTGGAACCAGACCAGCAGGCTCGGCCGCCTCATCGACCCGCTCGCCGACCGGCTCTACATCCTCGCCACGCTGGTCGGCCTGGTCCTGCGGGGCGTCATCCCCTGGTGGCTGGCGCTCGCGGTGCCGCTGCGCGACATCCTGCTGCTGTGGATGCCGCCGGTCCTGCGGCGGCACGGATACGGCCCCGCCCTGCCCGTCCACTTCCTCGGCAAGGCGGGCACCGCCGCCCTCATGTACGCGTTCCCACTGCTGTTCCTCGCCTCCCACGAGGGCTGGTACGCCGAGATTGCCGCGATCTTCGGATGGGCCTTCGCCATCTGGGGAACTGGTCTGTATTGGTGGGCGGGGGTGTTGTATGTCGTACAGGTGCGCCAGCTAACGAAGGGGTGACCCGTGAAGGCCGTCGTCATGGCGGGCGGGGAGGGGACACGGCTGCGGCCGATGACCGCCAACCAGCCCAAGCCCCTGCTGCCCATCATCAACCGGCCGATCATGGAGCACGTGCTGCGGCTGCTCAGACGGCACGGCTACACCGAGGTCGTGGTGACCGTGCAGTTCCTGGCCGCGCTCATCCGCAACTACTTCGGCGACGGCGACGAGCTCGGCGTGACCCTCCACTACGCCACGGAGGACGTCCCCCTCGGCACGGCGGGCAGCGTGAAGAACGCCGCCGACAAGCTCCGCGAGGACCGGTTCCTGGTCATCTCCGGAGACGCGCTCACCGACATCGACCTGACCGACATGCTCCGCTTCCACCGGGAGAACCGGGCGCTGGTCACCATCGGGCTCAAGCGTGTGCCCAACCCGCTGGAGTTCGGGATCATCATCGTCGACGAGAACGGCCGCATCCAGCGCTTCCTGGAGAAGCCGACCTGGGGGCAGGTGTTCTCCGACACGGTCAACACCGGCGTCTACATCATGGAGCCGTCGGTCCTCGACGAGATCGCCCCCGGCCAGCCGGTCGACTGGTCGTCCGACATCTTCCCCCGCCTGCTGGAGCGGGGCTGCCGGCTGTTCGGCTACGTCGCCGAGGGCTACTGGGAGGACGTCGGCACGCACGAGAGCTACCTCAAGGCGCAGGCCGACGTGCTGGAGGGCAAGGTCAAGGTCGACTTCGACGCCTTCGAGCTGGCCCCGGGCGTGTGGGCCGCCGAGGGCGCCTCCGTCGACCCCGAGGCGGTGCTCAAGGGGCCCCTCTACATCGGCGACTACGCCAAGGTCGAGGCCGGGGCCGAACTGCGGGAGTACACCGTGCTCGGCAGCAACGCGGTGGTCAAGGAGGGCGCCTTCCTGCACCGCGCGGTGGTCAGCGACAACGTGTACGTCGGCCCCGCCGCGCACCTGCGCGGATGCGTGATCGGCAAGAACACCGACGTCATGACCGGCGCCCGGATCGAGGAGAACGCCGTCGTCGGAGACGAGTGCGTCATCGAGGCCGAGGCGTACGTCTCCTCCGGGGTCAAGATCTACCCGTTCAAGACGATCGAGGCCGGCACCGTCGTCAACACCAGCGTGATCTGGGAGTCGCGCGGCCAGCGCAGCCTGTTCGGCCCCCGGGGCGTCTCCGGGCTGGTCAACGTGGAGATCACCCCCGAGCTGTGCGTACGGCTCGCCAGCGCGTACGCCACGACCCTGAAGAAGGGCGACACGGTGGTCACCGCCCGCGACGCCTCACGCGCGGCGCGGGCGCTGAAGCGCGCGGTGATCAGCGCGCTGAACTCCAGCGCGATCAACGTCGTCGACCTGGAGGCCGCCGCCCTGCCGGTGGCCCGGTTCAACACCTCCCGCGAGAACGTCAGGGGCGGCATCTTCCTGCGCACCACCGCGGGAGACCCGCAGAGCGTGGACATCGTGTTCATGGACGAGACGGGCTCGGACCTGTCGCAGGCGGCGCAGCGCAAGCTGGAGCGGGTCTTCACCCGGCAGGAGTACCGCCGGGCCTTCCCCGGCGAGATCGCCGAGCTGACGTTCCCCGCCAGGGCCGTCGACACCTACGCCAGGGAACTGCTGGCCTGCGTCGACATGTACGGCGTGAAGGACGCCGAGATGAAGGTCGTGGTCGACTGCGCCGGGGGCACGTCCTCGCTCGTGCTGCCCAGCCTGCTCGGCCGGGCCGGGGTCGACGTGCTGACCGTGAACAACCGCCTCGACGACGCCTCGCCCACCGAGACCCTCGCCGAGCGCCGCCGCGACCTGCAGCGCCTGGCGGACCTGGTCGCCTCCGCCCGGGCCGCCTTCGGCGTACGGTTCGACCCGGTGGGGGAGCGGGTCTCCCTGGTCGACGAGATGGGCCAGCTCATCAGCGAGGAGCGGGCGCTGCTCGTCGTGCTCGACCTGGTCGCGGCCGAGCGGCGCGGCGGCCGGGTGGCGCTGCCGGTCACCACGACCCGGGTGGCGGAGATGGTGTGCCGCTTCCACGGTGTGCAGGTCGACTGGACGGCCACCAGCCTCGACACGCTGACCCGCGCGGCCCGGCACCCCGACACGATCTTCGCGGGCGACGGGCGGGGCGGCTTCATCGTCCCGGAGTTCGGGCCGACCCTGGACGGCCTGGCCGTGTTCCTGCGCCTGCTCGGCCTGGTCGCGCGCACCCGGCTGTCGCTCAGCCAGATCGACGCCCGCATCCCGGAGGCCAGGCTGCTGAAGCGGACCGTCCCGACGCCGTGGGCGCACAAGGGGGCCGTGATGCGCTCGGTCGTCGAGGCCGCCGAGGGCCACCGCCTGGACACCACCGACGGCGTCCGCGTCGTCGAGGAGGACGGAAGCTGGGCGCTCGTGCTGCCCGACCCCGCCGAGGCCGTCACCCACCTGTGGGCCGAGGGCCACGACGTGGACGGCGCCCAGGCACTCCTGGAACGCTGGGCCCACGTCGTCGAGCAGGCCGCCGGCTCCTGCTGAGCCGTGCCGACCCCTGCTGAGCCCTGTTGAACCCCTGCTCCCTCTTTCGTGATCAGGATGGGATGCGGGGGATGCATGTGTCGGGATGGACCTTGAACCTCTGTGGGCTGTAGCGTTGGTCAGTCCACGCCCAGCCGCGGCTTCTTGACCTTTGTGCCTGATCAGCGTAAGTTGCGGCATTCGCAGTTTGAGCCAGACCCGAGCAGTCAAGCCACACCCGAGCAGTTGAGCCAGTCCCGAGCAAGTCGTGAGAGTCGTGAGAGAGGCCGAGCCGTTCGATGCCCAGCGTCTACTGCACGCAGTGCGGTCATGCCAACCCCGAGGATGCCCGTTTCTGTTCACGGTGCGGTTCGCCGCTGAGCGCTCCGGCGCCCGTCGCAGCCGACACCACCTCGACGATCTCCCTGGAGGCGCTGGAGGCGGAGACGGGCCAGACGCTGCTTCCGGACCGGTCCGCGATCGAGCAGATGCCGCCCGGCACGGCTCTCCTTGTGGTCATGCGCGGCCCGAACGCGGGCAGCCGTTTTCTGCTCGACAGCGATCTCACTACGGCGGGTCGCCACCCGGAAAGCGACATTTTCCTGGATGATGTAACCGTGTCCAGGAGGCATGTCGAGTTCTACCGCCGCGGCGGCCAGTTCACGGTCCGCGACGTGGGCAGCCTGAACGGCACCTACGTCAACCGGGAACGCATCGAGGAGTCCCCGTTGCAGGGCGGCGACGAGGTGCAGATCGGCAAGTTCCGGCTGGTGTTCCTCACACGTGGTCCTGGAGGGCTGTGATCGGTGAGGAGGAGAAGTCATGAGCGCACAGGCCGTACGGGCGTTCATGAGCATCGGGGAGGTGCTCGGCCTGCTGCAGGCCGAGTTCCCCGACGTGACCGTCTCCAAGATCCGGTTCCTGGAGGGTGAGGGGCTCATCGAGCCCCAGCGGAGCCCCTCGGGCTACCGCAAGTTCACCTACAACGACGTGGAGCGCCTGCGGTACATCCTGCGGGCGCAGCGTGACCAGTACCTGCCCCTCCGCGTGATCAAGGATCAGCTGGACGGGCAGGTGGCACGCCCGCAGAGCGTCTCCGACGGCCCGCCGGCGGTGCGTCTCAGCAGGGACGAGCTCATCGAGGCCGCGGGCATCGACGAGGAGACCCTGGCCGAGATGGAGAGCTTCGGCCTGGTCGTGCCGGTCGCCCGCCGCTACGACGGCGAGGCGCTGGAGATCGCGCGCAGCGTGGGGGCGCTGGCGCGGTTCGGCCTGCGCGCGCGGCATCTCCGGGCGGTGCGGGCTCTGGTGGAGCGGGAGGCCGGCCTGATCGAGCAGGCGGTGGCGCCCGTGCTGCGCCGGAAGGCGACGGGAGCGATCGCGGAGGCCGACGAGACCGCCCGCGAGATGTCCGGTCTTCTCCAGGAACTGCACAATGCGTTGCTGCGTAGCAGCGTTCGTGGCGTTCTGGGCCAGTAGAGGTGGGCTGATGGGGCGGTGACCGGCACATCCGCTCCCTGGCGGGTGTTACGTTGAATGCCTGGTGATATGCCGCGACGCTTGAGACGGAGCCGCCCGTGTTGCAGATGGAGGTCGTGGGGGTTCGCGTTGAGATGCCCACAAACCAGCCGATCGTTCTCCTGAAGGAGGCGAGCGGTGATCGGTACCTGCCGATCTGGATTGGCATGACCGAGGCGACCGCCATCGCGCTGGCCCAGGCGGAGGAGCCCCCGCCGAGGCCGCTGACCCACGACTTGTTCCGCGATGTGCTTGAGGCGTTGGGGGTGCGGTTGCGCACCGTCAACATCGTCGCGCTCCGCGACGGGATCTTCTTCGCCGACCTGGTGTTCTCGAACGGGGTCGAGGTGAGCGCACGCCCTTCGGACTCGATCGCGCTGGCGTTGCGCACGGGGGCGACGATCTACGCGAGTGAGGACGTCATCCAGGAGGCGGGTGTGAGCATGCCCGACGACCAGGAAGACGAAGTGGAGAAGTTCCGCGAGTTCCTGGACAAAATCACACCGGAAGACTTCGGGCGAGCGGGCTGACGTGCCGCACGATTTCGGGAAATTACGCTTCACGACGCGCCGGACGGGGTCGTTGACTGACGATGGCCCCGGTCCTACGGTGCAAGGGAAACCACGGTTGTAATTCGCGAACCCCCAGATCAGACCGTGGGATGAGAGAAAGCCGGAGGTCCGCAGTGGCGGTCAGCAGCGGCGAGGGTAGGTCGGCCGGCCAGCACGACCCGGTTCGGCGGGCGGCACGCGAGCGCGCCGGCGAACAGGGTCTGCTGTTCGACGAGCAGCCGACGGCGCTGCCCGAGAACATCGGTTACCGCGGGCCGACGGCGTGCGCGGCGGCCGGGATCACCTACCGGCAGCTCGACTACTGGGCCCGGACCGAACTGGTGCTCCCGACCATAAGAGCAGCTCAGGGGTCCGGTTCGCAGCGACTCTACAGCTTCCGCGACATCCTCGTCCTGAAGGTCGTCAAACGTCTCCTCGACACGGGGGTCTCCCTCCAGCAGATCCGCACCGCCGTACGGCACCTGCGCGACCGCGGCGTCAACGACCTGGCCCAGATCACCCTGATGAGCGACGGCGTGAGCGTCTACGAGTGCACCAGCGCCGACGAGGTGATCGACCTGCTGCAGGGCGGCCAGGGCGTGTTCGGCATCGCGCTCGGGCGGGTCTGGCGGGAGGTGGAGGGCTCCCTGGCCGAGCTGCCGGGTGAGCGCGCGGAATCCTCCCCGGATGCGGAGGGGGACCATCCCGCCGACGAGCTGGCCCGCCGCAGGAAGGCCCGCAAGACCGGCTGAGAAACGGGTACAACGGAAGTAACCGGGTAGAGTGGACACGGCCGACGACCTCGTGCGGGAGAGACCCCTGAAGTTGCAGGGGCGCCGAAGGAGCAAACCTCCCCGGAAACTCTCAGGCATCCGTACCGCACGGACGAGGCGACTCTGAAAAGCAGGCCCGCCGGCCAGGCGGCGCCTCACCGAAGGGGAAAGCCGGGCCCGGCGGCCCGGTGAAGCTCTCAGGTCCGATGACAGAGGGGGAGACCGCATCACGGCCGGTCGCGCCCACGGGCGCGAGGCGGTCGCCGCAGGTCTCGACCCGCCCAGGAGGCCCCTGTCATGACCGACCGCTCGACGCTTGAGGATCTTTCCGCCCCGCCTTTCGCGACCCGTCACATCGGTCCTTCCGACGACGACCGCTCCCGCATGCTGGAGGTCGTCGGCTACGAGTCGACGGCCGACCTGCTCGCCGTGGCCGTGCCCGAGGCGATCCGCACGCGGACCCCGCTGAACCTGCCCGAGGCGGCGGGGGAGGCCGAGGCGCTGGCCGAACTGCGCGCGATCGCCGCCCGCAACCGGGTGCTGACCCCGATGATCGGCCTTGGGTACCACGACACGATCACTCCGGGGGTCGTTCTCCGCAACGTGCTGGAGAACCCGGGCTGGTACACGGCGTACACGCCGTACCAGCCGGAGATCTCGCAGGGGCGGCTGGAGGCCCTGCTGAACTTCCAGACGGTCGTGTCAGACCTCACCGGCCTCGACGTCGCGGGCGCGTCCCTGCTGGACGAGGCGACCGCCGCGGCCGAGGCGATGACGCTGGCGCGGCGCGCGAGCAAGGTCAAGGCGGACGTCTTCGTGGTCGACGCGGACGCGCTGCCGCAGACCAAGGCCGTGCTGGAGACCCGCGCGGAGCCGCTCGGCATCACGCTGGTGGAGTCGGACCTCGCGGGCGACCTGCCCGAGTGCTTCGGGGTCCTCGTCCAGTATCCGGGCGCGAGCGGCCGTGTGGCGTCCTTCCGGGCGCTGGCCGAGCGGGCGCACGCCGCCGGCGCGCTGCTCGTCGCGTCGGCCGACCTGCTGGCGCTGACCCTGCTGGAGCCCCCGGGCGAGCAGGGCGCCGACATCGCCGTCGGCTCCTCCCAGCGCTTCGGCGTCCCGTTGGGCTACGGCGGCCCCCACGCGGCCTACATGGCGGTCCGCGAGGGCCTGCAGCGGCAGATGCCGGGCCGCCTGGTCGGCGTCTCGGTGGACGCCGACGGCCGTACGGCCTACCGGCTGGCCCTGCAGACCCGCGAGCAGCACATCCGGCGGGAGAGGGCCACCAGCAACATCTGCACCGCGCAGGTCCTGCTCGCCGTCATGGCCTCGATGTACGCCGTCTACCACGGCCCCGACGGCCTCCGGAGGATCGCCCAGCGGGCGCACCGGCACGCGGCCGTCCTCGCCGCCGGGCTGCGCGAGGGAGGCGTGGAGATCGTCCACGACGAGTTCTTCGACACCGTGCTCGCCCGCGTGCCGGGCCGGGCGGAGCGGGTCGTGGCCGCCGCCGCCGAGCGGGGCGTCAACCTCCGCCTGGCGGACGCCGACCACGTCGGCGTGGCCTGTGACGAGAAGACCGTCGTCGCCCACCTGCGGGCCGTCTGGGAGGCGTTCGGCGTGCCGGGGACCGTGGTCGAGGACCTCGACCGGGCGACCTCCGACGCGATCCCCGCGGGCCTGCAGCGGACCTCCGGCTTCCTCACCCACCCGGTCTTCCACTCCCACCGCTCCGAGACGGCCATGCTGCGCTACCTGCGGCGGCTGCAGGACAGGGACGTCGCGCTCGACCGCTCGATGATCCCGCTGGGTTCCTGCACGATGAAGCTCAACGCGACCACCGAGATGGAGCCGGTCACCTGGCCGGAGTTCGCCGCGATCCACCCGTTCGCGCCGGCGGAGCAGGCCGAGGGGTACGCCGAGCTGATCGGGACCCTGGAGGGCTGGCTGGCCGAGGTCACGGGCTACGACCGGGTGTCGATCCAGCCGAACGCCGGCTCGCAGGGCGAGTTCGCCGGGCTGCTGGCGATCAGGTCCTACCACCGCTCCCGGGGCGAGGACGGCCGCGACGTCTGCCTCATCCCGTCGTCCGCCCACGGCACCAACGCCGCCAGCGCTGTCATGGCGGGCATGCGGGTCGTCGTGGTGGCCTGCGACGAGAGCGGCAACGTCGATCTCGCCGACCTCGCCGCGAAGATCGGCAAGCACCGCGACGCGCTCGCCGCGATCATGGTGACCTACCCGTCCACCCACGGCGTGTACGAGGAGACGATCGTCGAGATCTGCGAGCGGGTCCACGAGGCCGGCGGACAGGTCTACGTGGACGGGGCCAACCTCAACGCGCTGGTCGGCCTGGCCCGGCTGGGCGAGTTCGGGGCGGACGTCTCCCACCTGAACCTGCACAAGACCTTCTGCATCCCGCACGGCGGCGGCGGGCCCGGCGTCGGCCCGGTCGCGGTCAAGGCCCACCTCGCGGAGTACCTGCCCGCGCACGTGTCGGCCGCGCCGTACGGCTCGGCGGGCATCCTGCCGATCTCCTGGGCGTACGTCCGGATGATGGGCGGCGACGGCCTCCGCCAGGCCACCGAGCAGGCGATCCTGTCGGCCAACTACCTGGCCCGGCGCCTCGCGCCGCACTACCCGGTCCTCTACACCGGCCGGGACGGCCTGGTCGCGCACGAGTGCATCGTCGACCTGCGCCAGATCACCAAGGAGACCGGCGTCACCGTCGACGACGTGGCCAAGCGGCTGATCGACTACGGCTTCCACGCGCCCACGATGTCGTTCCCCGTCGCCGGGACGCTCATGATCGAGCCGACCGAGAGCGAGGACCTGGCCGAGCTCGACCGCTTCGCCGACGCGATGATCGCCATCCGGGGCGAGATCGCCAAGGTGGCGTCGGGCGAGTACGACAAGACCGACAACCCGCTGCGCAACGCGCCGCACACGGCCGAGTGCCTCACCGCCGGCGACTGGGCCCACCCCTACTCGCGGGCCGTCGCGGCCTACCCGGTGCCCGGCCTGCGCGACGACAAGTACTGGCCGCCGGTGCGCCGCATCGACCAGGCCTACGGCGACCGCAACCTCGTCTGCTCCTGCCCGCCCCTGGAGGCGTACGAGGACTGACCGGTTGCGCATGTCGGCCCCGCCCGGAGGCCGGGCTCGTTAAGATCGCGGATGCACGGTTCCTGTCCCTGCGACCTCTGCGAGGCCACCTCATGACGGCCATCGACCCCGGGCGGCCCGGCCGGCTCGACCAGGCGCACCGGCTCTCCGAGACGGGCGACCTCGACGCGGCGGCAGCGATCTTCGCGGAGCTCGCCGCGGACGAACAGGCGCCCGACCGCGCCGAGGCGGCGGCGGGCCTGTCGGCCGTCGTGGAGGAGATGGCGGAGCGGCTGCTCGCCGAGAGTGAGCCGGAGCGGGCCGCCGACGTGCTGCTGGAGGCGCTGTCGGTGCCCGCGGTGGCCGACCGGGCGCGGCTGCGCGTGCTGCTCGGCATCGCGCACCTGGAGATGGCCTGCGCCCAGTTCGCCGGCGCGGTGGAGGAGGGCCGCGGGGAGGGCCCGGACGCCGAGACCGGCGCGCTGGCGATCGAACTGCTGGCCCGCACGCTGCCCCTGCGGGGGCGCGACGCGGACGCAGAAACCGTGTGGCGTTACGGCCTCGACCACCCCGACCGGGCGCTCGCCGAGCAGGTGCGGCTGCGCCTCGGCCGGGACGTCGGCCCGGTCATGGAGAGCGTCGAGGCCTG
The DNA here is from genome assembly GCF_008728085.1 of Microbispora cellulosiformans. Lineage (NCBI taxonomy): Bacteria > Bacillati > Actinomycetota > Actinomycetes > Streptosporangiales > Streptosporangiaceae > Microbispora > Microbispora cellulosiformans. Next base: position 321,607 of record NZ_VYTZ01000005.1, on the reverse strand, counting down.
ACAGGCCGGCGCATGCCGGTCAGCGGTGCGTGCGGCGGCTCAGCGCGTACGCCAGGTTGACGGCGACGATCCCGCCCCAGGCGAGCAGGAGCCCCGGCCCGTTCGCGGCGCCCGCGGCGATCGCGGTCAGCGGGATGCCGATGCCGAGCGAGCCCAGGGCCACGCCCACCGAGCTGTCCTTCGGGCGCCTCCCGGGCATCGGCTGGTGCCCGATCTGCGCGGCGACCTCGTTGCGGACCCGCGCGGCGATCTCCACGTCGAGCTTGTCGAGGAACGAGTCGACCAGCGCGTCCTCGTACTCCGGGCCGAGGTCCCGGCGGGCCGCCATGACGGCGCGCAGGTCCTCCCGGGTCGACGGCGTCCCCGCCTGCTGCGGCGGCCTGTAGCCCTGCCCGGCGGCGGGCGGTTGCGATGCGATCTCCGGCACCCTGACATTCTGGCCCACATTCGCGGGGCCTGCCATCCTCCCCACGGAGGGTCCGCACCTCCTGCCCGGGGCGGAGCCGATACGGTCACCGCATGGGAACCGCGGTGGAGATCGAGACTCCGCACGGTCCGGCGCTGGCGGAGGTGGACGAGGCCCCGGGCGCCCGGCTGCTACTGGTGCTTACGCACGGGTCCGGCGGCGGGGTGGACGCCCCCGACCTGCTCGCCGTACGGGAGGCCGTGCTGCCGGCGGGGGTGACGGTCGCGCGGGTGGTCCAGCCGTTCCGGCTGCGCGGCGCCCGGGCGCCGGGATCGGCCGTGAAACAGGACGAGGCGTGGCTGGCCGTCGTGGCCGCGCTGCGGGCCCGTCACCCGGGCCTGCCGCTCGTCCAGGGCGGGCGGAGCAACGGCGCGCGGGTCGCCTGCCGCACGGCACGTGCGGCGGGGGCCGGGGCGGTGGTGGCGCTCGCCTTCCCGCTGCACCCGCCGGGGAGACCTGAGCGGTCGCGGGCGGAGGAGCTTCGGCAGGCGGGGACCCCTGTGCTCGTCGTCAGCGGGGATCGGGATCCGTTCGGCGTGCCGGACGAGAAGGACGCCGCCCGTCTCGTGGTCCTCCCGGGGGAGGGGCACGAGTTCCGGAAGAACCCCGCCCGGGTGGGCGAGGAGGTGGCGCGGTGGCTGCTCCCGTGGCTGCTGGAGCAGGAGACCTGCTACTCCGCTAGGCCGCGCTGATCGCCATGTCGGTGGGGCGGTGCGGAGCGATGACGCCGCCGTCCGGCAACAGCTCTCCGGTGTCCTCGAACAGCACCACGCCGTTGCAGAGCAGGCTCCAGCCCTGCTCGGGGTGGCAGGCTACCGTTCGCGCGGCTTCTCGGTCCTTCGCGTCCGCAGTGGGACAGGCCGGTTCATGAGGGCACATCGCCGGGGCTCCCCGTGTTCTTTATCGTTCGTCTTACGTTCGTGTGTTCCGCCGGGTGTCCGTCGCGCCGCGTATGACGTACGACACATCGGACTACTCCAGTCTGCGGTTCGGCCCCATCTGCATGACATAGTCCGTTCGGGGCATTTCCGCCGGTCGGGCTGGGGACCCGACCACACCCCCCGAGCGGCCTCACACACACTGATGTGACCTAGTACACAAGAATGCCCCATTCGAGATAACGCTCCAACCTCGACACGCCGACCATCCGGTAACCAGGAGGCCACAGCTCCGGTGTCAGCCGCCGTGTTGTCCGCCTAGTCCGCTGATCAGCGCGTCGAGGCCGTGCTCGAAGTCGTGCTCGCCCTCGGCGGTCCGCGCGTCGCGCACGGTCGCGTCCGGGTCGGCCCACCCCGACCGCTGGACCTCCACCGCGACGCTGCCGAAGACGTACGCCCGCAGCGCCCGTACGGCCGCCTCCGGGTCGCGCGCGCCCGCCTCGCCCAGTTGCTCGGTCTGCTCCCTGATCGCGATCAGGGCCGAGCCCTTCGGCGGCTTGGTGAGGGCCAGCGACAGCACGCCGGGGTGTTCGAGCAGCGCGGCGCGGCTCGCCCTGGCCCAGGCGCGGGCCCTGTCCTGCCAGCCCGGCGCCTCGGCGGGGTCGACGCGTACGGTCGTCACGTGCTCGGCGAGCGCGTCCATCAGCGCCTCCTTGCCCCGGGGCAGGTGATGGTAGATCGCCATCGCCTCCACCTGGAGGGCGTCGCCCAGCCGGCGCATGGTCAGCCGGCGCAGCCCCTGGCCGTCGGCGATGTGCAGGGCGGCGTCGATGATCCGTTCCCGGGACAGCGGCACGGGTGGTCGCTTGGCAGGCATGACGATCATGCTGCCACAGTTTTCCTTACTTCGTAAAGGGCGGCGCACCCTGCGGTGCGAGGCCTCGCGCGGACCGCGTACGCTACCGAGTGCACGACGTGACTGCACAGGGTGGATACCTAAGGGGCTGACGATGGCGTTTTTCCGTCCGCGGGTGAGCCGGGAGGCGGAGGTCCGCTACCACGCGGATCTGGAGATCCGGCGGAACTTCGGCGACGTGCTGGAGAAGGTCCGGGTGGCGCAGCGGCGGTTCCAGGAGGCGAAGGCGGCCGGGGCGCCGCTGCCCGTGCTCCGCGAGGCGGCCCTGGGCCTCGACACCGCGCTGACCGAGGCGCTGCGCGCCGCCGAGGCGGGACAGCGCGCGACCTTCGGGGTGAAGTCCTACGACAGCAGGATCGCCCGGCGCAAGGGACGGGCGACGCCCGACGGCGCGCTGTGGACCGACGAGGTGAACCGCCTGCGCACGATGCGCGAGGCGCACCGGCTCAGCGGCATCCCGCGGGTGCCCCGCGCCGGGCGTACGGGCGACCCCGCCCATCTGACCCCGCGCGACGTGCGCGGAGGCCTCGCCTCCGCCCGCGCCTGACCGCCCGCTCCTGAGACAGCCGTACGGCCCGCACCCCCGAGGGGCGCGGGCCGTACGTCGTTCAGGCTGTATCTCAGCTGGCCCGAATCTCAGCTGGCCCAGTCGAGCAGGGGCCGGGTGTTGCTCGGGTGGCGCAGCTTGGAGAGCGACTCCTTCTCCAGCTGGCGGATCCGCTCCCGGGTCAGGCCCAGGTGCTTGCCGATCTCGTCCAGCGTGTGGGGCTTGCCGTCGGCCAGGCCGAACCGCAGGCTCATGATCTTTGCCTCGCGCGGCGACAGGTTGCCGAGCACGCCCTTGAGCTGCTCGGCCAGCAGCTGCCGGTCGACGACCTCGGACGCCTCGGGCGAGTCGACGTCCTCGATGAGGTCGCCGATGCGGGTCTCGCCGTCCTCGCCGATGGTCGAGTCGAGGCTGATCGGCTGCCGGCTGGTGCGCAGCAGCTCCTCGATTTGGTCGGGCGTCTTGTCCAGCTCGGCGGCGAGCTCCTCCGGGGTGGGCTCCCGGCCCAGCCGCTGGTGCATGTCACGCTCCACGCGGGACAGCTTCGACAGCATCTCCAGCACGTGGACGGGCAGCCGGATGGTGCGCGCCGAGTCGGCGAAGCCGCGCTGGATGGCCTGCCGGATCCACCACATGGCGTACGTGGAGAACTTGTAGCCCTTGGTGTAGTCGAACTTCTCGACCGCCCGGATCAGGCCGAGGTTGCCCTCCTGCACCACGTCGAGCAGGGCCATGCCCCGGTCGGTGTACTTCTTGGCCACCGAGACCACCAGCCGGAGGTTGGCCTCCAGCATGTGGTCCTTGGCCCTGCGGCCGTCCTCGATGGCCCACTCCAGGTCCTCGCGGACGTGCGCGGGCAGGTGGTCGCCGCTCTCCAGGGCCGTCTCCAGCTTGTACTCGGCGTACAGCCCGGCCTCGATGCGCTTGGCCAGTTCCACCTCCTGGGCGGCGGTCAGCAGCGTGCGGCGGCCGATCGACTTCAGGTAGGTGTGCACCGAGTCGCCCATGACCGAGGAGGTGTCGTCGAGGTCGAGCGGCTCGTTGTCCGCCGCCTCGGCCTCCGCCTCGGCGCCGGCGACGTCCTCGTCGTACGGCTCCTCGGCGGTGGTGTCGGCGTTCGCCTTGGCCGTCCGCCTCTTCGCGGCGCCACCGCGGGCGGGCGCGTCCCCGGCGGCCTGGGCCGCGGCCTGGGCGGCCCGGCGCGACTTCCTGGCGGGCGCCTCTCCGGAGGTCTGCGTGGACTTCTGCGTCGACTTCTGCGCGGGCGTCCGCGCGCCGGCGGTGAGGCCCGGCTCGTTCTCGGCGGCCAGGTTCACGCCCGCCTCGGTGAGCTCGCGGAGGATGGAGCGGCCCTCGACGGGGCTGACGCCGGCCTCTGCGAAGGCCTCGCGCAGCTCCGACAGAGAAAGGCGACCCTGCGTACGGCCGCGCTCCAGGAGCCGGTCGAGCGTCGTCGGGGTCACCTCGCGCTCGTGCGAGTTCGCCACGGCGGTCCGGGGCATGAAGACACCTCCTCCTTGCGGAGTTCATGATCGATTCGGGGTTTCAAATGCTTGTGATCGGGGCGCGGCGTCCGGCGGCTCAGCGCACCAGTATCAATAACGCTCTCGTGCCCGGTTTGTTCCCAGACTCGGCAGGGCAGGTCTTCCGGTTCGGCCGTGCGGGCCGTTTGAGCCGTTTCCTCAGTCGTTGGGCGTGACGATGTCGATGCTGAGCTCGGGCACCGGCATCGGGCTCGCGTCCTCCAGACGCTCCGGCGTCCAGTAGCCGCCGACCTGCGCCGGGTCGTCGGTGAGGTCCTTGGAGACCACGGAGGAGTCCCCGGTGCCGGGATCCTCGGTGGGGGCGGGGCCGAGCTTGACGGCGGGGGCGTTCTGCACGACCTTGTCCAGCCGGGCGGCGAAGGCGGCGGCGGTGACCGAGGCACCGCCCAGGATGACGAGGCTCACGAGCACGGCGGAGGCCATCATCTTGTGGGCCGGCGTGAGCCGGATCGGTCGCATGCGGCGTCCCCCTTCCCCTGCTCCCGGTCGAGCGCTCTCAGTAGACGCCCCTGCTTTTTTGACGCAGGAAGGTCATCAGCGGTTCCGGTTCCTGAGTGCGACCATATCCGGTTTGCCGTTCGGCAGGAGCGGAATCCGGGGCACCAGCTCGACCGCGCGCGGCGCGGCGTAGGCGGGCAGCCGCTCCTTGGCGAAGGCCCGCAGGTCGTCCAGCCCGACCTTCGCCCCGGTCTTCCCGGCGACGACCGCCACCACGATCTCGCCCCACTCCGGGTCGGACCTGCCCACCACGACCACGTCCCGTACGGCCGGATGCCCGGAGAGGACCTCGGCGACCGCGCCGGCCACGACCTTCCGGCCGCCCGTGTTGATCACGTCGTCGGCCCGGCCCAGCACCGTGAGCCGCCCGTCCTCGACGGATCCGAGGTCGGAGGTGACGAACCAGCCGTCGTCGAGGTGCGGCTCGTCGCGGAGGCGGTAACCGGACAGCAGCACCGGGCCCGCGATCCGCACCCGCCCGTCGCCGCCGATCGCGACGTCCACGCCGTCCAGTGGCACGCCGTCGTACACGCACCCGCCGCTCGTCTCGCTCATGCCGTACGTCGTGACGATCCGGGCGCCGGCGGCGCGGGCCTCGGCCAGCAGGCCGGCGGGGGCGGCGGCCCCGCCGAGCAGGATCGTGCGGAAGGCCGCGACGCCGGCCCCGGAGTCGAGCATCCGCCGCAGCTGCGTGGGGACGAGGGAGACGTGGTCCGCGCCGCTCGCGGCGACCGCGGCGGGGGAGAAGCGCGGGTGGACGATCGGCTCGGCGCCGCACAGCAGCGACCGGACGAGCACCTGCGCCCCGGAGATGTGCGAGGGCGGCAGGCAGCACAGCCAGCGGTCGCCCTCCCCGGCCCCGAGGCGGGCCAGCGAGGCGCGGGCCGACGCGAGCAGCGCCTCCGCCGTCAGCTCGACGCCCTTGGGCGCGCCCGTCGACCCGGACGTCGCGATGATCAGCGCCGCGCCGGACGGCACGCCGTCCGGCTGACGCCGTACGCCGTCGGGGGCCACCACGTGCGTGGGGCGCAGCGTGGCGAGCGCCGCCTCCAGCGCGGGCCGCGGCAGGTCGGGGGAGAGCGGCAGCACGGCCGGCCCGTCGCCGGTCAGGGCCCGCCGCACCGCGTCGTACAGGGCGGGACCGGCCGGCAGGACCAGGGCGTGGACCGGCCGCTCTCCCGGGTGCGTTCGCGGGCGGTGTCCTGGACGGCTGAGCACGGTCGTAAGGTTAGTCCCGGCGCGGTGGCGGGAGGCGACCGCCCGGCCGGTGACGGCGTACTGGTGACGGCGTGCCGGTGACTGGTGAACTGTGACGACGAACTGTGACGGCGAAGGAGCGGGTGTGACGAGCGGGGTCGACTGGAAGCGGTCGGGCGAGTACGAGGACATCTTCTACGAGACCGCGGAGGGGATGGCGAAGATCACGATCAACCGCCCCGAGCGGCACAACGCCTTCCGCCCGACGACTCTGTTCGAGCTCCGGGACGCCTTCAACCGGGCGCAGGAGGACACCGAGGTCGGCGTGATCATCTTCACCGGCGCGGGCGACAGGGCGTTCTGCTCGGGCGGCGACCAGAAGATCCGCGGCGACGACGGCTACGTGGACGACAAGACCCACGGCGTCGGCCGGCTCAACGTCCTGGACCTGCAGGTGCAGATCCGGCGCTGCCCCAAGCCGGTCATCGCGATGGTGGCGGGCTACGCCATCGGCGGCGGCCACGTCCTGCACGTGTGCTGCGACCTGACGATCGCCGCCGACAACGCGAGGTTCGGCCAGACCGGCCCGAAGGTCGGCTCGTTCGACGGCGGGTACGGCTCCTGGCTGCTCGCCGAGACCGTGGGCCTGAAGCGGGCGCGCGAGATCTGGTACCTCTGCCGTCAGTACGACGCCGAGACCGCCCTCCAGTGGGGCCTGGTCAACGCCGTCGTGCCCCTGGAGCGGCTGGAGGAGGAGACCGTCCAGTGGGCCCGCGAGCTGCTGGAGAAGTCTCCCCTCGCGCTGCGCATGCTGAAGGGCGCGCTCAACGCGGTGACCGACGGCGCGGCCGGCATGCAGCAGTTCGCCGGCGACGCCACGCTCCTCTACTACATGAGCGAGGAGGCCCAGGAGGGCCGCGACGCGTTCAAGGAGAAGCGCAGGCCCGACTTCGGAAAGTTCCCCCGCCGCCCATAGGGCGTGGTGTGACGGGGTTTGCCCCGGTGTGCCGTACGCTGACGGCTTCGGGAACGGGAGGAGACGGGCGGTTGGACACAAACCGGGCCGACCGGGGCGTTCGGGAGGCGCGGCGGTGAACCCGGCGACCGCGCTCGCGACCGTACTGATCGACGAACTGGTGCGCTGCGGGGTCACCGACGTGGTGCTCGCCCCCGGCTCCCGGTCCGCGCCGCTGGCGCTCGCCGCGCACGCCGACTCGCGGGTGCGCCTGCATGTGCGCGTCGACGAGCGCTCGGCCTCCTTCGTCGCGCTCGGCCTGGCCAAGCGGTCCGAGCGGCCGGTGGCGCTGGTCTGCACCTCGGGGACGGCGGCGGCGAACTTCCACCCCGCCGTGATCGAGGCGTCCGAGTCGGGCGTGCCGCTGCTCGTGCTGACCGCCGACCGCCCGCCCGAACTGCGCGGCACCGGCGCGAACCAGACGATCGACCAGATCAAGCTGTACGGATCGGCCGTGCGCTGGTTCGCCGAGGTCGGCGTGCCCGAGGACCGCCCCGGCCAGGTCGCCTACTGGCGGTCGCTGGTCTGCCGGGCCTGCCAGCGGGCCTCCGGGCCGCCGGATCCCGGGCCGGTCCACCTCAACGTGGCCTTCCGCGAGCCGCTGATCCCCGACGGCGACGCGTCGTGGTGCGAGTCGCTCGACGGGGACGCCTCCGGCTCGTGGTTCCGGGCACGGGTCGCGCCGCCGTCGGCCGCCCTCCACATCCCGCCGACCCGGCGCGGCGTGCTGGTGGTCGGCGACGGCGCCGCCAACGTGCGCCGCTACGTCGCCGCCGCGGGCATGGCGGGCTGGCCGGTGCTGTCGGAGCCCAACGGCGGCGGCCGGTACGGCGACCACGCCGTCTCGGCCTATCACTTCCTGCTGGGCGACCAGGAGTTCGCAGAGGCCCACCGGCCGGACGTGGTGGTCACCCTGGGCCGCCCGGGCCTGTCCCGCCCGCTGTTGTCGTGGCTGCGCCGGGCCGAGGAGCACATCGTGGTGGCCCCCGACCTCACCCGGTGGCCCGACCCGACCCGGTCGGCCACCCAGGTCGCGCAGGCCGTGGAGATCCCGATCGCCGCGGGCGGCGACGCCTGGCTGCGCGCCTGGCGGCACGCCGACCACGTGGCCCGCGAGGCGATCGACGCGGTGCTCGACTCCTCCGGGCTGACCGAGCCGCGGCTGGCCAGGGACCTCGCCGAGGTGCTGCCCAACGGGTCGCTGCTGTTCTGCGGGTCGTCCATGCCGATCAGGGACCTCGACCAGGCCATGCGGCCCCGCAGGGGACTCCGGCTGATGGCCAACCGGGGCGCCTCGGGCATCGACGGCCTCGTCTCCACCGCCGTCGGGGCCGCGCTGGCCCACAACGGCCCGTCGTACGCGCTGATCGGCGACCTCACGCTGCTGCACGACCAGAACGGCCTGATCCTCGGCCCGCGCGAGCCCCGGCCCGACCTGTGCCTGGTGGTGGTGAACAACGACGGCGGCGGGATCTTCTCGCTGCTGCCGCAGGCCGCGCTGGAGGATCCGTTCGAACGGGTCTTCGGCACGCCGCACGGCGTGGACCTCGGCTACCTGGCCGCCGCGAGCGGCCTGCCGTACACGGTGGTGCAGGAGACGGAGGAGCTCTCCAAGGCCCTCAAGGGGGACGGCCTGCGCCTGGTGGAGGCGCGGACGGACCGGGCGCGCAACGCCGCCGTCCACGTCGCGATGCGCGAGGCCGTACGCGCGGCGATGCGCGACTGATCACGCCCCGATCGTCCCCCGATCATCCTCCGGTCGCACACGGCACGGTCTCTTCTGGTCCTCACGGCGGATGCCGCATCGGTGGGGCGGCGGCAGAATGGGGGAAGCTTTCCGCACTGAGGAGTGACATGCACGTCGACGAGTGGCTGCAGACCATCCCGTCCGTCTGGGTCTATGTGCTCGTGGGCGCCATCATCGGGCTGGAGAGCCTGGGCATTCCGCTGCCCGGCGAGATCGTCCTGGTCAGCGCCGCGCTGCTGTCGTCCCGGGGGGTCGTCGACCCGATGGTCCTCGGGTTGTGCGCGAGCGGCGGAGCCATCGTGGGCGACTCGATCGGTTACCTGATCGGCCGCAAGGGCGGGCGGCCGCTGTTCGACCGGCTGGGCCGGCGCTTCCCCAAGCACTTCGGCCCGGCGCACATCGCCAAGGCCGAGCAGGTCTTCAACCGCCACGGCATGTGGGCCGTGTTCTTCGGCCGGTTCGTCGCGCTGCTGCGCATCCTCGCGGGGCCCCTGGCCGGCGCCCTGCACATGCCCTACTGGCGCTTCCTCGTCGCCAACGTCCTCGGCGGCATCGCGTGGGCGGGCGGCACCACGGCCGCCGTCTACTACCTCGGCGTCGTAGCCGACAAGTGGCTGAAGGGCTTCTCCTGGGTGGGGCTGGTGATCGCCCTGCTGTTCGGGCTGGGCAGCACGATGTGGCTGAAGCGCAGGGCCGCCAAGGCGGCCCGCGAGGAGGAGCCCGTCCCGGAGACCGCCACCGCCGCCTGAGGGCAGCCGCCCCGGCTCTTCCATCGGCCCTGGCTCTTTCACCGGGCCGGGCCATTCCGCGTTTTCGACCTTCCCGAAAGCTCGGGCCTTTCCGCGGTCTTGACCTTCCGGTGGGGGAGCGGACACTCTGCACCCGGCGCCGGCCCCGGAGCGTCTCCGGGTCCCGCCGCCTGCCGTCCGCTCCGAGGCAGAGGGTGAGCCTTGCCCCCCAGGTCATCCGTGGTCACCCGCGCCCCGGCACCTCCGCGTGCGACCGGGCCGCGTGCGCCGCCTTCGCCGCCGTCGTACCCGCGTCCGTGAAACGTTCAGCGTCGGCCCCCCGGCGCCCGGGGGCCCCGACGGACGGGCCCGGGCGCCTTCGCGCCGGCAGGGAGAAGGGAAGACCGTGCGACGCACTCAGGTACACGCGGCACTGGCCGCGCTGGCGGTGACCGCCACCTTGCTGCCCGCGGCGGCCCATGCGGCCGCATCCGCGGCGAGCTCGCCGCCCGCGGCCGATCCGGCTCAGGCGGGGCGTCCGGGGGAGGCCGTTCCGGCCGCTCTGGCGACGGCGCACACCGCCGGCCGGGTCGAGGCCGCCGGACGCTCCGTGCGGTACAGCTGGCCGGGCGTCTACTTCGAGGGCCGCTTCCGCGGCACCGGCGTGGGGATCGTGCTCAACGACGCCGCGAACGACTACGACGTCCAGATCGACGGTGCCACCGTCGCCACCCTGGTCACCCCCGGCCGCACCACCTATTGGGTCAAGAACCTCCGCAACGGCGCGCACGGCGTACGGCTCGTCAAGCGCAGCGAGGGCCAATGGGCGGTGGGCGAGTTCGGCGGGTTCGTCGCCGCCCCCGGCGGCGCGATCCTGCCCAAACCCGCCGACCGCCGTCGTCAGATCGAGTTCATCGGCGACTCCTACACGGCGGGCTACGGCAACATGTCCGACACCCGTAGCTGCCCGGCCCCGGGCCAGATCGACCGGACCACCAACGCCGACGTCAGCTTCGGCGCCCTCACCGCGCGCGGGCTCGGCGCCGACTACCAGATCAACGCCTTCTCCGGGCGCGGCGTGGTGCGCAACTACAACGGGATCGAGCCGGGCACCGACTACCGCACCTACTACGACCGGGCCCTGATCGGCGTGCCGGGCGACGTCTGGAAGAACCCGGGCACCTGGCACCCGCAGCTGATCGTGATCGGCCTCGGCATCAACGACTTCTCCACCGCCATCAACCCGGGCGAGCCGTGGACGCCGGAGACCCTGGTCGCCGCGTACAAGAGCGCCTACCACGGCTTCATCGACAAGCTCCGGTCCCGGTACGGCAAGAAGGCGATGATCGTGGTCAGCGCCACGTACATGTCCAACACGACGGCGTTCGCCGACGCGGCGCGGCAGATCGTCCAGGACCGCAACAAGCGGGGCGACGACCGGGTCCGCTACTGGTACTACGACAACACGGACCTCGACTACGGCGGCTGCGACTGGCACCCCTCGGCCCACGACCACAAGATCATCTCTCAGCGGCTCGGCGACTTCATCGCCACCCTCCCACTGCGCTGGTGACAACCCCCGCCAAGCCGGGTGGCGGAGCGTCCGCCGCCCGCCACCCGGCTTGGCGGCGCCGTTCCAGGGTCCTCGACAGGGGCGCGGCGTCGGGTGTGCCGCACATGTGCTGCACTACCGGTCATGACGATCGTCCGTTCTCTGGTGTTGTTCGTCCTCGCGGCCGTGTTCGAGATCGGCGGAGCATGGCTGGTGTGGCAGGGCTGGCGCGAGCATCGGGGGGCCGCCTGGATCGCCGCCGGGATCCTCGCGCTGGCCGCCTACGGGTTCGCCGCCACGTTCCAGCCGGACGCGCACTTCGGACGCATCCTCGCCGCGTACGGCGGAGTGTTCGTCGCCGGCTCACTCCTGTGGGGCGTGGTGATGGACGGCTTCCGCCCCGACTGGTGGGACCTCGCCGGTGCGGCCATCTGCCTGGTCGGAGTGTCGGTCATCATGTACGCCCCGCGCGGCTGAGCGAGCGTCTCTCCCTCAGCCGCGCGGCCGTGACGCCGGCAATAGAACCCCACCCGGAGGCCCACCGCGCCTTTGCTTCCTGTGACGCCAGGTAATCGCTTGGCTGTCTTGCGCTATGTAGGTGGCGATGAAAGGATTAGGTCAAGTGTTCGAACTGTAGGCGCTGTGGGAGGAGGGGCAGATGGAGTCTCCGGCGTTCGACATGCCATTGCCTCGTCCTCCGGCTGATCCCTGGTGGGCCAGGATCATCGACGGCCCGCCCTTCTGGTCCTCGGATGGCTCGCCTACCCCGAATCCCAGCGCTGACGAATCCCCCAGTCCTCACCCTGACAGCGTGCCGGACCACGCTCGCTCCCAAGCCGGCGCTCGTTCCCAGGGCGGCGCTCGTTCCCAGGGTGGCGCTCGTTCCCAGGGCGGCGCTCGTTCCCAGGGCGGCGCTTGCTTCCCGGAGCACGCTCGCCCTCAGGCCGGCGCTCGCCTCCAGGGCGGCGCGAGTGCGAACCCCATTGCCGCGAGTAGCGGTACTTCGACCGCGAGACCTGCCGACGAGTTCCCGGCGAACCCAGCCGATGGCGCCCATGGTGCTCCCCACGCCCACGGTTCCTCCCACGCTCAGGATGCGGCCGACGCCGACGATGCCGCCGCCGAACATCGCGACGCCGGACCCCGGAGAAACGTGGCCCAGAGCGCCCCTGGTGGCACTTCCGGCTGCGCTCCGGATGCTCCTGGTAGTGCTCCCAAGGGTGCATCCGGGGGCGGCTCCGGCGATGTTCCCGGTGATGCAGCAGGTGCTCCTTCTGGGGCTGCCTATGCTGATGCCTTTGGTGCTTCCGATGCGGGGCCGGCGTCGTGGGTGGCGATGGCGGCGGTTGTCGAGGCGGCACGAGCAGTGGCGCTCGTTCCAGTGCCCGAGACGGCGGCGGTGTGCCTGGCCGAGGCCGAGGAGTTGTTGTCGGCCCGCGACCGCATCACTTCGGCGCTGGCTGCCCGGGTGGGCCGGGTGCATCGGGCTGGGGAGGCGAAGAGCCATGGGCATGCCTCCACCAAGTTGTGGTTGCGTTCCGCTGGGGGGATGACCCCTGCGGGAGCCAGCCGGTTGGTGACGATGAGCATGGAACTGCACCGTCTTTCGCAGGTGCGTGAGCGGTTCGCCGAGGGCACCTTGCCCGAGGGGATCGTGGAGGCGATCTGCACCGCCACCGCCGGGCTGACCGATGACCAGGCGACCACCGCTGAGGGGATCCTGCTGGAGTTGGCGGGGTCGGCGGGTGCGGCGGAGGTGGCCAAGGCGGGGCGGTATCTGCGGGCGGTGCTGGACCCCGACGGGCATGAGAAGGACGAGCAGGCGGACTTCGACCGCCGGTTCTTGAGGGTTCGCAAGCGCAGGAACGGTGGTGTGGAGGGGGAGTTCTACCTGCCGGTGGAGGCCGCCGCGCGGTTGCAGCAGATGCTGGAGGTCTATGCCAAGCCGAAGGCTGAGGGTGATGACCGGACGCTGAGTGTGCGGAACGCGGACGCGCTGATCGCGTTCCTGGAGAACAGGATCGCGACCGAGCTTCTGGTGCTGGTCTACGCCGAATCCCTCCCCGACGACCCCCCGAGCGGCACTCCCTCCGACGACAGCGAGCCCACCGTTGAGGAGCCCGCCGGCGAAGAGTCAAAGAGCGCGGAGCCTGACGATCGGCCATCGACCGTCAGCCCCGAACACACAGCCACAGTGCCGCCGGCGGGCGGTGATCGCTCTGCCGACGAGGACAGGTGCTCGGCCGTTGCGCCCTCCGCAGGAGACGACGCCTCCCCTGCCACCTTCCCTGGCGCCTTCCCTGCCACGTCCTCTGCCGCCGCAGGCGCGGGCGCTGACGGGCAGGAGCCCGCCACCGGTCGCGCAGCCGCCGGTAGCTCGCCCACGAACGGTCCGGCTGCCGCCTGGCCGCACGTCGACCCAACCCAAAGCGACGAGCGCGGCGACCTGCGCGACGGCGATGACATCCAGCAGGGCCACGCCAACGACCCCGACGCCGACCCCGGCGCTCAAGAAGAGGGGATCGAGCGAGGACACCGCAGAAACCGAGCGCGCCGGTCGAAGCAGGCACCCCCGCAACAGGCGCATGCCCCTGAGTCTCCACCGGAGCACGACGCTCCGCCGGGCGCGGAACACGGTGGCGACATCTGGCCGGGAGATGACGCCTGGCCGGGAGGTGACGCCTGGGCGGGGGCGGGAGCCGATGCGCCACCTGGCGCGGAATGTGGCGGTGGTGCCTGGCCGGGAGGTGAGCCTTGGCCGGGGGTGGGAGCCGACGCTTCGCCGGGTGTGGAACACAGCGACGACACCTGGCCGGGAGATGACGCCCGGCTGGGAGGTGACGCCTGGGCGGGCGACAGCGCCGGTGTTCGGTCGGGGGTGGGAGTGAACAGTCCGCCGGGGGTGTGGTTGCGGGGGTTCCCGGGGCTGATCCTGGCGACCGGGCAGCTGCTGCCCGTCTCCAGCGTGCACCGGCTGGCCCGTAGCAGCACCCTGGTGCGGATCGTCATGGACGCTGCCGGGCAGGTCCTGGACATGGGCCGCAAGGTCCGGCTGGCCACGCCCGCGCAGCGCCGGGCGGTCTTCGCCCGGTACGCCACCTGCTGGGTCGACGGCTGCCCCCTGCCCGCCACCCTGTGCCAGATCGACCACGCCGACGACTGGTGCAGCGGCGGGCTGACCGACCTCAAGCTGCTCGGACCGGCCTGCCAGTTCCACAACCGCGACCGCTACCGCCACCCCACCCGCTACACCCGCCGCAAGGTGGGCGACGACCGCTGGGCCTTCACCTACCGCAACCCCCGCACCACCTGGAGACGCTGATGAGCCACGAGACAGGCCAGGGGCTGCGGGAGGACCGCCGATTCGGGCCGATGGTCGGCGCGGCGGGAGGGGACTGCCGCGAACACCTTCGGCTACGGCGAGCCGCGAAGCAGCAGCCGGGCCAGCCGGTGCTGATCAGGGTGCTGACCTGGGTGGCGGTGGGCCCGGTCTGCTATGGAGGGGTTCCGCGTCGCCGCCGGGGCGTGATCGACGTCCTTCTTCTCTGTCGAGGTGGCGCGAAGCGGTAGGACCTTACTTCGTAAAGGGAGGTGCTCAATAGACTGACGCTGTGACAGCGCCGTACCGGACGATCGGAAACGTCGTCGAGCATGAAACCGAGATCCGCCGCTCGCGCTTCATCTGCGCCTTGGCTCCGGTGGCCACGGAGGAGGCGGCGCGCGAGTTCGTCGCGGGGCGCAGGAGGCTGTACGCCGACGCCAGCCACAACTGCACGGCGTACGTGATCGGCGGCGGCGGAGGGGTGCGCCGGGCGGACGACGACGGTGAGCCGGGCGGCACGGCGGGCACGCCGATGCTGGAGATGCTCACCCGGCGCGGATTCGCGGACGTGGTCGCGGTCGTCACCCGCTACTTCGGCGGGGTGCTGCTGGGCGCCGGCGGTCTCGCCCGCGCGTACGGCGGCGCCGTGGGGGAGACCCTTGACCGGGCTGAGGTCGTCGAGATGGTCCCCGCGGTGGTTGTGACCGTGTCGGTCGGTCACGCCCAGGCCGGGCGGCTGGAGAGCGATCTGCGCTCCTCGCCGTACGCGGTGCGTAGTGTCGACTACAGCGTCGACGACGGGGACGGCCATGGCGCGCGGGTGGCCTTCGAGGTGGCGGTCGCCGAGGACCGGCTGTCCGCCTTCGAGGAGTGGGTCGCGGCGGTCACCGCCGGGCGGGCCCAGACGGCCTTCGGAGAGACCGTCCACCTGGCCCGCTGAGGCCGCACTGAGGCAGCCTGGAGGCTCACCCCTCCAGGGCGTACTGCATCACGCGGAGCTTGGCCTGCGCCTCGGCGAGTTCGGTGGCCGGGTCGGAGCCGGCCATGATGCCGCAGCCGGCGAACAGCCGGGCGTGCCTGCCGGAGATGTACGCGCAGCGCAGGGCGATGCCCCACTCGCCGTCGCCGTGCGCGTCGATCCAGCCGACCGGGCCGGAGTAGCCCCCGCGGTCCATGCCCTCCAGTTCGCGGATCAGGCCGAGGGCGGTGCCGGTGGGCGTCCCGCCGACGGCGGCCGTGGGGTGCATGGCGGCGACCACGTCGAGCACCGACGCGCCGTCGGACAGCCGCCCGGTGACCCGGCTCGCCAGGTGCTGCACGTTGGGGAGCACGAGCAGTTCCGGCTCCTCGGGCACGTGCAACGCCGAGCACAGGGGGGTCAGGGCCTCACGGACCGAGGCGACCGCGCAGGCGTGCTCGTGCCGGTCCTTCTTCGACGCGTACAGGGCGGCGGCGCGGGTGGCGTCGTCGGCCGGGCCCGACCCGCGCGGCGTGGTGCCGGCCAGGACCAGTGACTCCACCGCCTGGCCGGTGTGCCGGACCAGCAGTTCGGGGGTCGCGCCGACCAGGCCGTCCACGGAGAACGTGTAGCACTCGGGGTAGCTCCGGGCGAGCCGCCCGAGCAGCACGCGGATGTCGATGTCCCGGTCGGCGACGGCCGTCAGGTCACGGGCGAGAACCACCTTGTCGAGGCCGCCGTCCCTGATGCGGCGCACCGCTCGCGCGACCCGGTGCTCCCACTGGGGCGCCGTCAGCGTGCCGTCGCCGTACCGGATGCGGCCGGGCTCCACCGGAGGGCGGGCCAGGTCGAACGCGTTGTCGCCGATCGTGGTGAGCCAGGCGCGGCCGTCCCGCCGGGCGAGCACCACGCGAGGGACGACCAGGACGGTCCCCGGGGCGTCGGCGTCGAACGTGAAGGAGCCGAAGGCCACCGGGCCCGAGCCCGGCATGCCGACCTCGTCCCGGATGAGCGCGCCGGCGAACAGCGAGGAGAGCCAGCCGCGGGCCCAGTCGAACCGTCCGGGGCCGGGAGGCACCATCGCACGCGCCGCCTCCCCCCAGCCCACGAGTCCCTCGCCGTTCCTGATCCACGCGTACGGCGCGGCGCCGGGCAGGCGTGCCAGGAGATCGTCGGGGTCGCTCACCGCGACCGTGCGAACCACCAGGGGCTGGATAAGGGCGACACTCACCCGAATCACTCTACGCACGATCTGAACATGTTCGACAAGAGGCCCCCGCATGCCGCTTGAGCCCACTCTGTCAAGCCGCGATAGGAAATCGGTCACGGAAGGCCCGCCTTCCCTGAAAGCGATAGAGCGCACCTCCAAGAAATCCCTACCGTTGATCTTCCGGAGGTGTACATGCTCAAGAAGATCGCGCCTGTCCTGGCCGCGTCCGTCCTGCTCGTGCCTGCCGCCGCCCACGCAGGCACGTCGCCCACCGTGATGGCCGCGCTCGGCGACTCGATCAGCGCGGGGTTCAACGCCTGCGGCTGGTACGTCGCCTGCAGGTCACGCTCCTGGTCGTCGGGCGACAACACCAAGGTGGACAGCCACTACCTGCGCCTGCTCGCCTCGGAACACGCGATCAAGGGGCACAACCTCAACTTCGCGGTCCCCGGCTCGACCAGCGCCGCCCTCGCCGGGCAGGCCCGGCAGGCCGTGCGCGAGAAGGCCGACTACGTCACCGTCCTCATCGGCGCGCAGGACGCCTGCGTCGGCTCGGAGAAGGAGATGACGCCGGTGCCGGTGTTCCGGGAGCACATCGAGGAGGCCTTCTCCGTGCTCCGGCCGACCGGCGCACGGGTCTTCGTGGCCAGCATCCCCGACATCGAGCGCCTGTGGCGCATCGGCAAGGGCAACGGGTGGGCACGGACCTTCTGGGCGGTCGGCCACATCTGCCAGGCGATGCTGGCCAATCCCCGGTCGACGGCGAAGAAGGACGTGGCCAGGCGCGACCGGGTGCGCGAGCGGGTGATGGACTACAACGAGCAGCTCAGGGAGGCGTGCGCCCTGTACGGTCCGGCCTGCCGCTACGACGGGGGAGCGGTCTTCTCCTACCCGTTCACGCTCAAGCAGGTCAGCGGCTGGGACTACTTCCATCCCAACGCCGACGGGCAGCGGGCTCTCGCGAAGGTCACCTACGACGCCGGCTTCTTCCGCGACACCGACGCCTGACAGTCATGTCATCACCCCGCTGGGACGTCGCGGGAGCGGTGCGCGCGCACCTTCTGCCGGTTGCCGCACCGCTCCATCGAGCACCAGCGCCGGCTGCCGGGGCGGGAGGTGTCGACGAAGACGAGGGGGCAGCCGTCCGCGGCGCACTCGCGCACCCGCGTCGCGAAGGGCCCGGTGAACAGGTCGATCGCGTCCCGCGCGACGGTCGCCACCACCTGACGGCCGGTGGCCGCGGGAGCCCAGGACCTTCGCCCGTCCACGGTCATGACGGGCACCAGTGGGGCCGCCGCGGCCGCCTCGTTCACCGCGTCGACGTCGGCCTGCCGTGGCGTACGGCCGTGCGCCCGGTCGGCGGCGAGCCCCCACAGGGCGGCGCGCAGGGCCTTCGCCTGGGCCAGGTCGTCCATGGTCGTGTCCACCCGGTCCAGGCCGAGCCGGGACACGGCGGTCCAGCGGGCGAGGTCGGCCGGCTCGTGCAGCGACTCGTAGCAGGCGTAGACCCCCACGCCTCCGCTCATGAGGAACTCCAGGCAGAGCGCGCCCGGATCGAACCGGAAGGTGGCCCCGTCGCGGGCGCGTAGCGTCAGGCTCATGTAACCATTGTCACGTAACCACCGTCACTGGTTACCGCTACGGGCTACAGCCAGCCGTTGTGGCGGGCCAGGCGGGCCGCCTCGATCCGGTTCCTGGTCCCGGTCTTGCCGATCGACGACGACAGATAGTTGCGTACGGTGCTCTCCGACAGGTGGAGCCGCGCGGCGATGTCGGCGATGGTCGAGCCGTCCGCCGCCGCGGCGAGGACGTCGCGCTCGCGGTCGGTCAGCGGGCTCGGGCCGGTGCTGAGCGCGGCGGCCGCGAGGGCGGGGTCGATGACCAGATCGCCCCGCAGCACCCGGCGGACGGCGTCGGCCAGTTCCTCGACCGGCCCGTCCTTGACCAGGAACCCCCGCGCCCCGGCTTCCATCGCCCGGCGCAGGTATCCGGGCCGCCCGAAGGTGGTGAGGATGAGCACGGCGCAGCCGGGCAGGCGTTCGCGCAGGTCGGCGGCGGTCTCCAGGCCGCCGCGGCCCGGCATCTCGATGTCGAGCAGGGCGACGTCGGGCCGGGCGCGCAGGGCGGCGTCCACCACCTCGTCGCCGCGCCCCACCTGGGCGACGACCTCGATATCGTCCTCCAGGCCGAGGAGCAGGGCCAGCGCGCCGCGCATCATGCCCTGGTCCTCGGCCAGCAGCACCCTGATCACGCTCGCTCCTCCGTGTCATGTGGCACCGCGTTGTCATACGGCACCGTCACCCGGAGCAGGAAGCCTCCGCCCGGCGGCGCGGCGATCTCCAGGCTGCCGCCCACGGCCCGCACCCGCTCACGCAGCCCCGTCAGCCCGTTGCCGTGCCCGGGGGCCTTCTCCCGCGCCGGGCCGTCGTCGCGGATCTCCAGCAGCAGACGGCCGCCGCCCTCGACCAGGTCGATGTCACAGGCCGCCGCGCCGCTGTGCCGTACGACATTGGTGACGCCCTCGCGTACGGCCCAGCCGAGCAGCGCGTCGATCTCCGGAGCCGCCCGCACCGGGCAGGTGCGGACCACGGCGCCGATGCCGGCGTCGGCGAGGACGGCCCGGGCGGCGTCGAGCTCGGCCGAAAGGCCCCTGCCGCGGTAGCCGGTGACGGCCGCCCGCACCTCCGCCAGCGCCTCCCGTCCGATTCGCTCGATGTCGGCGGCCTGCGCGGTGGCCGTCTCCGCGTCGACCCGCGTCAGCCGGCGTACGGCCTCGGCCTTGACGACCATCACCGAGAGGGTGTGGCCGAGCAGGTCGTGCAGGTCGCGGGAGAAACGCAGCCGCTCCTCGGTCACGGCGGTCCGGGCCAGCTCCTCCCGGGTGGCCTTGAGCTCGTGGATGGCCGCCCAGAGCCTGATGATTATCGCCGGGATGAGGCCGGCGGTGAACGTGCCCCAGACCAGCGGGGCCGCGTCGGTGAGGCCGGCTCCGCCTCGTACGGCCAGCAGCAGGGCGGTGGCACACTCGGCGAGCAGCAGCAGCGGCAGGACCCGGCCCTGCACGGCGATCCCGGTGGCGGTGGCGAGCATGACGACCAGGTACAGCCAGTTGTCGCCGAACCCGGCGGTCGCCGCGAGGACGACGACCGCCAGCAGTCCCAGCGACGGCAGGGCCCGCCGCCGGTCGGCGAAGGCGTGGTGGGCGGTGAGGAGGTACAGCCCGGCCGCGGCCCCCGCCGCCGGCCACGCCAGCCAGAGCGGGTGGGACCGGCCGTGCGCGATGTCCCACACCGGTCCCGCCGTCAGGAGCACCCAGATGTACAGCCCCTTGGCGTCGGGGCCGCGCTCGCCCTCCCGCAGCGGGTCGAGCCAGATGTCGCGTTCGGTCGTCATGGGGCGTTCGGTTGTCATGGAGATCGCCAGGGTACAGGGGGTCAGGCCCGGCGCCCGGCGCGGCGGTAGCCGTACATCGCGTAGGCGGCGAAGAGGAGCAGCCACGCCAGAAGGATCGCGGCCTGCCGGAGGGTGGGGACGTCGCCGAACGCGACCCGCCAGGACAGGCCCGCGTAGCTGTTCGACGGCGTCCAGTCGGCGATCGCGCGCAGCCAGGAGGGGAACGTCTCCGCCGGTATCCACAGGCCGCCGACGATGGACAGGGTCAGCATGGTCGCGACGTTGGCCACCGCCGCCGTCTGGCCGGACAGGCGGTAGCCGTTGCCGAGGCCGAGCAGGGAGAACGGCACGGTCCCGGCCCACAGGAGCACGATGATCGCCAGCCACCGCTGCGGCGGGAGCGTGACGTGGTTGACCAGCACGCCGGCCAGCAGCACGGCCGCGATGCTCGGCACGACGCCGACGACCCCGGTCAGCACCTTCCCCGTGACGACCTGCACGGGGGTCAGCGGGGTGAGCCGTAACTGACGCAGCCATCCGGTCGCGCGGTCCTCGGCGATGCCGCTGCCGTTGTTGAACGCGCCGCCGAGCGCGCCGTAGGCCGCCATGCTGACCATCACGTAGATCGCGGCGTCGTGCCGGTCGCCGGGAGCCAGGCCGAGGTTGGTGAAGATGAGGTACATGACGACCGGCATCACGACAGCGAATATGACATAGCCACCGTCGCGGAGGGTCCTGGTCAGTTCGAGCCGGACATATCCCCACATCACGCGTTCTCCTTGCCGGCCGGGGTGGTAGTCAGGGCTGTGGCTGCAACTGGGGCTGGAACTGTGGGTGGAGCCGTGCTCGTCAGGGCGACGAAGGCGTCCTCCAGGTCGGCCGGGACGACCTCCAGGTCGCGTACGGCTCCCGCGTGGGCGAGGGCCATGACGGTGGCGTCGGAGTCGCCGCTGCGCAGGTGGGCCCGGCCGGCCCGGATCTCCATGTGGCGCACGCCGGGCAGGGTGGCGAGCCAGGAGGCGTCGCCGTCGACGGTCACGCGGACCGTGGTCAGCGCCGCCGCGCGCTTGATCTCCGCGCTGGTGCCGTCGGCGATCACGCGGCCGTGGCCGAGCACCACGATCCGGTCGGCCTGCTCGTCGGCCTCCTCCAGATAGTGCGTGGAGAACAGGATGGTCTTGCCCTGGTCGGCGAGCCCGCGCAGGCCGGTCCAGAACTCCCGCCGGGCCTCCACGTCGAGGGCGGCGGTTGGCTCGTCGAGGACGACGAGGTCCGGATCGCCGCACACCGCCATCGCGAACCGCACGCGCTGGGCCTGGCCGCCGGACAGCCGGTCGACCCGGCGGCCGAGCAGGTCGCCGATCCGCGCGAGCGCGACCACCTCGTCGAGGGGGAGGGGAGCGGGGTAGGTGCCGGACACGAAGGACAGCAGTTCGCGGACCGTGACCCGCTGGACCAGGCCGCCCTCCTGCGTCATCGCGCCCACGCGGCCCTGCCGTACGGCCCGCTCGGGGGCCAGGCCGAACAGCGCGGCCCGCCCGGAGTCGGGAGGTATCAGCCCGAGCAGGAGCGCGATGGCCGTCGACTTGCCGGCGCCGTTGGGACCGAGGAGGGCCAGGGCCTGGCCGCGGGGCACGGTGAGCGTGAGCCCGTCGACGGCCCGTACGGGGCCGAAGCTCTTCGTCGCAGTGGTCAGGGACACTGCGGGGGAGTCAGTGGGGTCGGGGATGTCGGTGTCCACGTCGAAAACGGTAGAAGCACGGCGCCCGCGCGAACAGAGCGATCGGTCCGGCCTTGCGCAGGACAAAAGTCCTGCGCAAATCTACTTTGTAAAGGGCGCGGCTCGAATGCCAGAACCACCAACCGGTGCAGCCGCAGCTCGACCTGTTCGGTCTCGCCTCACTCGCCGGCGGCTTTCACCAGGGAACCCGGTCATGTCGTGGCCGCCCGGATATCCTCGGCGCCGTCCCGGCCACGACTACGGGCCCGGTCGCGACAGGACCGACGACGCGGGGAGATCCGGCTCCGCCTCGTCGGACGGATCGTCGGACAACTCCTCGGACGGCCCACCGAGGGCACGCCTGCGTTCGACGAGACCGGAGAGCAGGTTCTCCCACCGGGCGCCGATGACGTCGAGGTCGTAGCGGGCGGCGGTGGTCAGGGCGTTGGCGCCCATCTCGCGGCGCAGGCCCTCGTCCTCGATGAGGGTGCCGATGGCGTCGGCCATCGCGTGGATCTTCTGCGGCTTCACCAGCAGCCCGTCGCGGCCGTGGCTGATCATCTCCTTCGGGCCGGTGGGGCAGTCGTAGCTGACGACCGGCACACCCTTGCTCATCGCCTCCAGGATGACCATCGGCATGCCCTCGTGGCGGGAGCTCAGCACGAACATCGAGGCGTCCGCGAGGACCGCGCCGACGTCGTCGGCCGGGCCTTCGAGGAACACCCGCTCCGTCAGCCCGCGCTTGTCGATCGCCGCCTGGAGCTTCTCCATCCGGGGACCGCCGCCGTAGATCCGCAGCGTCCAGTCCGGGTGCCGCTCGGCGACGTGCGCCCACGCGCGGATGAGCAGGTCGTAGCCCTTGCCCCAGGTCAGGCGGCCCACGGTGACCACGGTCTTGGCGGTGAGCGGCGAGGCGCCGCCGCCCAGGCGGGGCGTCGCGTTGGGCACCTGGGCCAGCACGGCCGGGCGCTCCCTGCGGGCCTTGTCGAAGGACCGCTCGTAGGTGCGCAGATCGGTCTGCGTGAGAGTGACGACCGCGTCGTGCCTGCCGTACCGGCGGACGATCTGCCTGCGCACCAGCGGCTGGTGCGAGGACAGGTTCCCGTGCTCCTGGGCGACGGTGATGATCTCCGGGGGCGCGAAGCGCGCGGCGATCAGGTTCAGGCCCGGCCGGGTGCCGATGACGATGCCGCGACGGCGGGACCGGATGTAGCGGACCAGCTTGAGATCGGTGCGCAGGGTGAACCAGTGGTAGGCCGCCTCGTCCTTCGGCACGAGTCTGCTGGGGAAGCGGGACAGCAGGCCCTTACGGCGCGGCAGGCGGTCGTCGAGGTAGCGGACGCGCACCCCGGGCGGGACGGGGAAGGAGGGCTCCTCACGCTCCCGCACGACGCTGACGATCTCGACGTCGTGTGTGCGGGCCAGGTGGCCGGCCAGGTTGAAGACCGTCCGGACCGTGCCGCCCATGCCGTTGGCGTGCAGCAGCAGGATGCGGATCTCGCGACCGTCGGGCGGCGGCGCCGACCTCGCGCGACGCCGGTCGCGGGCCTCCAGAGCCCTGACCACCACCCTGGCCCCGATTCTGCGTAGAGAAACCACAATCACGCCCCGTCCGTGTCGGTGAAGATCCCCTTCCCTTGGACGTCACCGACAGTTCATGTGTTGCTGTGATGTGGGTCACTTGCTTCAATGTCGGCCGGAAAGCCGATATATCGTCGTCCGCTTCCGGGGCGCGTCCTCCAGGAGGGTGGGCACCTCGTGCACGCCCACCGGCTCGAACACGCCGTCCGGCAGGTAGGAGCAGGCCCGGTCGGGCACCCCGGTGAGGACCACCCCCGCTGCCATCGCGGCCCTGGACAGGAAGGGGACGACCCGCAGGGCCAGGGGCCTTTCGTAGAAGACGTCTCCGGCGAGCACGACGTCCTGGTGCGGCGCGCCGTCGAGCAGGTCGCCGCCGAGGACCCGCATGGCGACGCCGTTGGCGGCGGCGTTGAGCCGCACGGCCGCCAGCGCGTACGGGTCGACGTCGTTGGCCACGACCAGAGCGGCGCCGGCCAGCGCGGCGGCCACGGCGACCAGCCCGGACCCGGTGGCGAGGTCGAGCACGGTCCGGCCGCGCACGGTCTCCGGATGATCGAGCACGTGGCGCGCGAGCGCCTGCCCGCCGGCCCAGGGGTACGCCCAGAAGGGCAGCCCCCCGGCGCGTTCCCAGATCTCGTACAGCTCGGCGCGCTCCCCGCCGTGAGCGCCGTCGTCGACGGCCAGGCGCAGCCGGATCTCCGGCACGTATGGCACGGCCGCCGGCCTGGTGTGCGCGCGGACGAACGCCTCGGCGTCCAGGTCGTTCAAGTCGTTGAGAGCGTGCAGGTCGTGCCCCATGCCGGGCGATCGTAGCGTCACCCGGACGAAACGCCGCGGGGGTGCCCGTACGCCGAACCCCTATTGGCAACTCATCGTAAATCGCGGTCCTGGAAACGGCTAACGATCTTCATCGTTGGGGACAACGTCGGCACATACCTTGCGTTCTGGGAGTGTTGCGCGATGGCCTGGTCGCAGGACGAAGAGCGGATGCTGGCGATGATCGAGCGGCACCTCACGGACGAGGACCCGAAGCTGGCGGCGAGGCTCGAGTCGTTCAACCACCGTGCCAGTCACCGTGCCAGTCAGCGTGCCGGCCACCGCGCGGGGCGGGGCGCCGCCCGCCGCCGGCCGGGCCGCTCCACGCTGATCATCGCCGTGAGCTGGCTGCTCATCGCCACGCTGATCGCGACCCTGCTGGTCATGGCCCTGCGGCACGACGCCGCCGCGTTCCCCGTATGACGAAACCGGCTACAGGACCTTGACGACTACAGGGCCTTGAGGAAGCGCGCGGCGACCGGGGCGGCCACGTCGCCGCCCATGCCGCCGGCCTCCACGACGACGGCGAAGGCCAGGTCGCCTCGGTAGCCCATGAACCAGGCGTGCGATTCGAGCTTGGGCCCGGTGCCGAACTCGGCGGTGCCCGTCTTGCCCGCCGTGCCCGAGGGCAGCCCCGCCTTGCGGGCGGTGCCCTTGCTGACCACCGCCCGCATCATCGAGCGCAGGCCCTTCACCACCCCGCCGGGCAGTTCCCGGGGAGCCTCGGCCTGCTTGCGGGAGGGCACCAGCGTGGGCGGGCGCCAGGAGCCGTCCGCGACCGCCGCGGCCACAGTCGCCATGACCAGCGGGCTCGCGGTGATCCTGCCCTGGCCGAACGACTCGGCGGCCAGTTCGGCGTCGCTGGTGGCCTTCGGCATGCTGCCGGGCGTGGCCGGGACGCCGATGCGCAGCGGCTGGTTGAACCCCAGTTCGGTGGCCAGGTCGTACAGCTTCTTGGCCCCCAGCTTCTCGGCGGCGAGCGGGGCGAAGGTGGTGTTGCACGAGTGGGCGTAGGAGTCCAGGAACGACAGCGACCCGAAGGCCTCGTGGTCGGAATTGCGGATCTTCATGCCGCCGACCACGGCCTCCTTGGGGCAGGTCACCCGGCTCGACGGGGTCAGGCCCTCGGCCAGCAGCCCGGCCGCCGTGATCGTCTTGAAGGTCGAGCCGGGGGCGTACTTGCCGTCCAGCGCGCGGTTGAACCCGCCCTTGTTGTTGACGACCGCGAGGATCTCGCCGGTCGAGGGCCGTACGGCCACAAGTGAGGCGGGCTTGGGCAGGTCGCGCACCGCGTCGGCGGCGGCGTGCTGCACCTTGAGGTCGAGGCTGGTCGTCAGGTCGCGGCCGGGGGAGCCCTTGATCGAGTGCAGGGTCTTCCGGCTCGGTCCCACCGCCTGGATCTCGGTGGTGGGGGTGCCGGCGAGCTGCTTCTGGAAGGTCTCCTGCAGGCCGGCGCGCCCCACGGGGTCGTTCTTCTTGTACGCGCTGCCCAGCTTGCCGAGGTCGTCGTCGCCGGCCTTGTCGAGGTAGCCGACGAGCTGCTGCACCGAGCCGCCCACGTCGCCGCCGTCGATGCGGTCACCGTTGGCGTCGGTGATCGACGCCCGTTGCGGCCACGACGTCTTCAGCGCCAGGTGGGTGTTCCCGTCGAGGGCGGGATGGACCGCGGCGGGCGACCAGTCGACCTTCCAGTAGTGGTCCTTCACGACAAGCCTCAGCGAGCCCTGGTAGGTCCAGTCGCCGACGTCCTTGAGGCTCGCGGTGGCGGTGAACGACGCGGCGGCCCGGTCGTCCTTCGCCTGACCCGCCCGCACGTCCCGTACGGCGACCTTGACGGCCCCCAGGTTCTTGGTCAGCTCCGCGTACGTCGCGTCGAAGCCGGGCGCGGGGGAGGCGAGCTCGGCCTTCATGGCCGTGAGGTCGCCCCGTGACCAGGCCGAGGTGAAGCGCGTCGCCGTCTCCTGCGGCGTGCCGCGCGTGTGCAGCAGGTAGTAGGCCCCTCCGGCGGCGCCCCCCGCCACCACGACGGCCGCGGCGGCCGAGATCGCGACAGTTCGTCCTCGCGGCACAGGTACCCCCAGTCACGCCCGTGTCCCTTGGTCGGGACCAGAGCCTAGCGGGGCCTGATCGGTTGTTCACACCCCCGTTTCGCCGGCGCCCTTGACGCTCGCGCCGTACCGGGGCACGTACTCCTGGCCGGACAGGCGCTGGATCGCGGCCATGACCTCGTCGGTCACCCGCCGCCGGTCCCGGGCGCTGCCGGGGTCGCCGGTGAAGGTCATCGGCTCACCGAACCGCACGCCGATGCGGCGGAGGCGCGGCACCGACGCACCGGGCGGCAGGACCTTGTCGGTGCCCAGCATGGCCACGGGCACGATCGGCGCGCCGGTGGTCAGCGAGAGCCAGGCGACGCCGATCTTGCCGCGGTAGAGGCGGCCGTCGGGGGAGCGGGTGCCCTCGGGGTAGATGCCGAACAGCTCGCCGGCCTTGAGGACCTCCACGGCGGCGTCGAGCATGTCCTGGGCGGCGGTGACGTTCTCGCGGTCGATCTCCACGGCTCCCATCGCCCGCATCCACTCGGCCGCGAGGCGGTTGCCGGTGAAGTACTCCTTCTTGGCCACGAAGCGCACCATGCGCGGCACCAGCGCCGGCATGAAGAACGAGTCGAGCACGGAAAGGTGGTTGGAGGCGAGGATCGCGGGCCCGTGCGCGGGGACGTGCTCGCGTCCCTCCATCCGCGGCCGCCACAGCAGGTGCATGACGGGAACGCTGACGGCCTTCAGGGCGGAATAGAGCACGGCCTCTCCTTCTCAGCACCACCGGACTCGGGCTCGGACTCGGCTCGACGGACATACCCTAGGCCGCGCCGGGTGCCGTTCAGGTGTACGCCCCCTGCAACACACCCTCCCGTGTTTTGTACGGCATCGCCAACACTTCGCTGTACCTACTAGTATGTACAGCATGAGAACATCGGACCGCCTGATCGAGAGCACGCGCGAGCTGTTGTGGGAGCGCGGCTACGTCGGGACCAGCCCGCGGGCCATCCAGCAGCGGGCGGGAGCGGGTCAGGGCAGCATGTATCACCACTTCTCCGGGAAGCCGGACCTCGCGCTCGCCGCGATCGGCCGTACGGCCGGGGAGATGCGCGCGGGGGTGGAGGAGATCCTGTCCGGGCCGGGCACGGCCGCCGAGCGCGTCTCCGCCTACCTGCGGCGGGAGCGGGAGGTGCTGCGGGGCTGCCCGATCGGCCGGCTGACCCAGGACCCCGAGGTGATGGCCGACCCTGCGCTGCGGCGGCCGGTGGAGGAGACCTTCGCCTGGCTGCGCGACCGGCTCGCGGCGGTGCTGGCCGAAGGACGGGACCGCGGCGAGATCGGTGCCGGGCTCGACCCCGCCGCCGTCGCGTCCGCCGTCGTCGCCGTGCTGCAGGGCGGATACGTCCTGGCCCGCGCCGCGGCCTCGCCCGAGCCGTTCGACCAGGCCGTCGACGGGCTGCTCGCCCTGCTGTCCCCTGTCCGACCCTCCTGAGGAGTCCCGGCGTGTACGCCATGCAGTACGACATCACCCTGCCCGCCGACTACGACATGACGGTCATCCGGGAGCGGGTGGCGACGCGCGGGCACGCCCTCGACGAGCGGGCCGGGCTCGGCCTCAAGGCCTACCTGATCCGCGAGCGGGGCGTGGCGGGGTCGCCGGTGAACCAGTACGCACCGTTCTACCTGTGGCACGACGCCGGACGGATGGGGGAGTTCCTGGTCGGCGGCGGCGGCTTCCAGGGGATCGTCGCCGACTTCGGGCGCCCGGCGGTGCGGCAGTGGGCCGGCCTCGCCGTCGCGCCCGGCCCGGCGCGGGGAACGGCTCCGCGGGCCGCCTCCCGCCTCGTCACTCCCTTGCCCGAGACCGCCGACCTGACGGCGTGCGTCGCGGAGGCGCTGGACGGCCTGCGTGCGCTTGGCGACGCCGCGGGCCTGCACACCGCCGCCCTGGCCCTCGATCCCGGTCGCTGGAGGCTGATGACGTTCGCCCTGTGGGAGCGGGAGGCGCCGGGCTCCCACGGCGACACCGAACACTACGACACCGAACACTACGACGCCGAACACTACGAGGTGCTGCACCTGTCCGCCCCCGGCCTGGCGCTCCTGCGCGAGGGCCGGGCCTGGTGACAGGCCGCCGGACCGCACAGCCCCAAAAGACGACGCCCCGCGAGACAGGGTCTCGCGGGGCGTCCACGTCGAGGGCCGATGTGGCGGTCGCCTCCTCGGCGGAATGCACAACACGGCTCCAGCCGAACGGTATTCCGTGAAGGCGGTGTTTGCGGCCCGGGGGACACAAACCACATCGGCCACAACCGACTCTAGCCGACGCCGGCCCCTGGTTTCTCCCACCCCCTATTCTCGGGGGGTGAATCTCATCGAAACCGACAGGCTGGTGCTGCGGCGCTGGCGCGAGGACGACAAGGAGCCCTTCGCGGCGCTGAACGCCGACCCGGTCGTCATGGAGCACTTCCCGGCCACGCTCACCCGCGAGGAGAGCGACGCGCTCGTCGAGCGCATCGAGGCGGTGTTCGAGGAGCGCGGGTTCGGCTGGTGGGCGGTCGAGGCGGACGGCGTGTTCATCGGCTTCACCGGGTTGCAGGTGCCGAGGTTCACCGCGCACTTCACGCCGTGCGTGGAGATCGGCTGGCGGCTCGCCAGATCCGCCTGGGGGCACGGGTACGCCACCGAGGCCGCGCGGGCGGCCCTGGACCACGGGTTCGGCGCGCTGGGGCTGACCGAGGTCGTCTCATTCACGGCGGTGCCGAACGTCCGCTCGCAGGCCGTGATGCGGCGTCTCGGGATGACCCGCGACCCGGGGGAAGACTTCGACCACCCGGTGCTCCCCGAGGGGCATCCGCTGCGCCGTCACGTGCTCTACCGCGCACGAAGGCCAGCGTGCTGAGCAGGGCGAGCACCGCGATCACGGACGCGCCGGCGAACGCCGAGGAGGTGCCACGCGCCATCGACTCCGCCCCGCCGCCGCCCGCGGCCGCGTGGTACAGGGTGACCAGCACCGCGAGGCCGAGGGACCAGCTGGTCCACTGCAGTGTCTGGAACACGCCGGCCCCGGCGCCGGAGTCCTCACGGCGTACGCCCGACAGCGAGGTGACGCTCAGCGCGACGGTGGTGAGCCCGGCGCCTGCGCCGAGCAGCACCAGCGGGCCGAGCACGCCGGTCAGGTAGCCGCTGCCGCCGGTCAGCCGGGAGAGCCACAGCAACGCGGCGGTGACGAAGGCGATCCCGGCGGCCATCACCAGGCGGGTGCCCCACCGCGTGATCAGCCGGTCGGCGAGGCGGACCACGCCCATCAGCACGACGGTCATGGGGAGGAAAGCGAAGCCCGACACCACCGGGCCGTAGCCGAAACCCTCCCGCAGATACCGGGTGAGGAAGTAGACGACCGCGAAGACGGTGCTCGGCACCAGCAGGGTGTTCACATACGCCCCGGCCCTGCGCCGGTCGGCGAACAGCCGCAGCGGCATGATCGGCTGTTCGGCCCGGGCCTCGATCAGGGTGAAGCCGGCGAGCAGCAGCGCCGCGGCGGAGAAGACCGCGACGGTGACCGGGTCGCCCCAGCCGGAGGTGGCGGTGCGGATCACTCCGTAGGCCAGCCCGGTCACGCCGGTGGTCGCGGTGACCGCGCCCGCGAGGTCGAACCGGCCGGGGTGCCTGTCCGTCTCCCGTACGAAGACCGGGGTGAGCGCGAGGATCGCCGCGCCGATGGGCACGTTCACGAAGAACACCCAGCGCCAGGAGCCGGCCGAGGTCAGCACGCCGCCGGCGAGCAGGCCGAGGGCGAGGCTGGCGCTGGAGACCGCGGCGAACACGCCGAGCGCCCGGGTCCGGCGGGGGCCGTCCTCGTACGCGGACATGATCAGCGACAGCACGTTCGGCGAGGCCATCGCGCCGCCGGCGCCCTGCAGCGCGCGGGCCGCGACCAGCCACCACGAGTGGGTGGCGAGACCGCCGAGCAGTGAGGCCGCGGTGAACAGCAGCACGCCGACGGCGAACATCCGGCGACGGCCCAGCAGGTCGCCCGCGCGTCCGCCGAGCAGCAGCAACCCGCCGAACGCGAGGGTGTAGGCGTTGAACACCCAGGCCAGGCCGGTCTGCGTGAAGTGCAGCCGCGCCTGGATCTCGGGCAGGGCGATGTTGACGATGGTGGCGTCGATCCCGACCATCAGCTGGCAGGCGAGCACCACGGCGAGCACGATCGCCGGCCGTCCGGTCATGTGAAGCCTCTTCCATGGGAGATGGGCAGGTGCTCCAGGCGGGGCCATGTCCTGGTCAGGCGCGCACTACGATATGGGCGACCCGCCCACTTTGTAAATGGGCGGCCCGCCCACTTATTGGAGGCCGACGATGCCCGCGGATCACGCGAAGGGACTGCGCTCGGACGCCCGGCGCAACGTCGAGCGTCTGGTGGAGATGGCGACCCGGGTCTTCGAGGAGCAGGGGCCGGAGGCGCCGCTCAGCGAGGTCGCACGGGCGGCGGGGGTGGGCACGGCCACGCTGTACCGCAGGTTCCCCACCAGGGAGGCACTGCTCGCCGCTGTGTACGCCGGGCACGTCCAGGCACTCGCCGTCCGTGCCGACGAACTCGCGGCCTCCTCCGAGGACCCGCTGACGGCGCTCGTCGGCTGGCTGCACGAGTTCGCCGGTCTGCTCATCGAGCACCGCGGGATGAAGGGGCTGATCACCGGCCGGTACGACGGCGACGCCGAGTTGTTCCGGAGTTGCCGGAGCAGCCTGTCGCGGGCCGTCGACTCGCTGCTGCGGCCCGCGCAGGAGGCCGGCCTGATCCGCCCCGACGTCGACGCCGAGCGCACCCTGATCCTGGTCAACGCCGTGGTGCTGGCCGCGGGCCAGGCAGGCGAGGACCGGGACGAGACCGGCCACCTGATCGGCCTGGTGATCTCCGGCTTCCGTGCCCAGCGTTGATCGTTTTGCTGGTTTGGCAACGGGATTTGCGATGAGTCGTGCCTGTCCACACGATGAGGGGCATGACGACGCACGGGTTCGACAAGGACTATTGGGAGCGGCACTGGCGGCAGGGGCGGGACGGGGGCCCGGGCTCCATGGGCGGCAACCCGCCGAATCCGTACCTCGCACGTGAGATCGGCGGCCTGGCACCGGGCACGGCACTGGACGCCGGGTGCGGCGGCGGCGCCGAGGCGATCTGGCTCGCTTCGCACGGCTGGGAGGTCACCGCGGCCGACATCTCGTCCGAGGCCCTCGCCCTGGCCGCTGACCGCGCGGCGGCGAGCGGGGCGGGCGAGCGCGTGCGGTGGGTGGAGGCGGACCTGGGCGTCTGGAGCCCGGACACGCGGTTCGACCTGGTCATGACCCACTACGCCCATCCCGCGATGCCGCAGCTGGAGTTCTACGACCGCATCGCCGGATGGGTGGCTCCCGGCGGCACGCTGCTCATCGTGGGGCACCTGCACGCCACCGGTCCCGGCGGGCACGATGAGCACCGTGAGCACCATGAGCACGGGCATCGCCCGCCGGCCGAGGCGTCGGTCACCTCCGCGGCGGTCGTCGCGCGCCTGGACGACTCGGAGTGGGAGATCGTCACCGCCGAGGAGCAGGTGCGTACGCTCTCCGGGCACGGCGGCCCCCTTCACGACGTCGTCGTGCGCGCCGTCCGCCGCCGGTGACCACGCTCAGCCGGGGGCGCCGGGGACGCGGAGCCGGTCGACGGCCTCGCGGCGACGGCGCTCGGGCCGCCGGTCGTACCGGGCGGTGGTGGCGGGGGAGGCGGGGGAGGCGTGGCCGACGAGGGCCTGGGCCGTGGCGAGATCGACCCCGGCGTCGAGGAGCTCGCCGATGAACGTGCGCCGGAAGTCGTGCGGGGTGCGGGGCGAGGCCCCGGCGGCGGCCAGGCGGCGCGAGACGATGTCGGCGATGGCCTGGCCGGTCATGTGGGCCAGGCGCAGCCGCCCGGCCTTGTTGATCGGGCAGAACAGCGGCCCGGCCGCCCGGCCGCGTACGGCGAGCCACAGGCTCAGGCGCTCGACGGCCTGCGGGGTCAGGTAGACGAGCCGTTCCTTGTCGCCCTTGCCGCGCACCCGCAGGGAGCGGGCGTGCGGGTCGAAGTCGGCGAGCCGGAGCCCGGCGATCTCGGCCCGGCGGCAGCCGCTGGAGTACAGCGCCGCCAGCATGGCGCCGTCCCGGCGGCCGGCGGGGGAGTGGTCCTCGTCGCACACCTCCAGCGCGGCCGCGAGCGCCTCGGCCTCGACGTGCCGTCCCGCCGGGACGCGGGTGTGCTTGTAGGCGGGCAGGTCGGCGGCGCGCTGGTAGTCCTCGCCGCTCATCAGGCCGAGCCGCCAGGCCTCCTTGAGCACGCGGCGCAGCGCCACCAGGTGCTTGTTGACGTGGGAGGGGGACCACCCCTGCTCGCGCATCAGCGTACGGAGGCGGACCGTGTGCTCGTAGCGCAGCAGTTCCCAGGGCTGCCCGGCCCCGGTGGCCTCGGGGTCGCCGGTGACGAGGCGGGCGATGCGGTCGAGGCAGCCCTTCATCGTGCGCCGGGACTCCGGGCTCTGCAGCGCGCCGAGATACACCTCGTACGGATCGGGCGTGGAGGGTGCGGGGGCGCGCCGCTCGGGAACCGCGGGGATGCTCATCGGTCCCGATCATACTATGAATCTACAATGTAAAGGCGCTCGGGTTTTTGCAGGCTAGTCACGCAACAGCGTCAGAAACCTCACCGAGAGGGGAACCGCTTCAAAAAATCTTGTGCCGTGTGTCGAGAATGTGGCGTCGGCTCCGTCCCAGGGGCATGAGCGGCCGAACGGGGCCGCACGACGATGAAGGAGAAGCACGATGAAATACCTGCTCCTGAAGCACTACCGCGGTGGTCCCGCTCCCGTCGTCGACTGCGGGTCGATCGACCAGTGGAAGCCGGAGGAGGTCGACGCGCACGTGCAGTACATGCGCGACTTCGCCGCCCGTCTGGAGGAGACGGGCGAGTTCGTCGACGGCCAGGCGCTGGCGCCTCAGGGCACGTTCGTGCGGTACGACGGCGAGGGGCGCCCACCGGTGACCGACGGGCCGTTCGCCGAGACCAAGGACCTGATCGCGGGATGGATGGTCATCGACGTGGAGTCGTGGGACCGCGCGGTCGAGCTGGCCGGGGAGCTGTCCGCCGCTCCCGGGCCCCGAGGCGAGCCGATCCGCGAGTGGCTGGAGGTCCGGCCGTTCCTCACCGAGCCGCCCGTGGTCACCGAGTGAACGAGTCGCTGCTGCGGGAGCTCGTGCCCGCGGTCATCGGTGTCCTCGTCCGGCGCGGAGCCGACTTCGCGTCGGCCGAGGACGCTGTGCAGGAGGCCCTGATCCGGGCGTTGGCGACCTGGCCGGACGATCCACCGCGCGATCAGAAGGCGTGGCTCGTCGCGGTCGCGTGGCACAGGTTCCTCGACGCCACGCGTGCCGAGGCGTCGCGGCGGGGGCGGGAGGTGGCCGTACAGGCCGAGCCTCCCGCCGGCCCGGCGCCCGCCACGGACGACACGCTGCGGCTCTACTTCCTGTGCGCGCACCCCACCCTGCCGCCGGCCTCGGCCGTCGCCCTGACGCTGCGCGCGGTCGGCGGCCTGACCACCCGGCAGATCGCGGCGGCGTACCTCGTCCCCGAGGCGACCATGGCGCAGCGGATCAGCCGGGCGAAGCGCAAGATCGCGGGGCTGCCGCTCGGCCGGCCCGGGGATCTCGGGACGGTGCTGCGGGTGCTCTACCTCGTCTTCAACGAGGGGTACGGCGGGGACGTCGACCTGGCGGCCGAGGCGATCCGCCTCGCCCGTCAGCTCGCCACCCTGACCGAGGAGCCCGAGGTCGCGGGGCTGCTCGCGCTCATGCTGCTGCACCACGCCCGCCGGGCGTCCCGCACCGGCCCGGGAGGTCGCCTGGTGCCGCTCGCCGAGCAGGACCGATCGCGCTGGGACACCGGCCTGATCGCCGAGGGGGTGACGATCCTGCAGACCGCGCTGGCCCGTGACCGGCTGGGCGAGTACCAGGCGCAGGCCGCGATCGCCGCGCTGCACGCGGACGCCCCGGCCGCCTGCGAGACCGACTGGGTGCAGATCGTGGAGTGGTACGACGAGCTGCTTCTTCTCACCGGCAGTCCGGTGGTGCGGTTGAACCGCGCGGTGGCGGTGGGGGAGGCGGACGGGCCGCAGGCCGGCCTGGCGGCGCTGGCCGGCGTGGACCCCGGCCTGCCCCGATATGCCGCGGTGACGGCGTACCTGCACGAACGCGCCGGCGACCTGGAGCGCGCGGCCGAGCTGTACGCCGAGGCCTCGCGTGCCGCCGCCAGCGTGCCGGAGCGCGACCACCTCACCCGGGAGGCCGCGCGGGTGCGGCAACTGCTGCATCGCTGACCAGGAGGGCGGGAGGTTCACAGGGTTTTGGTGAGTCCTCCGTCGATGACGAAGTCGGCGCCGGTGACGTTCCCCGCCCGGTCGCCGGACAGGAGCAGCACCAGGTCGGCGATCTCGTGTGGGTGAGTGAACCTGCCGGTCTCGGCTTGCGCGGCGGTCTGCTTGGCCACCGCTTCCGGGTCGGCGCCGCTCGCGCGGGCGACGGTCGCGGCGACACCTTCGTCCCCGAGCCACAGGTCCGTGGTTACCGGGCCGGGACTGATGGTGTTGACCCGGATGCCGTGGGCCCCGACCTCCTTCGACAGGGCCTTGGAGAAGTTGGTCAGAGCGGCTTTGGCGGCGCTGTAGTCGATCACTCCTGGGTCCGGCAGGAAGGCGTTGACCGAGCTGATCGTGACGATGTTGCCGTGCCCGGCCGCGAGCATGGCCGGCAGCGCGGCGCGGGTGGTGCGTACCGCCGCCATCAGGTTGAGTGTCACGCTGTGCAGCCATTGTTCGTCGGTGACGTTCAGGAACCCCGTCAGGCGCGGCGTGACCGCGCCGACGTTGTTGACCAGGATGTCGAGGCGTCCGTGTGCCAGCGCGGCGGCGACAAGATCGGCCGGGCCCGTGGCGGTGGCGAGATCGACCTCGACCGCCTGCACACTTCCTCTTCCGCCCAGTTCTTTCAGTTCGGGGGTGCTTCGGCGTGATCCGGCGACGACGTGGGCTCCCTCCTCGACCAGGGCCCGGGTGACGGCCAGGCCGATCCCCTTGCCTGCGCCGGTCACCACCGCGACCTTGCCCTGCAGTTCCATGTCCATGGGATCCCTTCGGCGCCTTCAGCGTGCCTGCAGGTCGTTCCTGGCGAGCCAGGTCAGGCAGGCGTCGGCGATCTCACGCCAGCCGTGGTCGATGGTCAGGGAGTGGCCGCGGTCGGGGAACTCCTGGAAGTCGGTGATCGCGGTGGAGTCCCGGTACTGCTTGAGGGTCGCCTTGGTGACGGTCTCGGGAACGGTGTGGTCCTTGCCGCCGGCGATCAGGAGCAGCGGTCCGCGGGCGTTGTTGCCGGTGTCGACCTTGGCGGGAGAGTGGGGGGAGAAGTTGGCGGCGGCGGCCTCGAACAGCGGCTTGCCCGGTGCGGGGATGGTCCAGCGTTCGTAGAGTTCGGCGGCCTCCTGAGCCGGGATGGCGTTGCCGAACGCGTAGGTGAACTGGTCGAGGGTGAGGGAGACGGCCCGGTGCTTGTTGGCCGGGTTCTTGAACACCGGCAGGGTCGAGCGGAGCGCCGACAGCGGCAGCGGCAGCACGCCCTTGATCTGCGCGGCGTCGATCGCGATCGCGGCTCTGGCCAGGTCCTGCCCGAGCAGTTTTTCGGCGATCATGCCGCCGAAGGAGTGGCCGATCAGGATCGGCTTGACGTCCAGAGCGTTGATGATCTCCGTGTAGTGGGCGACGACGTCGTCGATTCCGTGGTCGGCGATGCTGTCGGGGTCTTTCCGGGACAGTTCGACGCTCTCGCCGTCGCCCGGCCAGCCGGGGGCCGTCGCGTCGTAGCCGGCGGCCGTGAACAGCTCGATCCAGGAGGACCAGGAGGTGGCGTGTAGCCACAGGCCGTGGATGAAGATGACGGGGATGGCCGGTGCGGTCATCGGCTGCTCCTCTGCGTATGCTCGTCCGCCTGGGTCGCGGCGGCGGTACGGATGTGGGTGACCAGGGCCTCACCGTAGGAAGGCCTCCGCGCACCTCGCTAGCGTCACATGACTGCGTCACCGAGCGTCACCCGAGGGTCACTCGAGCGAAGCGGCGGGTTCAGGCCGACACGCGCAGGGCGGTGCTCAACGCGGATCGCGAGGTGATCCCCAACTTGGGGAAGATCCTGTAGAGGTGGGAGCTGACGGTTCGATGGGAGAGATAGAGCTTCTCGCCGATCTCCCGGTTCGTCAGGCCGTCGGCCGCCATCTGGGCGATCTGGAGCTCCTGCGCGGTCAGCACGTCGCGCGCTTCGCTGATGCGACTGCGGCTGCTCTCGCCGGAGGCCCGCAACTCCTGGCGCGCTCGCTCGCTCCAGGGGATCACCCCCAAGGCATCGAACGTCTCTCGCGCCATGCGCAGGGGCGCCCGCGACTCGGCCGTACGCCGCTGGCGCCGCAGCCATTCCCCGTACGCCAGGTGCACCCGGGCCCGCACGAAGGGCCATCGCCGCAGGTCGGCCGCGATCGCGGCGGCGAAGAAGGGCTCTGCCGCCGCCTCGTCGGCCAGAACGGCCCGGGCGTAGCGCAGGTCGGCGTGCAGGGCCGGCGACGGTGTGGCGAGCGCCACTGTCTCCATTTCCTCGATGATGCCGGCGATCGCGCGGCCTTGACCGCTGTGCACCGCGGCGTCCGCGAGTTCGGCGACGGAGAAGCAGCGTAGCGCCAGGTGGAAGGCCGGATCGGCGGGGTCGTGCATCCGTCGCAGATGGTCGAAGGCGTCGGCGTAACGTCCCTCGCCCAGCGCGGCGAGCCCGCGCGCGAGTTGCACCGTGGCCAGAACGGGGCGGGCTCCGACGGGCAGGGCCACCTGCTCGGCGGCCATCCCGAGGATCTCCACGCGATCCTGCTCGCCGCGTAGCGCGGCGAGCACCGCGCCCGAGGCCTGGGCGATGGCGTGCATCAGCGGCTGGGAGGTCTCGTGCGCCAGACGGGCGGCCTCCTCGGCCGCGGGAATGGCCACGCTCAGGTCGGCCAGCCGGGCCGCGCTCCACGCCTGTGCTCCGAGGTCCCGTGCCAGGAGGCTGAGCCGGCCCTGCGCGCGCAGGACGGGCAGCGACGCGGCGCAGAATTCCTCTGCCAGGTCGAACGCCCCCACCATCAACGCCGAACTGCCGAGGAGGCGGGCGGGCGGGCGGCCGCCTGTCGGGTGGGCGGCCAGACGGCGTAGCCGCTCGATCACGACCTTGCCGCGCTCGATCGGAGCCGCGAACGCCAGGACCGTCAGCAACCGCCCGTCCAGATCGTCGACGGGCAGGGCCTCGGCCACGGTGACGACGCGTTGCCGGGCCCGCTCGTCGGCGTGAGCCCAGAAGCATCGCAGGGACGCACTGGACAGGAGCTTCAGTGCGAGATCGACGTCTCCCTGCGCCGCCGTGCTCTCGGCGAGGTCGGCCAGTGCGTGCGCCGCCGCGCTGTCGTCGCGGATGCCGTCCTCGAAGTTCTCGCGGATCCACACGACACGGGCCCGCTGCCGGGCCGACAGCCGCAGCCGCTCGCCTTCGCCCAGCAGTCGCACGACGATGTCGCGCCGTCCCATCTCGGCCGCGTACTCGGCGGCCAGGACCAGCCGTTCGCACCGGTGATCGGGGTTCTCGCTGAGCCTGACCGCGTGCTCCAGCGCCGCGACGGCCGACAACAGGTCGCCCCGGCGTCGTACGCTTCCGGCCGCGGTCTCCAGTTCGGCGGCGATGGTCTCGTCCGGCCTGGGGGTGGATGCCGCGCGGTGCCAGAGGCTGCGGTCGGGCCGGCCGGTGAGGACGCCGGCCAGGGCGGCGTGCGCGGCGTGCCTCTGGGAGACGCTCGCGCCCTGGTAGATGGCCGAGCGCATGAGCGGGTGCCGGAACGTCACTTCGGTCTCGTGCACGTCGACCAGCCGTACGGTGACGGCGGGAGCGAGATCGTCCGCGGTGACGGGGAGACCGGTGATCAGCGCGGTGGCGTCGAGGGTCTCGGAAAGGGTGGTGCTGTCGTTGAGCGCGGCCACCAGCAGCGTGGTCCGGACGGCCGGCGGCAGCCCCGACATGCGGCCGGTGAACGTCTGTTCCAGACGGGTGGTCAGCGGGAGCCACCCCGGCGGCAGGGGCCTTCTCCCGTTTCGCGTGTCCGCGGTGATCGGCAGTTCGACGAGGGCGAGGGGGTTTCCCGCGGCCTCCCGCAGCAACCGTGTGCGCACCGCCGAGGTCAGGGTGGGGCTGTGCGTTTCCAGCAGGGCGGTCGCGGCGGCGTCGTCGAGCCGATCGAGGAGCAGTTCCGGCAGCCCTGCCCTGTCGAGCGGGCTCTGGAAACCGTCGCGGATGGCGGCCAGCAGCAGGATCGGTTCCGAGTCCAGCCGCCGCGCGACGAACGCGAGCACGTCGGCGCTGGCGCGGTCGAGCCAGTGGGCGTCCTCGACCAGGAGCAGGACGGGCGAGCGGGCGGCGGCCTCGCCCAGGAGGTTCAGCGTGGCCAGGGCGATGAGGAACGGGTCCGGCACCCGGACGTCGGTCAGCCCGAACGCTGCTCCCAGCGCGTCACGCTGCGGGGTGGGCAGCTCCGCGAACTCGGTACGAAGCGGAAACAGCACCTGATTGAGACCGGCGAAGGGCATGTGTGTCTCTGATTCCACGCCGGCCGTCCGCAGGATTCGCATGCCATGTGCGGCCGCGAGCCCGGCCGTGTCCAGCAACAGGGCCGTCTTACCGATTCCCGCCTCGCCGCGCACCAGCATCGCCCCGCCGGTCATGCGGACGCCGTGCACGAAATCTCCGAGACGCCGCTGTTCGGACTCCCGCCCGAAAAGTGAAGGTGTGGTGTCAAGGGTGGGGGTGACGAGGGGGCCGCCGGGGACGAGCACCAAGCCGGCGTCGTTAACGAGGGTCAAAGGATTCCGGCCTTTCACTGATGCGCTCGATCGGGGGCGGACGTCGTCAGGCGGCGGCTTCGCGGATGAGGTCGGCGACCGTGGCGGGCTGGGAGACGTGGACGGCGTGGCCGACGATGACTTCGACGACCTTGGCTCCGGCGCGCTCGGCCATCATGCGCTGGGCCGGCGGCGGGATCATCCGGTCCTCGGTCGCCACGAGATACCAGCTGGGCTTGTGCCGCCAGGCCGATTCGCCCTGGTCAGGGGCGAACGCGGCGATGTACACCAACGACGTGACGTTGGGGTGCGTGCCGGCCTCGCTGATGACGATTCCGCCGTAGGAGTGGCCGACCAGGACGGCCGGGCCGTCGAGGCCGTCCAGGACCCGGCGGGTCGCCGCGACGTCATCCTCCAGCGACAGCGTCGCGTTCCGCACGATGTGGTTGCGGACGATGTGGTTCTGGACGATGTGGACGCGCAGTCCTGCCCTGGTCAGCTCCTCGTGGACACCCTGCCAGCCCGATCCGTCCACGAATCCACCGTGTACGAGCACGATGTTCCTGATGGTGGTCATGGGCGCTCCCGAGCTGGGCGGACAGGCTCGGAGCCCGTCCTGGTGCTCTCCATCCAAGTCGCGCGCACGCGGCCCGGCCACGCAGAACAGGACGCAGAAGTAGCGCGGAGACCGTCAGGGGGCGGCGTTCGCCAGTTCGTGGCAGCGGGTGCTCGCCTCGGCGTCGCCGACGGCCTGGTACACCTCGGCCGCACGCGCGTAGGCGTGGCGGCTCTCGCCGGTCCGCTCCTCCTCTGCCAGCATGGCCGCCAGCGTCTCCAGGGAGCGGGCCTGCGGGACGGGCAGCTGGACCTGCTCCATGAGGCTGATCGCCTCGGTGAGCTTGGTGATCGCCTCGGCCCGGTCGCCGAGCAGTCCCAGGCATTCGCCGACGCGGGCCAGCGCGATCGGCCGGATGACCGCCGCGACGCTCGGTGTCGCCCCCGAGCGGTCGTCGTCCAGCAGGGCCAGCAGGTCGAGGTACTGCTCCAGTGCCCTGGCGTGGTGTCCGGCATCGCGAAGGCAGGTGCCGAGGGCGCCGAGAGAGTGGCAGTAACGATCGATGTCGCCGTTCTTCTTGTGTATCTCCGCCGCCCGGGTCTCCGACGCGATGGCCTCGTCGAGCCGCCCGAGCCGTCGAAGCGCGCCCCCCGCATGGTGGAGGGCCAGGGCGACCTGCGCTGTGGCACCACCGCGGGTGGCCAGCTCCGTCGCCTGGGCCGTGTAGCGCAGTGTGGTCTCCGGGTCGTCCCGTGGCAGCAGATGGACCCAGGCCAGCATGTTCAGCAGCACCGCCTGCCGGGCCGGATCGCCCAGCGCGGCGGCGGCCTCGGCGCCGAGGGTGAAGACCTCGTACCAGTGCGGCGCGTGCATCCACCGGTCGGAGAACCAGTCCATCGACTCGGCGCAGTCGAGGACGGCGGCGTACCGGCCGATGCTCGCCCCGTGGCGTAACGCGCCCAGCCAGTTGTCCGCGTTCACACGCAGCCAGCGGTCGGCCTCCTCCGGGGAGGACAGGCCGGTGGTGTCGGGGCCGGCGTGACCAGGATCACCGTACCCGGGTTCGAACCACCGTCCGGCGGTCGTCGCCATCCGCAGCAGCCACGATGTCATCGTCTCGGTGAACGCGTCGCGATCGGCCGCGGGCTCCTCCTGCTGAAGCCGGTCGCGGGCGAACAGCCGGACCAGGTCGTGGAAGCGGTAGCGGCCCGACGTGCTGTCCTGCAGCAGACCGAGGTCGACGAGTTCGTCGAGGGCGTCCCATGCCCCCTCGATCGACGTGCCGCCCACCACGGCGGCCAGGGCGGCGTCGAAGTTGTGCCCCGGCACCAGGGCGAGCCGGCGGAAGACCCGCCGCGGCGCGTCGGCCAGCTGCTCGTAGGACAACCCGAAGGCGGTGGCGATCCTGAGATCGCCGGCGCTGAGCTGGTCGAGGCGGCGCTCCTCGTTCGTCATCCGGGCGGCGAGGTCGGCGGCGTTCCAGCCGGGGCGGCTGACCAACCGATTCCCGGCGATCCGGAGTGCGAGGGGCAGACCGCCGCACATCTGTGCGAGTTGTGAGACGGCCGATCCGTCGTCCGAGGCGCCGCGGTCCTTGAGGATTCCCGTCAGCAGCTCGGTGGCTTCGACCAGGGGCAGGGACCCGAGACCGAGTCTGCGCACTCCTTCCAGGCCGGCCAGCAGGCGGCGACTGGTCACCAGGGCCTTCCCCGCGCCGCCGCCCGGCAGCAGCGGCCGGACCTGCTCCTCGGAGGCGGCATTGTCGAGCACGATCAGCACGTGCCGGTCACGCAGCAGGGACCGGTACAAGGAAGCTCGCCCGGCGACGTCGCGCGGGATCTGCTGCTCCGCCGTGCCGAGTGCGCGAAGCAACATGCCGAGGGCGTCGTCGGCGGCCAGAGGCTGTGGAGACATACCGAACAGGTCGAGGAAGAGCACCCCCTTGGGGAAGTCCGGCCTCAAGGTGTGGGCGGCGCGGACGGCCAGAGTGGTCTTGCCCAGCCCGGCGGAGCCGGTGATGAGCACCACACTCGCGTTCCCAGCGCCTAGGAGCTCGCTGATCCAGGCCAGTCCCGCGGCCCGGCCGGTGAAGTCGTCGACGGAGCGCGGCAGCTCGCACAGCCCGGTCGGGCGGTCCCAGTGATCGCGCAGGCGGCCCTCGCGCGCCAGCTCGACGAGCTGTTTGCGGTCGGCGTCCGTCAGGCCGAGGGCGCCGGCCAGTGCGGTGACGGTCCGATGCTGGGGGCCCTTGCTGCGTCCGCGTTCCATGTCCGACAGCGTCCGGGCGCTGACTCCCGAGGCCTCGGCGAGCTGCTCCAGTGTCAGACGCGCCGCGTGCCGATGACGGCGCAGCACCTCGGCGAAGCTGGGTGGGGTGGTGATCGGGTGCTCCTACTCCGCGAAGCAATGGAGATCACCCACAGCTTACGGGGAAGACCGGTGACAGCGGCTTCAGCCTGAATCACGACCTGCAGTCACATGGCGCTCGGTGACGCAGTCAGGTGACGCACGCGCGGCAGGCGGGCCGGTTTCTACGGTGTGCCCCATGAACGCAGATCGCGCCACAGGCAGCGATGCCACGGCGTCCACCACCCACTCGAGTAGGCGAACCTTCCTCGCCCGGGCGGCCGTCGCATCGGCGCTGCCCCTGGCCGCCGGCCTGCTCGGGG
This sequence comes from Microbispora cellulosiformans, assembly GCF_008728085.1. Lineage (NCBI taxonomy): Bacteria > Bacillati > Actinomycetota > Actinomycetes > Streptosporangiales > Streptosporangiaceae > Microbispora > Microbispora cellulosiformans. Next base: position 279,308 of record NZ_VYTZ01000005.1, on the reverse strand, counting down.
CCGGTGAGGCGCAGGCGGCCGCCGTACTCCCCGACTACGCGCCCATCCCCGAGGCGTCGAAGGGCCCGGCGCTCAACGACAGGGGCTACTTCGTCGGCCGGATCGACGGCGACCTGCACTGGGTCACCGACTCCTCCTACCAGGCCATGTTCCTGACCACGCGCCAGGGCGTCGTCCTCGTCGACGCGCCACCCACCATCGGGCACAACCTGCTGCGCGCCATCGAGGAGGTCACCAGGGCGAACGGCCGTCCCCGGAAGGTGACCCACCTCGTCTACTCCCACTCGCACGCCGACCACATCGGAGCCGCCTCGATCTTCGGCAGGGACGTCGTGCGCATCGGGCATACCGAGACCGCGAGATTCCTGCGCCGGGACGCGGACCCGAACCGGCCGGCGCCCACGCTCACCTTCGACGACCACCACGTCCTGCAGGTCGGCGGCGAGCGTCTCGAACTGGCCTACCACGGCCCCAACCACTCACCCGACAACATCTTCGTCTACGCCCCCAAGCAGGAGACGCTGATGGTGGTCGATGTGCTCTATCCCGGCTGGGTGCCGTTCAAGAACCTCGCCGTCTCCCAGGACATCCCCGGCTGGCTGCGGGCCCACGGCATCGCCATGAGATATCCGTGGCGCACCCTCGTCGGCGGTCACCTCGGCCGCCTCGGCGCCCGCGCCGACGGACACCTGCAACAGCGATACCTGGCCGACCTGCAGACCAGCGTCCGTGACACGGTCTCCAGCCTCGACCCGGCGCCGTTCTTCGGCAAGTACGGTCCAGCCGGCAACTCGTGGGCGGTCTTCGCCGCCTACCTGAACGCGGTCGCCGAGCAGGCGGCCGCCCCGGTCATCGCCGACTACCTCGGCATTCTGGCCGCCGCCGACGTGTTCACCAAGGACAACGCCTTCGGCCTGCTGGAGTCTCTGCGGATCGACGCCGGTCTGCTCGGCCCCTTCGGCATCCGTCCCTGACCGCGCCGCGGACGTGCGTGGTCAGGGGAGGTGGCGGCGTACCCACTCGGGGTCGGGGTTGACGTGAGGGCTGCCGGCGACCACGACGGTCGGCACCGTCTCGTCGCCGCCGATGGCGGCGCGGACCGCCGCCGCGCCCTCGGGGTCCTGCCAGATGTTCACCCAGTGCAGCCGCCGGGCGTCGCGGGCGAGACGCAGCCGGAGCCGGAGGCAGTAGCGGCAGCCCGGACGCCAGTAGACGATCGGGCGGCCGTCTACTGCCTCGCTGCGGCGCCGCGCCTCGGCCGCGCCGATCGACCTCGGGAACACCAGGGGAGACAGCAGGACGGCGGCGAACAGAAACAGCAGGAAGAGCGTGACGGCACCGCCGGTTGACCCCTGGGCCGACTGCCGGAACGCCGAGGCGATCCCGCAGGCCAGGAAGACGACCGGCAGTGTCCATCCGCGCAGCATGGTGGTCACGCTATCGGGCGGTTCTCCGGCGCCGCAAAAGTTGGTAGGTCACGTGGCCGATCCGCGCGCGTCCGCGTGACTGGATCCGTCCGTCCCGGGAACCTGGCGAGGACCCGATCACTGGTGTCGAGGACGGAGGGGTGGACGAGCCGATGGCGACCACCGCGGGCGGGGCCCGCGCCGGGCTGGAACCGGTCAGTCTCCGGCTGCCGGGCATCGTGCTGGGAGTGGGACTGGGCGGGTTCGCCGACGGAATCCTGCTGCACCAGATCCTGCAGTGGCATCACATGCTGAGCGGCACCGACAGTGATCACATCGGCGTGCGGTACTACGATCCGCGCACCGTCTCCGGGCTGGAGATGAACACGGTGTGGGACGGCCTGTTCCACACCGTGTGCTGGCTGGCGGTCCTGGCCGGCCTGGCGATCCTGTACTCCCGGGTCACGCGGGACCGCCGCCGGGTGTGGGGCTCGCGGGTGCTGTGGGGCTGGATCCTGGCCGGATGGGGACTGTTCAACCTCGTCGAGGGCGTCGTGGACCATCACCTCCTGGCCATCCATCACGTGCACGGCGGGCCGTACCGGCTGTGGTGGGACATCGGGTTCCTCGTCCTGGGCGCGCTGCTGGTCGCCGGGGGCTACCTGCTGGCGCGGAGCGGGCGCTCTTTCGAGCTGGACGAGCAGTGACAGAACACGGCGCCCACGTCGCGGGCTCGCTGCCGATCCTGGCCGTGCTCGGGTGCGCGATCGGTTACCTGTGCCTGGCGCGGCGGGCCCGCCGCCGCAATTCCGCGCGGGGCTGGAGCCGGTGGCGTACGGCGGGGTTCGTCGCCGGGCTCGCCTTGCTGGGCGCGGCGCTGGCGCCGCCCGTCGCGTCGTTCGCCCACGCCGACTTCCGCGGTCACATGGTCCAGCACCTGATCGTCGGCATGTACGCACCGCTCGCGCTGGTGCTCGGCGCGCCGGTCACCCTGGTGCTGCGCGCCCTGCCCGCCGGCGGCGGGCGGCGGCTGACCGCCGTGCTGCACAGCCGTCCCGCCCGGGTGGTGGCGCATCCGGTGGTCGCGCTGCTGCTGTCCACCGGCAGCCTCGTGGTGCTGTATTTCACCCCGCTCTACAACGCGGCCACGGCGTCGGCGGCGGGGCACTGGCTGCTGCACGCGCATTTCCTGCTGTCGGGCTGCCTGTTCGTCTACGTGATCGCCGGGCCTGATCCGGCCCCGGGCCGGCCCGGGGTCCGTGCCCGCCTGGTGTACCTCGGCTGCGCCGTCGCCGTGCACGCCGTCGTGGCCCAGTTGATGTACGGCGGCTTCTGGGTGGACGTGCACGCCCCGGTCGCCGAGGTCCAGGGCGGCGCGGAGATCATGTACTACGGCGGCGACATCGCCGAGCTTCTCCTCGCGGCGGCTCTGGTCGCCACGTGGCGGCCCGCGCCCCGCACGGGTGCGGGGCGCGGGCCGGCCGTCACGCGGTACGCGCGGCGATCTTGGTGAGGAGCGGCTGCACCAGGCGGGCCGCCAGGGGGCCGAAGGCCGCGAGGATGAGGACGTACGCGGCGGCCAGGGCGCCCAGATCGGGGTGGGCGCCGGCGGCCACGGCCAGCCCGGCGATGACGATGTTGAACTCGCCGCGGGGGATGAGCGCGATGCCGGCGCGCACCCGTCCGGCGCGGGCGATGCCCGCGCGGCGGGCCGCGTAGATTCCGGTCATCAGCTTGGTGATCATCGTGACCAGGGCGAGGCCGGCCGCCAGCCCGGCCGCGGGCAGGATCTTGGTCGGGTCGGTCTGCAGGCCGAAGAAGACGAAGAACACGGCGGCGAACAGGTCGCGCAGGGGAGCGAGCAGCGCGTGGGCGTCCTCGGCGAGCTCGCCCGACAGGGCGATGCCGACCAGGAACGCGCCGACCGCGGCCGAGACCTGCAGCTGCTGGGCCAGCCCGGCCACCAGCAGCGCGAGCCCGACCACCTTGAGCACGAGCACCTCGGAGTTGGGGCTGGCGACGAACGCCTCGATGTAGCGGCCGAAGCGGAGCGCGACGAGCAGCACCACGCTGACCGCGGCCAGCGCGATGGCCACGGTGACCGCCCCGGCGACGAGGCTCAGGCCGGCCAGCATGGCGGTCAGGACCGGGAGGTAGACCGCCATCGTGAGGTCTTCGAACACCAGCAGCGACAGCACGACCGGGGTCTCGCGGTTACCGATCCAGCCCAGGTCGGAGAGGACCTTTGCGGTGATTCCGGAGGAGGTGGCGTAGGTGACGCCCGCCATGGCGACCGCGGCGACGGGTCCCCAGCCGAGCAGCAGGGCGAGGATCGCGCCGGGGGCGGCGTTGAGCAGGAGGTCGACCAGACCGGCGCGGGCGTTGCCCTTGAGGCTGGTCACCAGTTCGTCGGCGTTGTATTCCAGGCCGAGGGTGAGCAGCAGGAGGATGACGCCTAATTCGGCGCCGGTGGCGATGAAGTCCTCGCTGGTGCCCAGCGGGAGGATGCCGCCGGTGCCGAAGGCGAGGCCGGCGAGGAGGTAGAGAGGGATGGGGGAGATGCCGACGCGCAGCGCCAGTGCTCCGAGAATGCCGAGTCCGAGGACGACGGCGCCGAATTCGAGGAAGAGTATTGCGGTGTTGTGCACGCGCTGCCCTCAGCCGCTGGCGAAGATGTCGGCGACGGCGGTGGTGCTCTCCTCGCCGCCCACCACGACCACGATGTCGTCCCCGGTCAGGACGAAGTCGGGTGCGGGGCTGGCGAAGACGCGTCCGGCGCGGACCACGGCGACGATGGAGGCGCCGGTGCGGGTGCGCACCTGCGCGTCGCCCATGGGACGGCCGTCGTAGCGGGAGCCGGGTGTGATCAGAACCTGGAGGCTGACCAGGCCCTCGACCTCGCGGTGCATGGCGTTCAGGCGCTGGACGATGCGGGGGGCGCCCAGGAGCTCGACGAGCGCGTCGGCTTCCTCGTCGTTGAGTTTGACGGTCTCACACGCTCTGTCGGGATCGTCGGGGTCGTAGATGACGAGGTCGCGCCGTCCCGTGCGGTGGGAGACGACCCCGATGCGCCGGCCCGAGCGGGTGGTGAACTCGTGCCGCAATCCGATCCCCGGCAACACCGTCTGCTCGACGTCCACGGCGCCGCTCCTCCGTTCGTGAGATGTCATTACTTGTCCGGAGAACCTACCAATAAGACGCCGTCGTCCCGCCGCCGGTGTCGCTGGCGGCGGGACGACGGCGCTCGGGCGTCAGGCCGCCTGGTCGTCGGCGATCCAGATCGCACGCCAGTTCGGCTGCTCGTGGTAGCGGCGCAGCTCGGCGAGGCCGGACAGCCATCCGGTCCAGGCGCCGTACGGCGGGTTGGCGGTGTCGAAACCGCTCTGGACGAAGGTCAGGCGGGTGGCGCCGCCGGTGTCCTCCAGGTCCCAGGTGACGACGCCCATCGGTCCCCAGTCGACCGAGATCGCGCTGTCGGGAACCAGGTCGATGATCTTCGCGGGCTGGGGGTTGGCGTCGAGGCCGCCCATCGCGAAGCGCCCGCCGACGTACGGCTCGATGCCGATGGGGTACCCGAACCACTCGGTGGCCTTGTCGGAGTCGATCAGCGACTCGTACACCGTGGACACGGGCGCGGCGATGTCCAGGTGACCGCGGAAGTCGGTGGTGGTGTAGTCGGGCTGCGGGCCGATCTCCCGTTCCTGCACGTGGTCGGCGAGGTTGGAGAGGGCGAGCGACCAGAACACCTGCAGCACCCCGCGGATGCTCGCCCCGGTGATGGCGTCCTGGAAGTCGAAGTGGGTCTGCGACAGGGTCAGGACGGTCGTGGCGGCGTCCTCCTCCCGCAGGGTGATCTCCGTGGTGGTCTCCTCGCCGTCGAGCAGCCAGGCGAAGCGCAGGGTGTGGTCGTCGGCGTGCAGCAGGCGCTGGTGGGGGGCCTCGCCCTCGGGGGTCCGGCGGCCCCAGAACTCGTACCGCTCGGGCAGGTCCACCTCGGCGTGCTCGGCCAGCCACACCCGCATCGCCGCGGGGTCGGTGAGCGCGTGGCGCACCTCCTTGATCGGGGCATCGAGGCGGACACGGATGATCATCGGCTCACTCACTGTCGTCTCCCTTGGGGTAGCAGGCCACGGCGAGTTTGAAGGCGTCGCCTTCGGTGCCGCCGTAGCGGGTGAACAGGTCCTGAAGTGCGGACCGCAGGTCGTTGAGGAACTCCTGACGGCGTTCGGGGGTGACGCGTATCTCCCCGGAGACGCCGATGGACGGCAGTTCCGGCGCCGTCCGGTCGAGGGCGGCGACGTCGGCCTGCACCTGTTCCATCAGGTCGAGCAGGTAGCCGAGGCTGAGCTCGTCCTGCCTCCGCCGCAGTCCGCCGATCCGGCCGACGAGGCCGGGCGACAGCCAGTAGGACCTGGCGCTCGCCCGGTAGATGCCCTCGGTGATGCCGCGCACCCGCCGCTCGGAGACCTGCTGCACCAGGCCGGCCTCCACGAGGCGTTTGACGTGGTAGTACACGCGCTGGGGGGTCTGGCCGAGCACCGCCGCCACCTCGGTGCAGGTGCGCGGCTCGGCCAGTTGCCGCAGCACCTCGATGCGCTGCGGCTTGAGCAGGGCTTCCGCCTGCTCGATCTGATCCAGGTACAGGACGTCTCTCATCGCAAAAACAATCCTGTACGTAAAAAATCTCTTTGTCAATGGGGTACGCGTACGGCCTGCCGGGCGTCCTGGCAGGCCGTACGGGTCAGCGAGTTGGTCAGCGGCTGGGCGCGCCGATGACGGAGGTGCCGATGACAAGGTGGCGGGCGGGATCGCAGCCGAGGAGTTCCTCGACGATCTGGTCCCGCAGGGCCGCCGTGAAGGTGATGTGCAGACCGGCCGCGGTGGCCAGCAGGTAGACGGTCTGGCTCAGGTGGCCGACGTCCATCATCAGCGCCCGGTAGACCCGGGGGAAGGTGTACTTCCACTGGTTGCGGGCGATGACGCTGGTGTAGAAGATGAGCGCCCCGGCGCCGGCGACCCAGTCCTGGTCGCCGACGGCGGCCACGAGCCGCTCGTCGTCGAGACGGCGGCCGAGGAACTCGAGGGTGTGGTCGGCGGCGGCGTAGTGGTAGGCGCCCGGCTCGAGGCCCTGGACGTTGCGCGCGTAGAGGTAGAACTCGGTCGGGTGGCGGGCGCCGCCGGAGGGGCTGGTCTTGAACACCCGCTGCCAGGAGTCGGTCACCACCCCGTCGGGGTCGAGGTCCACACCCGCCTGGGTCAGCGGGCCCTCGGCCCGCGGCAGCGGTCCCGCGGCCGTCTTGAGCAGGGCCGCGACGGTCTCCAGCGGCAGCGCGGCGGGCCCGAAGTAGCGGCGGCTGCGGCGCCGGTGCAGCACGTCCATCAGGTCGCGATGGCGCCAGACGCCGGGGTCGGCGTCGGGCAGCGCGAGGCGGGTGGCGCCGGGCAGGGACCAGAACGCCGGAGGCGGCGGGTCGGTGAGAACCTTGGCTTCGAGGTCCTCGTTGTCCTGTTCGGCGGTGCGCATGGCGGTGCCGGCATGGGAGCGGGTGGAGAAGTGGTAGGCGCGCGCCAGCGGCCCCCACGGCTGCCAGGCCTCTTCTATGGCCTGTTCGCGCTGATGGCGGGGCCCGTTCTCCGCGATCAGGATGTCGTGCTGGGCGAGGACGGTGGCGACCCGGTGCCAGTGGGCGGCCTCGTCGGGATCGCCCCCCAGCTCTCGCACCGAGCCCAGGTCGCGAAAGCCGGTGAACCACCGCAACACGCGCTCGACACCGTCGGTGAGGGCGAACTGGCGATGGTCGAGGTAGTCGTCCCAGACCAGTTGGCCGGCGTCCCACAGCAGGGCGCCGCAGCCGGACAGGCGTACGTTCACGACGGGTCTCTCACTTCTCGTTCGGGGGCGGGGCCGGGAGCGCGCGGGCCGCCTCCCGGCCGCGGCGTGCCGCCGCCAGATGAGGGTGGTCCGGCGCCGCCCGGCCCAGCAGCTCAACGGCTCGGCTGTAGCAGGTGTGGGCCTCGCCGGGCTGACGGCGGGCGCGGTACAGGGCGCCGAGATTGATCAGGGTGACGGCGGATTCCGGGTGGCCCGGACCCAGGACCGCGTCCTTGACGGCCAGGGCGCGGATGTAGTGGGCCAGGGCATCGTCCAGGTCACCGCGACGATGCCGCAGCGCGGCGAGGTTGTGCAGTGCGGCGGCGACGTCATGGTGCTCCGGGCCGTACGCGGCCTCGAAGACGGCCAGGGCGCGCCGGAGCAGCGCCTCGGCCTCGTCCGGGCGTCCGCGGCCCTCCACGAGCGCGGCCCAGGCGGCGAGGTCCGCGGCCACCCTCGGGTGACGCTCGCCGAGCAGCCGGGCGCGGACCTCCACCGCCCGGCGAGCCCACGGCTCACCGGCCTCGTGGTCCCCACGGGCGTGGGCGAGCCCGCCCAGGTTGTGGCAGACGGAGGCGACGTCCTCGTGCTCACCGCCGTGGGCCGCCTCCAGGATCGCCAGGGCCCGCCGGTAGAGGGCCTCGGCCTGCTGGAATCGGCCGGTGTACTTGCCCAGCACACCCCACTCGTTGCACACCTTGGCCACTTCCACCGACTCCGGGCCGAAGACCCGCTCCGCGGCGGGAAGAGTGAGAGTGAACAGCAGCCCCGCCCTGCGGTAGCGGCCGCACATACGCCACGCGCTCGCCAGCTCGCACTGGGCGTGGACGCGCAGCGCGTCCTGGCCCTGGCGCCGGGCCTGGCCGGCGGTGGCCCGGAACGCCCGCTCCGCCTCCTCGAAGGCTCTTGCCGCGCACCGCTCCCGCGCGTGCCGCAGCAGCTCCGCCGCCCCGGCGGGACGGGACTCGCCGCTCACCTGGCCTCCCGTACGACGTCACGACCGTGGGCGGCGTCCGCCTCCCGGAGCCGGTGAGCCCGGGGAGGCGGACGCCGAGACGCACTCACGCCTCGATCAGAACCTCGTTGTGGTTGACGTCCATGTGGGCGTGCGGTTCGCTGTAGGCGTCCTCGTGGGTCTCGAACACCGCGACCTCGTTGTGGTTGAGGTTCAGGGCGGACTCCGGCTGGGCGTAGCCGTCCTGATGGACCTCGAACACCGGAGTCTCGCTGTGGTTGTAGGTGAGGGCGGACTCGGGCTGGGTGTAGCCGTCCTGGTGGACCTCGAACACTTCGGACGTCCTCTGCGACATTAAGGGCGCTCCTTCCGGGGGACTCCTGTGACGGCCGGCCCGAAACCGGCCTCGTACAGGCGGGGTGACCACGCACCCCCATTACTCTGGCTCCGACTCCGGAAGCATCTCAGCGGCACGATCTCTCGCCAGGTCCAGTGAGGGCCGGTTCACCGGCGATACTGGTCCGTTGTGCGAGCCCCGCGACACGAGGAGACCGAGCACGTGCCCGACACGCACGACCACGCGCGCCCCGGTGTGGACACATCGCCCGGCGGCGACCGGCTCGCCCTGCGGGCAAACTGCGCCGACTGCTTCGGGTTGTGCTGCGTGGCGCTGCCCTTCGCCGCCTCGGCCGACTTCGCGATCACCAAGGACGCCGGCCGGCCGTGCCCCAACCTGGGGGCCGACTTCCGCTGCGGCATCCACGCGCGCCTGCGTGAGAGCGGCTTTCCCGGCTGCACCGTGTACGACTGCTTCGGGGCGGGGCAGAAGGTCTCGAAGGTGACGTTCGGGCGCAGCTGGCGGGAGGAGCCCGCGAACGCGGGGCGGATGTTCGAGGTCTTCGCGGTGATGCGGCACCTGCACGAACTGCTGTGGTACCTCGGCGAGGGACTGTCACTGCCCGAGGCCCGACCGGTCCACGCCGAGCTGCGCCGCGCGTTCGAGGATACCGAGCATCTCACCCTCTCCGGCCCGGGCGAACTGCTGGCTCTGGACGTCGCCGCTCACCACGACGCGGTCAACGGGCTGCTGCTGCGGGTCAGCGAGCTGGTCCGGGCGGCGGCGGGAGGCCCCGGCAGTGGTGGCGGGAGCCGGGGTGGGAAGGGTCAGGGTGGCAAGGGCCGCGAGCGCCGGAAAGCCGATCATCGGGGTGCCGACCTCGCCGGCGCCCGGCTGAGGAGGGCCGACCTGCGCGGGGCGAATCTCAGGGGAGCCTGCCTCATCGGCGCCGACCTGTCGGGAGCCGACCTGCGCGGCGCGGATCTGATCGGAGCTGATCTGCGGGCGGCCGACCTGCGCGGGGCGAACCTCGCCGAGAGCCTCTTCCTCACCCAGCCCCAGGTCAACGCCGCCCGGGGTGACGACGCGACGAGGCTTCCGCCCGCTCTCGGCCGCCCGGCGCACTGGACGCTTCGCCAACAGTAAGGCCGTCGCCGGCGGTGGGGTCGTAGTCGTAGAGCCAGGCCGTGGCGCGTTCGTAGGCGAACGGGAAGACGACCGGCATGATCAGGTTCCGGAGCCGGCGGGCGATCGGGCCCAGAGCCTTGGCATCCCTGTTGTCGTCCCCGGCCTTGAGCATCCTGGCGACGCGGTCCCGCCGCGCCCGGCCGTACGAGGCGAGGGCCGTGGGCACGGCGGTCGGTACAGCAGTGGGTGTGCCGCCGGCGGCCGCCAGGCAGCGGGCCAGCGTGACGGCGTCCTCGATCGCCATCGACGCGCCCTGACCGGCGCCGACGGGGTGCCAGGCGTCGCCGGCCAGGACGATCCGGTCGTCGTGCCAGACCGGCACCGTCGCCAGGGCGTGCATGAGCGTCGGGCGCCGTACGCTCGTCGCGGCGCGCAGCAGGGCGGACGGCGTCTCCTCGTGGCGGTAGAGGTCCCGGAGGTCGTCCAGGCCGGCCTCGTCCGGTCCGGGGGGCGCTGCGGAGGCGACCTGGGCGGACCACCACACCTCGCCGTCCGGGGCGGCCAGGTAGACGAACGCGCCCCTGCGGCCGAAGACCATGTTGAAGACGCCGGGTTCGACGTCGACATTGACGCCGACGCCGTGTGAGACGCCCGAGACGGAGTAGAACCCGGCGTACGCCGGTTCGGGTGCGGCCGGGTCGAGCACGCGCCGGGTCGCCGACCAGATGCCGTCGGCGCCGACGAGGAGGTCCGCGCGGGCGGTGCGACCGCTCACGAACTCGGCCCGGATGCCGCCGCCGTCCCGGACGGCGCCGGTGAGCCGTTCGCCGGTGACGAAGCGTGCGCCGTGGGCGGCGGCGCGGGCGCGGAGTGTCTCGACGAGGCGCCCGCGTTCGAGGGTGACGCTGTGCAGGGGCTCGCCTTCGGGGCGTCCGCGCGGTGCGTCGCCCAGGAGTTTGCCGGTGTCGGCCCACAGGCGCTGGCGCGCCACGCCGAAGCCCGCCTGCTGTACGGCTTCGAGGCAGCCGAGCGCGCGCAGGCCCTTGAGCCCGTTGGCGGCGAGGCTGAGGAACGAGCCGACCGTTCCGGCGGGGTCGGCGTACGCCTCGTAAACGGTGACCTCGGCTCCGACGCGCCGCAGCGCGAGCGCGGTCGTCGCCCCGGCCACCCCGCCGCCTGCCACGATGACCTGCATCCCGTCCTCCTGAATCTCGGTTCACTGAATAGTTATTCGGCGAATTGCGATTCAGTATGATGTCGCCCATGAACGAGCGTCAAGGCGGGGTGCGCAAGGCGAGGGCGGCCGAGACCCGGGCCGCGCTGAAGGACGCCGCGCGCCGCCTGTTCATGGAACGCGGCTACCTCAACACCAAGATCGCGGACATCGCGGCGGAGGCCGGGCGGGCCACGGGGTCGTTCTACGAGCACTTCAAAAGCAAGGAGGAGCTGCTCCAGGCGCTGATGGCCGACCTGGAGGGCCAGGCCGACGAGGAGATCGGGGCGGCCGGGCATCCCCGCGACCACGACCTCACCGACCGGGCGCAGCTGCGCGGGCACATGGCCGTCGCCTGGAGCGTGCTGCGGGCCAACCTGCCGGTCGTGGCGGCGCGGATGCAGGCGCTGATCGCCGAGCGCCCGGCCTCCGGCGCCGCCTGGGCGAGCCTGACCGCCGAGTCGGAGGTGCTGCGCGACCACCTGGAGTATCTGCGGGAGCGCGGCCACCCGCTGCCGGGCGATCCCGCCCTGCTCGCCCCGATGATGGCGGCGATGCTGTCGATGTTCGGCTACGCCGTCCTCACCGCCGGCGAGCACGGGCCCGCCGCCGGCGACGACGAGATCGTCGACACGCTCACCGGGCTGCTGCTGCACGGCCTGGCCGGCGGTGAGAGCGCCGGGCCCGGCCTCGTGGGGCAGAACAGTTAGCCGGGCAGGGCGCCGGCGACGGCGGTCGCGTCGAGTTCGTCGCTGACGGTCAGGCGCGGCGTGAGCCCGGCGCGGGCGACGGCCTCGGCGGCCTCCCCGGCCTGGCCCCGGCTGGTCTCCACCAGCAGGTGCCCGCCGGGCGCGAGCCAGCGGGCGGCCTCCGCGACGACCCGCCGGACGACGTCGAGCCCGTCCGCGCCGCCGTCGAGGGCGACCTTCGGCTCGTGGTCCCGCGCTTCGGGCGGCAGCAGCCCGATCGCGTCCGTCGGCACGTACGGCGGGCTGGCCACGATGAGATCGATCCGGCCGCGCAGGTCGCCGGGCAGCGGCGCGTACAGGTCGCCGTGGTGGACCCGGCCGCCCGCGGCGGCGAGGTTGCGGCGGGCGCAGGCGACGGCGGCGGGATCGACGTCCACGGCGTGCAGCGTGATCGGTCCCACGGCGGCGGCCAGCGCGGCGCCGATCGCGCCGGAGCCGCAGCACAGGTCGGCCACGACCATCCCCGGCCGCGCGAGCGCGACCGCCTCGCCGAGGAGGAAGGCGGTGCGGGGCCGGGGCACGAACACCCCGGGTTCGACGGACAGCCGCAGGCCGCAGAAGTCGGCCCAGCCGAGGACGTGTTCGAGGGGCAGGCCGGCGACGCGCCGGTCCACCATGGCGTCGAGTTCGGCGGGCGTGGCCGCGGCGGAGACCAGCAGACGGGCCTCGTCCTCGGCGAACACGCACCCGGCGGCGCGCAGCCGGGCCACGATCGAGGGCGGAGCGGGGGAGCAGGATGTCAGGGACATGGGGAGCCTTCCGGAGTGCGAGGGCGCTCCCGGGGCCGCCTTGCCTCTAGAGGGCCGTACGCACGCAACCCACAGGCAGGGGGAGAAGGGAGCACCCGACCAGTTCAGCGGTAATGGGGCTCACCTCCTCGCGTCGTCGCCGCCGTGGACGGCACATTATCAGAGCGCGCCTTCATCCCCAGCGAAGAGGCGGGCGCCGGGTTGGTCATCCGCATCTCGCGGGCCTAGGATCACCGCCATGAAGTTCACTTCCTTCTTCCACCTCCGCTAGCCGCCGTCGGCGAAGCGAGGAACGACCCGTCGCCGACGAGGCGGGGCGGCGCCGTGCCGTCCCGGGCTGACGCGGGAGAAGAAGGATCACCATGCGCGTTCGCGCTGTCACTCTCACCGCTCCGCGTCCCAGCGCTCCCGCCGTCACGTGACGGCGGCGAGCCTGGTGGCGCGGTGCGTCCACGGGCTGGAGCCGACGCTCGCCGCAGAGATCCTGCGGCGCGGCCTCGGCGTCATCACACACATCGGGCATCGCGAGGTGCGCTTCCGCGCCTCGCGCCTGCCCGCCCTGGGCCTGCGCACGGCGGACGACGTGTTCCTGCTGGCGGCGCAGGGCCCCGACGTCGGCACGACCCGGCAGGGCGCCGCCGCGCTCGCGGGGCTCGCCGCCACACTCGCCGGTGCGGCCGACCTCGCCGCGCTGGCGCGGCTGCGCGGTGAGCACGGCGGCCCCCGCGGGCTCACCGGCGTCGAGGTGTCGGCGTCGTTCCTGGGCAGGCGCGCCTTCACCAGATACGACGTGGAGGACGCGGTGGGCCGCGTCCTGGCCGGCCGGCTCGGGGTCGGCTACCACTCACGGCGTGGCGCGGTCGCACCGCCGCCGGGTCACAGCGGCTGGCGCGTCACGCTGGACGGCGAGCGGGCCACGCTCCTGCTGCGGATCGCCGAGCGCCCCCTGCACCGGCGGGACTACAAGCGGCAGTCGGTCCCGGGAACCCTGCACCCCCCGCTGGCCGCCGCCATGGTGGCGATGGCCGGCGTCGAGCCCGGCGACACGGTTCTCGATCCCTGCTGCGGCGCCGGGACGCTGCTGATCGAGGCGGCGCGGCAGGGTGCGGCCGCCCGCCTGTACGGGTTCGACCTGGCCGGGCGGGCGGTGGCGGCGGCCCGGGAGAACGCGGCCGGGCTGCCCGTCGCCGTCGCTCGCGCCGACGCCGGACGGCTGCCGGTGCGGGACGGCGTCGCCCACCGCGTTCTGGCGAACCCGCCTTGGGGTGGTCAGGTCGCCCCCGGAGGCCTGCTCGCCGCGTCCCCGGCGCGGTGGTGGGCGGAGGTGCGCCGGGTGCTCGCCCCCGGCGGGGCCGCCGTGGTCCTGCTTCCCGGCGTCGGCGACCTGCCCCTCGCCCTCCGTCAGGGCCTCACGCCCGTGCACCTCCAGCGCGTACGGATCGCCGGGGCGGAGTCGTTCCTCGTCCGGTTGACGGCGCCCAGGCCCGCACGCGGGGCGCGATGAGGCGGCCCCGCCCTACACGTCCCCCGCCCGCACGACCGGCTCCGTGGAGGGGCCCGCGGCCGGCCCGGCGGGGAGCAGCGACGCCGGCACCAGGCCGAGGACGACGAGCCCCGCCATGACCGGCAGGGTGGATCCTGTGGCGGGGGCCGCTGTGGCCGTCACTCCCGTGGCCGTCATCCCGGCGGCCACGGCGATGCCCAGGCTCGGGCCGATGTTCATCACCGTCTGTTTCAGCCCGCCGACGACTCCGGCGTACCGGGCCGGGGCGTCGCCGACGACGGTCCCGGTCGCGGTGACCATGACGGTCGCGAACCCGGCGCCGACGAGGGCGAAGGCCGCGCAGGCGGCCGCCTGCGCGGCGTCCGGGCCGAGCCGGGCCACGGCCGCGACGCCGAGGGCGGCGAGCGCCGTCCCGGTGACCGCTGTACGGCGTGGGCCGTGCCGGCGCAGGGCGGCGGCTGCCAGGGGCGCGCCGAAAACCATGACCACCGTCACGGGAAGCAGCCGCACGCCCGCCGCGAGGGGGCCGAGCCCGAGCCCCTCCTGCAGCGCGAAGGTGACGGCGAACAGCGCGCCGAACACGCCGCCGGTGACGGCCAGCAGGAGCAGCATCGACGCTGTCACCGGCAGGGACCGGACCACCAGGGCCGGCACGATCGGATGCGCGGCCCGGCGTTCGTGCGCGGCGAAGACGGCCGACAGGGCCGCGACGGCGAGGAACCCGAACAGCGTCGGCCCGGCGGTCCACCCGTGCCCGGGCACGCCGGCGAGTGTATGGACTCCCAGGGCCAGCACGATCGTGAGCAGGGCCGCGCCGGTGAGGTCGAGCCGCGGCCGTAGGGAGGTGTCGGGCGGGGGCGTGCGCACGGCGAGGGTGAGCGCGGCGATCAGGACGGCGATCGGGACCTGGAGCACGAAGACGGTGCGCCAGCCCAGCTCGGCGACGACGGCCCCGCCCACGACCGGCCCGGCGGCACCGGCCACACCGATGGCGCCGGTGCGGACGGCGATCGCCGTACCGAGCCGGTCCGCCGGGTAGGCGAGCCTCAGCAACGCGAGGGTCGCCGGCTGGAGCAGCGCGCCGAACAGGCCCTGGAGGACCCGCAGCCCGATCACCCAGCCGATCGCGGGAGCGAGCGCGATGCCGGCCGAGGCGGCCGCGAAGCCGAGCACGCCGGCGAACAGCATGCGCCGGTGGCCGTACCGGTCGCCGAGCCGTCCCGCGACGACGAGGAGCGCGGCGACCGCGACCATGTAGCCGGTGCTGGTCCACTGGACCTGCGTGAGGCTCGCGGCGAGGTCGTGCTGCAGGCTGGGCTGCGCCACGACCAGGACCGTGCCGTCCAGGGCGACGACCATCGCACCCGCCGCGCTCACCGTCAGCGCCAGGCGCGGTCGCGGGGCTCCGCTCACGGAACCGCGGGCCCGAGGTGGGCGTCGAGCACTTCGGCGACCAGCCGGTCGAGACGTTCGCCGTCCGGTACGCCGACGTGGGCGTCGAGGACGAGTCGCAGGCTGCCCCACGTCCACAGCTGCGCGAGCCCGTGCAGGGCGGACCAGAAGGCCGCCGCCGCCACCGCGGGGTCCTCCGGCGGGTTCCCCGCACTCCGGCACTCGGCGACCAGCGCGACGAGGCGCTCGAACAGCGGCAGCGTGGACTCCCGCAACCTCGGCCCGCCGGACCCGTGCCTGTCGCTGTCGAGCAGCTCGTGGCGGAACATCAGCTCGAACATGCCGCGGCACTCCAGCGCGTACGCGACGTACTCCCGCGCGAACACCCGCAGCAGGTCGCGCGGTGAGGTCAGCCCCGCCATGGCGGCGGCGAACCGCGCTTCGAGGTCGGCGAAGCCCCGGCGGGCGATGGCCGACAGCAGCGAGTGGTGGGTGGGGAAGTACCGGCGCGGCGCGCCGTGCGACACCCCCGCCCGGCGGGCGATCTCCCGCAGGCCCACAGCGGTGGTTCCCTCGGTCATCACGAGGTGGACCCCGACCTCCACCAGCCGCTCCCGCAGGGAGCCCTCAGTTGACATAGACACTGTCTACCACTGCGCGTAGACACTGTCTATCGCTCGGAAAGTTTCTTCGAAGAAATCCGGGAGGCGGTGTCGGATCGGGGCGGTGGCGTTCGTAGCAGGGGTGAGGCCGCCCAGAAGGGGCGGCGCCAAGGCGGAGGAAACGCGCTCATGAAGCTGACGACCATGACTCAGGTCACCATCGACGGAGTGATGCAGGGAAACGGCGGCGCGTCGGACGAGGACCGCAGGAACGGGTTCGAGCGCGGCGGATGGGCCCTGGGGAAGGGCGACGACGAGACCCACGCGTTCATCAAGCAGACCTACCAGCGCGCCGACGCGTTCCTGCTCGGCCGACGGACCTACGAGCTGTTCGCCGGCTCGTGGGGGTCCTGGACCGTCCAGGATGTCCCCGGCTGGGAGCCCGTCCTGAGGGCGTTGAACACACGGCCCAAGTACGTCGCGTCGGCCACACTCGCCGACCCGGCGTGGTCGGGCACCACCGTCCTGTCCGGCGACCTCGCGACCGCCATAGCGGACCTCAAGGCCAAGCCGGGCGGTGAGCTGCAGGTGCACGGCAGTGGCGCCCTGACACGCTGGCTGCTGGAGAACGATCTGGTCGACGAGATGACCCTGATCGTCGTTCCCGTCGTTCTCGGCCAGGGCGCGCGGCTGTTCCCGGACGCCGGCCGGGATCTCGCGCTCGACCTGGTCGAGTCGCGCGTCGACTCGAAGGGCGTGACGACCCAGGTCTACCGGCCGGCCGGGCGCCCGCAGTATGCGACGGCCTGAGGGCCCCGACCGGCCGGGATGAAGGCGGCGGTGCGCTGGACCGCGGTCACGCGCCGACGTAGTCGGCGAGGTGCTCGCCGGTGAGGGTGGAGCGGGCGGCGACGAGGTCCGCGGGGGTGCCCTCGAAGACGATCCGTCCGCCGTCGTGGCCGGCACCGGGCCCGAGGTCGATGATCCAGTCGGCATGCGCCATGACCGCCGGGTGGTGCTCGATGACGATGACCGACTTGCCGGAGTCGACGAGCCGGTCGAGCAGGCCCAGCAACTGCTCGACGTCGGCGAGGTGGAGGCCGGTGGTGGGCTCGTCGAGGACGTAGACGCCGCCGTCGTCGGCCATGTGGGTGGCCAGCTTGAGCCGCTGCCGCTCGCCGCCCGACAGGGTGGTGAGCGGCTGGCCGAGGCTGAGATAGCCGAGCCCGACGTCGGCGAGCCGGCGGAGGATGGCGTGCGCGGCGGGGGTGCGGGCCGGGCCGGCGCCGAAGAACTCCTCGGCCTCGGTCACCGGCATCGCGAGCACCTCGCTGATGTCCTTGCCGCCGAGGGTGTAGCCGAGCACCGCGGCCTGGAAGCGCTTGCCCTCGCACTCCTCGCAGGTGGTGGCGACGCCCGCCATCATCGCGAGGTCGACATAGATGACGCCCGCGCCGTTGCAGGCCGGGCAGGCGCCCTCGGAGTTGGCGCTGAACAGCGCCGGCTTCACGCCGTTGGCCTTCGCGAACGCCTTACGGATCGGGTCGAGCAGCCCGGTGTACGTCGCGGGGTTACTGCGCCGCGAGCCGCGGATCGCGCCCTGGTCGACCGACACCACGCCCGCGCCGGCGGGGATCGACCCGCGGACGAGGGAGCTCTTGCCCGAGCCGGCCACGCCGGTGACGACGACGAGGACCCCGAGCGGGACGTCGACGTCGACGTCGCGCAGGTTGTGGGTGCGCGCGCCGCGGATCTCCAGCCTGCCGGAGGGCGTGCGCACCGTCTCCTTGAGGCGGGTCCGGTCGTCGAGGTGGCGGCCGGTGACGGTGCCGGCGGTCCGCAGCCCCTCGACGCCGCCCTCGTAGCAGACGGTACCGCCCCCGGTGCCCGCGCCGGGGCCGAGGTCGACGACGTGGTCGGCGATCGCGATGGTCTGCGGCTTGTGCTCCACGACGAGCACGGTGTTGCCCTTGTCGCGCAGCCGCAGCAGCAGGGTGTTCATGCGCTGGATGTCATGGGGGTGCAGGCCGGTGGTGGGCTCGTCGAAGACGTAGGTGACGTCGGTGAGCGAGGAGCCGAGGTGGCGGATCATCTTGACGCGCTGGGCCTCGCCGCCCGACAGCGTGCCCGAGGGCCGGTCGAGTGAGAGATAGCCGAGGCCGATCTCCGTGAACGAGTCGAGGGTCTGCCGCAGCGTGGCCAGCAGCGGGGCGACCGACGGCTCGTCCAGGCCGCGCGCCCACTCGGCCAGGTCGCTGATCTGCATGGCGCAGGCGTCGGCGATGCTGATGCCGTTGATCTTCGAGGACCGGGCGGCCTCGCTGAGCCGGGTGCCGCCGCAGTCGGGGCACGCGGTGAACGTCACGGCCCGCTCCACGAACGCCCGGACGTGCGGCTGCAGCGCGTCCTTGTCCTTGGACAGCATCGACTTCTGGATCCGCGGGATCAGGCCCTCGTACGTGAGGTTGATGTTGTCGACCTTGATCTTGGTCGGCTCCTTGTGGAGCAGGTCGCGCAGCTCGGTCTCGGTGAAGTCGCGGATCGGCTTGTCGGGGTCGAAGAAGCCGGAGCCGCTGAAGATGCGGCCGTACCAGCCGTCCACGCTGTAGCCGGGGATCGTGAGCGCGCCCTCGTTGAGCGACTTGGAGTCGTCGTACAACTGGGTCAGGTCGATGTCGGAGACCCGGCCCATGCCCTCGCAGCGGGGGCACATGCCGCCGGTGACGTTGAAGCTGCGGCGCTCCTTCACGGTCTGCCCGGCCCGCTCGATGGTGACCGCGCCCGCCCCGCTGATCGAGGCGACGTTGAAGGAGAACGCCTGGGGCGAGCCGATGTACGGCGTGCCGAGCCGGCTGAACAGGATGCGCAGCATCGCGTTGGCGTCGGTGACGGTGCCGACCGTGGAGCGCGGGTTGGCGCCCATCCGCTGCTGGTCCACGATGATGGCCGTGGTCAGGCCGTCGAGCACGTCCACCTCGGGCCGTGCCAGCGCCGGCATGAAGCCCTGCACGAACGCGCTGTAGGTCTCGTTGATCAGGCGCTGCGACTCCGCGGCGATCGTGCCGAACACCAGCGAGCTCTTGCCCGAGCCGGAGACGCCGGTGAAGACGGTCAGCCGGCGCTTGGGAATCTCGACGCTGACGTCCTTGAGGTTGTTCTCCCGCGCTCCGTGCACGCGGATCAGATCGTGGCTGTCGGCGGCGTGCGGCGGGGTGTCCGGGCTCAAGGGCAGGCTCATCGTTTCTATGTCTCCATCTGCGTATTACGCGGGGTCGTGCCGGCGGTCTGCGGGCGCGGCAACGGCCCCCCTGTCTACCCGATCGGGGGCTCCGGCGCGGCGGCGCGGCCCCGGCGGGGCCGCGCGCTCGCGTCAGCCGAGCTGGTTGATGCGGATCATGTTGCCCGCAGGGTCGCGGAAGGCGCAGTCGCGCACCCCGTACGGCTGGTCGGTCGGCTCCTGGACGACCTCCGCGTCACCCGCCTGCAGCCGGTCGAAGATCCCGTCGAGGTCGTCGGTGGCCAGGGTGAGCATCCCGTAGGTGCCCTTCGCCATCATCTCGGCGATGATGCGGCGTTCGTCCTCGGTGATACCGGGGTCGGCGGCCGGCGGGTGCAGGACGATCGACGTGCCTGGCTGGCCGGCGGGGCCGACCGTGATCCAGCGCATGCCGCCGTATCCGACGTCGCCCCGCACCTCGAAGCCGAGGGTGTCGCGGTAGAAGGCGAGCGCGGCCTCGGGGTCGTCGTGCGGGAGGAACGTCGCGTGAATGGTGAGGTTCATACAGGTCAGGCTAGTTTCGGAGCGGCGGCCCGCGCTTCTCGATTCCTGACCGGCCGGGTCACCTGTTTCTCGACGCACGACGGCATCCCCGCCGGCGCGCCCGCCGTGGCGCGGCGGTAGGCGCTTGGCGGCATGCCGACCAGTTCGGTGAAGCGGGTGCTGAAGGTGCCCAGCGACGAGCAGCCGACCGCGAAGCAGACCTCGGTGACACTGAGGTCGCCGCGGCGCAGCAACGCCATCGCCCGCTCGATGCGGCGGGTCATGAGATAGCCGTACGGCGATTCGCCGTAGGCGAGCCGGAACTGGCGGCTCAGGTGCCCGGCGGACATGTTCACGCCACGGGCGAGTGCCTCCACGTCGAGGGGCTGGGCGTACTCCCGGTCGATCCGGTCCCGGACGCGGCGCAACCGCGCGAGGTCGCCGAGGCGCTGTTTGGAGACGGGTGGGCCGGTCATATCGGGCATCGTACGCCGCGACCGCCGGCGGCCGGGTGATCCGGCCGCCGACGGGGGGCCGGGACGGTCAGCAGACGATGAAGATGCTCTGCCAGCCGACGGGCGTGCGCTGCTCGGCGTTCCGGTCGCTGGGAAGGGTGAAGTGGGCGACCCCCTGGGCGTTGGGCTGGTTGTACATGCGGCCGCTCTGCCCGTCGCCGTACCACCTGTACGACCCGTGGTAGGGGATGTTGGAGGTGCCGCAGGCGTCGATGACGACGGACCTGCCGCTGAAGCCGGGCCCCTCGTAGGCGACGTACTGGGAGGCGTAGGCGGCGCCGGCGGTCGCGACGATCGTCGCGGCGGTCAGGGCGGGAACCAGGGCGATCCTTCTCATGACGCTCCTTCAGCAGACCGAACCACTACTGAAAGTAATCGTATAGCAACGCTCAGTGTCTGGATGGTAAAGAATGCCGCCCCGGGACGGCTTGACTCCGCGATGCCGCGACCCGGACGATGCATCAAACGCGTTTGATGCATCTGACTCCGAGGGGGTGCGGTGGCGTCCCAGCCACAGACCGGGCCGTACGGGCAGGACCACGGCGGCGGCCTCGCGCGCCGGATGGGCACCGCGGACGCGGTGGTCGTCGGGCTGGGATCGATGATCGGGGCGGGCGTGTTCGCCGCGTTCGGTCCCGCCGCGCGGGCCGCGGGCACGGGCCTGCTGATCGGGCTGGTGATCGCCGCGGTGATCGCGTACTGCAACGCGGTCGCCTCCGCGCAGCTGGCCGCGGTGTATCCGGTCTCCGGCGGCACCTACGTCTACGGGCGCGAGCGCCTCGGCCACTGGTGGGGGTTCACGGCCGGGTGGGGCTTCGTCGTCGGCAAGACCGCGTCGTGCGCCGCCATGGCGCTCACCTTCGCCTCCTACGCCGTGCCCGGCCCCTGGTGGGCGCAGCGGGCCGTCGCCGTCGCGGCCGTGCTGGGGCTGGCCGCGCTGAACTACCACGGCGTCACCAGGACCGTCCTGCTCACCCGGGTGCTCGTCGCCGCCACCTTGACCGCCCTGGCCGTCGTCGTGGCGGGGATCGCCGTGGGGATCGCGGCGGGTGGCGGCGCCGCGCCGGAGGGCCTGGGCGACTGGCGGGGCACCGGCGGCGCGTACGGCGTCCTCCAGGCCGCGGGGCTGATGTTCTTCGCCTTCGCCGGGTACGCCCGCGTGGCCACCATGGGCGAGGAGGTCCGCGACCCGAGCCGCACCATTCCCCGCGCGATCCCGATCGCCCTGTTCGTCACCGTGGCCGTCTACCTGGTGGTCGGGGTCGCGGCGCTGCTGGCCGCCGGGCCCGCCCGGCTCGCCGCCTCGCCCGCGCCGCTGACCACCGCGGTCGAGGCGGTGGGCGCCGGCGGCCTGGCCCCGGTGGTGCGGGCGGGCGCGGCGCCGGCGGCGCTGGGCGCGCTGCTCGCCCTGATCGCCGGGATCGGCCGCACCGGCCTCGCCATGGCCCGCCACCGCGACCTGCCCGACTGGCTGGCGGCCGTCCACCCCCGCTATCGGGTGCCGCACCACGCCGAGATCGCCCTGGCCGTCGTCGTCTGCGTCCTGGTGGCCACCGCCGACCTGCGCGGGGTGATCGGCTTCTCCTCCTTCGGCGTCCTCGTCTACTACGCCGTCGCCAATGCCTCGGCCTTCACCCAGCCCCCGGCCGAGCGCCGCTGGCCGCGCGCGCTCAATGTGGTCGGCGTCGCCGGCTGCCTCACCCTGGTCGCCACCCTGCCCTGGCCGTCCGTGCTCGCCGGGGTGGTCATGTTCGCCGCCGGACTGGCCGGCCGATGGCTGGTCCTGCGCCGCCGCGCCTGAGGAACCCGCCGGATACCCACCCCGGATACCCCCTGGATACATCGTCGCGTGTAGCCGTCGTGTACCCCGGCCGCCGGGGCCGTTCCTAGCGTGGGGGGCGACCCGCCCGACCGACCGGGGATGAGGACGCCCGTGGCCCTTCTCTTCGACTTCTGCCGGCTGCTCACGGGGATCGTCTTCCTCACCTCCGCCGTGAGCAAGCTGCGCGGGCGGGCGGCGTACGAGGAGTTCACGGCGGCCACCCGCGCGCTCGCGCCGCGCCTGCCGGCCAGGCCCGCCGCGGCGCTCGTCGTCGCCGCCGAGGCCGCCGTCGCGCCGCTACTGGCCTGGCGGCCCACCGCGCTCGCCGGCTTCTGCGTCGCGCTCGGGCTCCTCGTCGCGTTCACCGTGGCCATGGCCGCCGCTCTGCGGCGGCGCCGCCGGGTCCTCTGCCGCTGCTTCGGCGCGTCCACCGTCCCGGTGGGCCCCGGTCATCTCGTACGCAACGCCGTGCTCGCCGCCGCCGCGGCGACCGGAGCGGCGCAGGCCGCGATGACGGGCGCGATGACGGGCGCGGCGGCAGGATCGGCCGGAGCCCCGGCGGACCTGGGAGTGGCCGGGCCGGCCGCGGCCGCTCTGACGGCCGGTGCCGCGGCCGTCCTGCTGTCGGCGACCGGCGAGATCGCCGGCCTCTTCACGAACACGCACCCACGGAGGTAGTCCCTCATGCCGTTCCTCACAGCGCTCGTCCTCGGCGTCGGCGTCCTGTGCCTGATCGACCTGGTGCTGACGGTCGGGGTGATCCGCAGGCTGCGCACGCACGAGGAGATGCTCTCGGCGCGACCGGGGGCGGCCCCGCCGATCATGCTCCCGCCCGGAGCGACGATCGGCGCCTTCTCCGCCGTGAGCACCGAGGGCATGCACGTCTCCGCCGAGACGCTGACCGAGCCGGTCCTCGTCGGGGTCTTCTCACCCGACTGCCCCGCCTGCGGCGACCGCCTGCCGGAGTTCGCCGAACGCGCGCGGTCCTTCCCCGGAGGACGCGGCAACGTGCTGGCCGTGCTCGTCGGGACGGAGGAGGAGGTGGCGGCCCAGCGGCGGGCGCTGGAGCCCGTCGCCCTGGTGCTGGTCGAGGAGTTCGGCACCGGCGTGACGAAGGCGCTGCGGGTCCAGGGCTTTCCGTCGCTCGCCCTGCTCGACGGGCACGGCAGGGTCCTCGCCAGCGGGAGCACGTTGGCCGAGCTCGACGCGCTTCCCGCATCCGCGTGACGGCTTCGACGACGGCCTCGACGCGGGCGGTGGTCGCCGCCGCCGGCCTGGCGTGGCGGGCGAGCAGGGGCCTGACCCTCGCCTTCGCCGTCCTCACCGCGCTCATGGCCGCCCTGCCGGTGGCGATCGCCTGGTGCACCAAGCTGGTGCTCGACGAGATCGGCGGCACCCACCCCCGGCCCGAGGCGACGGCGGCGCTGGGCGCCACGCTCGCCGCGTGCGGGCTGCTGGCCGCGCTCGGGCCGCAGGTCGTCCAGTACGTCAGGGACGAGAGCGGGCGCAGGGTCGGCCTCGTCGCCCAGGACCGCCTCTTCCAGGCCGTCGAGCGGTTCGCCGGCCTGGCCAGGTTCGAGGACCCCGCGTTCCTCGACCGGATCCGGATGGCCCAGCAGTACGGCGGGGCGACCCCCGGCATGCTGGTCTCCGCCGCGCTGGGCGCGGCCAGGACGGTGCTGACCGGCGCCGCCTTCCTCGTCTCCCTCGTGACCATCAACCCGTGGACGGCGGTCCTCGTGATCGCGGCGTCGGCGCCGTCCCTGGCCGCGGAGCTGTGGCTGTCGCGGCGGCGTGCCGCCATGCTGTGGGGCATCGGCCCGGCCGAGCGCCGCGAGTTCTTCTTCGGACAGCTCCTCGTCGACGTGCGGGCCGCCAAGGAGCTCAGGCTCTTCGGCGTCGGGGCGCACCTGCGCGGGCTGCTGAACGCCCAGCGGCGGGCCGCGAACGCCGAGCGGAGCCGTACCGACCGGCGGGAGCTGCGCGTCCAGGCCGCCACCGGGACCGTCGCCGCGCTGGCGGCCGGAGGCGGCCTGCTGTGGGTTCTGCTCGACGCGGTGAACGGCAATGGCGGGGCCGGCGACGTGGCGCTGTTCGTGGCCGCCGTCGCCGGGGTGCAGGCGGCGGCCGGCGGCCTCGTCCTCGAGGTGGTGTCGGCGCATCAGCAGGTGCTGCTGTTCGGCCACTATCTCGCCGTCCTCGACGCCGGGCCGGACCTCCCGGTCCCGGCCCGCCCCCGGCGGGCGGGGCCGCCGCGCCGCGGGATCGAGCTGCGCGACGTGTGGTTCCGCTACTCGCCCGGCCACCCCTGGGCCCTGCGCGGCGTCAGCCTGACCATCCCGTACGGCGCCTCGGTGGCGCTCGTCGGCAGGAACGGCGCGGGCAAGAGCACGCTGGTCAAGCTCCTGTGCCGGATGTACGACCCCGAGCGCGGCGCGGTCCTGTGGGACGGCGTCGACCTCAGGGAGATCGACCCGGCGGAGCTGCGCGCCCGCATCGGGGCGGTGTTCCAGGACTACATGGAGTACGACATGACCGCGGCCGAGAACATCGGCCTGGGCGATCTGAGCGCGATGGGCGACCGAGGGAGGATCGAGGCGGCGGCGCGGCGGGCGGGCGCGCACGGCGCCGTGAGCGGCCTGCCCCGGGGGTACGACACCATGCTGTCGCGCATCTTCGCCGATCCCGCCGATCCCGCCGATCCCGACGGCTCCGTGGAGGACGGCGGCGGGGCGGGCGTCCACCTGTCGGGCGGGCAGTGGCAGCGGCTCGCCCTGGCCCGCGCCTACCTGCGGGGGGAGCGGGACCTGCTGATCCTGGACGAGCCCAGCTCGGGCCTCGACGCCGAGGCGGAGCACGAGATCCACCAGGGCCTTCGGGAACACCGCCGGGGCCGTACGAGCGTGCTGATCAGTCACCGGCTCGGCGCCGTACGCGACGCTGACCACATCGTGGTCCTCGACGGCGGGCGGATCGCCGAGCGGGGCACGCACGCCACGCTGCTGGCGCGCGGCGGGATCTACGCCCAGCTGTTCGCCCTGCAGGCGGAGGGATACCGGCAGCGGGACGACCCGGACGCCGACGCTCCCTGCCAGCGGCTCTCGGAGGCCCGATGACACCGGTCCCACTCGTGGTGTCCGCGGCGCTCGCGGCCGGGCTCACAGCCGCGGCGCTGGCGCTCAGACGGACCCTGCGCGTCGTCGAGGTCCACGGGGAGAGCATGCGCCCCGCGCTGCGGCCCGGCGACCGGGTCCTCGTGCGGAACCTGCGGCCCGGCCGGGCGGGGGCGCGCGTCCGGCGGGGGGACGTCGTCGTCATCGCCCGCGTGGGCCCGGAGGAGGGCCTGACACTCGACGGCGGCACGAATCTGGTGATCAAACGGGCGGCGGCCGTGGCGGGGGACCCGATCCCTCCCGGGTTCGAGGCCCATGCGGAGGCTCTCGGAGAGGCGTCCGGAGAGGGACCGGGGGAGGCCCGCGTGCCGCCGGGGCGGCTGCTCGTCCTCGGCGACAACCCGTCGCGTAGCACCGATTCGCGGCAGTGGGGCCCCCTGCCCGAGAGCAGGATCACCGGTGTCGTGCTCCGGCGGCTCAACGCGTGAACCGCGTCCCCCGCCATACAAGCGCCCGTGTATCGGAGTGGTATCTCCATGATCGAGGCCGCTCCTAACGTCGGTGAAGAAGAAGTTCTTTCACCAGGAGGAAACGACATGACACGGACGATTCAGCGGCTGGCCGACCGGATGGTCGCCCGCCTGGTCCCGGCCGCGAAGGCCGAGGCGATCAACTGCTGGTACGAGTATTCGGGAACCTGCGCCCGCCGGTACTGCTGCAGCGGATCGGAGATCCCCGGCGGCCGCTACTGCACCGGGTATGAATACACCTGCTGAACGAGCACGGCGGAGCGCCCTCAGATATGGGGGCCGGGGCGCTCCGCCGCCGTCGTCACGTGGTCGCGGCCATCTCCATGGCGTACAGGCGGGTGAGGCCGTTCATCCGGTAGCGGCCGGGGGCCAGCGGCTCCATCAGGCGGAGATCGGCCAGCCTGCCGAGCGCCGCCGCCGCCGTACGCCGGTCGCATCCGAGGAGCGAGGCGGCCGCCGCAGGCCCGCAGTCGGCCAGGCCCCGCTCGCCGAGGCGGTGGAACAGGGCGAGCGCGCCGCCGTCCGCCGTCTCCCCGGAGCGCCGCAGGGCCTGGTAGTCGAGGTCGACGGCGGCCCGTACGGAAAGGTCGCCGCAGGTCAGCAGGTCGAGCCGGTGCTCGTCGGCGGCCAGCATGTCGGCGAACGCCTCCGCCGTCCACTCCCGTCGGACGGCGAGGCGCTTGCCCGCGATCTCCAGCGCGAGCGGCAGGTTGTCGCAGAGCCGGGCCACCCTGCTCGCCTGCGCCGGGTCGACCCGCTCCCGGCCGCACAGCCGGGCGAGCATCTCGTACGCCGCGTCGTCGGCAAGGGGAGCGAGCGGCAGGTGCTCGACGTCGTCGAGCGCCGCGAGCATCCTCCTGCTGGTGACGACGAACCGGCAGCCCGGGCAGCCGGTGACCAGCGGGCGCACCTGCTCCTCACCGGTCACGTTGTCGAGGAGGACCAGTGCGTGCCTCGCGGTCGTGGACGTCCTGAGCTGGTGCAGCGCCTCGTCGAGGTCCGCGGCGATCTCGTCGTCGGCCAGCCCCAGCCGTCCCAGCAGCCGGACCAGCGTCTCGTACGGGCCGGGCCGGGGGAGGGTGCGCAGATCGATGTGATGCACGCCGCCGGGGAAGCCGGGCGCCGCCGTGTGGACGGCGTGCCGGGCCAGGGCCGACTTGCCCACCCCCGCCGGGCCGTGTACGGCGACGTGTCGCGGAGGGCAGGCGCCGATCGCCGCGACGATCTCCTTCAGCTCCGGCTCGCGGCCGACCAGGCATCCCGGCGCCGTCACCGCCGGGACCGGCCCCCGGACGGGCGCCTCGGGAGCCGCGCGGAGCGCGGGGTCGCGGTCGAGTATCCGCCGGTGCAGCCCGGCCAGTTCGGGGCCGGGCTCGACGCCCAGTTCCTCCGCCAGGAACGCCCGTGCCTGCCCGTAGGCGGCGAGCGCGGCGGCGGAGTCACCGGTGCGGTACAACGCGAGCATGAGGGCGCCCCACAGCCGTTCCCTGGTGGGATGGGCGGCCACCGTCTCGCGTAGCTCCGCCACCGCGTCGGCGTGCTCGCCCAGCATGAGCCGGGCTTCCGCCAGCGTCTCCAGAGCGAGGCACCGCTGCTCGACGAGGGCGTCCAGGCGCGGGCCGAGCGCCGCCGAGCGGGGCACGTCCTCGGCGGGGTCACCCCGCCACCGCGTGAGAGCCGCGGACACCTGCCGCAGCGCCGCGTCCGGCCGGCCGGCCGACAGTGACCGCCTGCCCTGCCGCAGGGCGTCGGCGAACTCGGTCACGTCCAGCTCGCCGTCCCGTACGGCGAGGACGTAACCGGGCTGGCGGGCCGTCAGCCGGTCGCCGTCGCCGATCGTGCCGCGCAGGCGGTTGACGTAGGTGCGGACGTTGGCGACCGCGAAGCGGGGCGGCTCGGCGTCCCACACGGACGTGACGAGCCGGTCGATCGACACGACCCGGTTGGGTTCCAGCAGCAGCGCGGTCAGCAGGGCGCGCTGTTTGGGGGTGCCGACCGGGACCGGCCGGCCGTTACGGTGCAGCTGAACCGGGCCGAGCAACCCGAAGCGGAGGTTCACCCTGCCCTCCGGGGGTCGGATGGGGCGCACGTTCGCGTCGAGCGTCGTGATCGGTGCATGCGGAAGCCTCCCGTGGCGTCTCGCGGGGAGCGGGTGAGGAGAACCTCACCAAGATCGCTGTCCTGACGAGCCGCTCACAAGCGCCGTGGGTGTCCGGAACAGTTCCGGACAGCGGCCCGGACGGCGGTTCCGGACTGTTCCGGACTGTTCCGGACTGTTCCGGACTGTTCCGGACGGCCGGCCGCCGGCGGGGCGGCGCGCCCATTGACGCGGACCGTTCCAAGCGCCAGCATCGGGGGCGTCGCCGCCGCTGTCGTCCGCCCGTCCCCGCGTACGGGGACCACCAGGAGGAAATCATGTCGATCATGTCGGGCGAGTCTTCGGCAGGTGCGGCGTTACCCAGGAGCTGGAAGGCGTTCGTCGCGCTGCCCGACGAATCCACGGCCGGAGCGGTCGCCCAGGAGCTGGAGAAGGACCCCAGCCCGGCCAACGCGCTCGCGTCGGTGAAGCTCATCGCCGAGACGCTGGCCCAGCGTTCGGCGCGCGAGCGCAGCACGATGTCCGAGCTCATCGTCAGGCAGCTCATGGGCGACCTGGCCCGGGGCTTCATGAAGGCGACCGCCGCGGTCCGGCTCGCCCACCTGGTGCGGGAGGCGCCGAAGGAGCAGCCGGTGCCGCGGCACGACGACCCGCACGGCGATGATCTGCTCCACACGCTCGATCTCCTCGGGCCGAAGTCGAAGCCGGCGCCTCCTGAGAAGACCGACAAGAGCCCCGACTGGGAGACGCTGGACGCGCTCGACCTGGCCGCGGCGGGGAAGGTCACCGTCGACCTGGTCGAGCTCGCGCGCCGGGTCGAGGACGAGAGCGACGCCTCCTCAGTGGGGCATCTCCGGGTGGTGCTGGATCTCCTCGACTCCATCGGCGTCAAGGCGGCGTACTCGAAGGGGCGCCGTGAGGAGCTCGGGGACATCGTGCGGGGCACGACACAGGAGCACCTGGTCGCCCAGATGGGGTTCCGTGCGGCGAAGAGCCAGCGCAGCTCGCTCACGGGCCTGTCGACCCAGAACGAGCTCGCGGCCAGCTACTGGCGCACGAACTTCCGCGACACCCTGGACGAGTTCGTCAAGAAGCTGAAGGGGGGCGGGGCGTCGGACCAGCACGGCGCGCTCGGCGAGCTCGCCGAGAAGCTGAAGAAGGTCGGGAGGTCGGGCACCGACATCCTGGTCAGCAGCCCGCGCGTGCTGCGCAAGCTCGAGATGGTGCTGGGCCCCGACGTGCTGGAGAAGCTCACGGTCACGCCGCTCGTCGGGAAGTCGGGCGTCAGTGTGCTGAGCGGCACCGGCGCGTACACGAAGATCGAGTGGGACAAGATCCTGTACGAGCTCGGTGCGACGCCGTCGGCCTACCAGCTCTACGAGCTCATGGACACGGGCAAGACCCCGCCGAGTACGAACTTCACCGTCGACACCCGGGCCGACCTCGTGCGGCTCATCACCGGCAGTCCCTTCTCCCGGCTCCAGGAGATCGCGCGGGAGAAGAGGGAGATCGCGCCGGTGTGCGCGATGGTGGAGCACCTGGTGCTGGGCCTGACCGACCAGCTCGGCCCTAAGCGCTTCGACGCGCTGACCGCCAACGCCCTGCGCTCGCTGAGCCGGCTCCTCGACATCGTCGTCGAGAACGTGGACAACCCCACGGTGGCGATGCGCGCGGTCGACCTGATGATGGACGAGATCGCCGTCGTCGTCGCCGTGGCCAAGTACTACAACTGGACCGACTACCGCACGACGATGCGGGCGATCCTGCTGGAGCGGGCGCCGGGCATCGCGAAGCCGGTCGAGGGCGACAAGATCCAGATCGACAGCCACCTCACGACGAGCGGCATGGACGCCATCGCCACCGCGCTCCACATCGCGCTGTCGTCGCGGGACCGGGAGGAGGTCTCGCGGTCCACCGAGACGATCGACTACTACGAGACCGCGTTCCTGCTCGGCAAGCTCAAGAAGGGCGAGAAGGTGACGCCCCACAAGGACGTCCTGGTGGCGGCGCTGAACCCGAGCACGCCCGCCTTCGCGCCGTCCCCCGAGAAACTGGTGACCGACGTCCTGCAGAGTGTGAATACGCACAAGAAGGGTGACGCGCCGTTCGCGCTGATCATCGACACCACCATCGAGATCGCGCCCAAGCAGGGCGGCAAGAGCCAGACCGAGATCGTGCTCGACGGCCTGAAAGACGCCGTCGCCGCCGGCGCGCTCGAGGTCTTCCTGTGCAAGAGCTTCCAGAAGTACGCCTCGTTCGGCACCGGCAAGGTGGCCGCCGGTGATCTCACCGTGTTGTCGGCGAAGGGCAACCTCGGATCCGCGTCCGCGCGGGCCGAGGCGCTGCTGCAGGACCTCAGTCTCGACCTCGCTGGTCACGACGAGGCGCAGCTCGTGATGCACATGCTCAGGCACGGGCACCGCGACGAGCTGGCGCTGATGCGGAGCGCCGCCGTGAACGCCAGGTTCGTGGACGAGTTCTGCTGGCCCATCGACAAGACGGACCTCCGGCAGGGCACGCCGTACGTGGAAGGCATCCCCCTGATCCTGCGTACGACGCCCACCGGCGACGTCGACAAGCTGTTCCAGAAGCTCCAGATGATCGACAAACGCGACAGCTTCTCGTTCCTGCGGACGTCGTTCGTCGGCGGGATCCCGAGCGCCGGCGGCGTCGAGGGCAAGTACGTGCGCATCAACACCGGCCATGAGTCGAAGGCGACGATGGTCGAGTACTTCTACGCGTTCGGCCACCTGGCGCTCAACACGCCCCCCGGCGCGAAGAAGCCGGAAGGCACGAAGGTCGATCTCGGCGCGCTGACGATGGACGTGGTGAAGGAACATCTGGTGGCACTGGGCGACGTCCGGGACGACCAGGACCCCCTCATCGCGAAGTACCGGGACAACATCGTGGCGTCCTACTGCGCGTTCGCCCTCCAGAACGTCATGGGCAAGGGCAACGTGATGCCGCTGCTCGTCGAGTTCTTCACGAGGCCGGCGGGTTCGGTCACGATCGAGACCCAGCGCTGTCTCGCCGACGAGCTGCTCACGTTCAAGGCGAAGAACCCCGGCAGCGACCCCGCCGTCCTCGCGGCGCTGTGCCGCGCGGCGGTGGTCCTCGCTCCCTGGCGGTTCAAGGCCATCGCCGCGACTCTCAAGCTCGACGCCGTGGGGGAGTCGAAGGGGGCGAAGCAGCTACGTGAGCTGGTCGCCCGAGCGGTCAAGTAGGGGTCGCCGTAGTACTCGCCGGAAATCCTTCGACCGGCCGGCGCACGAGTTCACCCCGCAGCGCCGGCCACCTGTCGGGCGGGTGAGGAAATGATCTCGGGGTGGTGGCCGGCCTGGTGGGTGTGCAGCCGTACGTCAGGCCTGGGAAGGGGACTTGTCGTCTTGCGAAAGCCCCGTCGCTATCGCTGCTCCGGAGTCAGGACGCGCCGGGTCCGGTCCCCGCTCCAGGCCGCTTCGAGGATCGCGGTCAGGCTGGCGGTGTCGGCCGGGCCCGGATGGTTCTGGATCAAGCGGGTGACGCCGCCGGCCATCTCCGCGAAGCGCGGGAGGTCGGCGCGTGCCACGCCGATGTCCGCCAAGGAGGCGGGGATGCCGATGTCGGCGAGGAGCCCGTCGAGCCAGGTGAGGAACATGTCCGCGGCCTCGGCATCCGAGGCGCCGGTCACGTCGAGCCCGCACACCCTGGCGAGGACGGCCAACCGGTCGCTGATGGCATCCTTGGCCGCGTCCAGCGCGTAGGGCAGCAGCAGCCCGACGCCCAGGCCGTGCGGCGTGTGGGTGGCTGCGCCGATGGGGTACTGGAGGGCGTGCGGAGCCGCGGTGCCCGCGTGGGCGAACGCGAGCCCGGCCAGCATGGACCCGTAGGACATGTCCGCGCGCGCGTCCTTGTCGCCTCCGTCCCTGACGACACGGGGCAGGCTGCGGGCGATCCGCTCGGCGGCCAGGAGCGCGTAGTGATCGGTGACCGGGTTGCGGCCGAGGAAGACCTGCTCCACCGGGTCGCGCGGTTCGTGGGCCCGGGGCCGCGCGGTGTAGCTCTCCACCGCGTGACAGAACGCGTCGATGCCGGAGTGGGCGCTGACGGTCGCCGGGCAGCTGTAGGTGAGCTCGGGGTCGACGATGGCGAAGTCGGGCACGATGTGGACGCTGGAGACCCCCACCTTCAGCTCGCGGTCCGGGTCGGTCAGCACCGAGACGGGCGTGAGCTCGGAGCCGGTGCCTGACGTCGTCGGGAC
The DNA here is from genome assembly GCF_008728085.1 of Microbispora cellulosiformans. Classification (NCBI taxonomy): domain Bacteria; kingdom Bacillati; phylum Actinomycetota; class Actinomycetes; order Streptosporangiales; family Streptosporangiaceae; genus Microbispora; species Microbispora cellulosiformans. Next base: position 247,323 of record NZ_VYTZ01000005.1, on the reverse strand, counting down.
CGCGACGAGAGGAATCGTCGGCCCCGGCACCTTCGACTCGCCGTAGAAGTCGCGCGGCGACCCACCGTGGCGCCGGATGACGCCGACGATCTTGGCGAGGTCGATCACCGTGCCACCGCCGATGGCGAGGATCACGTCGGCGTCCACCTCTGCGGCGACCGAGACGGCCAGGGCGACATCGGTGAGTGGCACGTCCGGAGTCGCGTCGGCGAACACCCCGACGACTGCGACCTTCTCCCGCACGGCGGCCACGATCTCGGCCACACCCGGTTGCCCCAGAAGAACCCGGTCGGTCACGACGAGGACCCGCGAGCCGCACTCGGCCACCACTCGTGGGATGTTCTGCGCGACCCCTTCGCCCACTATCAGCTGGCGTGGTCCGCGGACGGTCTCAAGCATGTCAGTGCCTCTCTGGAACGTCGGCGGTGATGTGCTGGGCGGACGTCCAGGTCACCTGCGAGACCGGGACGGCGTCGGCACGGTTGGCTGCCGGGTGGCGCGGGCGCGCGCCGGGCTCCCGGACTCGGTCGTGCCCGGGCGCCCGGAGCAGCGGGCCGGTCACGGCAGGTCGATCGCCGCGTAGGTGACGTCGAGGTACTCGAGGATGCCCTCGTGCGACCCCTCCTTGCCGATCCCGGACTGCTTCACGCCTCCGAACGGAGCCGACGGGTCCGAGATGAGGCCACGGTTGATGCCGACCATCCCCGTCTCCAGCCCCTCGGCGAACCGGAGCGCCCGCTGGAGGTCACGGGTGAAGACGTATCCGACCAGGCCGTGCTCGGTGTCGTTGGCCTTCGCGATCACCTCGTCGTCGGACGTGAACGAGATGATCGGCGCCACCGGGCCGAAGATTTCCGTCTCCAGGATCCGCGCGTCTTCGGGCACGTCGACGAGGACCGTGGGCGGGTAGAAGTGGCCCGGCCCATCCGGACGCTCGCCGCCCACCAGGACACGGGCGCCGCGATCGACCGCGTCGGCGACGAGCTCGTCGATCTGCGTGACCGAGGCATCGTCGATCAACGCCCCGACGTCCACGCCGTCGTCGAGACCATGGCCCACCGAGAGCGCGCCCATCCGCTTGGCGAAGCGCGCCGTGAACTCCTCGCGCACCGGCTCCTCGACGTAGATCCGGTTGGCCGCGATGCAGGACTCCCCGATGTTGCGCATCTTGGCCACCATGGCACCGTCGAGCGCGACGTCCAGGTCCGCGTCGGCACACACGATCAAGGCCGCGTTGCCGCCCAGTTCCATGGAGGTGCGCAGCACGTTGTCCGCCGCCTGTCGTAGCAGCACGCGCCCGACCTCGGTCGACCCGGTGAACGAAAGCTTGCGGGTCCGACGGTCGGCCAGCAGTGCTGAGACCACCTTGCCGGAACGCTTGGTCGTCACGACGTTGACGACGCCCGGGGGAACGCCGACCTCCTCCATGATGCGGGCCAGGAACAGCATGGTGAGCGGCGTCTGGGCGGCCGGCTTGGTGATCGTCGTGCAGCCCGCCGCCAGCGCAGGAGCGATCTTGCGGGCACCCATGGCCAACGGAAAGTTCCAGGGCGTCACGAAGACGCACGGTCCGACCGGCTTCGGCACGGTGAGGATGCGATATCCACCATTGGGAGCGGTGTTGTAGCGCCCCTCGACGCGCACCGCCTCCTCGGCGAACCAACGGAAGAACTCGGCGCCGTAGGCCACCTCTGCCCGAGCCTCGGCGAGCGGCTTGCCCATCTCGAGCGTTATCAGCCGGGCGACCTCCTCGGATCGCTCGGTCAGTGCCCGGTACGTCGCGGTCAACAACTCTGACCGTTTTCGCGGCGGGGTCGCCGCCCACTCCGCCATCGCCTTGCTCGCCGCGTCCAGAGCGTCGAGCCCGTCGCCGACCTCGGCGTCCGCCACCTCGGCGATGGTCTCGCCGGTGGCCGGGTCCTCGACGGCGAAGGTGGCTCCGCCGGCGGCGTCGCGCCAGGCGTCGCCGATCCGGAGCCGCCGGTGCTCGGGGGCCAGGACGTTCATCGGGTCACTCATCGCGTCGCCTCCTGTGATGTTCTTGGTGGTGTCCAGCGTGACCTCGGCGATCGCGCCACGCGCGTGGACGAACGGGTCACCCGACTCTCGTCGGGGCCGAGGTCGCCGAGCGGGTCGAACGTGGCCTTGTCCATGGCTGCAGGGCGACGCCCCGCGCCGCCGATCGCCTTCTCGGGCCATGGCTGCTTCGGCGTCGTCAGGCCGTGCTCACCGGTGACGGTCCGCCGAGGCTCGATTGCCGTGTGCGGGCGCATGGTGACGTCGCCGCCCTGCGCGGTTACCTCCCGGACTCGGACAGCGCCAGCCCGGTGCCCGCGTCGAACAGGTGCGCACGGTCCAGGTCGACCGCGACATGCAGGCGCTCGCCCGGCGTACCGGTGAAGGTGGGCCGTGCCTTGACCTTGAGCATCTCCGTCCCCACTTGGACGTCGACCACCGTCCGGTCACCGAGCGGCTCAAGGCCGTAGAGCTCACCCGGCAACGACGTGTCCCCACGCCGCTCGACGGACAGGTCCTCCGCGCGCAGGCCCAGCAGCAGCGGACGACCGTTCTCAGCCGTGGTCCAGCGGGGCCGCGGCAGCGTCCAGCCTTCCGCCCCGACCAGACGATCTCCCTCGGCGCGGCAGGCGAGCAGGCTGATCGCCGGGCTCCCGACGAAGCCCGCGACCCACTGGTTGGCTGGACGCTCGTACACCTCGGCCGGCGTTCCGACCTGCTGCACCTTCCCCTCCTTGAGGACCGCGACCCGGTCGGCCATGGACAGGGCCTCGACCTGGTCGTTGGTCACGTAGACGAAGGTCCCCCCGAGGCTCCGGTGGATACGGGTGAGCTCGGTGCGCATCTCGACGCGGAGCTTGAGGTCGAGGTTCGTCAGCGGCTCGTCCATGAGAAACGCGCGCGGGCGACGGACCAGCGCCCGGGCCAGGGCGACACGCTGCATCTCACCGCCCGACATCTGCGCGGGACGCCGCTGCAGCAGACGTTCGATGTGCAGCAGGCTCGACATCTGCTCGACGGCAGCGGCGATCTCGCTCGAAGAACAGCGGCGGGCCCGCAGCGGCGAAGCGATGTTCTCGTACGCCGTGCGTCGCGGGTAGAGGGCGTAGCTCTGGAAGACCATGGCCAGGTCGCGTGCGGCCGGGGTGTCAGCGGTCGCGTCCCTCCCGTCCAGATGCACCGACCCGGCGTCAAGCTTCTCAAGGCCGGCGATCGCTCGCAGGGTCGTCGTCTTGCCTGCCCCGGAGGGCCCGAGCACGACGAAGAACGAGCCGTCCGGCACGTCCAGCGTCACCCCGTCCAGGGCCTGGACCTTGCCGAAGGACTTGCGCAGCCCGTGTACTGCCACGGTTCCCATCAGGCCACCAGCTCTTCCGTGTCCACGTCGTAGACCGGCGGGGGCCCGCCGGTGTGCCGCAGCCCGACCGGTGCGTCAGCAGCGAAACGGACAGTCGGTGCCATCCGAACTCGTACCTCGCGCTGGCCGCCGTGGTCGACCACGTAGATGATTTCGTCGCCCAGCCACTCCGCCGAGACCACGCGAGCCGGGACCGAACCTTCCGCCCCTGGTTCTGTGACTTCCAGCGCCTCCGGACGGACGCCTGCGACCAGGCGACGGTCGCGCGGCAGGCCTGGCGGCGGCGTGAGGACCAGTCCGCCCTGACTGCGCAGCTTCCCGTCGGCCACCTCCACCTCGATCAGGTTCATCGGCGGGGAGCCGATGAACGCGGCGCAGAAAAGACTCGCCGGACGGTCGTAGACCTCCAGCGGCGTGCCGATCTGCTCGACGCGGCCCTTGTTGAGGATGGCGATTCTGTGACCGAGCGACATCGCCTCGACCTGGTCGTGGGTGACGTAGACCATCGTCGTCCCCAGTTCCCCCTGCAGGTGCTTGATCTCCGTGCGCATGTCCGCCCTCAGCTCCGCGTCCAGATTGGTGAGGGGTTCGTCCATGAGGAACGCGCGCGGTCGTCGCACCAGGGCGCGAGCGAGCGCGACGCGCTGCTGCTCCCCGCCGGACAGCCGGTGCGGTCGCCGGTCCAGGAGCGGACCGAGCCGCATCAGCCGGGCGGCCTCGTCGACCCGCTCCTGCACCTCCGCCTTGGGCAGGCCCTCGGCCCGCAGTGGGAACGCCAGGTTGTCGCGGGTTCTCAGATGCGGGTAGAGAGCGTAGAACTGGAACACCATGGCGATGTCGCGCTCGGCGGGCGGCAGGTCGTTGACCAGCGTGTCGCCGATGTGGATGTCGCCCGACGTCTGCCTCTCCAGGCCGGCGATGGCCCGCAGCGTGGTCGTCTTGCCGCAACCCGAAGGGCCGAGCATCACGAACAGCTCGCCGTCGCCGATGGACAGGTCCACGTGCTCGACCGCGACCGTCCCGTCCGGGTAGCGCTTGTGGAGGGTGGTTACCTCGATGCCCGCCATCAGCGTCGCACCGCCCCGAGCGTCACACCGGCGACGAGGTGCTTGCGCACCAGATAGGCGAAGACGAGCACCGGTAGGGCGAAGACCACGGAGGCGGCGGCCACGAGACCCCAGTCCACAGTGGTTCCACCGATGAGGCCGGCGATGGCGGGTGGGGCCGTCCGCACGCTGTCGCTGGAGGTGAGGAAGATGGCGAACACGAACTCGTTCCACGAGAAGATGAGTGCGAAGACCGCCGTCGCGGCGATGCCCGGCAGGAGCAGGGGAAGGGTGAATTTCCAGAACGCCTGCAGGCGGGTGTAGCCGTCGAGCATGGCGGCATCCTCGTACTCTGCGGGCACCTCGTCGACGAACCCCTTCATCATCCAGATCGTGAACGGGACGTTGAACGCGGTGTAGATGAGGATCAGGCCGAGCTTGTTGTCGATGAGTCCGAGTTGGCGGTACATGAGGAAGATCGGGATCACGACCACCACGGGCGGCATGAAGCGGGTGGACAGGATGAAGAACAGTTGGTCCTTCTTGGCCTTCACGGAGAAGCGTGAGTAGGCCCAGGCCGCCGGGACCCCCAGCACGGTGGCCAGCGCCGTGGAGACCCCGGCGACCACGACGGAGTTGAGGAACGAGACGGACAAGGCCGAGCGACCGCCGCCGGAGCCGGCGAACACGTCCTTGAAATGGTCCAGAGTGACCTTGAAGTCGAAGAACTTGGCCGGGATGGCGTAGACGTCCCGGTTCTCCTTGATGGACGTCTCGATCATCCACAGCACCGGAAAGAGCATCACGACGGCCAGCACGGTCAGCAGCGCGACCTCCAGCACGGCGCGGCCCCGGCCGCCACGGCGCCGCGTGGGGGGCGTGTGATCCCGGCCAGGACCCGCGGACACGGCCTCGTCGACGGAGACGGCCATCAGTCCTCCTTGAGCTTGTTCAAGTAGCGCAGGTAGAGCTGCGTGAGGACGAGGACGATGAGGACCATGAGGATCCCGTACGCCGAGGCGGTTCCGGTGTTGAAGCCCAGGAACGCGACCTTGTAGACGTGGAACGACAACGTCTCGGTGGAGACCCCCGGACCTCCGCTGGTGAGGATGTAGACGAGGTCGAACAGCCGGAAGGCCTCGATGGCCCTGAACAACACGGCGATGAGGAGCAGCGGCCACACCAGCGGAAGAGTGATGGTGCGGAACCGGAACCACTCGGACGCCCGGTCGATCGAGGCGGCCTCGTACAGGTACTTGGGGACCGCCGTAAGGCCCGCGAGTGCGATCAGCATGATGAACGGCGTCCATTGCCAGGTGTCGACCACGATCAGGGAAAGCAATGCCGTTCCCTGCTGGGTGAGCCACTCCACCTGCCCCAGGCCGAGCGAGCCGAGCATGCTGTTGATCACGCCGAACTGCGCGTCGAGCATGAATCGCCAGAACAGCCCGACCACGACCGGCGACAGCATCATCGGAACCAGGAACAGAGTGGTCAGCACTCCTCGCCCGTGCGTGCGCCGCGAGATCAGGTAGGCGATGGTGAAACCGAGCAGGGTCTGCAGGGCGACCGCGCCGACCACGTAGATCAACGTCGTCAGGGCCCTCAGGTGGACCTGCGCCGACGTCAGGATGGCGGTGTAGTTCTCGAACCACACGAAATGGGCGGGCCCCCCGCGGGTGGCCGAGTAGTCGGTGAAAGACAGGTACAACGCCCACAGCAACGGGAACACCGACATCGCGAGCAACAGCAGCAACGCCGGGGAGATGAAGGCCCCGGCGAGCCAGCGGTCGCTCAGGCGGCGGGACCGGCCCGGTGCGGGCGGCGTCGCGGACGCCGCCTGCCCGGGCTGGTCGATCGTCAGAGGAGCGGACTCACTCACAGTCCGCCGCCGCCCTTGCGGTTGCCGGAGTCGAGCACGGCCTGCTGCTCCTTGGCGATGTCGTCGAGCGCGTCCTTGGGCTTCTTCGCGCCGTTGAGAGCCGCGTTCACGTTGGTGTTCTCAATGTCGATGAGGCGCGCGTACTCGGGCACATTCCACATGTCCCGCATCCGCGAAACCGAGTCGGTGTACACCTTGTTGAACGGCCCGGCATTGAGGAACTCGGGCGACTCCAGGGCGTCCGTACGCGATGGCACGCCACCGGCGGCGGCCCACTTCTTCTGGATGTCGGCCCGCTCGAACCACTTCATGAAGTTCAGGGCCTCGTCCTGGTTCGCCTTGGGGGAGTAGGCCGACACATGCATCCCCATGCCGCCGAGAGGCACCAGGTTCGTCTTCTGGCTCGGCAGGGGGGCGAAGCCCAGCTTGTCGAGAATCTGCTCCCGCGTGGTGCCGAGCGTCGACTGCTTCGGGTCGAGCAGGCCGCCGCTCGCGGCGATCCAGTTGAACGCGATGCATGCCTTGCCCTGGGCGACCGCCGCGTTCACCTCGTCGATGAACCAGTTGCCGGAGCCCTTGGCGGTCAGCGGCTTCATCTTGTTGACCAGGACGTCCATCGCCTCCTGGCCCGCGGCGTCGTTGACGACGCCGTCGATCTTGCGCGCCTTGGCGTCCCAGAGGTTGCCGCCGTAGACGCCGTTGACCGTGTTGTAGGTCACGGCCGCGGCGTCGGAGCCGTTGGCCTGGTGGAAGGCCAGCCCGCTGACGCCGGGGTTGTCCGCCTGGCACTTCTCGGCGACCGAGATCATCTCGTCCCAGGTCTGCGGCGGCTTGTCGCCGATCAGGTCCTTGCGGTAGATCATCGTCCAGGTGTCGCCGAGCAGCGGCAGTCCGTACAGGCTGGCGTTTTCGTCGCGCTTGCCGGTCTCCGCCTGGGGGTACTGGCCGTAGGCCGCCAGGAGGTACGGGTTGTAGGCCTTGACATCGATGTTCTTCTTGACGAAGTCGGTGATGTCGAGGATGTTGCCGTTCGTCACGGCCTCGCCGATGTGCTGCGAGTCCAGGATCGGGATGTCGAAGTCGGTCTTGCGCGCTGCGAACTGGGTGAACATCGCGTCGTGCCAGTTCGCGTTCGGCACGGTCTTGACCTTGATGGTCACGTTCGACCGCTCCTTGGTGTACTCCGCGTTCGCGAAGTCCTCCAGCGCGTGGGCGGGGGGCCAGTCGAACCAGATGAAGCTGAGGGTCAGCGGGTCCTTGGTGAGCTCCGGGATGGTCGCCGGCGCCTTGGGGGCGCTCGACGTCGCGCCGTCGTCCTCGCCGCCACCGCCGCACGCCGCCATGGTCGTGGCCACCAACATGGCCGCCGCCGCCAGCCGCGCATTTCGACCGGGAACGGACAGTCGTCCTATTCGCCTTGGATACCGCATCTTCGTGCCTGCTTTCTGGGTGGGGAGGTTCTGGAGCCCTGCTGCGTGGTTCGCCGAGCAGTTGCTGGGGGGTGTTCAGGCGTGTTGCCGGCTGTCGCAGGGCTGACCCGCAGACCGGCGTCACGGGTACGCCGCGACGTAATGGGGCTTCAAGCAGTCAAGAAGTCCTTTGGTCCTTATCGGCCTGGGGGCGAACCGAGTAGGACGTCGAGCATGCTCATTGGAGCTCCAACTGATCGAAGCGGAGCAGATGACGGGGGGATTTCGCGAGGGTGAAGGATGGCTGGCATCCGCCACCTTTCCTATACGATCCGAGTGGGGGCGTCAACATCCCGCAGCGTTGCGACCGAAGTCAACAGCTTTCCGAAAACGTAAGAAAGGTCTCACGTCACGATGGACGACGAAGTGATGATCGCGCGGCGCCGTGGGGCCATGACGGGCGGAACGCCGCCGCGAAGATCTCGCGGCCGGCTCGCCGACGAGGTGTACGACACGCTGCTCGGACAGCTCATGTCGCTACGGATCGAGCCTGGCTCCCGCGTCACGATCGACGTCCTGGCGCGAGAGCTGGGGGTCTCGCAGACGCCGATCCGAGACGCTCTCAACCGCATGGAGGCCGAGGGCCTGGTCGTGCGTGTGCCCCACGCCGGCTATCGCATTCCCCCCCAGATCACCCGTCAGCGATTCGAGGACATGCTTGAGCTCCGCCTGCTCCTGGAGCCGGCGGCGGCGCGCAGATCCGCCGAACGCGCATCCTCCAAGCAGGTGGCCGGCCTGCGGAGAATGCTGGAGGAGATGGCGGAGCTGGAGGGGGGTGGCAACGGGCTCATGGCCTACGGCGCCTTCGGGCTACGCGACGCCGCTTTTCACGATCTCGTCGCCCTGAGCGCGGAGAACCAGGTCATCCGCGAAGCGCTCGCTCGCCTGCACACGCACGTGCACCTGTTCCGGCTTCTCCACGACACCCAGGTCACCTACTTGGCCATGGCCGAGCACGAAGAAGTCCTGGCCGCGATCGCCGCGCGTGACCCCGACGCCGCCGCCTACGCCATGCGCCAGCACATCCTGCGGTCCGGCGAGCGGTTCCGGCGATTGTTCGACGAGGTCAAGGACGCGGACGGAATGGCGTAAAGGCTTGACGGGCGGGCTGGGCCGAGGAATGCTAACCCAATCGGATCGGATTGGATCGATCCACCTCACCCTGCCCCAGATGCGAGGAGAAGCAGGTGCCCAGAGCGCTGCTCCTTTCCGGCGACGCCGCCGAGGAGCTCGACACCATGTATCCCTACTATCGCGTGCAGGAGGGCGGCTGGGACGTCGACGTCTCGTCACGGACGATGCGTGACATTCAGCTCGTCATCCACGAGTTCGACCCGAACTCCGACGCCTACGTGGAGAAGAACGGCCGGAAGCTGCCCGTCGACGTGACCTGGGCCGAGGTCGACGTCGAGCGATACGACGCCCTCATCATCCCCGGGGGACGCGCCCCCGAGTGGATCCGGACCGACGCCGACGTCAGGCGCATCACCGAGCACTTCTTCGCGCGCAACCTCCCGATCGCGCTGGTGTGCCACGGCGCACAGGTGCCGGCGGTGTACGGGCTGCTGAAGGGCCGCAAGACGGCCTGCTTCCCCCCCATCACCGGTGACATGGAGAACGCGGGCGCGACGGTCATCGACGCTCCCGACGTCGTGGACGGAAACCTCGTCTCCTGCCGCGGATGGCCCGACATGCCGCAGTTCGGCAGGGTGATGATGGAGGTCTTCTCCAAGTCCGTCAACTCCGCATCGGCATGAGCACACCTGGCCGGTCTCGGTGACTCGATCCCGGCCAACCTGTTCAACCCGCGAGTGATCGTCGTCGGAGGCTATTTCGCCTCGCCGGCCCAGTGGCTGCCGCCACACGCACAAGACCGGCTGCAACGGCTCGTGGTAGCCGGTCCAGCCGCCCAGTGCCGATTCGTCGTCTCCACACTCGGCTTCGGCGCCGCCTCCCATGGCGCGGCGAGCATGGTGATCAACCACATCATCGACGACCCGACCACGATCATGGATTTACCCAGGCCGGCACCTTACTGACGGCTCCACAGACCTGGAGATGGCACCCTCCAGCAACCGCAACATCTGCTACCGCCAAGTGGCAATAAGCGCGACGGCGCGCGCCTTGCCTGACCTCCCCCCAGTCAGGAAGGTTTTCATGTCACCACATCATCGAACGTGGGCCAGGCTGCTCGACGCAGCCCTGCCAGAAAACGGACGACGCCCGAGACGTCGCACCGCGACCACGATGGCCTTGGCCCTCGTCGCCCCTTTCATCACGCTCCTCGCGACGCCGGTGAGCGCCGAGGCCCCTACGGCGGCTGAGCCCGCTTTCAAGGTCGCTCCAGCGGCGCTGCTGCAGCCGTCCGCGCCTGCCGCCAAGGCCGCACCACCAGACGCCGGCTTCAAGGTGCTCGTGGTGCGCAGCACCCAGGACGCGGTGTCGTCGGCCGGCCTGGCCGCGATCCGGGATGCGGCCAAACCCGGTGAATTCACGGTCGTGGCGCCCGGGCCCGCTGACGTGGGCGACCATTTCACGGAGAAGAAGCTGAAGCAGTACCGCGCGGTCGTGTTCTTGGACACGGGTCTCGCGAGCCCGCTCACGGACGCGCAACGCGCGAACTTCGAGAGCTACTTCCGCGACGGCGGCGGCTTCGTCGGCGTCGGCTCGGCGGTCGAGACCGACGAGTCCTGGTCGTTCCTGACTGACCTCCTGGGGACGCGTGCGTCCGGCAAGACCGACGTGCAATCGGGTGACGTGAAGGTCGCCGACCGCGTCCACGACGCGAGCAAGAATCTGCCGCAGTTCTGGTCGCGGACCGACAACTGGTACAACTTCGCGAAGAACGTCCGCGGTGTGTCACACGTCCTCGCCACCGTCGTCGAGGACCCGTTCGGGCCGCAGCCGCAGGGCGCCGACCTCGACGGGATCGCCGGGGGCACGATGGGCGCCGATCATCCGGTCTCGTGGTGTAAGGACTTCGAGGGCGGCCGCTCGTTCTACACCGGCCTGGGCAACACGGCCGCGAGCTTCGACGCCGGCCTCACCAAGCACCTCAAGGGCGCGATCGGCTGGGCCGCCGGCCAGGCCGACCCGGCCTACAGCGATTGCGGCGCGACCGTGCTGGCCAACTACCAGCAGACGAAGATCGGCTCGCCGCCGAACCTGCAGGAGCCGATCGGCTTCGACCAGCTGCCGGACGGCCGGGTGCTGCAGACGGACCGCCTCGGCTCGCTGCGCATGCACGACTCGACCACGGGCGTCACCACGGTCGTCGCCAACTTCGCCGATCCGAGCCTGCCGATGACGCAGCAGATCTACTCCGCGGGCGAGGACGGGCTCTATGGCCCGGCGGTCGACGCCGACTTCGCGACCAACAAGTGGGTCTACCTCTACTACTCGCCGAAGGAGGTCACCGACGTCAAGCTGAGCGATGGATCGGTCGTCACCCAGATCACGCCGAACACCAATCCGCCGAACGTGGCGGCGTCCAAGACCGCGTGGGATCCGTACGTGGGCTATTTCCAGCTCAGCCGCTTCAAGTTCGTCGACGCCACCGACAGCACGCCGGCGCACCTCGACATGGGCTCCGAGCAGCAGATCATGCGCGTGCCGGTCAACCGCCAGGAGTGCTGCCACGTCGGGGGCGACATCGACTTCGACAAGCACGGCAACCTCTGGATGGTCACCGGCGATGACACGCCCGCGGGCGGCATCAACGCCGGCGGCTACGGGCCGTACAACTCGCAGAAGACCGACGAGCAGCAGACCGTGCGCGTCACCAACGCGACGGGCGGCACGTTCACGCTGACCTTCGAGGGCCAGACGACGGAGCCGATCGCGTGGAACGCGGATCGCAATGCGATCGACGCGGCGCTCGAGGCGCTCTCGAACATCGAGGCGGATGAGATCCAGACCAGCGGCGGCCCGGTCAACACGTCGAACGTCAACGTGTTCTTCCGCCGCGGCAAGCAGCAGTCCGATCAGCCGCAGATCACCGCCGACGGCGCCGGCCTGACCGGCACCGCCACGCCGGCGATCGCCACCAACACGGCGCAGGCGGGCGGCTGGTATCAGCGGCTCACCGGTGACTCGCGCCGCACCGCGCTGAACACCAACGACCTGCGCGGCAAGGTGCTGCGGATCAAGGTCAAGGACGGCAACATCTCCGCCGCCGACGCCAACAAGGTCGACTTCGGCTCCGGCACGGGCGCCTACTCGATCCCGTCGGGCAACCTGTTCCCGCTGGTCGCGGGCGCGCCGCAGGCCAAGACGCGGCCGGAGGTCTACGCGATGGGTTTCCGCAACCCGTTCCGGATCCAGGTCGACGAGAACGACGTGGCCTACATCGGCGACTACTCGCCCGACGCCCAGACACCGCAGCGCTCGCACGGCCCGTCGGGCACCGGCCGCTACGAGATCGTGCGGAAGCCGTCCAACTACGGCTGGCCGACGTGCTACAAGCGCGACCTCGCGCACTACGAGTGGAACTTCCACGAGTTCGCGCCCGGCACCACCACCGCGGGCACGCCGCTGAACAACCCGGCTCAGAAGTTCGACTGCGACGGGCCGACGCAGCGCAACGACTCGCTGTGGAACATTGAGGGCGGTCCGACGGTCGAGCCGGGCCTGAGGGACGTCCCGCCGGTCACCGACCCGGACATCTGGTACTCCTACCGCGACAACAACACGAGCGCGCCGCTCGGCACCCCGTGCGAGGCCTACTACGCGCCGACCCCGGGCCCGATCGCGCCCGGCTCGACGACCGAATGCCCGCGGCTGTTCCCTGAGCTCTACACCGGCGGCGTCGGTCCGCACGGGGTCACGAAGTACCACTACGACCCGGAGAACCCGAACCCTAACAAGTTCCCGCCCTACTACGACGACTCGGTGATCATCAGCGAGTGGACGCAGGACACGCTGCGCGAGGTCAAGCTCGACAAGCAGAACAACCACGTCCAGAAGATCAACAACTTCCTGGATTGCGGCAGCCGTGCGAACGCCGGAGCAGGCAGGTTCCGGTTCGAGTGCGACAACCCGATGGACTTGCAGTTCGGTTCTGACGGCGCGTTCTACATGCTGACCTACGGCAACGGGTTCAACGTCATCAGCCCCGACGCGGGCATGTACAAGTGGGAGTACGTCAAGGGCAAGCGCGCGCCGAAGGCCGTGCTCACCACGGACCGCACCGACGGCTCAACGCCGCTGACCGTGAACTTCTCCAGCGCCGGCTCGCTGGATGAGGATCCCGGCGACTCGATCCGCTACGAGTGGAACTTCGGCGACGGCTCGGCGATCGAGACCGACCCGAACCCGGCACACACCTACACGCAGTCCGGCCGCTACACGGCCGTGCTGACCGTGCTCGACTCGTCCGGCAAGCAGACCTCGACCAGCACCGTGATCACCGTGGGCAACACGAGCCCGACGGTGGTCGTCAATACGCCGGTGGAGGGCGGGACGTTCGCGTTCGGCGACGACATCCCGTTCTCGGTCACGGTCACCGACCCCGAGGACGGGACGGTGAATTGCTCCGAGGTGCAGGTGACGTTCGTGCTCGGCCACGACGCGCACGGCCACGCCGAGGAGTCCGTCAACGGCTGCTCGGGCGTGCTTCACACGGAGGCCGACGACGTCTCACACGGCGGCAACGTCTCCGGCGTGGTCCAGGCGCGCTACACCGACCACGGCGGTCCGGGCGGCGTCCCACAGCTGACCACGACCGGCCAGCACCAGATCCGCCAGAAGCACCAGGAGGTGGAGTTCGTCGTCAATCAGTCCGGCACCAACACGGCGAACAACACCGACGGCGGCGGCGGTGTGCACCGCGGCAGCCTGGGCTCGGGCGACTGGCTCCAGCTCAACGGCCCATTCAACCTGACCAACATCGATTCGATCACGTTCCGCGTGGCGGACGCGGCGACCGGCCGCACGCCCGGGTCGCCGCTGGCGGCAATCGAGGTCCATCAGGACTCGATCACCGGGCCGATCCTGACGACGGCCAACCTCGTGTCCACCGGCGGGACGGGAACCTGGACAAGCCAGACGTTCCCAGTCTCGATGTCCGGGACGCATGAGCTGTTCCTGGTGTTCCGCTCGGTCACGGGTGGCGCCACGGGCGGCAACCTGTTCAACCTCAACTGGGCCGAGTTCGTCGGCGCGGGCATCGGCACCTAGCGAACCCGCCCGTGCCGACGAACCCGAGTTCGTCGGCACGGGCGTCGGCGCCTAGCGAACCCGTCCGCATAGCGGCAAGAGAGAAGACACTCATGCGAAGAAGATTTCGCGCATCGCTAGTGGCCGCCTGCGTGACGGCGGCCGCACTCATCCCCGCGGCACCGTCGTGGGCAGAGGAAACGACACCGCCGACGATCAACGTGGCGACGCTGTCGCCCTCTGCGCCGACCGGCCAGAACAACTGGTACCGCGGCTCGGTGACGCTGAACATGTCGGCGACCGACGACGTCGGCATCGCCAAGTTCCAGTACTCGCTCAACGGCGGCGCAGCCTACATCGACGTGCCCGTCGAGGGGGCGCCGGCGTCGGCCACGGCGTCGGCGGTGATCACGCAGGAGGGCAACACCAGCGTCCGGTACCGCGCGGTCGACACGTCCGGAAACGTCGCGGCGTTCCGCTCGATCTCGGTCCGGATCGACACGCGCGCGCCGGCTGCGTCGTACCCGGCGATCACCGACGGTCACGTCGGTCACGTCGCCACACTTATCCCGACGCGCACGGACCCCGCCCCCGGCTCGGGCGGAGTGGCTGTGCTGAACATGTACCTCGACGGCAAGCTGGTCCCGCCGTTGCCGGTGCAGACCTCCGACCTGTCGCTCGGCGTGCACATGCTCGCGGTGCATCTCTCTGACGCTGCTTCCAACAGCGCGAAGTACACGCAGACGTTCATCGTGACGACATCGTTCGCGGACGTCGGCACGCTGATCACCCGGTTCGTGACCGCCGGCAGCGTCCCGGCGGAGGTCGGCGCGGCGCTCCAAGCCAAGCTCGACGAGGCGAAGGGGCTCGCCGACGCCGGTTCGGCCAAGCGCGCGAGCCAGGTCCTGAACGAGTTCGTGTCGATCGCCGGCGACGGGATCGCGCCCGGCTCGGCCCGCAGCACACTCGTGGGGGACGCGCGTTACCTGATCGACCAGCTCAAAGGCCGGCTCGCGCCGGAGCCCGCGACGGGCCTCGAGTCTGAGCCCGCGGAGGGCCCGAAGTTCATCCCGGACCCGGTGCTCGCCCCGCTCCCGCACAACCCGGACGCCGACTACAACGTCCTGGTCTTCTCCAGGACGACGGGCTTCCGGCACGACCACATCCCGCACACCGTGGCCGCGATCCAGAAGCTCGGCATCGCGCACAACTTCAACGTCGACGTCTACGACCCGCAACTCCCGACCGTCACGCTGCCCACGAGCCCGTTCCTGAGCCTCGACACGCTCAAGCAGTACGACACGATCGTCTTCGAGTCCAACGTCGGGCACCCGGGCCCGCTCGATCCGACCACCGAGCAGCCGACCTTCGAGGCCTACATGAACCAGGGCGGCGGCTATGTCGGCATCCACGGCGCCGCCGACTCGTTCGAGATCCGCACTTGGCCGTGGTACGGCAACCTCGTCGGTGGGTTCTTCACCAACCATCCGAACGGCCAGAACGGGTTCGGCCAGTGCGGCAGCTGCATCCACACCGAGGTGGTGACCGAGGACAACACGCACCCGGCGACCGCGCATCTCCCTGACCGGTGGATGACGGTCGACGAGCTCTACAACTTCGACCGCAACATGCGGGCCGACGTGCACACGCTGCTGAGCCTCAACGAGGACAGCTACCAGCGCAGCCTCAACAGCGGCAACGCGGCCACCAACCCGCTGCGGCTGATGAACGGAGACCACCCGATCGCGTGGTGCCAGAACTGGGGCGGTGGCAAGGCGTTCTCGAACATCCTCGGCCACTTCCGGACGCAGTACTACGACGACTCGTTCATGCGGATCATCCTCGGCGGGATCGAGACGACCGCCGACCGCACGGGCGCCAACTGTTCGTCCTTCCGCGAGACCAGCCTGCTGATCGAGGCCGACCGAGCGGCCGGGCTGCTGACCGCGGACGCCGCGGACGCCGCCGATGCCGCCCTGGACATCGCGCGGGACAGCTACCTGGCAACCAAGTACACCACCGCCATCCCGGCGCTGAACTCGATCGTCGACCTGGCTAACGACAAGGCCTCCGGCGACGCTGCGGCGCGTTCCGAGCTCGCGCGGCAGGCGCGCGCGCTGCGGGAGTGGATGCAGAACCTCAACCGCTGACCCGTTCACGCGGCGGGGGCGGTGGATCGCCGCTCCCGCCGCGCTGACGCTGTAGCGCACCACTATCCGGGCTGTCGCGGGTGCCGCCCCGCAGACCGGCCTCACGAGTACGCCGCGCCGTAGGGGAGCTTTAGGCGGTCGAAGTAGGGCGCTGGCAGGCGGTTCCGCGATGGTGCAGGATGGCTAGCATCCGTCACCTTTCCTATACGATCCGAGTGGTCGTTCAGCTGCAGCAGCGTTGCGACCGATGTCAACAGGTTCGCGAAGACGCTAGCAGGGACCTCACGTCACGATGGACGACGAAGCGACGATCGCGCGGGGCCGTGGGGCCATGACGGGCGGAACGCCGCCGGGAAGATCTCGCGGCCGGCTTGCCGACGAGGTGGACGACACGCTGCTCGGACAGCTGGAGGACTTCCCGAAACCCGGCTGTCGCGTCTGTTGATGTGACGGTCGGTGAGTCGGAGGTTGTTGGGGCTGTCGGGTGTGTCGGGGCCGGAAGCGGCGGCCTGAATGATTGATCATTCGGATCAAGACGACCGATGGCCGGCCGCCGCGCAGCGAGCGCATGACCGGTCTTGATCAAGAGCAAGTTGACTGGCCGTACGAGCAGTTGGCGCGGATGGTCGAGTGGGAGGCTTCGACGGGGTCGGCCCCGGGTGCTGCCGCTGTATACGGCGTTGGTGATGGTTTTGTTCGCGTTACGGCAAGATCTCGATCGAAGGCGTGTACTCCGACAAGAAGGGGTACTGCGGGCAGAACGTTCAGGTCGCCACGCTGTCCGGGCGCCTGGCGGAGGTCGGCGACCCATGCCCTGGCTCCATGCGCCGCATCCGGGCCGCGGTGGAGCGGGCCGTCGCCCGCCTCACATGCTGGAAGTCCTCAAAACCGGCTTCCGGCGATCACTGGAGGACTTCCCCGCAGTGCTACCGAGCCTGGCTCGCGCGTCACGATCGACGTCCTGGCGCGAGAGCCGGGGGTCTCGCAGACGCCGATCCGCCGAACGCGCATCCTCCAAGCAGGTGGCCGGTCTGCGGCGAATGCCGGCGACGAGATCAAGGACGCGGACGGAATGGCGGAAAAGCTTGACGGGCGGGCTGGGCCAAGGAATGCTAGCCCAATCGGATCGGATTGGATCGGATCGGATCGATCCACCTCACCCTGCCCCAGATGCGAGGAGAAGCAGGTGCCCAGAGCGCTGCTCCTTTCCGGCGACGCCGCCGAGGAGCTCGACACCATGTATCCCTACTATCGCGTGCAGGAGGGCGGCTGGGACGTCGACGTCTCGTCACGGACGATGCGTGACATTCAGCTCGTCATCCACGAGTTCGACCCGAACTCCGACGCCTACGTGGAGAAGAACGGCCGGAAGCTGCCCGTCGACGTGACCTGGGCCGAGGTCGACGTCGAGCGATACGACGCCCTCATCATCCCCGGGGGACGCGCCCCCGAGTGGATCCGGACCGACGCCGACGTCAGGCGCATCACCGAGCACTTCTTCGCGCGCAACCTCCCGATCGCGCTGGTGTGCCACGGCGCACAGGTGCCGGCGGTGTACGGGCTGCTGAAGGGCCGCAAGACGGCCTGCTTCCCCCCCATCACCGGTGACATGGAGAACGCGGGCGCGACGGTCATCGACGCTCCCGACGTCGTGGACGGAAACCTCGTCTCCTGCCGCGGATGGCCCGACATGCCGCAGTTCGGCAGGGTGATGATGGAGGTCTTCTCCAAGTCCGTCAACTCCGCATCGGCATGAGCACGCCTGGGCTGTTCCGGTGACGACTCTTCGGACCGTCACCGTCGACGGCTCCCCCGTCCACGTCCTGGAGAGTGGCACGGGGCCCGCGGTGCTGATGCTGCACGGCTCCGGACCCGGTACGACCGGATCCGGAGCCTGGGCGACGACGGCAGAGGCGCTGGGCACGTCCTGGCACCTGGTGGCTCCCGACCAGGCGGGGTTCGGCCGTACGCCGATCCCGCCGGGCTCCAGGGGTGGGCTCCGGCTGTGGACGGAGCAGGCCGCGGGCCTGATGGATGCTCTCGGTGCCGAGCACTACGCCGTGGTGGGTCACTCCATGGGTGGTGCCGTGGCGCTGGCGTTGGCGGCCGCGCGTCCCCAGCAGGTCACCCATGTCGTGGCGGTCTCGACGATGGGCGCCCCCGGGGCGCCGCTGTCCGCCGACCTCGACGCGGTCTGGGCCGCCCCCGCCGGCCCGCCCGGGGCGCGGGACATGTTGAGTCGCCTCGTCTTCGACCAGACGCTCGTGACCGAGTCGGCCGTCGCTGCCCGTGCGGCCGCGATGGAAGCGGGGGCGGCCGCATACGCGTCGCTGTTCCCTCCGCCCAGGGCACGTTGGGCCGACGACCTCACCCTCTCGGCGCGAACGCTGGCAGGGGTCCGCGCGCCCGTGCTGCTCGTCCACGGCGCCGAGGACCGGCTGACCCCGCTCGGGACGGCGGCCCTGCCCCTGCTCGAACACCTGGCCGATGTCCGTCTGCACGTGCTCGGCCGATGCGGGCACGTGCCGGCGCTCGAGCACCCGCACGAGTTCAGGCGACTCCTGTCGTGCTTCCTCGGCCGGGAACGAGGTCACTGATCGCTGCGACAGGTCCGCGGCCCGTCGTCGTGATGCCGCGGGTTGCGCCCGAACTCGTGTAACTACTATAACCAGTTACATGGTATTGAGCTGGAAGCTGGTCGTCGACAGCGTGAACGCGCCCGTGCTGGCGGACTTCTGGGCCGCGGCGCTGGGCTACGAGGTGGAGGATCCCAGCGCGCTCGTCGGGCAGTTGCTGGCCGCCGGTCACCTCCCGGCGGAGGCGGCCGCCGAGCACGGCGGCCGCAGGATCTTCCGCGGCTACGCCGCGATCCGCCACCCCGACGACCCCTTCGACGCCACCAGCGGCGTCGGGCTCGGGCGGCGGCTGCTCTTCCAGGACGTGCCCGAGGGCAAGGGCGGCAAGAACCGCCTGCACATCGACGTGCACGGCGAGCCCGGCGGTCTCGACGCCCTGGTGGCGCGGCTGGAAGGCCTCGGAGCCACCCGCGTCCGCGAGGTGGACAGAGGCCCCGCCGGTCACTGGTGGATCATGCTCGACCCAGAGGGCAACGAGTTCTGCGCCACGTAGGCGAGCAAGGTCCCCGAGCGCGTCAGCCCAGCTCGACCGCCTGCCTGAGGAAGACGACGCCGTCGATCGTGTCGAGCCGGGCCGGGTCGAGCGGGAAGTAGCGGAAATCCCGGGAGACGCGCGGTGCGGGTTCGGTGACGGCCTCGGCCAGGCGGCGGGCGTCGACGAGAGAGCGGTCCCACGGGAGCGTGGACAGGATGCCCTCGACGGTGTCCGGGGGAGGGGCGTCGTCGCCGGTCGTGCCGAGGGCCGAGGCGAGGAAGGCGTACCGGTCGCCCAGGTGCGCTCCGGCGATGGCCCCCGCGCTCCACCACTCCAGCGTCTGGTCGCCGAGCGGCATGACGCTCCTGTTCCGCTGCAGGTGGAGGTTGTGGCCGAAGACCAGGGCCGGGCCGTGGCCGGCGACGGCCCGCAGGTTGGCGGCCATCATCGCGTCTCGCTGCGCCGACAGGCGGGTCCACCGCGCCTCGGACGCGTCGGCCATCCAGTGGTGGTAGCGGAGCAGGCCGACGGCGGTGCGGGCGTACAGTGCCGCCCGCTCCCCGTCGTCCGCGCTCAGCCGCGGGACCTGCGTCTCGAGCAGCGCCACCAGGTCGTCGGCGATCAGCCGCAGCCGCCGGGCGTCGGCGGACCGCCCGATCGACCGGGCCGGATCCCTGGCCGTGGCCTCGTCCGACCACCGGTCGTCCGGGCCGAGCAGTTCGTCCAGCTCCTCGGGAGCGCAGGGGAGCGGGCCGTCGAGGAGGGCGTGCAGGGCGGTGAGCGCCTCGCGCGGGCTCGCCGCCCAATACTCCAGCGGGCCGTCGAATCCGAAGAACCGGAGCTTCTCGTCGTGTTCCTCGTTGTACGCGCGCATCCAGCGCACGAGTTCCCGGTTGGCGGCCGACGCGCCGAAGTTGTGGCTGAAGCCGCGTTCCATGACGTCGTCGAGGTCGCCCGCGCCCGTCCTGACGTGGTCGTCCACCACCAGGCCCATGAGACAGTCGCTCTCGATCGCGAACGACCGGTAGCCCTCGTGCTCGACCAGATGCCGGAAGACCTCGTTGCGCACCTCGCCCAGCTCGCCCACGAAGTGCCTCGCCTCACCCAGGCCGAGCAGCAGGGGCCGCGCCGGCAGCGACCGGAGGAACGCCGAGACTCCCGCGCCGTCGAGCGGCCGGGCCGTGTCCTTGATATCCATGCCTTCGACGGTATCGTTGAACCCTCGATGTAAACTTTTCCCCGCTCGGCTCTGCTGATCAGCGACGGACCTTCAATCGGAGATGTATCCATGAGGCCGGTGGACCTGGCGCGGGAGCACGGCCTGTCCACCCAGGCGGTCAGGAACTACGAGGACGCCGGGATCCTGCCCGCCGCCGGGCGCACCCCTTCCGGCTACCGCGTCTACACGCCGCTGCACGCGCGGGCGCTGCGCGCGTTCCTCTCCCTCGTGCCCGGGCACGGTCACCAGACGGCCACGTCGATCATGCAGGCGGTCAACCGGGGCGCCACCGAGGACGCGCTGCGGATCGTCGACGAGAGCCACGCCCGGCTCCTGGACGACCGCCGCACTCTGGAGGCCGTCGAGGCCGCCCTCCACGACCTGGCGCCCGTGCCGCAGGAACGCGGCGACACCCTCAACGGCGACACCTTCATCGGCCCGCTGGCGAGAAGACTCGGCCTCCGCCCGGCCACCCTGCGCAAATGGGAGAACGCGGGGCTGGTCCGGCCGCGGCGCGACCCGCGGACGGGTTACCGGGTCTACGGCGCCGCCGACGTACGGGACGTCCGGCTGGTCCACCAGCTCAGGCGGGGCGGCTACCTGCTGGAGCAGATCGCCCCGCTGATCGCCCAGGTCCGCTCCGCCGGAGGGGTCGCTCCGCTGGAGTCGGCCCTGGGTGACTGGCAGGCCCGCCTGTCCGCCCGGGGCCGCGCCATGCTCAGGGGCGCCGCCGACCTGGACGCCTACCTCCGGACCCGCGACACCTGAACCGGAGACCTTCGAAACAGGCCACGCCGGTTCACCTGGCCGTGTAGCCGCCGTCGGCGACCAGCACGCTGCCCGTCATGAACGAGGAGTCGGCCGAGAGCACGAACTCGACGACCGACGCGATCTCGGCGGGCTCCGCCAGCCGGCCGAGCGGAATGTTCGCCGCCGAGTCCGCGAGCGTCTTGCCGAGGCGCGCCTGCTCCCGCTCCAGCATGGGTGTCCTCGTGCCGCCCGGCGCCACGGCGTTGAAGCGGATTCCCTGCTCGGCGTTCTCCAGTGCGAGGACGCGCATGAGGTTGATCACCGCCGCCTTCGACGAGCTGTACGCACTGAGCCCGGGAGCGCCGACCGTCCCGAGTTCGGACGCGATCGCCGCGAAGGAGGGGGCGGACGACCGCGCGAGCAGCGGCAGGGCCGCCCGGGCCAGCACGAAGACGGCACGCAGGTTGACGTTCAGCACCTCGTCGAACGCCTGCGGGGACGTCTCGGGGGCCGGAGCGGTGTAGCCGATCCCCGCGCAGGCCGCGACTCCGTCGAGGCGCCCCTCGGCCTCCCCGAGCTCGTGGAGCAGCGACTCGACGGCGGCCTCGTCGGCCACGTCGATCGCCCGGCTGACGATCTCGGAGTCCAGTCGCTCCAAGCCGCTTTCGTCGAGATCGGCCGCCCACACCCGCCAGCCGCGTTCGTGCAGGCGTCGCGCGGTCGCCGCGCCGATTCCCGACGCGGCTCCGGTCACCAGGACGGTTCCAGGCATCGTGCTTCCTCTCTCCCGGATCCCCGGCATCTTCGAACATCTGTCAGATCGTGTAAATGTTCGTCAACTTTGATCGAGCTTAGGGGGTGACAATATGCCCTCGACTCTGCTGGATGTCCAGATTTCGCGACATCAAGGTTTGATAACGCCACTCCTCGGCCACTTCGGCATGCGTGCTGAGCTGCGCCGGGGTTGTCGCGCAGTCAAGGCCGCCCGTCGGCGGTTGCCGATGGTGCTGGAGGGCCTTGTGTGAAATCGATGTGAACACCTGCCGACCCCTAGACAACTCTGGAAGACCTCTGTCACATTTGAGGAACATGAGCCGTCCGGCAGGAGGGACACCGGTGGACCACAGCTCGGGCCAGCGCTTTCTTCGGGCGGCGCGGGTGTATCCCGCTCTCGGCGACGACGTCCTGCACGACGCGGTGGTCGAGATGCGGGGCGACCGCGTCGTACGGGTGCGCACCGCGGCGGACGCCGCCGACGACCTCGCCCGGCCGGGCGCCCGGGTGATCGACTACGGGGACGCCACCGTCGTCCCCGGCCTCGTCGACGCGCACTGCCACATCACGCTGACCGGCGACGGCACCCCGTACGAGCAGCAGGTTCTCGACTCGGACGAGATGATGGCGCTCATCGCCGTCAGCAACCTGCAGCGGCATCTCGCCTCCGGCGTCACCACGATCCGGGACAACGGCGGGCGCAACCGCATCGTGTTCGAGGTGCGGGAGGCCGTCGAGCGGGGCTATGTCAGAGGACCCCGGATGCTGCTGGCCGGCCGCCCCATCACCCATTCGTACGGGCACTTCTACTGGTGCAACGGAGTCGCGGACGGCGCCGACCAGATCCGCGCGGCCGTGCGCCGCCTGGTGGCCGAGGGCGCCGACCACATCAAGATCATGGCCTCCGGCGGGGCGACGGCCGGGAACATCCCCTACTACTCCTCCTACACCGCCGCCGAGATGCGCGTCGCCGTCGACACGGCGCACGGCCTCGGCCGGTTGACCACCGCGCACTGCCGGGCCACGTCCTCGATGCTCAACGCGGTCGAGGCCGGCCTCGACTGCATCGAGCACGGGGAGTTCCTCGTCCCGGGCGAGATGATGGAGTTCGGCGGCGGCGTCGCCTCCAGCGGTCGCATGGTCTACGACCCGGCGGTCGCCCAGACGGTGCACGACGCGGGCACCTTCATCAGCTTCACCGCCCAGACCGGCGGCTGGGAGACGCTGGTCGACCTGCGCCGGCGGGCCGAGCGCGGCCCGCTCGGCGACACGGAGAAGGGCCGGGTCTCCGCCATCGAGGCCTACTTCGACATGAAGCTCGGCATCCTGTCGTCGATGCTGGCCGACGGCCTGGGCCCGCGCATCGCGATCAGCAGCGACGCCGGTCCGTACGACGTCGCCTTCGGCGGGCTCCAGCACGGCATCGAACTCGCCGTGGCGGCCGGCCTGACCCCGCTCGCGGCCATCCGCTCGGCGACCGCGGTCGCCGCCGAGGCCTGCGGCATCGCCGACCAGGTCGGCACCCTCGCGCCCGGCCGCCTCGCCGACCTGCTCGTGGTCGGCGGCGACGCCACCCGTGACGTCTCCCGGCTGTGGGACGTGCGGGCCGTCTACCAGAGCGGACGGCTGGTCGCCCCACTGGTCGCCGACTCGGGCGCGGACACCGGCGTGGTCCCCCTCCTGCCGGTCCGGCCCGCCGCCTCCGTCCCCGATTGCTGACCCACCCGAACCACCCCCGGCTCCCCGGACCGCCCCCGTCGAGAGGTGAGAACCCCATGTACCCACGAGACCTCAAGGGATACGGCAGGCGCCCGCCGCACGCCGGCTGGCCGGGGGGCGCGAAGGTCGCCCTGCAGTTCGTCGTCAACTACGAGGAGGGCGGCGAGCGTTCGGTCCTGCACGGGGACCGGTGCTCGGAGGCGTTCCTGACCGAGGAGCCGACCCGGGAGTTCCCCAACGTCCGCAACCTCAACGTCGAGTCGCAGTACGAGTACGGCAGCCGCGCCGGGTTCTGGCGGCTGCACCGGCTGTTCACCGAGCGGGGGCTGCCGGTCACGGTCTTCGGCATCGCCGAGGCCCTGGAGCGTAACCCCGAGGCGGTCGCCGCGATGCGGGAGGCGGAGTGGGAGATCGCCTGCCACGGCCTGCGCTGGATCGACTACGCGGAGATGCCGGCCGAGCAGGAGCGGGAGCACATCCGCCGCGCGATCGACCTGCACACCAGGGTCACCGGCAGCCGGCCCGAAGGCTGGTACACCGGCCGGATGAGCCCGAACACCCGCCGCCTGGTGGCGGAGGAGGGCGGGTTCCTGTACGACTCGGACTCCTTCGCCGACGACCTGCCCTACTGGGAGCACGTCGCCGGCCGGGCGCACCTGGTCGTCCCGTACACCCTGGACAACAACGACGGCCGCTACCTCAACACCTACGGCTTCCAGTCGGAGAGCTTCTCCGCCTATCTGCGCCGGGCGCTCGACCTGCTGCGCGAGGAGGGGGACGACCGGCCGAAGATGATGAGCGTCGGGCTGCACACGCGCATCGCCGGCCGCCCCGGCCGGGCCGCCGACCTGATGCGTTTCCTCGACCACGCCGCCGGGGCGGGCGACGTGTGGGTCGCCCGCCGCGTCGACGTCGCCCGGCACTGGCACGAGACGCATCCCGCCGTCCCGGCGAACGCGTCCTGAGGGGGCCGGCGATGCGTGTGCTGGTGACCGGAGCCTGCGGCTTCGTGATGAGCGTGTTCATCCGGCGCTTCCTCCAGGAGCACGAGGAGGCGCGGGTGCTGGCCCTCGACGTGGGCGAACCGGATACGGCCTGGTCGGGCCATCTGGCGGACGTCGCCGGCCGGGTGGACGTCGAGCGCTGCGACGTGCGCGACCGCGACCGCCTCGCGACGCTGTTCGCCCGGCACCGGCCCGAGACCGTGGTGCACGGCGCCACCGTGACCCTGGTGCCCGAGTGGGAGAGGGAGGACCCCGGGCGGTTCCTCGACGTCAACGTCATGGGCACCGCCGCCGTCCTGGACGCCGCCCGCCGCGCCGGCTCGGTCGGCCGGGTCGTCCACGTCAGCAGCGCGGCCGTGTACGGCGCCGGCGACCCCGGGCGTACGGAACCGCAGGACGAGGACACGCCCCTGGAGCCCGACGACATGTACGGCGTCAGCAAGGTGGCCGCCGAACTGGTGGCCAGGCGGTTCGCCGCCCTCTACGGCATGAGCGTGCCGATCGTGCGGTTCACCAAGGTGTTCGGCCCGATGGAGCGGCCCACCTCCGCGCGGACCCTGATGTCCCTGCCGTACCACCTGGCGCGGGCCCTCGTCGCCGGGACACCGCTGGCGGTGACGCCGCGGACGCTCCGGGCGGCCGGCGACTGGATCAGCGCGGTCGACGTCGCCGCCGCGCTCGGGCTGCTGTGCACCCGGCCGGACGTCGGCAGCGTGGCGTTCAACCTGGCCGGCGGGGCCGCTGTCCCGGTGCCGCGGCTGGCCGAGCTGTTCGGCGTCGAGATGGTCGCCGACCCGGAGCGGGCGGTCGCCGACATGGACCCCGCACTGCGCTCGGGCAAGGACGGGATCTACGACGTGGGGAGGGCGGCGCGGCTTCTGGGGTGGCGGCCGCGCGACCTGGCGCAGCAGGTCGGCGAGTACCGGGAGTGGGCCCTCGCGCACTGGACCCCGGAGACCCTCGCCGACCCCGGCGGCGCGACGTAGGTACTTCTCACATTCACGCGCCATATGCTGCTGACCAACTCAAGAACACTTATCAAGGTCCTCAGATGGCTAAATTTACCGTTTGGAAACCCGAGATGATGCACAACCGAAATCGGCGAGGAGTGTTCTGGTCGTGTCGCCCGCCGCGCACCACCCGGAGAGGCCGATGGCTCGTGAACCCTTCCCCTTCAGCCCCCCGCACCCTCGTGGAGCCGGCCGCATGAGCGCGCGGCGCACGACCGGGACCGCCATGGCCGAGGCGCTCGCCGCCAACGGGGCGGACCTCGCCTTCGGCATCCCCGGCACGCACAACCTGGAGCTCTACCGCGGCATGGCGGCGAGCGGGATCCGCCACGTGGTGACCCGGCACGAGCAGGGCGCGGGCTACGCGGCGGACGGGTACGCCCGGGTCACCGGCCGCCCGGGGCTCGTCGTCACCACCAGCGGACCCGGCCTGATGAACGCCATGGCCGCGATGGGCACCGCCTACGCCGACTCCGTACCGCTCCTGGTGCTCTCACCCGGAGTGCCCACCGGCCTGGAGCGCGCCGACTACGGGTGGCTGCACGAGATGAAGGACCAGCGGGCCGCCGCCGACGCGGCGGTGGCGCGCAGCGTCCGGCCCGGCACCCCGGCGCAGGCCGTCGACGCCGTCCACGAGACCTTCGCCCGCTGGGCGGCCGAGCGGCCGCGTCCGGTGCACATCGAGGTGCCGCTGGACGTGCTCGAGGCGCCCTGGGACGGCGAGGTTCCGGGCCCCTGGCGCGCGCCGCACCCGCCGGCGCCGTCCCGGGCGGCGGTGACGGAGGCCCTCGGCCTGCTCTCGCGGGCCGCGGCCCCGGTGATCGTCGCCGGGGGAGGCGCGCTGGGCGCCGCCGCGCCGCTGCGGGCGGTCGCCGAGGCGCTCGGCGCGCCGGTGGTCACCACCACCGCGGGCAAGGGGGTGCTCGACGAGGACCATCCGCTGGCCGTCGGCCCGTTCCCCGGCTTCGCCGCCGCCCGCGGCCTGATGGAGGACGCCGACGTCCTGCTCGTCGTGGGCAGCGAACTCGGCGACGCCGAACTGCCGGAGCGCCTGGCACCGCGCGGCGCCGTCATCCGGATCGACCTCGACCCGGCCCAGCTGCACAAGAACCTCCGCGCCGCGCTGCCGGTGCACGCCGACGCCCGGGAGGCGCTGACCGCGCTGGCGGCCGGGCTCGCCGGGCCGGCCGGGACGGAACGTGCCGCAGAGGGGGAACGGCGGGCGGCCGGAACCCGGGCCGGATGCCTGGAGCAGGCCGCGGAGCAGGGCGGCCGGTGGCGTGAGGTGCAGGACGCGCTGCGGGCCGAGCTGCCCGGCGACGTCGTCGTGGTGGGCGACAGCTCCCAGGTCTCCTATCTGGGCACCGCGCCGTTCTGGCCGTTCTCCGCGCCGCGCCGCTACCTCGCGCCGGTCGGATACTCCACCCTCGGCTACGCCCTGCCGGCGGCGATCGGGGCGCGGCTCGCGGAACCCGCGCGGCCGGTGGTGGCCCTGCTCGGCGACGGCGCGTTCATGTTCAGCGCCCAGGAACTGGTGACCGGCGCCGAGCTGGGGCTCCCGCTTCCGGTGATGATCCTCGACAACCACGGCTTCGGCGAGATCCGGCAGAACATGCTCGACCGCGACATCGCGCCGTACGCCGTGGACCTGGCCCGTCCCGACTTCGCGGCGCTCGCCCAGGCGATGGGCTGCCACGGCGTCCGGGTGACGGACGCCGCCGGCGCGGCCAAGCAGGCCGCCGCCGCGCTGACGGCCGCACGGCCGACCGTGATCATCTGGGAGGTGGGCTCGTGAGAACCGTACGCAACATGATCGACGGGCGGTGGCGGGACGCCGCGGACGGGCACACCGCCGAGGTGGTGGACCCGAGCACCGAGAAGGTGATCGCGGCCGCGCCGGTGTCGGCCGCGGTGGACGTGGACGCCGCCTGCCACGCGGCCGAGCGGGCCTTCGCCGGGTGGCGGCGGACCACGCCGCGCGTCCGGCAGGACCTGCTGCTGCGGCTGGCCGACGCCGTCGCCGCCCGGGCGGGGGAGCTGGCCGAGGCCGAGTCGGCGAACACCGGCAAGCCCGCGGCCGCGTCGGCGGCCGAGGTGGCCGAGTGCGTGGACGTGCTGCGGTTCTTCGCCGGCGCCGCCCGCCTGCTGGAGGGCAGGTCGGCGGGGGAGTACCTCGACGACCACACCTCGATGATCCGGCGCGAGCCCGTCGGGGTGTGCGCCCAGGTGACGCCGTGGAACTACCCGCTGATGATGGCGGTCTGGAAGATCGCCCCCGCGCTCGCGGCGGGCAACACGGTGGTGCTGAAACCCGGCGACACCACGCCGCTCACCACGGTGCTGCTCGCCGAGATCGCGGCCGGGATCCTGCCGTCCGGCGTCGTGAACGTGGTGTGCGGCGACCGCGACACCGGGCGCGCCCTGGTGTCCCACGAGATCCCGCAGATGGTCTCCATCACCGGGTCGGTCAGGGCCGGGACGGAGGTGGCCGTCGCGGCGTCGGCGTCGCTCAAGCGTCTCCACCTGGAGCTCGGCGGCAAGGCGCCGGTGCTGGTCTTCGCCGACGCCGAGCTGGACGTCGCCGTCCGCACGGTCGCCGAGGCCGGGTACGCGAACACGGGCCAGGACTGCACGGCGGCCACCCGGGTGCTGGTGCACAAGAGCGTCCACGACGAGTTCCTGGCGGGGCTGACCGCCGCGGCGGCGGCCGTCCGCGTCGGGCCGCCGGGCGACCCGGCGGCGGCGATCGGCCCGCTCAACAACGCGGCCCAGCTCCGGCGGGTGTCCGGGTTCGTGGAACGGCTGCCGGCGCACGCCACCGTGACGACCGGCGGGGCCCGCTCCGCCGGCGAGGGCTACTTCTTCGCTCCCACCGTCGTGGCCGGCGTGCGGCAGGCCGACGAGGTGGTGCGTGAGGAGGTCTTCGGGCCGGTGGTGACCGTGCAGCCCTTCACCGCCGAGGAGGAGGCGGTGGCCCTCGCCAACGACACGGCGTACGGCCTCGCCTCCAGTGTGTGGACGCGGGACAACGCCCGTGCGCTGCGCGTCGCCGCCCGCCTCGACTTCGGGGCGGTCTGGCTCAACACCCACATGACCATGGTCTCCGAGATGCCGCATGGGGGCTTCAAGCACTCGGGCTACGGCAAGGACATGTCGGCCTACGGGTTCGACGACTACACGCGGATCAAGCACGTCATGAGCTTCACCGGGGAGCGGTGAGCGGTTGCCGCCGCGCACCGGACACGTCCGCCCGGACCGGGCCGGGCCGCGGGAGGGGGCCGGCGAACCGGCGCCCGGCCGGGCGGACGACCACCAAGGAAAAAGGAAAGGTAAGTGAGAACGTGAAGGTTTCACGCAATTTGTGGGCCGTCACTTCGCTGGCGCTGGCCCTCACCCTCGCCGCCGCGTGCGGCGGAGGGAGCGGGAGCGGTGACGCCGGCGCGTCCGGCGACTCCGGTTCCGTCACCTACGCGGGCTTCGGCGGGACCGGCCAGGAGGCCATCGCCAAGGCGTGGCTCGACCCGTACGGCAAGGAGAGCGGCGTCAGGGTGGTCCAGGACAACCCCGTGACGTACGCCAAGATCCACCAGATGGTCGACGCCAAGAACGTGACCTGGGACATCGCCCAGGGCGGGGTCGACTTCGGGCTGGAGGGCAACCCGCGCCTGGAGGACATCGACTGCACGGTCGTCGCCTGCGACGACTACGCGGACGGGCCGTTCAAGGCCTACAAGCAGGGCGTGCCGCTGTTCGTCTTCTCGATCGTGCTCGCCTACAACACCGACAAGTTCGCGAGCAACCCGCCCAAGAACTACGCCGCCTTCTTCGACACCGCGAAGTATCCCGGCAAGCGGGCCATCGACGGCACCGCCGGCTTCCAGGGCATCCTGGAGGCGGGGCTGATGGCGAACGGCACCCCCCGCGACAAGCTCTACCCGCTCGACGTCGACGCCGCGCTGAAGCTCCTGGAGCCGATCAAGGACGACCTGATCGTCTTCAAGGACGCCGCGGAGTGCATCAACCTGGTCTCCTCCGGTGAGGCCGTCATGGGCAACTGCTACAACGGGCGCGTCAAGCTGGCCAAGGACGAGGGCCAGCCGATCGACAACACCTGGGGCCAGCAGATCTACCTCTGCGACTACCTCTTCGTGCCGAAGGGCGCCAAGGACAAGGCGAACGCGATGAAGCTCATCTCCTACATCGCCAAGGCTGCCAACAACGGGAAGATCACCGAGTACATCCCGTACGGCCCGGCCAACCCCAAGGCCACGGCCTCCGGCAAGTACGCCGCGGACGCCCCGACCGCCCACCAGCTGGAGGGCGAGGACGCCCCGATCGTCATGGACTCCGCCTGGTGGAACGCCAACATGGAGAAGGCGATCGAGAAGACCACCGCCTGGCTGGCGGGCTGACCACCGTGACGGCGGCCCGGCCGTGCCCGAGAGCGGAACGTGCTCGCACGCGGAACGCGGAAGCGGAACGCGCGGTGGAACGCGCGGCGAAGCGCGGCCCGAAACGAGGAGCACAGTGAGCGCACTTTCCCAGATCCCCTCCCGCGCGTCGTCTCCCGGCCCGCAGGCGGGTCCCGAGGCCGGCTCGGCCGTCCGGGCCGGTCGCGGCGGCGGGCCCGGCGGAGGCCCTGCCCGCGCCCGGCGTTTCCCCCGGCCCGACTTCTGGAGCGGCGCCGGCCTGCCCGGCCTGGTCTTCGTCGTCGCCGCGTTCGTCGTCCCGATGGCCGTGGTGGTGGTCAAGAGCCTGACCGACCCCTCCCCGGCGAACTACAGCGCGATCTTCACCAGTCCGCTCTACCAGCGCTCCGTCGTGGACACCCTGCAGATGGCGCTGGTGGTCACCGTTCTGTGCCTGCTGATCGGATACCCGTACGCCTATGCGATGGCCAGGTCAGGGACGGCCATGCGCACCTTCCTGATGGTCGCGCTGATGCTGGCCTTCTGGACGAGCCTGCTGGTGCGCACCTACGCCTGGCAGATCGTGCTGAACGACACCGGCCTCGTGAACACCGCGCTGCGCGACTGGCTCGGCCTCACGTCCGCCCCGATCCACATGATCAGGACACCCTTCGCGGTCTACGTCGGCATGGTCCACATCCTCCTGCCGTACGCCGTGCTCGCGTTGTTCGCCCAGCTCCGCTCGATCGACCCGGACGTCGAGCGGGCCGCGCAGGTGATGGGGGCGCGGCCGTGGCGCGTGTTCGCGCGGGTCACGCTGCCGCTCTCGCTGCCCGGCGCGGTGGCCGGAGGCGTCCTGGTGTTCGTCCTCGCCCTGGGCTTCTACATCACGCCGCAGCTTCTCGGCGGCGCCCGCCAGGTGTACGTGGGGCAGGCGATCATGCAGCAGATCGAGCAGTTCCTCAAACCGGGCGTCGGCGCGGCGATGGCGGTCCTGCTGTTCGTCGCGGTACTGGCCGTCCTCGGGCTCGCCGCCCGGTTCGTCGGCCTCGGCAGGATCCTCGGCGTCGGCATGGGGAGGCGGCGATGAGGGCCGGCCTCGGCGTGCGGCTGTTCGCCTGCCTGATCGCGCTGCTGTTCGTCACCCCCACCCTGATCGTCGCGGCGACCTCGGTGACCTCCGGCTCGATGGTGACCTTCCCGCCCAAGGGCTTCTCCCTGCGCTGGTTCCAGGAGGTCCTCACCGATCCCGAGTGGCTCACCGCGCTCGGCAACAGCGCGCAGGTGGGGCTGCTCGCCGCGGTCCTGGCGATGGCGGCGGGCACCTCGCTCGCCTTCGCCGCGGCGCGCAGCCGCTTCCTGCCGCCCGCCCTCGTCACCGGCCTGGCCGTGCTGCCGATGACGGTGCCGCTCGTCGTCGCCGGCATCGGCTTCTACCTGGTCTACATCCGGGTCGGCCTGTCGGGGAACGTGCTCAGCCTGGGCATCGCCCACGCGGTGCTCGGCCTGCCGTTCGTGTTCGTGAACGTCCTGGCCGCGCTCACCGGCGTGGACCGCCGCGTCGAGGAGGCGGCCCGCGTGTCCGGCGCGACCGAGGCGGTCACGCTCCTGCGGATCACACTGCCCCTGGTGGCCCCGGCCGCGCTGGTCGGCGGCGTGCTGGCCTTCGTCTCCTCATGGGACGAGGTGGTCGTCGCCCTGTTCCTGAACACGCCGCAGTTCCGCACCCTGCCCGTCGTCATGTGGAGCCAGGTGCGCTCCGGCGTCGAGCCGTCCATCTCGGCGGTCGCGACGCTGATCACCCTCGTCTCGCTGCTCATGGCCGCCCTGGTCCTGGTGGGGCCGGCCGTGGTGAAGAAGGTAAGGAGAAGGACGTGACCGAGACGGCAACCCAGGCCGGCCCCGCCGGCCAGGAGGGCTCGCCGGGGGCGAGGGTCGAACTGGCCGGCATCGTGAAGGTGTACGGCGACACGCGGGCCGTCGACGACGTGTCGCTGACCGTCGAGCCCGGTCAGTTCCTCACGCTGCTCGGCGCCTCCGGGTCGGGCAAGACCACGCTCCTGCGGATCATCGCCGGCTTCGTGGACGCCGACGAGGGCCGGATCGTGGTGAACGGCCGCGACATCTCCCAGGTCCCGGTGCACCAGCGCGGGATCGGCATGGTGTTCCAGAACTACGCGTTGTTCCCGCACCTGTCGGTCGCCGCCAACGTCGGCTTCCCGCTGGAGATGCGGGGGGTGCGCCGCCGCGACCGGGCGGCCCTGGTCGAGCGGGCGCTGGAGGCGGTGCACCTCGGCGGGTACGGCCGGCGCTCCCCGAAGGAGCTGTCCGGCGGGCAGCAGCAGCGGGTGGCGCTGGCCAGGGCCATCGTGGCCCGGCCGCCGCTGCTGCTGATGGACGAGCCGCTCGGCGCCCTCGACCGCAGGCTCCGCGAGGCCATGCAGATCGAGATCCGCAGGCTCAGCCGCGAGCTCGGGCTCACCGTCATCAACGTCACCCACGACCAGGAGGAGGCGCTGACGATGAGCGACCGCATCGCGTTGCTCGCCGGCGGCCGGCTGGTCCAGCACGGCACGCCCGAGGAGCTGTACGGGCTGCCCGAGAGCGAGGTCGCCGCCCGCTTCCTGGGCGAGTCCAACCTGTTCCGCGGCCGGGTCCGGCGGGAGGGCGCCGACTCCGTGCTGGCCCTGCCGTACGGGCGGGTGCTCGTCCCCGGCGACCCGCCGGGGGAGCGGGAGGCGGTCGTCGTGGTGCGGCCGTCGGCCATCCGCATCCGGCCCGCCGGGGCGGAGCCGTCCGCGTCCGTCTCCCGCATGCCCGGCGTGGTGAGCGCCGACATCTACGCCGGCGACTCGCGCAAGGTCCTGGTCGCGGGCGCCGACGGCGCCGAGCTGGTGGTCAGGTGCGAGTCCGGCGCCCCGCTGCCGTGCTCCGTGGGCGACGAGGTCGTCCTGGAGTGGGACCCCGGCTCCTGCCACATCATCCCCGGCGCGGCCTGACCGCGCCCGTCCTGCGACGAGGGCGCCGCCCGGCGGCCGCCCACGCCTCCGGCATGCCCGGAAACCCCCGCAGACCCCTGCACACCCCCGAGAACAACACCCCAGAACAAGGAACGAGGAACGACATGGGACTGACCGAGCGCCAGCGCGCCGGAGTCGCCGCGGTGGAGGAACTCGGCAAGGAACTCTCGGAGTTCCACCGCCTCATCTGGTCGTACGCCGAGCCCGCCTGGCGGGAGTACCGGTCGGCGCAGGCGTACGTCGACCTGCTGAAGGCGGAGGGCTTCGAGGTGGAGGTGGGGTCGGGCGACATGCCCACCGCCTTCCACGCCCGGTGGGGCGACGGCGGCCCCGCCATCGGGATGTACTCCGAGTACGACGCCTCGCCGGGTTACTCCCAGGACACCGTGCCGTACCGGCAGCCGCGCCCCGGCCTCCACCCGTGGGCGCCGGGCTTCACCGACGCGCACTCGGCCCTGGGCGTCGGCGCCCTCGCCGGGGCGCTCGCGACCAAGCGGGCGATCGAGCGCACCGGCGGACGGGGAGTCGTCCACCTGTTCGGCGAGCCGGCCGAGAAGGTGTGCGGTTCCAAGCCCGTGCACGCCGCCAAGGGCTACTACGACGAGCTCGACGCGGTGATCAGCTACCACCCGCTGTTCGAGAACACCGCGGTGTGGGACATCCACAACTGCCTGTACTGGTCGGCGGTCTTCACCTTCCAGTGCTTCGAGGCGCAGCGGGACGACGCCCCGCCGTGGATCGACGGCGACCCCCTGGAGGGGTCGGGCATGGGCGCGCACAACAGCGTCCGCTCCCCGGGGGCGCTGGACGCGCTCGGGCTGATGATCACGGCGACGAAGTACGCCAAGGAGAACATGTTCCCCCGGACCGGCCTGTGGTCGCTCAACGAGGCGATCCTGGGCGCGGCCAACGCGACCGCCGACAACCTGCCGCCCCGGATCACCCAGATCCAGTTCAGCTGGCGCTCGCCGCTGATCGGCGTTCAGGAGCAGATCCTGGAGGTGCTCAGGCGCAACGCCAGGCACGTCGCCGGGCTGGCCAACTGCGAGGTCTCGATGCGCTGGGTGACCCGCACCCGGCCGGGCCTGAAGAACCACGTCATGGCGCAGGCGACGTACGAGAACCTGCTGGAGCTGGGGCCGCGCCGGTTCGCGCCCGAGGCGTACGAGTTCGCCCGCGAACTGGAGCGCACCCTCGGGCACGAGCCCTCCGACGACCCCTTCCGGCCGATGCTGCACCAGGTCACCGACCCGCGCGACCACGACGCGGCCACCCGTGCCACCCTCCCGCCGTGGCAGGACTGCACCGGGGCCGACGACTGCACCGAGTACACCTGGCACGCCCCCACCGTGCGCTTCTACACGGCCAAGCCGCTGCTGCGGGTGGTGGGGGAGGACCTCAACCACTGGGCCAACAACGCCATGAACGGCCTGGCCCCGGCGATCGACCCGGTGTGGGGCTACGCCGGGGAGGTCATCGCCGCGACCGCGCTGCGGCTCATCGACGACAGCGGACTGCTGGGCGCCGCCACGGAGGAGTTCCGGCGCAACCGCGAGGCCGCGCCCGAGGCGCTGCGCGACCCGCTGCTGCCGCGCGACTTCGCGCCGCCCGTCGAGCTGCCCTGGCCCGAGTACGTGACCACCGCCCGCGGCTTCGAGTGGCAACTGCCGACCACCACGGACTTCGGCGAGAAGCTCTAGCCGTCCGTGGGAATGCTCTCCCGCCCCCGCCGCGACCCGGGTGCGCCGGTGGGGGCGAGCGGGACCGCGCTCGCGGTCACGATGGTCGGCGCGCTGTTCCTCACCGAGGGGCTGGTGCAGATCCTGCTGCCGATCGGCCTGG
Source organism: Microbispora cellulosiformans (assembly GCF_008728085.1). NCBI lineage: Bacteria > Bacillati > Actinomycetota > Actinomycetes > Streptosporangiales > Streptosporangiaceae > Microbispora > Microbispora cellulosiformans. The sequence goes on along the minus strand of NZ_VYTZ01000005.1, from coordinate 212,389 downwards.
AGGCGAGCGGCGCCGGGTCCGGGCTGCTGATCGGCGCGCTGCTCGCGCTCGCCCAGGGCGCCGGCGTGGTCATGTCCCCGCCGGCGGCCCTGCGCGCCGACCGGCACGGGCGTGGCGGCGTGCTGTTCGCCGGCGGCCTCGTCCTCGCGGCGTGCGCGGCCGGGCTCGCCGCCGCCACGTCGTTCTCCTCGGCGTGGATCTGGGTGCTGCCCCTGCTCGGGTACGGCCTGGCCAGGGGCTCCGTCGTGACCACCACGCTGGCGGTGGTCGCCCGGTCCGGCGACCGCTACCGGACCCAGGGCCTCAACGGCGCGGCGCAGCGTCTGTCGGCCGCGGTGGCGGCGACGCTGTCGGTCGTCCTGCTGGCGCGCCTCGGCACCGGGGGCGCCGCCGGGCCCGGGCTCTGGCTGGTCGTCCTGTCGGCCCTGGCCTTCGCGCTGCTCGCTCGGCGGGTGCGGGGCCGGGCCGACCGGGACGACCCCGCCGCGCTGACCGGCACGGCCGGCGCGCGCGGCGGCTACGCGGCGTCGCTGCGCATGCTGCGCCGCGAGCCCGCCCTGCAGGCGTCGTCGCTGATCAACCTCAACCTGAACACCGTGGTCCTGCTCGGCAACTCCTTCTATCCGATCGCGCTCGACGTGCCCGCCGAGCGGCTGCCGGGGCTGGTGCTGACGCTGCTGCTGTGCCGCGACCTGACCTCGGTCACCGCCGGGCCCTTCTTCGGGCGGTTGGTCGCCCGCATCGGGCTGCGCGGCGCGGTGACGGTGTCCGGCGTGTGCGCGGTGGCCGGGCTGGCCGCGGTGGGGCTGGCCGGGAACGGCTTCGCCGGGGTCGCGGCGGGCGCCGTGCTGCACGGGCTGGCCGGGGCGACCGGCATCGGGGCCACCAACCTGCTGGCGACCGGGGGCAGTTCGGCGGGAGGCACCGGTCTGCGACTAGCGGCGACGAACTATCTCAACGGAGTGGGCATGCTGGTCCTGCCGGTGGTCTTCGGAGCGCTGCTCGACGTCTCCGGGCCCCGCGGCGTGTTCCTGGCCGGCGCCTGTGTCTCCGCCGCGATGCTCGCGGGCGTCCTCGCGCTCACCCCCGCCGCGTCCCCTGCGCGGGCCCGGTGACAGGCACGGTGACAGGCCCGGTGACAGGCACGGCGCGGTGGGCGGACGCGTCAGCCGGCGGCGGTCTCGAACCGCCACGGGCGGGGCAGCACCAGGACGCGCGCGTAGGGCAGCACGGTCAGGTCGCGCACGCCGTCCACGGCGACGACGCGGCGCGTCAGCGCGGCCAGGTCCCGCGCCGAGCCGCAGGCCGCCTCGGCCACGACGTGGAACCGGCCCGCCGTCAGCGTGACGATCGCCAGCTCGGGCAGCGCGACCAGGGCGTCCAGGGCGGCCTCGGGGGAGCCGTCCAGGGTGATCCCGACGGAGGCCATCATGATGACGGGATCGGTGGACACCCGGTCGACCATCGCGGTCGCCTGGATCGTGCCGTCGCGGAACAGCGTCTGCGCCCGCTTGCGCACCACCCAGTAGGGGACGCCGAGCTCGTCCTCCATCTCCCGGAAGCTGGCCCTCGGGTTGTCGACGAGCAGGCGCAGCAGCGCCACGTCGAGGTCGTCGAGCTCCGGCCGCCTCGGCGCCGGCGGCCCGGACCGGCGCGGCCTGCCCTGGCTCTCCCACTTGGCCACGTCGAGCTGGCGCCAGACCTCGTGGTCCCCCACGCCCTCGATCGTGCCGGCGATCCGCTGCACGACGTCGGCGAGGTCCGCGTCGTCGCGGGCGGCGACCTCGCACATGACGTCGTACGGGCCGATCGTCTGGGCCGCGAAGGTGACCTGGGGAGTGGCGTTGAGCGCGACACGCAGCCGTTCGACGGGGCCGCGGTAGCGCAGGCCGACGGTGCCGAGCACGTCATAGCCGAGGACGGCCGGGTCCACCAGGCCGATCACCCGCAGGACGCCGTCGCCGGCCAGCCGCGCCATGCGGGCGCGGACCGTGTCGGCCGACAGGCCGACCTGCTCTCCGATCCGGGCCAGCGGAGCCCGGCCGTCCTCCCGCAGCAGGCCGACGATCGCCTGGTCCTGCGCGTCAAGTTCGTATCGCTGCGTCAAGGATCCGCTTCCCGTTCCCGTCACCCGCCCGCGACGGCCCTCCCGCCCTGGACAGTGTGGCACAGCCATGAACGCGTGCGTACGGGTGTCGAACGCCAAATATCCACGATCGACTTCGCTGAATCGATGAACAATGCGAACAGACAATCCTCCGTCGTCGCCGGAGGCCCGTCCGGGGCCCTTCGGGCTGGTGGCCCACCGTCCGTGGCGGCTCTGGATCCTCGGCTCCCTGCTGGCCCGGCTGCCCACGTCCATGGCGGGGCTGGTGCTGATGCTCGTGGGCGAGCGGGTCACCGGCTCGCTGGCGGAGGGCGCGCTGCTGGCCGGGGTGCTCAGCCTCTGCTCGGGGCCGCCCGGCCCGTTCTTCGGGCGGCTGCTCGACCGGCTCGAACTGCGCCGAGCGATGAGGGTGACGGTGGCCCTTTCCGGGCTGGTCACGCTGGGCCTGGTCGTGGCCGCCGAGGTGCGGGCGCCGATCTGGGCGTTGTACGCCCTGTCCGTCGTCCTCGGGCTGGCGACGGCGGGGATGTGGGGCGGCATGCGGGCCCTGCTCGTGGTGACGGTTCCGGCCGTCCAGCTCCGCCGCGCCCACTTCGCCGAGTCCCTCCTCGTCGAGCTGTGCTCGGTGGTCGGCCCGGTCCTGGTCAGCGTGCTCGTGCTGACGGGCGGGACCGTCGCCGCGCTCGCCGGGATGGCGGCCCTGTCGCTGCTGGGCGCCTGGCTCATGCGGGCCGTGCCGCCGCTGCCTCCGGCGCCCCGGCGCCCGGACACGCTCCTGCCGCCGCGCGACACGCAACTCGTGTCCGCCCTGGTGCTGTGGATCGGCCTGGCGTACGGGCTGCTCATGGCCAACGTGCCGCAGCGCATGGGGCAGTACGGCCTCGACTCCGGCGCCTCCGGCTGGTTCACCGCGGCCCTGCCCGCCGGAGCCTGCCTCGGCGGGATCGTCGTCAGCGCCTGGCCGCTGGGCCGCCGGCGTGCCCTGCTCACCACGACGGCCATGCTGCTCGCCTCGGCCGCCCTGGCCGTACCGCCCGGGCTCGCGGGCGGCTCCCTCGGGTACGCCGCGGGGTTGTTCGCCGCAGGGCTGTTCATGGTGCCGCTCAACGGCCTGATGGCGACCGAGATCGAGGGACGGATGGGCCTGCGCCGCCGGGCGGAGGCGTTCTCCTACTTCGGGTCGGCCGCGGTCGCCGGCGGCTCCGGAGGCTACTTCCTCGCCGGCGCGCTGGACGGCCGGCTGGAACCGGCCGCCGTGGGCCTGCTGTCGTCCGCCGCGTTCCTGCTGCTCGCGCTGGTCCTCGCCGCCGTACTGCTGCTCCGGCGCGCCCGCCGACATCGCTGAGCTCTGCCAACCCGCGGCACCTTTCACCCACCCGGCTCCCGAGCCTGTTCGAACGGATCCCTGACCAGTGAGCGACGTCCCCTATCCGATCTCCTCCCCTCTGTCCCATCAGGAGCTGTTGCTGCTCGACATCGTCGCCGAGTCGGCGGACCCCGTCGGCGCGCGCATCGCGACGCGCCTCCTGGGCGACAGCGGCATCGCGCTGAGCGAGGCCAGCACGTCCCGGCTGCTCGCCCGGCTGGACGAACTGGGACTGACCGTCTCCTCGGGCCGCAAGGGCCGCGTGGTCACGGACGCGGGCCGCCGCGTGGCCCAGGTCACCCAGCGCACCCGGCGGCAGGCGAAAGGGCTGCACCAGGCGCTGGACATCCAGAACGCGCGTCAGCTGCTCGACCTGCTGTACGCCCGGCGCGGAGTGGAGCGCGAGGCCGCCCGGTGGGCCGCGGCCCGGGCCACCCCCGACGACATCGAACGGCTCGAAGAACTGGTGAACGGGCACCGCGAAGCGCTCGACGCCGGCGGCGACGCCCGGCTGTGCGGCATGCGCTTCCACCGGGAGATCTTCCGCATCTCCCGCAACCGCCTGCTCCAGGCGATCGGCGAGGTCGTGCTCGACGAGTCGCTCGAACCCCTGGAACGGGTGCTCGACGTCATCACGGGCGGCCACGGGACCCTCGCCCAGTCCGCGCCCGAGCACGTCGACGTCCTGGCCGCCATCCGCGCGGGCGACCCCGACGAGGCGGAGCGGACCATGCTCGCGCACGTCGACCGGCTGATCGAGGAGGCCGAAGGCGCCGCGACGGACCGCGGCGCCGAGGTCGTCAAACGCCTGATCGAGCTCACGCTCTGACCCGAAGAGACACGAGGAACACGAAGAAGAAAGGGGAGAGGCACATGCCGATCCTGCGCCTTGACGCCCGCTACGTGGTGGCCTTCCAGGACGGTGAGCACCGGCTGCTGGAGAACGGCACCGTCGTCGTGGACGGCGACCGCGTCGTCTACACCGGCCGCGACTACCAGGGGCCGGCCGACGAGCGGGTGGACGCCGGAGACACGCTGGTCACGCCGGGGTTCATCAACACGCACGCCCACCTGGAGACCGCCCCGCTGGACAAGTCCTTCCAGGAGGACGTCGGGAAGCGGCAGTTCTTCTCCACCGGCCTGGTCGAGACCCTGCTGATCCAGGAGAACTCCATCGACGAGGAGGGCGTCGACACCTGCATCGACGTCTCGATGTCCGAGCTCATCCGTACGGGCACCACGACCGTGATGCACCAGGGGCTACGGGGCCGGCGGGTGGCCGAGGCCTGCGAACGGGCCGGGCTGCGCGCCTACATCGCGGACGGGTACAGGTCGGGCCGCTGGTTCACCCCCGACGGGAACCGCGTCGCGTACGAGTGGGACGAGGACGGCGGGTTCGCGGGCCTGGAACGGGCCGTGCGGCTGATCGAGGAACTGCGCGACGGCGGTTCCGGGCGCGTGCGGGGCTTCCTGTCCCCGTGGCAGGCCAACACCTGCACGCCCGACCTGCTGAAGGAGTCGCGGCGGCTGTCCGACGACCTGGAGGTGCCGCTGACGATCCACGCCGCCCAGGCGATGTTCGAGGTGATGGACCTCATGGCGGCGCACGGCATGACGCCGATCGAGTATCTGGAGTCGGCCGGGTTCCTCGGCCCCCGGGTCGTGCTCGGGCACGCGATCTTCACCACCGGCACCTCGTGGCTGAACCTGCCCGGGGACGACCTGCGGCGCATCGCGGACTCCGGCGCCTCGATCTCCTACAACGCCTGGACGTTCGCCCGGCGCGGCATCATGGTCGAATCCCTCCCCGGTTACCGGAGAGCCGGCGTCAACATCACGCTCGGCACGGACACCACGCCGCAGTCGATGATCGAGTCGATCCGCTGGTCGGCGATCCTGGGCAAGGTGGCCGACCGGCGCGCCGACTCCTGGCTCGCCACCCATCTGCTCGACGCCGCGACGGTCAACGCGGCCCGGCTGCTGGGCCGCGACGACCTCGGCCGGATCGCGCCGGGAGCCAAGGCCGACCTGCTGCTGTGGCGGCTCGGCACCCCCGTCATGTCACCGGTCCGCGATCCCATCAGGAACCTCGTCTACTACGCGACCCGCGAGGACCTGGCGTCCGTGATGATCGACGGCGCGTGGGTGATGCGGGACGGCGCCCTGCTCACCGTGGACGAGGAGGGGATGACCGAGCGCCTCCAACGGGCCGGCGAGCGCTCCTGGGCCCGGGTGCCGGACCACGACCGGCTCGGCCGCACCCTCGAAGAGGTCGCGCCGTCCTCCCTCCGCCCGTTCCGCTGACCATTCGGTCCTCGTACCGGAGGAGAGCCCGGGCGCGGCGCCGGGGGCAGGCTCACACCGACGGGCGCCGGCCCGCCCCCCGCGCCGCCTGTCTCCGCGGCCACTGCCGGACGTCGATCCGCTGCGGAACGAAGCGCCCGGCTCCTTCGGTGCCCGTGAACCGGCCGTCGCGGGCCACCACCCGGCCGCGGGAGATCGTGAGCTCGGGCAGGCCAGCGCCGGTCATGCCCTCGTACGGCTCGTAGTCGCTGCCCCAGCCCGCCTCGAAGGCCGGCCAGGTCCACTCCCGCGCGGGGTTCCACAGCACCAGGTCGGCGTCCGCGCCCACGCGGATCACCCCCTTGCGGGGATACATGCCGAACGTCCGGGCCGGGCCGGTCGCCGACACCTCGACGAACCCCCGCAGGCCAAGCCGGCCCCGGGTGACCGCGTGGTCCCACAGCAGGGGGATCCGCGCGTCCAGGCCGGGGGCTCCCGGCGGCAGCACGGTGAAGTCGGCGGCGCCGGGCAGCTTGTGCTCCAGGCCGTAGGCGCAGTGGTCGGAGGCCACGCTGCCGAGGACTCCGGCGCGCAGCGCGTCCCAGAGGCGGTCCTGTGCGGCGGCGTCCCTGACCGGCGGCGTGATCACGTACTTCCACCCGTCGGGACGCCGGTACACCGAGTCGTCCAGCACCAGGTAGTGGGTGCAGGTCTCCGCCTGCACCAGGACGCCCGACTCACCGGCCGCCTCGATGGCGGCCAGCGCCTCGCCGCCGGAGACGTGGTAGACGTACACCGGCGCGCCGAGCTCCCGGGCGAAGTGCGTCACCAGGCCGATCGCGGCGCTCTCCGCGCTGCCGGGGCGGCTGCGGGGGAAGCGGTCGATGGCCGCGGCCGAGTCGGACAGCACCGCGGACCTGGCGTGTTCGAGGATGGCGTGGTTCTCCGCGTGGAAACCGGCGAGCCCGCCCGCCTCCGCCACGGTGGTCATCACCGCCCTGATCTCGCCGTCGTCGAGCCGGTCGTCGTACGTCGTGTAGATCTTGAAGGAGGCCAGGCCCTCGTCCACCAGGGCGGGGATCTCCCGCAGCCGGTCCGGGGTGATGCGGGCGATCACCGGATGGAAGGTGTAGTCGATCAGCGATGACGCCGCCTCGGCCATGCGCTCGCGGGCCGCGGCCAGGAGCGACCCGCCGGACGCCGGGACGAAGTCGATCACCGTGGTGGTGCCGCTGACCGCCGCCGCCCGGGTCGCCGAGGCGAAGTCGTCGAGGCTGCGGACGCCTTCCGCGATCGGCCAGGCGATGTGGGTGTGGGTGTCGATCCCCCCGGGGACCAGGACCGCGCCCGGTGAGGCCTCGACGATCCGCGTCCCCCGCAGGGTGCCCGGCGCGGCGAGCGCGGCGATCCTCTCGCCGGTGACGCCGACGTCGGCCACCTCGATGTCGTGCTCACCCACGACGAGGGCGCCGCTCACCACGAGGTCGAAGTCATCACGCACCGGACATCTCCCGACAGAAATCCATCAATACGGAAAGATGTCTATCTCATGTATCGGATAACTGTCTAGGTCTATCAGAATTGAGGAAGATGCTTGTATCGTGACGATCGTGAATCGCCGCCCCCCGTGCGTGAAAGGTGACGCCGACATGACCGCTGCGCAGACCCAGCAGGCCCATGGCCTCGGCAACCGGGACCTGCTCGACCAGTACCTCGCGGCGGGCTTCGCCGGACGCGTCGGATGGGGGGAGCGCGTGGCCCTCCTGGTCATCGACATGGCCGGAGCCTGGACGAGCCAGGACGAGATGATCGGCGCTAACCTCGACGGCGTGCTGCGCAACGTCCGGCGGCTTCTGGACGTCGTGCGCACGCGTGACGACATTCCGGTGGTGTTCACCACCATGGCCTACGACGAGACGTACTCCGACCTGCCCTTCCCGAGCCGGCTGAAGACCCCGCACCTGGAGCGCATGATCCGGGGGTCCGAGCGCGTCCGGCTGGTGCCCGGGCTGGACCGCCGCCCGCACGAGGCGCTCATCGAGAAGCCGCGGGCCAGCGCGTTCTTCAACACCAACCTGCCGAGCATCCTCGCGGCCCAGCGCGTCGACACGGTGGTCGTCGTCGGATGCAGCACCAGCGGGTGCGTCCGCTCCACCTGCGAGAGCGCCATCGACCACGGTCTGCGCGCCATCGTCCCGGCCGAGGCAGTGGGGGACCGCTCCGCCTCGGCGCACGAGGCCGCCCTCTTCGACATCAACGCCCGCTACGCCGACGTGCTGTCCGTCGAGGAGGTCGTCGGCCACATCGAGCGGCTCCCGCGGACGGCCGGCGCCGTCACGACTGACGCGTGAACATCAGCAACCGGTCGAAGATGCGGACCTGGTCGCTGCGGGAGAAGTCGGTGACCTCGTCGATCAGCCGGGTGAGGTGACGGGCCATCGCCTCCTCCGCCGCCGCGGGCTCGCGGCGGCGGATCGCCGAGACGATCTCCGCGTGCTCGGGCACCGACTGACTCACGGTGCCGTGACCTCCGGTGATCACGTCGAGCACCTTCTCCAGCGGGACGAGCGACTCGTTGAGCACGGCTCCCGCCAGCGCCCCCAGGAGATCGCTGCCCGCGATGCGGGCGATCGCCCGGTGGAATTCCATGCCGATCTGGCGGGCGCGTTCGTCGTCGCCCAGGATCGACTCGTGACGGCGCAGGATCTCCTCGAGCCCCGCGACGTCGTCGTCGGTCGCCCGGCTCGCCGCCCGGCCGGCGATCTCCCGCTCGACGCCCCGTCTGCCGTGCAGCAGATCGAGCAGCTGCTCCACCGTGCGGATGTCGAAGGCCCGGGCGAACTCCTCCTCGTGGCGCTGCCGCGCCGACATCGCCTCGGCGCAGCGCCGACCGTGCTCGGTCAGCGTGCGGCCCTTGCGGCCGGACGGCATGGTGAGCCCGAAGTCGTCCAGGCGCTTGAAGATCCGTGAGACGGTCGCCTCGCTGATCTCCAGCCCGCTCTCGCGCAGCTGGCGGCCCGCGAGCCGGGCGCCCACGGGACCGTCGGCCCGCCACACGATGCCGAGCAGACGCTCCTCTTCGAGGTCGAGCTCAGGAGCGGTGCCGTTCATCGCGGGGACGTCGGAAGCCGATGGTCGCGCTCGCCTCGCCACGTTGCGAGCCTCCCCATCCTTTTGGTGGACCCCACTGAAGCGCCCATGATATCGGTCTGGCCGGCACCCGGAACGCTGACTAGAGCGGGTCGTCGTGGGCGATCAGGGCGAGCTGGACGCGGTTGTCCAGGCCGGTCTTGGCGAGGATGCGGGAGACGTAGCTCTTGACCGTGCCGACGCTCATGTGGAGCTCGGCCGCGATGTCCGCGTTGGACCTGCCCCGGCCGACCGCGGCGGCGACCTCGCGCTCACGGTCGCTGAGCCGGGACAGCAGCCGGCGCGCGTCGTCGCGGCGGCGGTCCTCCGTCTCGGGCGCCAGGTGGGCGATCAGTCGCCGGGTCACGTCGGGCGACAGGATCGGCTCGCCCGCCGCCACCCGCAGGACCGCGTCCACGATGCCCTCCGGCGGGGTGTCCTTCAGCAGGAATCCGCCGGCCCCGGCGCGCAGCGCGCCGAAGACGTGCTCGTCGGCGTCGAACGTGGTCAGGATGACGACCTGGGGAGGGTCGGGCCGCCGCCGCAGCAGGCGGGTGGCGTCGATCCCGTTCAGGCCCGGCATCCGGATGTCCATGAGCACCACGTCGGGCGCGTGCGCGTCGACCGCGGCCGCGACGTCGGCGCCGTCGGCCACACCGCCCACCACGACGAGCTCGTCGGCGCCCCTGAGCATCAGCGTCAGACCCGCCCTGACGAGCGGGTCGTCGTCCACGACCAGCACGCGGATGGCGCTCACACCGGCCATGGTAGCCAGACCGCCAGCCGGAACCCGCCGTCCTCCACGCCGGCCCGCTCCACCCGGCCGCCCGCCAGCTCGGCGCGCTCCCGCATCCCGGCCAGGCCGGCGCCCTCGCCCGCGACAGGACCCGCCCCAGAGGCGGAACCAGAGGCGGAACCGGCGGTGGACGTCGCGACGGGGTTGCGCACCTCGATGGTCAGCCCCCGGCCGGGGGCGCCGTCGAGGCGTACGGTCACCGGCCGGCCGGGAGCGTGCCTGCGGGCGTTGGTGAGCCCCTCCTGGACGATCCGGTAGGCGGCCCGCGCCGTCGCACCCGGCAGGCCGGGCAGGCGCACGCCGCCGTCGTGCAGGTCGACGCGCATGCCCGCCCGCCGTACCTCCTCGACCAGCGCCGGCAGGTCGAGCTCGGCCAGGACGGGCGCCTCGCGCAGGACCGAGATCACCTGGCGCAGCTCCTGCAGCGCGTGATGCGCGCTGGAGCGCATGACCGCGGCCGCCTCGACCACCTCGGCGGGGTCGGCCCGCGCGTTGAACTCCAGCGCCCCGGCGTGCAGCGCCAGCAGCGACAGCCGGTGCGCCAGCACGTCGTGCATCTCGCGGGCGATCGCCAGGCGCTCGGTGTGGCGCGCCTGCGCGACGCGCCGCCGTTGTTCCTCCTCGGCCCTGCGGAGCCGCTCCGCCAGCGACAGCAGCAGCTGGCGGCGGGCCCGCGCCAGCATCCCCCATCCGGTCAGCGCGACCCCGAACAGCACCGCGACCAGCGCCCACACCGGGTACGGCGCCAGGCCCGGCGGCCGCAGCCAGAACCGGGCCAGCGTCGCCGCCACCCACGCCGCGCCCATGCCGATCGCCACGGCCGAACGCCGGTAAAGGGCGGTCATCAGCGTGGCGATCCCGGCCGCGACCGACGCCGAGGCGGCGGGCACCGCCAGCGCCACGGCGATCAGCGCCGTGGTGGCAGGCCACCGGCGCGACAGCCACAGCGCCCCGCACGCCACCGCGCCGCCGGCCGCGTCGGCGATCAGGTGCCAGGCGGGCGCCTCGCCGAGGTCGCCTCGCACGACGACCGCGGCCGCGGCCAGCGCGCAGGCGACGCTCCCCGCCCGGATCGCCCGGTCCCGCCGGGTTCTCGCCGGGCCCGGCCGTACGTCTGCCGTCACGGACGCCCAGCGTAACGACGACGGGCGGGGTGGCGGCAGCAACCAAAGTCGACGCGAGGTTGTCACCTGGGTTGCCACGGGCGGGACCTGGGGCGGCAGACGCGGGGGGTGCGCGCGGCACACGCTGGCCGCATGACGGCGAACAAGACACGCGGCCGCCTGGCCGCACTGCTCCTCGCGGTGATCACACCGCTCGTGGCCGAGTTCACCCTCGGCAACCCGCCGCTGCGCATGGCCTGGCTCCTGCTGCTGTGGATCCCGATCTACGGCGCGGGCGTCGTCCTGGTGCGCGAACTCGTACGGCGGGCCGGGACGGGCTGGACCGGGGTGCTGCTGCTCGGCGCGGCGTACGGCATCGTCGAGGAGGGCCTGGCGCTGCAGGCGCTGAGCAGCCCCACGATGTACGGCGCCGCCGGGTGGGCACCGCGGATTCTGGACCTGAACAGCGCCTACACCGAGCTGCAGATCCCCTACCACGCGGTCTTCAGCGCCGCGATCCCGATCCTCCTGACCGATCTGATCGTCCCGTCCCTGCGCGACCGGCCCTACCTCGGCAGGCTCGGCACGTGGGTGGCAGGGGTGGTCTTCGTCCTCGGCGCGCTGCTGCTGCGGGTGACGGTCGTGACCACCATCGACCCCGGCTATCAGGCGCCGCCGGCGATCCTGGCGGGCTGCGCCGCCGCCGTGGCCCTGCTGGTGGCGGCCGGGCTGCGGCTGAGGTCCCGCCCGCGCGCGGCGGTGACCAGGCCGCCCGCGCCCGCGGCGGCGGGGCTGTTCGGCGCGGTGGCCGCCTTCACCTACCTGGCCTTGCTGTTCCCCTTCGGCGGCGCGGCCCGGCCCGCCTTCACCCACGGCGGGTGGGTGCTCGTGCCCATGTCGGCCGCCGTGGTCGTGGCGGTGGCCGTCGCGTGGCTCCTGCGCCGGTGGACGGCGGACGGCCGATGGACCGACCGGCACAGCCTCGCCCTCGCCTCCGGCGCCCTGGTCGCCCACACCGCCTTCGGCCTGATCTCCAACACCGACACGGCAGCCGACCGCGCCGGCCTGGCAGCCGTCGGCGTCGTCATGGCAGGCCTGCTGGCCGTACTGGGCCGCTCGACGGCCCGCGCACAGGTGCTCAGCTGATGGCGCCCCAGGTGAGAGAGAGGCCGGTGGCGGCGCGTTCGGTGCGGATCTCCATCATGCTGCCGAGGATGGTGGCATGGTCGGACACCACGGGTGTGGCGTCGAGTGTGTAGGTGATCCGGGTGCTGACGAGCACCGGGCTGCCCTGCGGCTCCTGGAGGTGACGCGCGGCGGCGGGGTCGAGCAGCCCGGGCCGGACCACCTCGGACGCCCGGGCGACCGTCACCCCCGCGTCGGCGAGGGCCGTGTAGAGGGAGACGGCGGTGAAGTCGCGGTCGCGGATCCGGTCGGCGACCGGCCGGCGGACCCAGGACACCTGGTGCACGGCGGGACGCCCCGCGAACTCGCGGACCCGCTCGAGCCGCAGGGCGGTGTCGCCGGGGCGCAGCCGCAGCTCCGCGGCGATCCGGGCGGGGGCCCGGCGCACCGCCCGCCCGGCCACGGCCGTGCGCACGTCATGGCCCTGCGTACGCAGGTCGTCGACCAGGCTGCGGAGCGAGTCGAGCTGGTACGCCAGATGCGGCGGCGTGACGAACGTGCCCTTGCCGGGCCGCTGCACGATCAGCTTCTCGTCGCTCAGCTCCCGCAACGCCTGGCGCAGCGTCATGAGGGTCACCCCGTAGGAGGCGCTCAGCTCCCGTTGCGGCGGCAGGGCCTCACCGGGCGCATAGTGCCCCGACCGGATCTTCGCGGCGAGGTCGGCGGCGATGGCGCGGTATCTCGCCTCGTGCCCGGCGTCGGGGCCCGCCTGGGGGTTCGCCTCGGGGGTCATCGTGGTCGGTCACACTCCTGGTCGAGGGCCTGCCGCAGGGGCGCGAGGAAGGCCCGCAGGTCGTCCGGCCCGGCCCCGTCGAGCACCCGCCGCATGACCGCGGCGCCGACCACCACGCCGTCGGCGTGCCGGCGGGCTTCGCGGGCCTGATCCGGGGTGGAGATGCCGAATCCTAGCAAGACCGGCCGGTCGGTGACGCGCCTGATCCGCCCGGTGAGCTCCGCCGCCGAGGCGGCGAGGGCAGCCCGCTCACCGGTGGTGCCCATCAGCGAGACCGCGTAGACGAAACCGCGGCTCCGGGCCGAGATCTCCGCCAGCCGCGGCTGCGGCGTCGCCGGCGACGCCAGCAGGACCAGCTCGATCCCGGCGCCTTCGGCCACGCCGGTCAGCTCGTCCGCCTCGTGCACCGGCAGGTCGGGCACGATCAGGCCGCCGACGCCGGCCCGGCGGAGCGCGGTGCAGAACGCCTCGGGGCCGTCGTGCAGCACCAGGTTGTAGTAGGTGCTGACGACCAGCGGCACGCCCAGGTCCGGCAGGCCGGACTGATTGGACAAATCGGCGAGGATCCGGCGGGTGCTCGCTCCCCGGGCCAGCGCCGTGTCGCTCGCCTGCTGGATGGTGACGCCGTCCAGCGTCGGGTCGGAGAAGGGCAGGCCGACCTCGATCGCGTCCGCCCCGGCGTCGGCGAACGCCCGCAGGTAGTCCGTCCAACCCGGGGTGATCCCCCCGGTGACGTACGGCATGAGCAGGCCGCGGCCGGTGTCCCGGCGGGCGCGCAGGTGGCGTTCGACCGCCCCCGCGGCCACGGCGGGGTTCGTCCTGGGGTAGGTCACAGCAGCTCCTTCAGGGTCGAGACGTCCTTGTCGCCGCGGCCGGACAGCGTCATCAGCACCGTCGATCCCGCGGGCAGGTCGCCGTCGTCCGCCGCGCGGATCACCCAGGCGAGCGCGTGCGCGGATTCGAGCGCCGGGACGATGCCCTCGGTGCGCGCCAGCCGTACCGCCGCGCGGACCGCCTCGTCGTCGGTCACGGTGACGTAGCGGGCCCGGCCCAGGTCGCGCAGGTGCGCGTGCTCCGGGCCGACTCCCGGATAGTCGAGCCCGGCGGCGATGGAGTGGGCCTGGGTGATCTGCCCGTCGCCGTCCTGCAGGAACAGCGAGCGGCAGCCGTGCAGGACGCCGAGCCGGCCGCGGGCCGCCCCGGCGCCGCCCTCCGCCTCGACTCCGACCAGGCGCGCCGGAGTGTCGGCGAAACCGGCGAACGTGCCGGCCGCGTTGGATCCGCCGCCGACGCACGCGACCACGTGGTCCGGCACGCCGGTCCGCAGCTCGGCGGCGCACTGCGCGCGGGCCTCGTCGCCGATGACGCGCTGCAGCTCCCTGACCATCCAGGGGTACGGATCCGGCCCGACGACCGAGCCGATGCAGTAGTGGGAGTCGCCGGTCGCGCCCACCCAGTGCCGCATGGCCTCGCTGGTCGCGTCCTTGAGGGTGCGGCTGCCCGTGGTCACCGGGACCACCTCGGCGCCCAGCATGCGCATCCGGAAGACGTTCAGGGCCTGCCGCTCGATGTCGCGCTCACCCATGAAGACCGTGGCCTCCAGCCCGAGCAGCGCGGCGGCGGTCGCGGTGGCCACCCCGTGCTGGCCCGCCCCCGTCTCGGCGATCAGCCTGCGCCGTCCCATCCGGGTGGCCAGCAGCGCCTGGCCCAGCACGTTGTTGATCTTGTGGGATCCGGTGTGGGTGAGATCCTCGCGCTTGAGGTACAGCCGCACTCCCAGTTCCTCGGACAGGCGGAGGGCCGGGGTGAGCGGGGTCGGCCGCCCGGCGTGCACGGCGAGCAGTCGCGCCAGGGCGCCGCGGAACCCCGGATCCGCCCAGGCCTCCCGGAACGCCTCGCCCACCTCGCGGCACGCCTCCACCAGGGACTCCGGCGCGTACCGTCCGCCGTACTCCCCGAACCGGCCCCGCGCCGGGGGCCCGCCCATCGCCTCGTCCGGCGGGACCGGATCACGCCGCAGCGACGCGTCTCGCATGTCAGCTCCCATCGTTCTATAACTCATGAGTGAGTTCTATAACAGTGAGTGTGACATGGAGCGGCCCGGACGCGCCACCACGGGTCCGTCGCCGGTGACCGGCTCGGTGAGCCTCGGCGGGGCTGTGTCATGATCTCCACAAAGCCCCGGCGCGGTCGTCCGCGCCCGACACCCCCGGAGGACCGGTGCCTCTCGTCGCCGGGGTCGACTCCTCGACCCAGTCGTGCAAAGTCGTCGTCCGCGACGCCGACACCGGGGAACTGGTGCGCGAAGGCCGCGCGCCACACCCCACCGGGACCGCCGTACCGCCGGCCGCGTGGGAGGCCGCACTTTCCGACGCGGTCGCACAGGCCGGAGGACTGGACGACGTGGCGGCGGCCTCGATCGCCGGGCAGATGCAGGGCATGGTGTGCCTGGACGCGGACGGCGCGGTGATCCGGGACGCGGTGCTGTGGAACGACACCCGCTCGGCCGGCGCCGCCGCCGACCTGATCTCGGATCTCGGCGGCGGGGAGGCGGGACGGCGAGCATGGGCGGAGGCGGTCGGCCTGGTACCGGTGGCCAGCTTCACCGTCACCAAACTGCGCTGGCTGGCCTCGGCCGAGCCGGACAACGCCGCCCGCACGGCCGCGGTGTGTCTGCCGCACGACTGGCTGACCTGGCGACTGTCCGGCGCGCCGGGGCTCGACGCGCTGCGCACCGACCGCAGCGAGGCCAGCGGGACCGGATACTGGTCGGCCGCGACCGGTGAGTACCGCCTGGACCTGATCCGGCTGGCGTTCGGCCGCGACGATGTGCTGCTGCCGCAGGTGCTCGGGCCCACCGGCCAGGCCGGGCACCTGCGCACCGGCGCGCCGCTGGGCCCCGGCGCCGGGGACTGCGCCGCGGCGGCGCTGGGTGCCGGTGCCGAGCCAGGCGACGTGATCGTGTCGATCGGCACCTCAGGCATCGTGTCCACCGTCTCCGACGTGCCGGCCGCGGACCCGAGCGGGATCGTCGCCGGGTTCGCCGACATGACCGGCCGGTTCCTGCCGGTGGTGTGCACGCTCAACGCCGCCCGGGTGCTGGACGCGGCCGCGACCATGCTGCGGGTGGACCACGCGGAGCTGTCGGCGCTGGCGCTGTCGGCCCCGCCGGGCGCCGACGGGCTGGTCCTGGTGCCCTACCTGGAGGGCGAGCGCACACCGAACCGCCCGCACGCCACCGGAGCCGTGCACGGCCTGACCCTGCGGACCTCGACCGCCGCGCACCTGGCCCGCGCGGCGGTGGAGGGCATGCTGTGCGCACTCGCCGACGGGCTGGACGCGATGATCGCGCAGGGCACGACGGTCAACCGGGTCATCCTGGTCGGCGGCGGCGCCCGTTCGGAGGCGGTGCGCCGGATCGCGCCGACGGTCTTCGGCCGCCCTGTGCTCGTCCCACCGCTGGGGGAGTACGTCGCCGACGGCGCCGCCCGCCAGGCGGCCTGGGTGCTGTCAGGCGGGGAGCGACCGCCGTCGTGGACGGTCGGGCAGGTCGAGACGCACGAGGCGGATCCTGTGCCGGCGATCCGCGAACGGTACGCCGTGGCCCGCGAGAACATCCTCGACCGCGCCGACTGATCGCGGCGGCACGGTCAGCGGGCCGGCGTCACGAACCGCCGGCCATCGCGGGGTGAACCGCGCCGCTCGGCAGCCAGGGCCGATATGTCCAGGGTGTGGGCGTCCATGTTGCGCAGGTAGATGAGTTTTTCGATGGCGGTCTTGACCGAGGTCTCGCTGGCGTCGGTGGCGGCTTTGATCAGCCAGGCCAGCCGGGTCATCTCCAGCCCGGCGTCATACTTCAGCAGCCGGTCCAGATCCCCGCGCCGTTCGCCGGTCGAAGGAGGCGGGCGAGAGCTCCCGGACCTCAGCGCGGATCCCTGCGCATGCACCAGGTGCGGGGGCCGTTGTCAGGGAGCCGGACGTCGGCGGTGACCCTGAAACCGTGTCGCTCGTAGAACGCCACGTTCCGCTCGCTGGAGGTCTCCAGGAATGCCGGATACCCAGCTCGTTCGGCCTCTTCGAGACCGGGAAGCAGCACCGCGCCGCCAAGGCCCCGCCCCTGGAACTCGGGGGCGGTGCCCACCGTCTCCAGGAACCATCCCGGCTCCTGCGGCCGATAGGGCGCGACGGCCTCCGCCGCGGACGCGGCGGCGGCCGCCCGGTCACCGCTGAGTTGGCCGAGCATCGGACCGATTTCGGCGAAGGCGGGCGAGGGGTCCTGGTCGGGGGTGGCCCAGACAGCCACGGCGCGGCCCCCGTCGGCGACCCACACTCGGCCGTACATCATTCCGACGCGAGTCAGGCACAGCTCCTGGGACCGCCGGATCCGGTCCTCGTGACCGTCCGCGGCGATCACGTGCCGGGTGAAGGGGTAGTCGGCGAAGGCCCGGGCAAGCGTGTCGACCGCGGTGGGGACATCGGCGTCGGTGATAGGGCGTACGGAAGGGGCGTTCTGGTGGTGCGGCATGTTCACCAAGCGATCTTGACAGCGGGTCGTCCCCTCGACAACGCATCTCACTGGGTGCCTATGCCCTGCGTAACCGCCAACCGAAGCTCAGCCGACGCCGACGGTCTGCCGCTCGGGTTCGATGACGGCGACGACGCGTTCCTCCGCCCGGGAGTAGGGCCGGCCGATGTACTTCTCGGAGATCTGGTCGATGATCTCCCACGCCGCGTCCCCTTCGAGCCATCGGACGACCCGGCCGCGGACGATGACGGGCTGGAACGGGTTGTCGGCGGGCGCCAGGGAGAGTGCCACCCGGGGGTCGCGGCGCAGGTTGCGGGCCTTGCGCGAGTGCGGCCCGGTGAGGAAGACGAGGTGGTCGCCGTGGGTTCCGGCCCAGAGGGGGACGGTGTGGGGCGAGCCGTCCGGCAGGACGGTGGCGAGGTGGGCCAGCGAGGTTCCGTCGAAGGCGCGGCGTACGTCGGGGTCGAGCATCTGCTTCTCCTTGCGGGGTTGTCGTCGGTAACACGGCCCGGCCGGTGGCGGGGGAGAGCCCCCACGCCGGGGACGAGGGTCAGCGTTCGACCTGGTAGTGGAGGTGGGTGACACCGGGCGCCGGGACGGCCTGGACGAGGCCCAGGCGCACGTGCCCGGGCAGCGACCGGAAGAAGGGACGCCCGCCGCCGAGCAGGATCGGCACCTGATGGAGGATCACCTCGTCGACGAGCCCGGCCCTGAGGGCCTCGGTGGCGACGCCGCCGCCCATGAGCCCGACGTCCTTGCCCCCGGCGGCCTCGCGTGCCGCCGCGACCGCGTCCTCGATGCCGGTGGTGATCAGGGTCTGCCGCTCGGTCATCTCGGGCGCGGGCCGGCGGCTGAGGACGAAGACCCGGGCCGCAGGATGGGGGCTGCCGCCTCCGAAACCGTCGGAGGCGTCGTACGTGGTGCGCCCTGCCACGATCGCGCCGACACGTCCGGCGAAGGTGTCGAAGACCTGGGCGCTGGGTCCGCTCAGTTCGAAGCCGCCGAACACCTGACTGGGCGTGTCGCCGTCGAAATACCAGTCGAACAGCATGCCCGCGTCGCCCAGTCCGCGCCCGGCGCCGGGGTTGCGCCCGGTGATGTACCCGTCGACCGACACCGCATGGGCGATGAGGACTTTGCTCATCGTGCGACTCCCTTTTGGGGTTTCTTAAAAAGACTCTACGACCGTAGCATCCCGAGTTCCCTGAGGGAACCTCAAGAACTAGACTGATCCCATGCAACGTACGAACTTCGGGGAGATGGCCTGCTCCATCGCACGCACGCTCGACGTGATCGGGGAGCCGTGGTCGCCGCTGATCCTGCGCGACGTGTGGGTCGGCATGAACCGGTTCGACCAGCTCCAGGCCGACCTCGGGATCTCACGCAAGGTGCTGACCGAGCGGCTCAACCACCTCGTCGGCCAGGGCGTGCTCGAACGCCGCCCCTACGACAACCGGCCGCGCTACGAGTACCACCTGACCCAGAAGGGCGTCGAGCTGGTCGACCTGCTCATGGTCATGGCCGGCTGGGGAGACAGGTGGCTGGCGGGCGAAGCCGGGCCGCCGGTGCTCTACCGTCACCACGCCTGCGGCCAGGTCAGCCACGTCGATCTGCGCTGCGCCCACTGCGGCCAGTCGATGCACGCCGGCGACATCGACCTGCTGCCGGGCGCCGCCGCCTGACCCTGGACGCTGCGTCACCGAAGGGCGTCCGCGTAGCGGCGGGCAAGGTGGGCGAAGGCGGCCTTGAGCTCGGCCGGGCCGACGACCTCGATGTCGGCGTCGAACCTGCCGACGGCGGCGGCCAGTCCGGTCCACGACCACGAGCCCAGGACGAGCCGGCAGCGGTCCGGGCCGAGCTCCTCGACGACCCCTTCGCGGGTGTAGCGGGACACGACGGCGGCGGGCAGGCCGAGGATCACCTCGCCGCGGCAGGGCCAGTCGCCGGAGCCGTCGGAGCCCCGGAACCTGGCGGCCACGAAGGCGGCCACCGTTCCTCCGGGCAGCTCGCGCGGGGTGAAGCGGGGCCCGGCCGGGGTGCGCGGGGTGATCCGGTCGGCGCGGAAGGTGCGCCAGTCCTCCCGGTCGAGGTCCCAGGCGACGAGGTACCAGCGCCCGCCCCATGTGACGAGGTGGTGGGGCTCCGCCCGCCGCGGCGGGGACCCCGCGTAGTCGAAGCGCAGCACCTCACGACTGTGGACGGCGGCGCTGAGGGCCATGATCACCTCGGCGCCGACCTGCGGGGCCGGCCGGGGCGCGGGGTGCTCGACGGCGGTGACCTGGAGGGTGTCGATCCGGTGGCGCAGCCGTGCGGGCATGACCTGCCGTACGGTGTTCAGCGCTCGGGCCGCGGCCTCCTCGATGCCGGCGCCGCTGGTGACGGCGGTCTGGAGCGCGATGGCCAGGGCGACGGCCTGCTCGTCGTCGAACAGCAGCGGGGGCAGCTCCGTGCCGGCGTCCAGCCGGTAGCCGCCGTCGGGTCCCTTGAAGGTCGCGATGGGATAGCCGAGCTCGCGCAGCCGGTCGATGTCACGGCGCACGGTACGCGGGCTGACCTCCAGCCGCTCGGCGAGCAGTGCCCCCGGCCAGTCCCGGCGCGTCTGGAGCAGCGAGAGCAACACCAGCAGTCGCGCTGAGGTCTTCGGCATGAAATCCAGTGTGCCGTAGGTAGCGGCCACATCCTGACCGCTACCCCTGCGACTGTTGTCGCACTTGAGGCGCTGCACAGCGTCCAGAACCAATAGGAGCGGCATGTCCGTCAAGTCCGTCACTCATCTGAACTTCCGGGGCGACGCCCGCGCGGCGCTGGAGTTCTACCAGTCTGTCTTCGGCGGTCATCTCGCCGTCGTCACCTACAAGGACGCCGGGAACGTGCAGGACCCGGCCGAGGCGGACCAGGTGATGTGGGGCCAGGTGGTCGCCGGCAACGGCTTCCACGTGATGGCCTACGACGTGCCCTCGCGGCTGCCGTGGGACCGGGGCGAGAACTCGTTCTTCCTCTCCCTGCGCGGCGAGACCACCGAGGAGATCACCGCGTACTGGGAGAAGCTCTCCGACGGGGCGACCATCGCGGCGCCCCTGGAACCCGCGCAGTGGGCTCCGCTGTACGGCATGCTGACCGACCGCTTCGGCGTCGTCTGGGTCGTGGACGTCGCGAGCGAATACAACGGCTGAACAGCGGGGGCGTGGTGGGGAGTACCCGCAGCACGCCCCAGCCTGACATCGAAGGGAACAACCAGCATGAGAACACGGCCCCTGGGGCGGACCGGGATACAGGTCAGCGCCTACTGCCTGGGCACCATGATGTTCGGGCGGGTCGGCAACCCCGACCATGACGACTGCGTGCGCATCATCCACCGGGCCCTCGACGCCGGGATCAACGTCATCGACACCGCCGACGTCTACTCCCACAGCGAGACCGAGGAAATCGTCGGCAAGGCACTTGAGGGCCGCCGCGACGACGTGGTCCTCGCCACGAAGGTGAACGGGCCGATGGGCGACGATCCCAACCGCGCGGGCAACTCCCGGCGCTGGATCGTCACCGAGGTCGAGCACTCGCTGCGCCGCCTCCGGACCGACCACATCGACCTCTACCAGATCCACCATCCCGACCCCGGGACCGACATCGAGGACACCCTCTCCGCGCTGACCGACCTGATGGCCGCCGGCAAGGTACGCGCCATCGGCGCCTCCAACTTCCCCGCCTCCGACATCGTCGAAGCCCAATGGGTGGCCGAGCGACGCGGCCTGGCGCGCTTCCGCACCGAGCAACCCCCGTACTCACTCCTCAACCGCGGCATCGAACGCGAGGTCCTGCCCGTCTGCGAGCGCTACGGCATGGGCACGCTCGTGTGGGGTCCCCTCGGAATGGGCCTGCTCGGCGGCCGTTACCGCAGGGGCCGTACGACTCAGGTCCCCGAGCGGCGGATGGCCTGGGTGCCCAGGCACATGACCGACGAACGCACGCTCGGTACCGTCGAGCGGCTCGCCCTGCTGGCCGAGGAGGCCGGGATCGCACCGGCCCACATGGCGATGGCGTTCACGGTCGCCCACCCGGGCGTGAGCGCGGCGATCATCGGGCCGCGCACCATGGAGCACCTCGACGACCTGCTGGCCGGGGCCGGCACCGTGCTCGGGGACGACCTCCTCGACAGGATCGACGAGATCGTGCCTCCGGGCGCCGACATCGGCCCGCTCGACGTGTCCTACGACCCGCCTCCCGTCACCCGGCCGGCGCTGCGCCGACGGCCGGCCGGCGAGCGTTCGGCGGCGTGACCCGTTGACCGTACTCGGCACCCGCGCGCTCAACCGCGCGACGCTCGCCCGGCAGTTGCTGCTCGACCGCGCCGGTCTGCCGGTCCTCGACTCCGTCGCGCATCTGTGCGGCCTGCAGGCGCAGGAGCCGCAGGAACCGTTCGTGGGGCTCTGGTCGCGGCTGCGCGGGTTCGACCCGGCGGCGCTGTCGGACCTGCTGATCCGCCGCGGCGTGGTGCGCACTCACCTCATGCGCCGCACCGTCCATCTCCTCACCGCCGGCGACGTCCTGGCCTGGCGGGCCCGCCACGACCTCATGCTGCGCCAGCGGGTGCTCGGAACCTACCGCCGCGAGCTCGCCGGGGTGAACCTCGACGAGCTCGCGGCGGCGGGCCGGGCGGTGCTGGCCGACGGCGAGCCGCGCTCGATGGGCGAGCTCGCGAGGGCGCTGGCCGGCCGCTGGCCGGAGCCGGGACCGCGGGCGCTGGGCGAGATGCTGGTCGCCGCCCTCGTCCCGATGGCCCAGCTACCGCCGCGCGGGCTGTGGCGCGCGAAGGCCGGAGTGCGCAACCTGCCGCTCTCCGCGTGGCTGGGGCAGGAGATCGACCCACCGGCCGCGGACGGCGCCGATCCGGTGGGGGAGACCCTGGCACGGCGTTATCTCGCCGCGTTCGGCCCCGCCGCCGTGGCCGACCTGCGCGCCTGGTGCGGGCTGGCGGGGCTGCCGGCCGCGGTGGCCGCGATCCGCGGTGAGCTGGTCTCCTTTCGCGACGAGCGGGGCCGGGAGCTGCTCGACCTCCCCGGCGCACCACGCCCCGACCCGGACACACCCGCCCCGGTACGGTTCCTGCCGGCGTTCGACAACGCGATCCTCGGCTACCACGACCGCGGCCGGATCATCGACGACGCCGACCGCGGGCTGTCGGTCGCCGGCGCCCGCGTGGTCCTGGTCGACGGCCGGGTCGCCGCGACCTGGACGGTCGAGGACGGCACAGTGATCGTCACTCCGCTGCGCCTCCTCTCCCGAGCCGACCGCGCCGACCTGGCCGAGGAGGGCCGGGCGCTGGCGTCGTTCCTGTCCGACGGCGACAGCGCCCGCGTACGGCTCCTGTGATCGGCAGGACGCGCTGACCCGGACACTGTCGCTCAGGCGTCGTCAGCCGGCGGGCGGCGTCACCTCGTCCTGAGCGGAGGCCAGCGGCTTCAGGCACCCGCCGGGCCGCTGTAGTCGGTGACGGCGTACACCTGCAGGAGCCTCTCAACTCCGCGCAGGAAGGTCTCAGTGATCAGCACGGGGTCGAACAGGCAGCCGGCGGCCATGGCGCCGTCGCGCATCATCACGAAGTGGCGGGCGGCGGGCTCCGCACCGGTCTCCTGGATCTTGGCCAGCAGCTCCGTGACGGTTTCCAGGAACCACTGGCGGTGGGCGAGCACGGCCTTGCGGACCGGAGACTCGGGATCGGGATATTCGGCGGCGGCGTTGAGGAAGGCGCATCCCCGGAAGCCGGGGGACTGGATGCCCTGGGCGATGGACGTGCTGAGGGCCCGGATGGCGTCGGCGGCCGGTGGTCCGGCGGCGACGGCCTCGTCCGCCTGACCCCGCATGGCCCGGTCGACCTCGTTCAGATAGGCGAGCACGAGGTCCTCCTTGCCGGGGAAGTGCCGGTAGAGGGTGGCCCGCGTCACCTGCGCTTCGGCGACGATGCGATCGATGCCGACGGCGTGGATGCCCTCCGCGTAGAAGAGCCGGGTGGCCGTGGTGAGCAGCCGGGACCGCGCTTCGGACGGCCGTGCTTCGGATTGGCGGGACATACCGCCATCGTACTGGATAGAACGTTCGGTATTGACAACGCGCGCCGTACGTCGTCATGCTCAGCCAAGATAGAACGTTCGGTCTTGCAGTGAGGCGGACCATCGCTGGTTCCCCTGATCGAGAAGGCCGGCCGCGGGGTGCGGTGAACCGCGCTCCACGTCACTCATCCGCTGGAAGGATCATCATGAGCACTGTCGCGGCTTCGCCGGGTGTTCTCGGGATCGCGTCCGCACTGCGGCGGCTGTACCTCGTCCGGTTCGCGTTCGCCATCGTCTGGGCCCTCGCGCTGTTCACGACCGCCTCGAACTTGGGTCCGCTCGCGGTCACCCTGCTCGTGCTCTACCCGCTGTTCGACGTGGCCGCCGCCGCCATCGACGCCCGCGCGTCGCGCGCCACCGGATCACCTGCCCTGTTGTACGTCAACATCGCGGTCAGCCTGATCACCGCCATCGGAGTGGCCATCGCCTGCGCGTCCGGCATCCCGGCCGTGCTGCGCGTGTGGGGCGCCTGGGCAATCGTGGCCGGGCTGGTCCAGCTGCTCGTGGGCGTCACTCGCCGCAGGATGGGCGGCCAGTGGCCGATGATCATCAGCGGTGGCATCTCCGTGCTGGCCGGTGTGTCCTTCATCGTCGGTGCCGCATCGGCCGGCCCGACGCTGGCCAACGCGGCCGGCTACGCCGTCCCCGGTGGCGTCTTCTTCCTCGTCTCGGCCTTCCGTCTCGGCCGCGCCGCGAAGGGAGACTGACGGGGACGACGACACCCACGACGTCGTCGTGCCCGGGACCGGTCCAGCCGGGAAGAAGGGGGTTGAGGAACATCGGAACGAAAACCGGCGCTAAGCGCTCTCGGGGCTTTCGGGCGCTTTGATCT
Source organism: Microbispora cellulosiformans (assembly GCF_008728085.1). Classification (NCBI taxonomy): domain Bacteria; kingdom Bacillati; phylum Actinomycetota; class Actinomycetes; order Streptosporangiales; family Streptosporangiaceae; genus Microbispora; species Microbispora cellulosiformans. The sequence goes on along the minus strand of NZ_VYTZ01000005.1, from coordinate 188,226 downwards.
GGGTCTGTAGTGTCGGAATCTTCAGCGGTCGCGTTGATCGACTGTCTGAAGGTCCGGGGTGCCGCTCGAGTTTCTGACGGATGAGCAGGCTGCCGGCTACGCCGCGTTCCGCGGGGTGCCGTCGCGTTCTGAGCTGGAGCGCTTTTTTCTGGACGACGCCGACCGGGAGCTGGTGGAGTCCAAGCGGCGGAATCACAACCGCCTGGGCTTCGCGGTGCAGCTACTGACGTTGAACTCGTGGTGTCGTAGGGGCTGATGGCTCGTCGTCCGTGCGGTTTCACCGGAGCATGCGATATCCATCAAGGAGGCGGGCTGACTGCCGAACGGCAGCAGTTCCGCGAGGAGTTACGGCTCAAGGCGGCCGAGCGGTTCGCCCAGGGCGAGGCGAGCTCGGTCATCGCCAATGCCCTGGGCGTCAACGTCCGCTCGGTACAACGGTGGCGGCAGAAGTGGGAGCAGGGCGGTCCGTGGCCGCTCCCGCAGACGGATCTCCATCGCCGCGCTGACCTGCTACAAACCCGGTCGCCGCTCCAGGCTCATCTACCGGCCCCGCCATGACGACGGCCGTCGCGATGGGCGCAAGAGCTTCTCCTGGCGCGGCTACCGGGACCTGTTGATCGCAGCACACCAGCAGCTCGGTGGCCCGATCGTTCTCGTCTGGGACAACCTCAACGTCCACAAGGCCGCCGACCTGCAGAAGTTCGCCGAGGCCCGGGACTGGCTGACCATCTACTATCTGCCGCCCTACGCACCCGACCTCAACACCTCGTCCAGCGCATCCGGCGCGGCCCACGGCACATCCAGTACCGCAGCGAACTCATAGACGGCTGCCTCGCCGAGACCGGCCTGGCAATCAGACCCACCTGAGCAACCCGGCCACATCACGAGTTCAACCTCAGTACTGCAGGGCGGCCGCGAGTGCCTCGGCCAGGGTCACGGGCGGGCGGCCGATCAGGCGGCGCAAGTCGCCAGAGTCGGTGTACATCTCGCCGCGGTTCATACCGCGGTCAGCGTCAGCGAGGACCTCCGCCAGCTCGGCGGGTAGGCCCGCGGCGTCCAGTACCTGGGCGAAGTCGGCCACCGGGAGGTCAGCGTAGGTAACCTGCTTTCCGGCCGCAGCGGAGATCGCGGCGGCGAGCTCAGTCAGGGTGAAGGATTCGTCGCCGCCGAGCTCGTACACGGCGCCGGTGTGGCCTTCAGCGGTGAGGACGACCGCTGCGGCCTCGGCGTAGTCGGCGCGGGACGCGGCGCTGATCCGCCCCTCGCCTGCGGCGCCGACGACCGCGCCGTTCTGCAGGATCTGCGGCAGTTGGCTGGTGTAGTTCTCCAAGTACCAGCCGTTGCGCAGCAGCACGCTGGGGATTCCGCGGTCCCGCAGATACGCCTCGGTCTCGCTGTGCGTGGCACCGATGACGGTGGTGGCCGTGTCTGCGTGCGTCGTGCTCGTGTACGCCACTAGCGACACGCCTGCGGATGCCGCGGCGTCGATCACGCGGCGGTGGTTGGCGACCCGCTCGCCCACGGGGACCGAGGCCGAGATCAGCAGCAGCCTGTCCGCCCCCGCGAATGCCTCGGCCAGGCCGTCCGTGTCCGCGAAGTCGGCGCGGCGTACCGTGATGCCTCGGTCGGCCAAATCCTTGATCCCGGCGATGTCCCGGCCGGTCGCGATGATGTCCGCGGCCGGGATCCCGCGCCGCAGCAGTGCCTCGACGGTGAGCCTGCCCAGCTGGCCGGTGGCTCCAGTGACGACGATCGGCATGATGGTCATTCCTTCCTTCCGCGCGTGCCTCGCACGCCTGCCGCGGTCCGTCCGCCGCGGGATGGAACACAGAATGACCTGGACACTCTCTGTTGGGGAGTAGCCACTTCTTGGTAGGGTACTTACCGCAGCGAAAGCATGGAGGTGAGCCGTATGGCTGCTGTCGAGAATGTGACCGGGCCCATGCCGTCATTCGATCCGTACGAGCGCGGCTGCCCGTCGCGGGACCTGCTCGACCAGATCGGCAGTAAGTGGGCGGTCCTCGTGCTGGGCGAACTCGGCCGGAACGGGACCTCCCGGTTCGGTCATCTCCGGCAGGCGCTGGCGGGCGTGAGCGAGAAGATGCTCACCCAGACGCTGCGCACCCTCGAACGCGACGGGCTGGTCAGCCGGACCGTCTACCCAGAGGTGCCGCCGCACGTGGAGTATGAGCTGACCGCGCTCGGCCAGACGCTACGGGAACCGCTGAAGGCGCTCACCGAGTGGTCCGTGCTGCACATCGAAGAAGTCATCACCGCCCGCGAAGAGTACGACGACCGCACTGAGCGCACCAGGTAATCAGCGGCGGCCAGCGGTCTGGTCATAGACGGCCGCCTCGCCGAGACCGGCCCGACAATCAGACCCACCTAAGCCACCCGGCGACACCACGCGTTCAACCTCAGTAACCACGGTCCGGTACCTGGGGGTCTTCCTCGACGACCCGCTTCAGGTGCCGGCGGAGGTTACCTGGCGGGCCAGCTGGGAATCGGCGACGTCTCGGTGCTCAAGGCGTACGGCGAGCGGGAGAACACCCGGCTGGAGCACGTACGCGAGCTCCGGCGCGTCTTCGGGTACCGGGAGTTCGCCGAGTCGGAGGCGGAGCTGCGGGCTCCTGACCTGGTGGGGCGCGCGTATCACCAGTAGGTCTAGCTGGTAGGCGCACCTATCTTCTCTATTGAGGTAATTTTCCCCTTCCGAATTTGCAGGGTTACAATGGTGCCGATCTGATACATGCCCTGCTTGATTTCCACTCCATCCTCCAAGGGGTAGCACTGGACGGCTTTTTCATCACTCGGATTGGGCGCTTCGATGCATGCCCGTTTCTTGTCGAGAGAACTTAAGGGGCCAGACACTTGGGCCACCCCAGTAGTGCATGAGACTAGAAAACATCCCGCTAGCAACATGAGGCTGTTTCTTCGTGTATACATAGCTTCTCCTCTCGAAAGAGAGAAAGTGCTGAGTTTGCACCATAGGGGGTAGAACCATAAACCCGGCGAGTGGAGGATTGGATCAGGCCGCCTCGCCCTTCGACGTGGGATTGGGAGCTGGAGCTAGCCGTACGCGGCCGGGGCGGGCCTCCTCGTCCGGGAAGACCCACCTCCGGAATGCCCAGAAACGGAAGACCATGGCGATCAGCGTGCCAATGACCTGCGCGCTCACAAAGTCGGCGATCTCCTGGGTGACCAGGCTCACGTCCGGGGTCTCCAGCAGGAACACATACCGGGAGATCCATAGCGGCACGGAGCTGAGCACCAGACCGACGCCACTGACCAGGAAGAACAGCGCCGCCTCATGGTGGCGCTCGCGACCACCCCTGGTCCGGAACGACCATTCACGGCTCAGCACATAGGACACGATCGTCGCCACGAGCACCGCGACGACCTTCGCGGTCACCGGCTTCGGTTCCAGAACAGTTAGCTTCAGCCCATAAAACACCACGTTGTCTACCAGGAACGATGTTCCACCCACCACCGCGAACTTCAGCAGCTCGCGGTGCTTCAGGGCAAAGGCGGGCACTCCTGATAATCTTTCGAGTGCTGCTTCTGCTATTGTGAAATATCTCGATCTTCTCACCAGCCGGACACCCTGGTCTCAAGACTCACTGACACGGCCTTTCCGGCTCGGGCCGCTGGAGCCGCACCTGTCGGCATCTGGTATCAATGCTCACTCCCACCACAGTCGAGTCCTTTGCGGTGGAGCGCCTGTCAGGGGCCAAACCATCTCGGTGACCGGATGTGCACCCAGCAAAATCCAGTCCGGACACTACATTGGTATGAACTCCCCACCGAAAGCCGGCGCCCAATACCGATAGGCGACCACCATACATTGCTTCCATTGCCCCCACCACTGAGTGCCGGAGCAGACGCGCGGAGAAGATTGGGCAGCGGTTCAGACGCACAACCCCTTGCCACAGATAACAGGGCCGCTTCATGCGCCGCCTGGCGGTCGCCTCCGCAGGCCGCGATCAGCGATGCTGCAGATGACAGAGCGTTATCTGCGGGAAGATTTCAAGCCAGTCCCGGCGGCAACCCATCACCAGCCGCCCACCAGGGCGGACAGGGCCTTGGCGCCGGTTTTCGTTCCGATGTTCCTCAGGCCCCGAGAACGTCGCCGGCCGGGTGAAGCCGGGCGGGCCGGGTGGCCCGCCACGGCCACACTCCCTGGTCTCCGGCTAGTCTCCGGCCATCACGGTGAAGGTGAATCCGGTGCTCGTCGTACGGCGCAGCGGAATGTCGCACTTGATCCGGCGCAGCACCTGGTTCCTGCTGAGGCCGAGCCCCTGCGCGATGAGCCGTTCCGGGCGCACCGGTACGGGATCGTCGAAGACGACCTCCACCTGTACCGGCCACGTCTCGTCATGCCAGACCGGCGGGGTGTCCAGCCGCCAGGCCCCCGTCCAGTCGAGGGTGAAGCGGTTACGCCGGGCGAACAGCGGATCCAGCAGCGTGGACGCCACCAGCTCCGGATCGTTGACGCGGTAGCCGCGGAGCTCGGCCGGATCGAAGGATCCGACCGGGGTCCGCTCGCGCACGGTGAGCTTGGCCGTCCGGTCGCAGGACACGCAGCGGACCAGCAGCCAGACGTCCAGCAGCTTGCCGTTGGCGTTGACGCGGAACCTGCCCTCGCCGGTGGTGGCCGACTCCGACCGGCAGGCCACGCACCGCGACGACAGCAGAGGCAGCCTGGTCCGGCGGACGACCCAGGGCAGCACGATATGAGGTTGTGAAGACATGATCTCTCTAAGACCTGACACGAGGCCGATTGCGCGCGACCTCAAACGCTGTATGACCGGGCGCTCAAGGGCAGCCCGGCGGAACCGACGGAAGCGTCGGCTACAGGTGAGCGGATGAAGGTGTCAGGTCAAAGAGCAGGCGGGGTCACGCGGTTTGTCCTCTGTCCTCACGGCGACGGGCCGGAGGCAACCTACGGGACAGCGAAAAGAAGGCTCAACCCGTTTTCCGGCCGGTGGCCGTCGCCGGTGGCCACGGTGAGGCGGGGCTCCGCGTCAGCGCGGGCGCAGGACGCAGAACTCGTTGCCCTCCGGGTCGGCGAGGACGACCCACGGGACGTCGCCCTGCCCGACGTCGGTGAGCGTCGCGCCGAGGCCCCGCAGCCGGGCCACCTCCGCCGCCTGATCGTCACCGGCGTACGGCAGCAGGTCGAGATGGACGCGGTTCCACACCGTCTTCGGACCGGGCGTCGTACGGAGGAACTCCAGGTACGGCCCGACGCCCTTGGCGGAGCGCAGCGTCGCCTGGTCGTCGGTCACCTCGTGGAGGGTCCAGTCCATCGCCTCGTCCCAGAACCGGGCCATGGCCCGGGGGTCAGCGCAGTCGACCACGATCGCGGCGATCGGCCCGGTGTCCCGGTACTTCTCCCGGGGCTCCAGCACGCAGAAGACGTTGCCCTCCGGATCGGCCAGCACCGTCCACGGCACGTCGCCCTGCCCGACGTCCGCGGGCGTCGCACCGAGATCCTTGAGGCGCGCTACCAGCTCCGCCTGGTGGGCGGCCGAGGTGGTGGCGAGATCGAGGTGCACGCGATATCGCACCGCTTCGGGGTCGGGGACGGCGACGACGTCGACGCAGACCGCGGCCGGGTCCGGCCAGACGAAGTCGCCCGAAGGTTCGACGTTGGTCACGCCGGGTCCCTCGCTGGAGACACCCCAGCCGAGCGCCTCCGCCCAGAACCCGCCGAGGGCTACGTCGTCCCGAGCCTTGAAGTTCACCTGAACAAGTCGCAGCGCCATGCCGCCCAACCCTATGCCCACCGGCCGAACCTGGACCGATGGGCCGCCCGACGGTTTCACTCGATGAGATAGCGCTGGATCGTGGGGCTGAGCCAGGTGATGAGCTCTTCCTCCGTCGCCGCCGCCATCGGCGGAAATTTCAGGATGTAGCGAGACAGGGCCATGCCCAGGAGTTGCGAGGCGACCAGGGACGCCCGCAGGGGAGCGCGCTCCGGGTCGCCGGTCAGGCCGAGCACGAGCGGCAGGACCTGGCCGCCGAAGATCGTCCGCATGCGTTCGGCGGCGGCCTCGTTCGTCACGCCGGTGCGGAGCAGGACCTGCAGCCCCTCGTCGGCCTCCCACTTGCGCAGGAAGTGGCGCACCAGGCCGGCGCCGGCCTCGTCCGGCGTCAGCTCGGGCAGTTCCAGGTCGAACTCGGCCGCGGCGGCGAACAGCTTCTCCTTCGTGCCGAAGTAGCGCATCACCATGGCCGGGTCGATCCGCGCGTCGGCGGCGATGGCCCTGATCGTGGCCTTGTCGTAGCCGTCGGCGGCGAAGCGTTCGCGGGCTGCGGCGAGGATCACGGCCTTGGTCTCGACGGAGGATCTCTTCATGTCAACGATTGTAGGCCAACGCGTGTTGACATTCCAATCGGGACCGGCTTACCTTCATGTCAACAGTCGTTGACCAGGGAGGCGCAATGAACGCCGAAGTGCTCATCGTCGGAGCCGGGCCCGCCGGGCTCACCGCCGCGATCGTGCTGGCCCAGCAGGGCCGGCAGGTCATGATCGTCGACGCGCGGGCGGAGGGCGCCGGCACCTCCCGCGCCGCCGTCGTGCACCCCCGCACCCTGGAGGTCCTGGAGCCGTACGGCGTGGCGGAGCGGCTGGCCGCGCACGGCATCCACACTCCGCTCTTCGCCATCCGCGACCGCGACCGGTTGCTGGTACCGGTGCCCTTCGACGGCCTGCCCACCGCCTACCCCTACACCCTGATGATCTCCCAGGCCGACACCGAGGCCCACCTGCTGGCCCGCCTGCACGAACTCGGCGTCCGGGTGATCAGGCCCGCTCGGGTGAGCCACGTCGAGCAGGACGCCGGCGGTGTCACCGCCACCCTGGACGACGGGCAGCGGATCCGTGCCGCCTACCTGATCGGCGCCGACGGCCTGAACAGCACGGTCCGCCAGAGCGCCGGGATCGGCTTCACCGGCGGCACCTACGCCGAGTCGTTCGTCCTGGCCGACGTCCGCCTGTCCGGCGGGGTGCCGCAGAACGAGGTCATCCTGTACTTCTCGCCCGCCGGACTGGTCGTCGTCGCCCCGCTGCCCGGCGGCATGCACCGGATCGTCGCCACCGTGGACGAGGCCCCCAAGGAACCCGGCATCCCCTTCGTACAGCACCTGCTCGACACCCGCGGTCCCGAGGCCGAGCCCGCGCGGGTGCGGGAGCTGATCTGGAGCTCGCGCTTCCGGGTCCACCACCGCATCGCCGACACCTACCGCCAGGGCCGCATCCTGCTGGCCGGCGACGCCGCCCACGTGCACTCGCCCGCCGGCGGCCAGGGCATGAACCTGGGCATCGACGACGCCGTGCACCTGGGGGAGACACTGGTCCGAGTGCTCGGCGGCGAACCGGACAGCCTGCTCGACTCCTACGCCGCCACCCGCCGCCCGCAGGCCGAGCAGGTGGTCGCCCTCGCCGGGCGGCTCACGAGGCTGGCCACCGCCGCGGCCGGCCGCCGCGTGCTGCGCAACTTCCTCCTCGCCCTGGCCGGCCGCGTCCCCGCCGTACGCACCCGGCTGGCCTGGCAGCTGTCCGGCCTGAACAGGCGGGATCCCGCCGGCAGCGGGGCAGCGGAACGGAGAGTCGCGGCAGGGAGGTAGGGAGAAAAAAGGGTTGGACGGGGTGACGCCCGGGCTTGTAGCGTGCACGCGACCGTGACGCCGCCCGAGGAGGTGAGACCCATGAACGCTGTAGCGATGTGGGTGCTCCCCCTTCCGGTCACGGCCGGCGACTGACGTAGGTGTCGCCGGGAGCGCCTCCCCACCAAGGCACTCCCGAAGGGCAACACCCATGCATTCCCAGCACTTCACCACCGAGCCGTCGCCGGACGACACGGCCGGACGCGACCTCACCGCGGGCGACGTCCCCGGGCTCGGGTCGCAGGCCTCCGGCGCCGACCGCGCGCCGCTCATGTTCGATGTGATCATCGCCGGGTGCGGGCCGACCGGCGCGATGCTGGCCGCCGAGCTGCGGCTGCACGACGTACGGGTGCTCGTCCTGGAGAAGGAGACCGAACCCAAGTCGTTCGTCCGCATAGTCGGCCTGCATGTTCGCAGTCTCGAACTGATGGCGATGCGCGGGCTGCTGGAGCGCCTTCTCCCGCATGGAAGACGGCGTCCGGCCGGCGGCTTCTTCGCCGCCATCGCCAAACCCGCGCCCAAGGACCTGGACTCGGCGTACGCCTATCTGCTGGGCATCCCGCAGCCGGTCGTCGAGCGCCTGCTCGAAGAACACGCCGTAGAGCTGGGTGCGCAGGTCCGGCGCGGTCGCGCGGTCACCGGTCTCGAGCAGGACGACGAGGGCGTGACCGTCGAGCTGGCCGACGGGGAACGGCTGCGTGCGCGCTACCTCGTCGGCTGCGACGGCGGGCGCAGCACGGTGCGCAAACTGCTCGGTGTGGGCTTCCCGGGCGAGCCCTCACGCAAGGAGACGCTGATGGGCGAGATGGAGGCGGCCGCGCCGCAGGAGGAGATCGCCGCCAAGGTGGCCGAGCTCCGCGAGATTCAGCCCTTCTGGCTCCGGCCCTTCGGCGGAGGGGTCTACAGCGTCGTCGTCCCGGCCGCGGGAGTCGGAGACCGCGCGCAGCCGCCCACCCTGGAGGATTTCAGGCAGCAGTTGCGCGCCGTCGCCGGGACCGATTTCGGCGTGCACTCCCCGCGCTGGTTGTCCCGCTTCGGGGACGCCACCCGACTGGCCGAGCGTTACCGGGTCGGCCGGGTGCTGCTGGCCGGGGACGCGGCGCACATCCATCCGCCCATCGGCGGGCAGGGCCTCAACCTGGGCGTCCAGGACGCGTTCAACCTCGGCTGGAAACTCGCCGCACAGATCCGTGGCTGGGCGCCGGACACGCTCCTGGACACCTACCAGGCCGAACGCCGTCCGGTCGCCGAGGACGTGCTGGACAACACCCGCGCCCAGGCGGAACTGATGTCCGCCGAACCGGGGGCGCAGGCCGTGCGCAGGCTGCTCACCGAACTGATGGACTTCGACGAGGTGAACCGGCATCTGATCGAGAAGATCACCGCGATCGGCGTCCGCTACGACTTCGGCGAGGGCCCCGACCTGCTCGGCCGTCGCCTGCGCGACATCGACGTGAAACAGGGCCACCTCTACGGTCTGCTGCACCGCGGCCGGGGCCTGCTGCTGGACCGCACCGGACGCCTGACCGCCGGCGCCTGGTCGGACCGGGTCGACCACCTCGCCGATCCCACCGCGGCACTGGACGTTCCCTGCGTCCTGCTGCGCCCCGACGGCCACGTCGTCTGGATCGGCGACGATCAGCAGGATCTGGACACTCACCTCGCCCGCTGGTTCGGCGGGTGCCGAGCGCACAGCCATCGACACCACTGGCCGTCACACCCCGAGGAGCTCGACCGGCAGCTCCTCCCGCAGCCGGATGTCAGCCGGGGATGACGAACGCCAGCCGGTCGGCCAGTCTCTGGAGGGTGGCGGCGATCTGGACGTTGGTCTGGTGATCGTCGCCCATCCGGACGATCACCGTCCGGGTGGACGGTGACACGACCATGATCTGGCCGTGCGCGCTCATCGCGGCGAGGTCGCGTCCGCCGTCGCCGCGGGGGAGGATCCACCAGCCGTTTCGGTAGCCGACGCCGATGCCGGCGAAGGTGGTGACGGGGTCGCGGCCGGCCGGGTCGAGGCTGCGATCGAGGAAGGGCCCGGGCGCCACCTGGCGCCCGGCGACCCTTCCCCCGTCGAGCATGAGCTGACCGATCCTGGCCAGGTCAGGGGCGGTCACCACGAGACCGCTCTCGTGGTAGGGGAACCCGTGGTCGTCGACGCACCATCCGGCGGGACGCTCCGCGCCAAGGTCGTCCCACAGCCGTTGCAGCGGCCGCCGCGTGAGCGGCGTTCCGGTCAGCCGCCGATACGCGAGGCCGACGAGGTTGGGCGCGTAGTCGTTGTAGGTGAACGGTCCCGGCGGGCTTGCGATCTTCGGCCGCCGCACGATGGTCCCGGCCAGGTCGGTCGCGTAGTAGACCGACGGATAGTCCCGATCGACCCACGGGAAGGAGATGTCGTCGGAGAAGGCGATGCCCGAGCGCATGTCGATTGCGCGGAGATCCGTGAGGCGCGAAAGCACACCGCCCGGCACCGCATGGCGGCGGGCGCGGTGGAGTGATGCCGCGCCCGTCGAGTGCCTGGTGAAGTACCCCTCGTCGTGGGCCCGTTGCCCCGGTGGCCCCCGGGCGTGCGGTCACGGCTCGGGTCAGGCGACATTGATGAGCGGAGCGTCTGCCGCGATTGCTGACGATCAAGTCCGACGACGTGCTGGGCCGCGTGAAGGTCTACGAGGCCATCGTCAAGGGCGAGAACATCCCCGAGGCGGGCATTCCCGAGTCCTTCAAGGTCCTCATCAAGGAAATGCAGTCGCTCTGCCTGAACGTCGAGGTTCTCTCCGGCGACGGCATGTCGATCGAGATGAGGGATACCGACGAGGATGTCTTCCGCGCGGCGGAGGAGCTCGGCATCGACCTGTCCCGGCGCCCCCACGAGGGCGCGATGACCGTCGACGACATCGGAGACAGGGCAGACCGGCTGTGGGCGGCCACTCGCACGCGAGGCCGATCGACCGGTGCGGGCCGCGCAGGGTCTCCTGCACGGCCCGCCGGTAGGCCTTGGCAGATCCGCGGGCTGTGCGCAACACGATCGGGAGGAGCGGTCAGCTCGATGAGCTTCTCGGCCGCCGCCCGGTCGACGGCGAAGTCGGTCTTGCCGCCGAGGAGATGGCCGTAGATCCGGGCGACGCTGGAGACCGTCACGTCGATTCCTCCGCCGCCTGGGAAAGCGGCCCCGGTCCCCAGCGCTCATCCCTGGGGGTGCCGGCGACCAGGATGTCGACCGGGCCGGTGGTCGCGGGGCGGGTGGTGACGGGGGTGGTGACGACCGGGTCGGCGATGAAGTCCCGCATCCAGCGGAAGCTGGCCTTCGGTGTGCGCGCCTGGGTGTCGTAGTCGACGTGCACGAGGCCGAACCTCGCCGAATACCCCCGCGCCCACTCGAAGTTGTCCAGCAACGACCAGCAGAAGTACCCGCGCACGTCGGCGCCCGCCGTCATCGCCTCACGGGTCGCGGTCAGGTGGTCGCGCAGGTAGTCGATGCGCCCGGTGTCCTCCAGCGCGCCGTCGTCGCCGTACCCGTTCTCGGTGATGTAGACGGGCGGCAGGTCGGGATAGCGGGAGGTCAGGCCGACCAGCGTCTCGTACAGCCCCTCGGGCTCCACCACCCAGCCCAGCCCGCTGGTACGCGCGCGCTCCGGCGTGACGGTGCGCACGCCCAAATCGAACGCCGAGCGCCGGACGGGATCGGCCTCCTCGTACGGCGCCGCCTCCACGTGCAGGCGGTAGTAGTAGTTCACCCCGAGGAAGTCCACCGGCCTGCCGACGATCTCCAAATCGCCGTCCCGGCGGAAGGAGAAGCCGCTGATCCGGCCGAACGTCTCGGCCATGTCGGCGGCGTAGGCACCGCCGAAGAGAGGTTCGGTGAACTGCCGGTTGACCAGCAGATCCATCCGCCGCGCGGCCTGGACGTCCTGCGGCGAGGAGGTCACCGGCACCGTGGGCGACATGTTGAGCGTCACCCCGATCTGCTGACCGGGCCTGGCCATCTGGCGCAGGCGGGCGACGGCCAGGCCGTGACCCAGCAGCAGGTGGTGGGCCGCGGCCAGCGCGCCCTCCCCCTCCGTGGCTCCGGGCGCGTGCCGGCCCTCGCCGTAGCCGACGATCGAGGAGCAGTACGGCTCGTTGAGCGTGATCCAGTTCGAGACCGACTCGCCGAGGGCCTCGTACATGACCTCGGCGTAGTCGGCGAAACGCTCGGCGGTGTCGCGGACCCGCCAGCCCCCGTGGTCCTCCAGCGCTTGCGGCAGGTCCCAGTGGTACAGCGTGATGTACGGCTCGATGCCGCCCTCGCGCAGGGCGTCCACGAGCCGGCGGTAGAAGTCCAGCCCGCGCCGGTTCACCGGTCCGCGGCCGTCGGGCAGCACCCGCGGCCAGGCAACGGAGAATCGGTAGGCCCCCGCCCCCAGGTCTTTCATGAGGCCGACATCCTCTTGCCAGCGGTGATAGTGGTCGCAGGCGAACTCACCCGACTCGCCCCGTGCCACCGCGCCGGGCACCCGGCAGAAGGTGTCCCAGATCGAGGGCCCCCGGCCGTCGGTGTCGACGGCCCCCTCGATCTGGTACGCAGCGGTGGCCGTGCCCCACACGAAGCCGGCGGGAAAGGTCCGCGGCCGGGTGCGCCTTTCCTCGATCGCCGTCATCCCTTGATCGCTCCTGACATGATTCCTCCGATGATCTGCCGGCCCAGGGCCGCGAAGACGGCCACGACGGGCACTGTCGCCAGCACCGTGCCGGTGAGCACGAGCGCGTAGTCGGTCGTGTAGCCGCTGGCCAGCGAGGAGAGCGCGACCTGCACGGTCGGGTTCTCCGGGGTGAGGACCACCAGCGGCCAGAAGAAGTCGTTCCATGCCTGCATGAACGTGAACAGCCCGAGCACGGCCGCGGCCGGCCGCGCCGCGGGCACCACCACGTGCCAGAACAGGCGCAAGGTGGAGCAGCCGTCGATCCGTCCGGCCTCCAGGAGTTCGTCCGGCACCGCGCTCGACAGGTACTGCGTCATGAAGAAGACACCGAACGCCGTGACCAGGCCGGGCACGATCACCGCCTCCAGCCGGCCGGTCCAGCCGAGCTCCGCCATGAGGATGTAGAGCGGGATGATCCCGAGCTGGTGCGGCACGGTGGTGGTCGCGATGGCCACGACCAGCAGCGACGTCCGGCCCCGGAAGCGGAGCTTGGCGAAGGCGAACCCGGCCAGCGTGGAGAACAGCACGACCGACACGGTGACCGAGCCGGAGACGATGAAGGAGTTGAGCATCGCCTTACCGAACGCGGTCGTGTCGAAGACCCGCGCGATGTTCTCGAACAGGTGCCCGCCGGGCGTCAGGACGGGAGGCACGCGGGCGATGGCGTCGTTGTCGTGCGACGCCACGATGAGCGACCAGTAGACGGGGAACAGGGAGCCGAGCAGGACGGCGACCAGCGCCGCATAGGTCCAGAACCCGGCCGAGCGGCGCCCGCCGCGGGAGCGGGCCGCCCGCGAGCGGGGCACGCGCGCCTGCCGGGGTGCCTCGGTGATGATCGTCGTCACGTCAGCTTCTCCTGATCCGGCGGGTGACCGAGTAGTTGACCAGAGCCATGACCACGATGATCAGGCACAGGGTCCATGCGATGGCCGAGGCATAGCCGAACTTGTACAGGCTGAACCCCTGCTCGTAGAGGTAGAGGCCGACGGTCTGGAACTGTCGGTCCGAGCCTCCCGTCGGGTTGCCCGTGCCGGCTTGGAACAGCAGCGGCTCGGCGATGATCTGGAAGCCGCCGATGGTGGACACGACGGCGGTGAAGATGATCGTCGGCCGCAGCATCGGGATCGTGATCTTCCGGAACTGGGTGAACTGGCCGGCCCCGTCCAGCGTCGCGGCCTCGTACAGATGCTCGGGGATCGTCTGCATGGCGGCCAGGTAGATCAGCGCGTTGTAGCCGGTCCACCGCCAGATGACGATGAGCGAGATGGCGATGTGCGAGGACAGGGTGCCCGCCTGCCAGTCCACCGGGTCGAGCCCCACCAGATCGAGCGCCCAGTTGACCATGCCGAAGTCGCGGCCGAAGAGCTGGGCGAAGATGATCGTGACGGCGACGATGGACGTCACGTTGGGCAGCAGCACGCCCATCCGGAAGAACGTGCGGGCACGCAGGCTGCGGTTGAGCATGTGCGCGATGAACAGGGCCGCGAGCAGCTGCGGCACGGTGGACAGCAGCCAGATGCTGACGGTGTTGAACAGCGCGTTCCAGAAGTAGTCGTCGGTCAGCAGTTCGGCGTAGTTCGCCAGCCCCACCCAGTGCCGGGTGGGCTCCAGCAGGTTCCAGTTCGTGAGCGAGACGTACGCGGTGTACAGCAGTGGGAACATCCCCACCGCGCCGAACAGCAGGAAGAACGGGGCGATGTAGAGGTACGGCGAGCCCTTGACGTCGAGCTGGTAGGCCCAGCGGCGCCGTGGCCCGGATCGTGCGAGGGTCATGGGTCCATCCCGGGGAAGGGGTGGCGGCGGGCCCTTACCTCCCGCCGTCACCCGGTTTGGCTGGGCGGCTACTGCTCGATGCGCTCGACGTCCTTGAGCATCTGCTCCCAGGCCTGCGGGCCGTCCTGCTTGCCCTCCTCCACTCGGTTGATCGCGTCGCGGATGGCGGTCTGGATGTCGCCGGCCCGCGGCCCTTGGTACTGCGGCTTCAGGTTCAGCGCGGCGGTGGTGAAGACCTGCCCGACCGGGGCGTCGTTGAAGAAGGCGTTCTTCAGGTTCTTGACCTCGGGCTTCTCGTACGTCGCCACTGTCGAAGGCAGGATGCCGTGCGCCTTGAACACCTCGATCTGCTGCTCGGGAGCCGTCAGCCAGGTGATCAGGTCCACCGCCTCCTTCACGTGCTTGCTCTGCGCCGGAACCGTCAGGTAGGAGCCGCCCCAGTTGCCGCCGCCGCCGGGGATGGCCGCGATGTCCCACTTGCCGGCGAATGCCTTGGCCTGGTCCTGGATCTTCGCGAGCATCCAGGCGGGGCAGGCGATGGTGGCGAACTGACTCTTGGCGAAGCCGGTGTTCCACGCCGGGGAGCTGCCCACCAGCTTGGCCGACTCGCCGTCGGCTACGGCCTTGAGCACCTCGTCGTACGCCGAGCGGACCACCGGGTTGGTGGCGACGACCACGTGGTCGGAGGCGTCGTAGTAGCCGGTCTCGGCCTGCCCGATCATCGCGTTGAAGATCTGCGCGCCGCCGTCGAAGAAGCTGGCGCCCTCCGGCTTGTTCGCGGTGTACTTCCTGCCGGCCTCGAAGTACGACGCCCAGTCCGGCCAGAGCTTGCTCACCTCGTCGCGCTCGGTGGGCAGGCCGGCCTTCTCGAACAGGTCGCGCCGGTAGCACATGGCCAGGCCGCCGACGTCCGTCCCGTATCCGATCTGGGCCCCGTTCTTGGCCACCGACGCCTGCCACTTCCACGGCAACCACCGGTCCTTGAGCCCGTCGGCGCCGTGCTGGCGCAGGTCGACGAAGCGCTCCGGCTGCGCCCTGAACTGGGCGATGAAGCCGGTGTCGATGCCCTCCACGTCCGCCGCGCCGCTGCCCGTCGCCAGATGGGCGGCCAGGTTGCGATGGTGGTCGTTGTACGCCGACGTACGCTCGACGATCTTGATGTTCGGGTGGGCGGCCTCGTACTTGGCGTACAGGTCCTTGAACCCCATGTTCCCGAACAGGTTGAGAGTGAGGGTGACGGGGCCGTCGCCGGACGAGCCGGTCGAGCCGCCGCAGCCGGCGGTGAGCACGCCGACGGCGAGCACACCCACGAGCAGACGAAGTTTCGCAGCAGACACCGTGAACTCCTTGGTAGGGAGAAGGGGCGTGGCTGCGAGATGCGACGGTCGAGCCGCGGCAACGAAAAGCATCGACCGATACGCCCGCCATGAGACATAACAGCGGCACGCGATGTCAAATCACGAAAACGTAACGCCGATGAAATTACCGGCGACCTTGACAGACTTCCCACGATTGCGTAATTTCCTCGAAACCGGTTACATGAAACCGGTTGCAGCGAGATGTGACAGCGTTCGATCCGTGGCAACGATCAGAGAGCTGGCACGCCTGTGCGGCGTGTCCCCGGCAACCGTCTCCCGCGATTTCAACAATCCGGAGGTAGCGAACGCGAAGACCAGGACGCAGGTTCTGCGGGCGGCGCGTCAGATCGGCTACCTGCCCAACGAGTCGGCCCGCACGCTGGCCACCAAGAAGTCCTTCATGGTCGGCCTCGTGTGGGACACCGACCACCGCCGCTGCCGAGGAACACCGCGTTCTCCTTGGCGGTGATGAAGTCCAGCGTGCCCAGGTGGGTGATGACCTCGCGTTTGAGGGACCGCTGGTGGTCGAAGTCGAACTCCTCGATCGACTTGCGGGCCGGGAAGCGGGCGGTGTGGATGCGGCCTTCACCGCCGTGGGCTTCGCGGGCGGCGACTTCCCGCTGCAGGCGGCCAGGAACTCCTCATGACTCCACTGCTCGGAGCGGGCGCGTTCGGCCAGCCGTTCGACCGCTGCGGCCAGCGAGGGAGCCTTCAGCGCCCGGGTGAGATAGGCGATCTCACCGGCCACGTTCCTGCCGGTGCTTTTGCTGCCGGTCGGGGCGCTCATCCGGCGATCTCCTCATCAGTCAGGCCGAGCAGCCGGTCGTAATCCGACAACGGCCGCTGCTCCACCGCGGTCTGCAGCGGGCGCAGCGCAGCCAGGTGCCGCGCCTGACGCAGTTGCGCCGCTGCAGCCTGGTGGGCGGGGTCGGTGATGGTCTGGTGGTCGGCCCAGCAGCGG
This sequence comes from Microbispora cellulosiformans, assembly GCF_008728085.1. NCBI lineage: Bacteria > Bacillati > Actinomycetota > Actinomycetes > Streptosporangiales > Streptosporangiaceae > Microbispora > Microbispora cellulosiformans. The sequence continues at coordinate 171,781 of NZ_VYTZ01000005.1, read as the reverse complement.
TCATGGCGGGCCACCGCGGCGCCGTCACAGGTGACCACGACGTGGTCCAGGTCTGCGGTCACGTGGACTCGCCGGCCGATCACCGACGGGTGCACCGAATAGTCGTTGGAGTCCAGCCGCACGTAGTGGTCGCGGGGCAGGCGGGTGCCCAGCTGCCATCCCACCGTCGGCGCGACCGGCGGCAGGGGCAGCATCGCCGCCCGGTCAGCCTCCCACCGGTCGATCGGCCGGCAACCGAGCCGCCGGTGGTGACGGGTACCGGCCCGCCACTGGCCGATCGCGGCCTCGTTGTCCCACACCAGGGCCCGGGGCACCCGGCCTCACTGGCTGAGCAGTCTCCAGTGTCCAGCCAGCAGGTCCGGCGCTCTGCGCGAGGGCAGCATGACCGCGCTGATTATCCGCGAGTAGCCGCTGACCATGACCAACACCGGCGGACGGCCCGTTTGCCCGAACCCCAAGGGGACATCGACCGGCGGGAACCACAGATCGCATTGGGCCAGCTCACCGGCCTGGTACTCGGTGCGGGAGGCCGGATCGACCGGCCGATACAGCGGTCGCAGCTGCTGCACCCGCTCGAAGAACACCGTCTTACCCCTACTCCAGCCGACCCGTTCCATGACGACCGAGGCCGGCATGTCCGGGAACTCCGCCAGCAGCGCCCGGATCCGCGGCTCGACCGCGTCGACGATCGATCCTTTCCCGGCTCGCACATACCGGGGCGGTTCATGCGAGGCCAGCGCTTTGCGCACCGTGTTCCGAGCGATCCCGAGCCTGCGGGCGATCGCTCGGATCGCCAGTCCCTCAGCCCGATGCAACCGGCGGATCTCCGCCCAGTCCTCCAACCCGGGCGCTCAACAGCCCCGACCCAGTCCGGCTCGGAGCATTGGCATCCTGTGGCGTTCCTTGCTGACGTGTCATGGCAAAACGGCAGGTCATCGCCGTACTGGAGCTGTCAGCACATGGCACATTGCCGTGGCCTGTCAGTGAGGGATACGCGGCAATCCACGCGCGGGCTGGCGGTGGAAGCCCACCAGCACCGAGTCATCACCCGCGTGGACCCGTGCACGGGGACGATGACGCGGCCAGACGCGTACCGTGACTCCGGCTCGCGATCGGGGCTATGACCTGCGTAAACGGTCTACAAGCGACGGAGGAGCAACACCACGACGCACCCTTCAGCAGCTGATCTTGCCACCAAGTTGTTCTGGGCTTTTGCCATGAGCGGTCAGTGGATGTGCCACGAGGTGTCAGCAATTCGCACCCGGGGTCCGGGTTGTCCGCAGGAGAAGACCCAGAAAGATAACTTGCGAGAATTACCCATCTCCCAAGTTATCCGCGTGCCCAGGCCGCACAACGAATCGATGCTTCCTGTTTTCTATTTCCAGAAAATCAGAAAATCAGTAAGCTGTCCGTCGTGACGACCTCCGGAACCCCCGCCGTGACAACCGCGTGCAAGCACTGCGGGGCGCCGATCGACCAGCCCGTACGGCGGGGCAGGCCGCGGGAGTACTGCCCGGACGGCGACTGCCAGGCGGCGGCCAAGCGGGAGCGGGAGCTGCGCCGCGCGACCCCGGGCCTGGAGGGCGCGCTGGCACGGGTGGAGGACCTGTACGAGCGGATGGAGAAGGGCCTCGCCGCGGCGATCGACCCGCTGGCGCGGGTGCTGGAGCAGGAGCTGAGCCCGGCGGGGGTGGAGGCCAAGCTGAGCGCGGTCCAGGCGGAGGCGCACACCAGCGTCGCCATCGCCCGCGCCGAGCGGGAGCAGGCGCTGGAGCAGGTGCGCCTCGCCCGGGAGGCCGCCGAGGAGGCGCGGCGGGACGCGGAGGAGGCCCGCCGCCGCACGGACGAGGCCTACACGGAGCGGGACACGGCGTTCGCCGACGCCGAGACCGCCCGTGAGCAGGCTCTCGCCGCGCTGCGCGAGGCGGCCGCGACCGAGCGCCGGATCAGGCAGGAGGCCGATCAGGCGACCCGGCGGGCCGAGCTCGCCGAGGCCGCCCGCGAGCAGGCCGTACGCGAGCTCGCCGACCGCGTGGACAAGGCCACGGCCGAGGTGCGGCAGGTGCGGGAACGGGCGGCGCGGGCCGGTGAGGAACGCGACCAGGCGCAGGCCGAGGCGCGGGCGGCGCGGGCGGAGGCCGAGCTGGCCCGCCGCGCGCACCGGGAGGCGGAGCAGGCGAGCGCCGCCGCGCTGGCGAGGGCCCAGTCCGCCGAGTCCGAGCGTGACCGCGCGGTGGCGCGGGCGGAGGCCGAGCGCGACCGGGCCGTCGCCCAGGCCCAGGACGAACGCGACCGGGCGCTGTCACGGGCGCAGACCGCCGAGTCGGCCCGCGAGGAGGTGGTCGCGGAGGCCGCCCGCCTGCGGGCGGAGGCGGCGCAGGCCGAGGCGCGTGCCCGGGCCGCGGTCGCGGAGGCGGAGCGCGTGGTGGGGGAGTCGCGGTCGGCGGCGGCCGAGCGTGATCGGGTCCAGGCCGAGCTGTCGCTGGAGCTGTCACTGGAACGGGCGCGGCTCGACGACCTGCGTTCACAGCTCGACGTGGCCAGGTCGGAGGCCGCCCAGCTGCGTGAGCGGGCGGTCGCCGCGGAGCTGCGGGCCACGGTGGAGGCCCCGCCGCCGGACCGGTGACCGGGCGCCGATCAGTCCCGGGCGGGCCGGATGCGTTCCTCGGCCACAGCCGGCGGGCGGGCCCGCTCGACCCGTGCTTCGTCCCAAACCGGTTCACCGCTCTCGTAGACGGATCCACCGGCCCCGAAGACGAGGAAGCGGTCGAAGTCGGCGGCAAACCAGCGGTCATGGGTGACGGCCAGCACGGTGCCGGCGAAGGACGCGAGGCCCTGTTGCAGGGCCTCGGTACTGGCCAGATCGAGGTTGTCGGTCGGCTCGTCGAGCAGCAGCAGCGTCGCCCCCGACAGCTCCAGCAGCAGGATCTGCAGCCGGGCCTGCTGCCCGCCGGACAGGGTCTCGAACCGCTGGTTGGCCGCCGGCGCGAGTTCGTAGCGGGCCAGCGCGGCCATGGCGTCGTTCAAGGTGAGGGCATGCCCGGCCGTGACCAGTTCGGCGGGGGTATGGCCGTCCAGGTCGGGCCTGGCGTGGGTCTGCACGAAGTGGCCGGGCACAACCCGGGCGCCGAGCCGTACGGAGCCGGTGTGGCGCACCGAGGGGACCGCGCCGTCCGCCGCTTGGGCCAGCAATCGCAGGAAATGGGACTTGCCCGAACCGTTCGACCCGAGGACGCCCACGCGTTCGCCGTACCAGATCTCGACGTCGAACGGCCGCATCAGTCCGGTGAGCTCCAGTGCCTCGCAGACGACGGCGCGTTTGCCGGTCCGGCCGCCGCGCAGCCGCATCCGCACGTTCTGCCGTTTGGGCGGGCGCTCGGGCGGGCCCGCTTCCTCGAACCTCGCGAGCCGGGTACGGGACGCCCGGTAGGCGGAGGCGAGGGCGTCGTTGTTGGCCGCCGTCTGCCGGAGGGTCCGCACCAGGCGCTTGAGCCTCGTGTGCTCCTCGTCCCAGCGGCGGCGCCGTTCCTCCAGCCGGTCGATGCGGTTCTGGCGGCCCTCGGCGTAGGTGGCGAAGCCCGCGCCGTGGACCCAGACGCCACGCGACTCCACGGTCACGATGCGGTCGGTCGCGTTGGCCAGCAACTGCCGGTCGTGGGAGACCAGCAGCACGGTCTTGGCGGTTCCGCGCAGCCGGTCTTCCAGCCATTCCTTGGCGGGCACGTCGAGGTAGTTGTCCGGCTCGTCCAGCAGCAGGACCTGATCCGGCCCGCGCAGCAGCGCCTCCAGGACGAGGCGCTTCTGCTCGCCGCCCGACAGGGTGCTCACCCGGCGCTCCCGGACCGCGTCGTAGGGCAGGCCCAGGGCCGCTGTCGCACAGGTGTCCCACACCACCTCCATGGCGTAGCCACCGGCGTCGGCGTAGTCGCTGATCGCCTGCGCGTAGGCCAGTTGCGTCGTCTCGTCGTCGCGTCCCGCCATCGCCGACTCCGCCCGTCGCACCGCCGCGGCGGTGACGCGGACCCGCTCGGGGGCCACTGACAGCAGCAGATCGTGCAGCGTGCGGTCGTCGCGGACGCTGCCGATGAACTGCCGCATCACCCCCAGCCCGCCCGAGCAGACCACCCGGCCGTCGTCCGGCCGCAGGTCTCCGGCGATCAGCCGCAGCAGAGTGGTCTTTCCCGCACCGTTCGGTCCCACCAGCCCGGCCCTGACACCGTCGCCGACGCGGAACGACGCCTCGTGAAGAAGCAGTCGCCCGTCCGGCAGTACGTAGGTGAGCCGGTCCACCTCGACATGTCCCGCCACCGTGTCCCTCCCTGCCGGGCGACCCCTCTGGACCGTCGTTCTATCACCGGATCATTGATCCGGTGCTCGACCACGATACTAGACTTGCCCGCACGAGGACGAGGAGAGACGTGGTGGGAACGAAGCACTCAGGATCGCCGGGAGACGTGTGGCTGCGACCGTCCGCGCGGGCGGCGCGCGAAGCGCCGCCGCTCAGCCGCGACCGGATCGTGGCCGAGGCCATAGCCCTCCTGGACGAGGAAGGCGCCGACCGGCTGACCATGCGGCGGCTCGCCGAGCGCCTGGGGACCGGCTCCACGACGTTGTACTGGCACGTGAAGACCAAGAACGACGTCCTCGACCTCGCCCTCGACGCGATCTTCGCAGCGGTCGAGATCCCGCGCGCGGACGGCCAGGACTGGCGTGCCGGCATCACCGCGCTGATCAGCGGGTGGCGTGCCGTCCTGCTGGACCATCCCTGGTCGGCGGCGCTGCTCGGCCGGCCGATGCTCGGTCCCAACGTGCTCGCCCGCAGCGAGTTCCTGTACGCCACCCTGCTGGACGCCGGGGTGACCGAGCCGCACCTGACCGCCGCCGCGTACGGCTTGTCCAACTACGTCATCGGTTCCGCACTCATGCAGGCGACCTGGACGGCCGGGGAAGGGCAGGCCACGCGCGCCGCCGCTCAGGAGCGCTTCCGCGCCGACCGTGACCGGTATCCCGTCCTCGCCGCCCACGGCCCTCTGGCCGCGGACAGCGATTGGGACAGCAGCTTCGCTCTCGGCCTCACCTGGCTCCTCGACGGTGTTCACGCCACCGTCGACGAGGCGTCCGGTCGTGGCCGCGGGTCTTCCGGGAAGTGAGGGAGCCGGCCGCGCGGAGGATGTGCCGCCCCAGCGGGCGCGTACAAACGCGGTCCAGACGGGTGGAGATCGGCCGGAAAGGGGATCGTCCACTCCTTTCCACTCTCAACCTATAGCGCACCGGGGGCCTTGCCACAAGACCCCGGTCGTGCCGCACAATCGTCGGCCGAGGCCGGGCCCGCGCCCATCGGGGGACGCCGGCGCACCACCGGACCGGATCGGAGCCGATGCCGTGAACCCCTTGACCACCAGCGCGTTCGACCTGCCCCACCACCTGTCCCACAAGGCGGCCCCGGACCTGATCGCCGGGGACGAGCGGCACTTCGCGGCCATCGCGGAGAGCCTGCGGCAGTCGGTCGCCGAGCTGTCGGGCCGTCTCGACGCCGAGCGCAGGGCGCCCGGCGGCGAGGGCCGGGAGGCGCTGGACCGCGACCTGGAGATCCACCGGCTGACCGCCCGCCTGCGTACGCTGCGCCGCTTCGGCCTGGACCTGTGCCTCGGGCGCATGGTCGGCGCGGACGGCTCCGAGCCCGTGTACGTCGGGCGGCTCGGCCTCACCGACAGCGCGGGCCGCCGGCTGCTGCTCGACTGGCGCTCTCCGGCGGCCGAGCCGTTCTTCGGCGCCACCCACGCCAACCCGATGGGCCTCGCGAGCCGCCGCAGGTACCGCTGGTCCGGGGGACGGGTCAGCGACTACTGGGACGAGGTGTTCACCCCGGACGGTTTCGAGGGGAACGCCGCGCTGGACGACCAGTCCGCGTTCATCGCCAGCCTGGGCGGCAGCCGGTCGTCGCGGATGCGGGACGTGCTCGGCACCATCCAGGCCGACCAGGACGCCGTCATCCGCGCGGGATCGCACGGCGCTCTCGTCGTCGACGGCGGCCCGGGCACGGGCAAGACCGTCGTCGCCCTGCACCGGTCGGCCTACCTGCTGTACGCCGACCCCCGCCTGGGTCACCGCCGGGGCGGCGTGCTGTTCGTCGGCCCGCACCAGCCCTACCTCGCCTACGTATCCGACGTCCTGCCCAGCCTCGGAGAGGACGGCGTACGGACCTGCACCCTGCGGGACCTGGTCACCGAGGGAGCCGCGGCCGGGGTCGAGACCGACCCGGAGGTGGCCCGCCTGAAGTCGTCCGCTCGCCTGGTGGAGGCGATCGAGCCGGCCGTCAGGTTCTACGAGAACCCGCCGGCCACGGGGATGACGGTCACGACGCCGTGGTCGGAGGTCTGGCTGAGCCCCGACGACTGGGCCGAGGCGTTCGAGGCGGCCGAACCCGGCACCCCGCACAACGACGCGCGCGACCTGATCTGGGAGGAGCTGCTCACGATTCTGGTGGACCGCCACGACGGCGACGCACCGCCCGACCTGGTCCGCCGGGCGCTGCTGCGCGACAGGGAGCTGCTCACGGTCTTCAACCGGGCCTGGCCCCTGATCGAGGCGGCCGACCTCGTCGGCGACCTGTGGTCGGTGCCCGCCTACCTGCGGATGTGCGCCCCCTGGCTCAGCGTGGAGGAGATCCGCGCGCTGCGGCGCGCGGACGCGCAGGCCTGGACGGTGTCCGACCTGCCACTCCTGGACGCGGCGCGGCAGCGGCTCGGCGACCCGGAGGCCGCGCGCCGAAGGCGCCGGAACGAGGCCGCCGTCGCCGCCCAGCACGAGCACATGAACCGGGTCGTCGAGAACCTGATCGAGGCCGACGACTCCGAGATGCTCGTGATGTCGATGCTCCGCGGGCAGGACATGCGCGACGCACTGGTCGACGAGGCCGCGCTGGCCGCCGGCGACACCGACCCGCTCGCCGGCCCGTTCGCGCACGTCGTCGTGGACGAGGCTCAGGAACTGACCGACGCGGAGTGGCAGATGCTGCTGCGGCGCTGCCCGTCCCGGAGCTTCACCGTCGTCGGGGACCGCGCCCAGGCCAGGCACGGGTTCACCGAGTCGTGGCGGGAACGGCTGGAGCGGATCGGGTTCGACCGGATCACCCTGGCCTCCCTGAGCATCAACTACCGGACGCCGGAGGAGGTCATGGCGGAGGCCGAGCCGGTCATCCGGGCCGTGCTCCCCGACGCGAACGTGCCGGTCTCCATCCGCAGCGGCGGCGTCCCCGTCGTGCACGGCCCGGTGTCCGAGCTGGGCTCGGTCCTCGGCACGTGGCTCGCCGCGCACGCCGAGGGGACCGCCTGCGTCATCGGCGACCCCACGTTCGAGGAGACGCCGCGCGTCCGGTCGCTGACCCCGGAGCTGTCGAAGGGGCTGGAGTTCGACCTGGTCGTGCTCGTCGACCCGGACACCTTCGGCGACGGCATCGAAGGAGCGGTCGACCGCTACGTCGCGATGACCCGGGCGACCCGCCGGCTCGTCATCCTCACCAGCCCCTGACCCGGCCCCTTCTCCGGCTCCGGCGGACGCCGGCCCGGTGTCAGGGGCCGGCCCCGGGCGTCGTCGTGATGGGGATCAGCGGCCGTAGGGTGTGCGCGGCGATCCGCATGCCCTGCAGAGTCCGCTCGAGTGTGCCGCCCCACACCGGGTCTTCGTGCTCGACCGCGACGTCGCCGTCATAACCGGCGGCGTACAACGCGTCGATGATCCGGTTCCAGTCGAGTTGGCCACGGCCGGGAACGCGGTAGCGCCACCAGCCGACGTCGGTGGGAGAGGCACGTCCGGCTGTCTTGCCGAAGACTCCGTAGCGGGTGCGGGCCCGCTCGTCGATCTGGATGTCTTTGGCCTGAACGTGACCGACGATGCCGGATCGCAGCGCGTGTTCCAGCGCGTCGAGAGGGTCGATGCCGAGCCAGGGCAGATGAGAGGGATCGTAGGCGAGGCCGAATCCGAGGCCGGCCATCCAGTCCCACAGCTCGGGCGAGTAGGCGAGGTTGGCGGGGTATCCGTCGGGATGCCAGCCTTCCATCGGGCAGTTCTCGGCGAGCAGTTTCACGCCGCGGTCCGCCGCGTAGCCGGTCAGCGCGGGCAGGCGCTGTTCGGCCTGCCTGAGGTTGTCGGCTATGGGCAGGGTGACGTCGCGGCCGATGAAGGTGGTGACGTACCGGACACCCAGAAGCGCGGCCGCATCGATGCAGGCCCGCAGGTGACGGTGGACGCGGTCGCGTTCGGCGGGATCGCCGTGCAGGTTGTTGCCGCAGTAGGTCACCGCGGAGACGGTCAGGCCGTGACCGTCCAGCAGCTCGCGCACACGGGCGGCGTCGGCGGCGGTGAAACCGGCCACATCGAGGTGGGCGGCCTGGTGAATGTGTTCGCTGCCGACCGGCCAGGCCGCCACCTCCAGCGCCTGGTATCCGGCCTGCGGCGCCCAGGCGGCGATCTGCTCCAGGGACATCTGGCCGAGCGCGGCGGTGAGCAGTCCGAGCTTCAATTCTGCCTCCTTCACTTTCTGCTGTTCCTTCGAGCGTCCTGCTCAGCGCGCGACGACCGCCGGCACATCGGCGCAGGCGCCTCCGCCCGTGGCCTCGACGGCTGGGAGCTGACGCGGGACGGGGAGCGGTTCCCGGAAGCGGACCGCCTCCTGAAGGCGGAGGAGCAGGCCGAGCCATGCCGCGGTGTCACGGCTCATGGGATGACCTGGGCCGTGCCGCTTGTCCTGAAGACGCAGGGACTCTTCGAGGTCGTGGACGACCCGGCGGACGACGCGGTCGTCACGCGGATCGGCCAGCGCCTGGGCCAGAGCAAGGTACTTGCGGGTCTCCAGCGTGTCAGGGTGCCGGTCTCCCTGGACACGCGCGCGGTCTTCCGCCAGGGCGCGCAGGAGGGCCTGCGCCTGGTCCGCGTGCCCGGCGACGACGAGGAGCTTTCCCTTGGAGTGCCGTGCGTCCAAGCTGTCGGCGTGGTCCTCGTCCAGCTCATGGATCCGGTTCACGATCACGGCGTCATAGCCGCTCACCGACTCCTCCACCCGTCCCTGCCGCCCCAGCAACCAGGCGCGCCGGCACTGCACGTGCCGCAGCATCGGGCTGTCGGGGCCCTGGGACAGCAGCACGCGGTCCTGCAACGCGCCGAAGCCGTCCTCAGCCTCCCGCAACCGGCCCTGGCCGACCAGCGTCCACAGCAGGAGCAGCGTGGTACGCGGATCGGGATGGCCGAACATCCGCTGCTCGTCCTCGCCCAGCCGACGCAGCCCCGTCTCGGCTTGCCGGTGCCGGCCGAGCTCGGACAGGGACTCGGCCCAGGCGCGCCGGACCTCCAGAACGGCCGGATGCCAGCGGCCCAGAAACACCAGATGGGGGAGAGCGGCCTGGACCAGGCGCAGGGCGCCGCGCTCGTCCCGGTCCGCGATCAGGCTCGTCGCCAGTACGGCCACCGTCTCCGCGACCCTCGCCGAGCCCTCCGGGCCGAGCACCCCTGCCGGGCACCTGCTCAGCAGCTCACGCCAGTCCGCGATCGATGCCCGGGTCGCCCCGCGTTCGGCGTCGCGCATCGTCCGCAGATCGCCACCGGGAATCATCGGCGTCCCCGCCCTCTCCACGATGTCGTCCGCGGCACGACCGGCCGTACGGCGCTGGACGAGACGTGCCCCGGCTACAGGGGAGAGGCCTGTATCGGGAGGCGACACGGCGGCGGCCGGCGCACCGGACACGCCGCGCTCACGGACCTCTGAACGAGGCTCGGGAACCGATGCTCCGTTGGGCGCCCGATCGCGCGTCGCCCGCGGCGGGGCGGCGGGGCCGGCGGAAGCCGGTCTTCCGCCCACGATCGCCTCCCAGCCGGAGTCGATGTCGACGGCCTCGTCCACCAGGTCGTCCACGGCCTGGTTGAACGCCGCGAGAATCGCGTCGAGCTCGGCGTCGGACCGCTCGCGTCGCGTCATGCTTCACCTCCGTCATGTGCTCTCTTCAGAGCGGATCTCGCGCGTGAGAGGTTCTGCCGGACGGCGTCCGTCGTCATCCCCAGGTGTTCGGCGATCTCCTGGTTGCCGTAGCCGTCCAGGTGCCAGGCCAGCACGGTGCGCTGCCGGTCGGGCAGCTTGGCGATCATGCGGATCACCTGCCGCATCCGCTCGCTCAGTTCGAGCGCGGCGTCGGGACGCAGCAGCCCGGAGCGGTGGGCGGGAGCCATCGCCCGTTCGGTGTCGGGCAGCTCGGCGACCGGGTCCTCTCCCGGCACGTTCCGATCCTTGGCACGCATCAGCTTGCGCCCGGCGACGCGCCGTATCCAGGCGCGGTGCTCGTAAATCGTGTCCCACTTGGTCAACGCGTCAAGGAAGGTGGCTTGCACGATGTCGGCGGCCAGCTCCCGGTCGCCTGTGCCGAGCCGCATCACGAACCCGAACAGCTTCTTGGCCTCCTGCGCGTAGAAGGCGGCGACCTCCTCCTGCACGCGCGACATGACGGCGGCCCCGGCTCCCTCCGGTGCGGTCTTCGCCTCGACCGGCCCGGTGGCCGAGGCCGGCCGTGGCCGGCCCTCGCGACGCCGCGCCGGGAAGAGCGTCTCACCGGCCACGGCCTCATGAACCATCGGGCGGCTCCGGTGCCCGGGCCAGATCGACCCTGACCACCGATCCGTCCGCCGCCCGGACCGTCAGCCGGCTGCCCGGGGGCAGCACCCTGATCATGGCCGGGGTCGTACTCGCTCCCTGCGCTTCGGCCGTGCTCGGCCTGGCTCGCCCGCGTAGCCAAAGCCTGAGGCAGTGGCTGGCGTAAAGGAGCCCGAGCACGACCACGCTCCCGAGATTCACCTCCACGGCTTCACCTCCTCGATCGCGTCTCCTGGCATCGTCGGCCTTGTGCCGCTGTCAGGGAGTGCATCCGGCCCCCATGAATGTGACATCGTCCAGGTCAACCGGGCTCAGGATGGTGTGCCGTCCGAAGTCCGGCATGGTGGAGGTGCGGGCCGTGGGTTCCTCGCTGCCGCCCCTTGTCGAGACGCTCACGACCTCAGGTGCGGGCGGGGGTGATGACTCCGAACCACCGCTGCACGGCTGCCCGGAGCGCTTCGATCTCCGCGGGGCCGGGCCGGGGCGACGCGGATGCCCAGGCCACATAGCCGTCCGGTCGAAGGAGCAGCGCGGTGGGGGTGGTGGGGATGCGGGAGCGCGCCGTGACGACATCGACCTGGTCGTGCCGCAGAGCGGGTGCGTCTGCCAGCGATGCCTCTTCGGTCAGGTCGAGCAGCAGAGGGCGCGCGTTTCTGGTCAGCTCGGCCAGGCGGACCGGTCCGGCCGGGGTGTCCAGGTCCATGTCTGGGGCGAACCGGCCGGTCAACGGGTGCGCCTCGGGTTCGCCCATGTCGTAGCGGACGTCGGCGCCGGCGAGGAGGTCGGCCAGGCGCTGTACGGTGCTTCGGTCGCCGAGCAGTTCGGTGAACACCTCGCGTAGTCCGGTGACATCGCTGCCGGGGGCTATCAAGGCCGATTGCGCCTGCGCGTTCAGCACCATGCGCTCGGCGGCCGATCGCCGCTCCGTCTCGTAGCTGTCCAGCAGCCCGGCCGGGGCGCTTCCGCGGATCTCGGCGGCGAGTTTCCAGCCCAGATTCACCGCGTCCTGCAGGCCGAGGTTGAGCCCCGGACCGCCTCCCGTGGCGGCGTACACGTGCGCGGCGTCACCGATCAGGAACACCCGGCCGTCGGCGAACCGTTCGGCGATCCGGGTGTTGCCGCCGGTCAGCCGGCGCAGCACGTGCGGCCCCGCGCCGTCGGGCGGATCGAGCGGCACGTCGACGCCGAGCACGCGGCGGATGCTCGCCCGCAGCTCCTCCAGGCTCATCGGCGCGTCGGTCGCGGGCGTGTCCCACTCGGTGGTGCTGATCAGCGGTGGGTGGCCCGGTAACGGCGCGTAGGAGAACCCGCCGTGTTCGGTGCGGTGGGGCAGGAACGGAAAGACAGCGCCGTGGCCGGGCACGTTCAGCGCGCCGGTCGCGGGATCGACCCATTCCGCCGGGACCGTCGCATGCGCCGAGAGCACAGTCATCCGGTCGTAGGTGACGCCGGGGAACGCGATGCCGGAGAGCTTGCGCGTGGTGCTGTGGGCTCCGTCCGCGCCGACGAGGTACCGGGCCCGCAACTGGTAGGCCCCGCCCGGGCCCGCGACGTCGATGGTCACCCCGTCGTCGTCCTGCGACAGGCCGGCGAGCTCGTGTCCCCGGCGGATCTCCACGCCCAGTTCGAGGGCACGCTCCTGCAGGACCTGCACGATGCGTCGCTGCGGCACCGGCAGGGCATAGACGGGGCTGTCCTCCAGCAGGCTGAGGTCCAGGCCCATCGCGCCGAACATGAAGTAGCCGGAGTTCGGCCGCGGAGGGTGCGGGCTGCCACTGAGACGTTCGTGCAGTCCCCGGTGGTCGAGCACTCTCACGACCTGGCCGAGCAGTCCGTTCGCCTTCGGTTCTTCGCTGGGCTCGATCAGCCGCTCCAGCACGACCGGCCGGGCCCCTGCCAGGCTCAGTTCGCAGGCCAGCATCAGCCCGTTCGGGCCACCACCGGCGACGACGACATCTGTGATCACGTGTTTCTCCTTGGGGTGAGAAGGCCAGGCTAGGAACAAAGTTGCGCGTGCGCAAATTTGCGCGCACGCAACTAGACTATGCTGAGACGGTGACGACGAGACGGACGGGGTTGCGCGAGCAGAAGAAGCAGGCCACCCGGGAGGCGTTGCGCGCGGCGGCCCTCCGGCTGGCTCTTGAGCGCGGACCGGACAACGTGCGCGTCGATGACATCGCCGAGGCCGCCGGCGTCTCACCGAGGACGTACAACAACTACTTCTCCAGCCGCGAACAGGCGATCGTCGCGGCCGTGGCCGGCGAACGAGAGGCACGAGTCGCGGCGGCGGTGATCGACCGGCCCGACGGCGTCGGCCTCGCCGACGCCGTGGTCGAGGCCGTCGTGGATCAGTACACCGCCTCGGACGCACCCGGCCAGGAGGCGCTGCTGCTGATCACCACCCGTCCCGCACTGCGCGACGCCTTCATCGACACGACCACCGCGATCGAACGTCCCCTCACCGAGGCCATCGCGCAGCGTCTCGGCGATGACGACCCGCACACCGCACGGGTGCTCGCGGCGAGCGTGACCGCCGCGGTCCGCGTGGCGATCGAGCAGTGGCTGCGCACGACCGTCTCATCCTTCACGGCCGGCGGGCTCGTCGTGCCGTCCGGCTCGCTGCCGGACCTCCTGCGCGCCACACTCGCACCCCTCACACCCGCACTCGACGCCGCGGAGCAACGAGCACTCCGCCACCGGCATCGGTGAGATCGAGATCCAGTCGGTGGTGCTCGTGCCCGCCGCGTACACCGTGCTGAGCCGGGAACGCGAGGACTCCCTGCGGACGCAGGTCGCGCACCGATGAGGTTTCCGCGCCGCGCCCGTCTGTACGTGTGAGATCGACTCACGGAAGGCTGCACGATGCGGAAACTGATCTTCGCCATGAACGTGACCCTGGACGGCTACATCGCCGCGACCGGCGACGACATCGGCTGGAGTGGGGACGAGGGACCGGACTCGTCGCCGAGGGCCGAGCTGTTCCAGTGGTGGCTCGACCGGGAGCGGGCGAACGAGATGTTCCTGTACGGGCGCAAGCTGTGGGAGACGATGAGCCCCTACTGGCCGACCGGCGACCAGCGGCCCGACGCCACCCCGGCGGAGATCGAATACGCGCGGAACTGGCGGGACACCCCGAAGGTGGTGTTCTCGTCGACGATCGACAAGGTCGACTGGAACACCCGCCTGGTCACCGGCGACGCGGTCGCCGAGATCACCCGGCTCAGGGCCGCGGACGGCGGCCCGATGGGCATCGGCGGCGCGACGCTCGCCGGGGCGGCCATGCGGGCCGGGCTGATCGACGAGTACGCGCTGGTCACCAGGCCGGTCCTGGTGGGCGGCGGCACGCCGTTCTTCACCGCGCTGGACAGCTGGGTGAACCTGAACCTGGTCGAGACGCGGACGTTCCCCGGCGGCGTGGTGCTGACCCGATATGAGACGAGGCGATGAGCACGGGCCAGGCCCCGCCGGCAACACCGGCGGGGCGGTGTTCGCGTCGCCGCGTCGGTGTTCAGCCCGCCGGGGTGCTCATTCGGCGGTGACCTCGGTGACGGCGGCCCGTGCGCCGGACTCGTCGACGATGGGGCCTTTGCCTGACGACAGCGTCGGGGGCAGGCCCAGCCATGGTTTGCCGGTCGCGTCGAATCCGGTGAGCTCGGCGAGCTTCCCGTCGACGATGTGCAGGACCGCGATGGCGAACAGCCGGTATTCCGGGTCGCCGGGGGTGCGGAGGTACAGCGCGGCGGCAGGCATGCGGTTGACCGTCGTGGCGACGCAGCGCCAGTCGTCGTGGCCGCGCTGGAAGAGCCCGCCGGAGACCCAGCCGTCCACCGCGTCCTTGGCCGTGACGGTCACGGTGCCCGGCTCGGGCAGCATCGCGAAGCGCAGGTCGTCGAGCAGCAGGGCCGTCAGCCCGTCGAGGTCGTTGCGCTCATGGGCGTCCATGTACGACTTCACCACGCCGCGCTCGTCATCCGACAGCTCGTGCGTGGCAGGGCTCCGCCAGTCGAGGCGGCGGTCGGGCAGCTGCTCGCGCATCGTCACGCGCGCCCGCTGCAGTGCGCTGGTCACCGACGCGACGGTCAGCTCGAGGGCGTCGGCGGCCTTCGACGCCGGCCAGCCGAGGATGTCGCGCAGGATGAACACCGCCCGCTGCCGCGGCGGCAGGTGCTGGACGGCGACGATGAACGCCAGCTCGATCGTCTCCCGCGCCACCACCGATTCCTGCGGGTCCTCCGGGAGCATCCGGTCCGGGTAGGGCTGCAGGTAGCGCACTTCCGAGCCCGCGCCCGGCAGTCCGGCGGGCACGGGTGTGCGGTCGTTGCGCTTCTCCAGGAAGTCGAGGCAGGCGTTCGTCGCGATCCGGTACAGCCAGGTCCGCAGCGCGGCGTGACCCTTGAACGACTCCCGCTTGTTCCATGCCCGCAGGAACGTCTCCTGCGTCATGTCCTGGGCGTCCTCGTAGTTCGCGAGCATCCGGTAGCAGTGCACCTGCAGCTCACGCCGGTAGCGCTCGGTGACGAGCGCGAACTGTGCCGCGTCGTTCGAGCGGGCCGCCGCGATGAACGCGGCCTCGTCGTCGGCTGGCGGTCTGGCGTCGGTCATGGTCGTCAATCCTTCCGCGGGTGGCGAGGGGCTACCAGAACCGACGACGCGGCGGAGGATTTCCGATCGGTGAAGCCGCTACCGGTCTACCGGAACCCCTTGCCGCGGCGGCGGCTCCGTGCCTATTATCAACACAACGGTTGATAAAGAGGTTGGTTGATAAAGATGACGGTTGATGAGGCGGAGGGCCGCCTGGACAGGGCGTTCGCCGCGCTGGGCGACCCGGTCCGGCGCGCGCTGATCGCCCGGCTGTCACGGGGCGAGGCGACCGTGAACGAGCTCGCCGAGCCGTTCCCGATCACCAAGCAGGCCGTCTCCCGGCACATCCAGGTGCTGGAGGCGGCCGGGCTGATCACGCGGAGCCGTGACGGCCAGCGCCGCCCGTGTCGTCTCAATCCGGCGGCGCTCGAGGAGCTGACGAGCTGGATCGACACCTACCGGCTGACCCGCGAGGGGCAGTTCCGGCGCCTCGACGACGTACTCGGCGAGATAGGGGAGCAGGAATCATGATCGAGAACCCGACCACCATCACGGCCCAGCCCGGCAGCCCGTTCATCGAGGTCGTCCGTGACTTCGACGCGCCGCCCGCGCGGCTCTTCCGCGCGTACACCGACCCCGAGCTGGTCACCCGCTGGCTCGGCCCGCGGGACGTCGAGATGCGCCTCGTCGAGTACGACGCGCGCCCGGGCGGAAGGTACCGCTACGTGCACCGCGACACCGAGGGCGACGAGCACGTCTTCCACGGCGTCTTCCACACCGTCGCCCCCGGCGAGCGGATCATCCAGACCTTCGAGTACGAGGGCACGCCCGGTGTCGTCAGCCTCGACTCCGCGACGTTCGAGGATCTCGGCGGACGTACCCGGCTGTGGTCCCGCTCCGTGTTCCCGAGCGTCGAGGCGCGGGACGCCATGATCGCCGGCGGGATGGAGCGCGGCGTCGCCGACTCGATGGACCGCCTCGGCGAGCTGGTTCACGACGAGGGCGAGGACCGCCCGGAGGCCGGCCCGGTCGTGCTGGACATCACGATGTCGCTGGACGGGTACGTCACCGCGCCGGGCGCCGGCCCCGACCACGGGCTGGGGGTGGGCGGTGAGATCCTGCACGCCTGGGTGACGGACGAGCGGACGCCGCGCGACGCGGAGATCCTCCACAGGTCCTTCGTCGACACCGGAGCCGTCATCATGGGCCGGCGCACCTTCGACGTCGTCGACGGGCCCAACGGATGGGGCGACGAGGTCGGCTACGGCCACGACCAGGACCAGATCGCCGCCCCGCCCGTCTTCGTCGTCACCCACTCGCGGCCGGAGAAGGTGCGGTTGCGCGACCGGTTCCACTTCGTCACGGACGGCCTCGACAGCGCCGTGGACAAGGCGCGCGCCGCAGCCGGGGGCAAGGACGTCGTGATCCTGGGAGGCGGCGCGATCGCGGAGCAGTTCCTGCGCGCCGGCCTGGTGGACATCCTCCGGATCCACCTCGCCCCCCTCATCCTCGGCGGCGGCACGTCGTTGTTCCCCGAGGGCATGCCCGGGTCCCTGCGGCTGGAGCCGCTCGGCTCCGTGTCCACCCCGGCCGCCGAGCACCTGACCTACCGTGTGATCAAGTGAGGGAAGGGTGCACGGCCGGGGGTGTCCAGTCCCAGAGAGGACCGAGCGCCCACTCCTCGTCTTCCGGTACGCGGAGTACCTTGCCGGTTCGCTAACGTTCCCACCAGATCCGCAGGTAGGGTACGGGCGGTTGTGCAGCGGGAAGGCTCGCGGTGAACGACTCGGGCAAACCTCCAGGGGCGGGGCGGACGCGGCGGCGCGGCGCCTCCCTGGAGGAGGCGATCCTGCGCGCCGCGGTGGACGAGATGCTCGAATCCGGGTACGCCGGGCTGACCATGGACAAGGTCGCCGCCCGCGCCGGCACCAACAAGAACGCCATCTACCGCCGCTGGCCCAGCCGGCTCGCCCTCGGCGTCGCCGCCTACCGGCAACTGGTCACGGCGGTCCAGCCGCCCGACACCGGCGACCTGCGCGGCGACGTCCTGGAGATGCTGCGCGGGGCCAACCGCCACTGGAGCTCCCCCCTCGGCGCGATCCTGCGCGAGCTGATGTCGGCCGCCGGCGGCGCGCAGGAGTTCCTCACGCAGCTACCGGAGCAGTCGGGCGACGCCGCTGCCGCCGCCTGGCTGACCGTACTGGGCCGGGCGGTCGCGCGCGGCGAGGCGTCCCCCGAGGCGCTCCATCCCCGGGTCGCCACGGTGGCCGTCGTCCTGCTGCGCAACGAGTTCGTGGTGCGCGGGGTGCCCACCGCGCCCGACGACGTCCTCGTCGAGATCGTCGACGAGGTCTACCTGCCGCTGGTGCGCGGCCGCGGGTCGGCTCCGGCGCCGGACGTGGTGAAGTAGGCGGCGCTCTCGGCGTCCGACGGGTAGTACGACTCGATCGCGATCTCGTCCAGGGTGATGTCCGTCGGGGTGCCGAACGTCGTGGTGGTCGAGAACAGTCGTAGTTCCCGTCCACCGAAGCGGAAGATCATCGGTACGGCGATCTCGGACCCGATCGCGGGGCTCGCGTCCTCGGAGCCGGGTGCCAGGAGTTCCTCGTACAGGGCGGTGAGCTCGGGATCGGGAGCGGTGGCGAGCTGACGTCCGATACGGGTACGCAGGAGCGAGCGCACCTCGGCCAGGTTGACGATCCGGTGAGCGAGCCCGCGCGGGTCCAGTCCCAGCCGCACCATGTTGACCGGCGGCCGTAGCAGGTCGGGGGCGACGTCGGCGAGGAACGGGTCGATGGCGCGATTGGTCATCAGGATGTTCCATCGGCGGTCGATGACCAGCGCCGGGTACGGCTCGTGCGCGCGCAGCACCCGTGCGATCGCGTCCCAGGCCGCCGGCAGCGCGTCCCCGTCGAGCGGCCGCTCGGCGTAGCGGGGCGCGAAGCCGGCGGCGAGCAACAGCACGTTGCGCTCACGCAACGGCACGTCGAGCTGGTCGGCGAGCCGGAGGACCATGTCGGCGCTCGGGTTGGACCTGCCGGTCTCCACCAGGCTGACGTGACGGGCCGAGACGTCGGCGGCGATCGCGAGATCGAGCTGGCTGAGCCGCCGGCGATGCCGCCATTCCCGTAACAGTTCCCCGACCGTGCGCATGACCGCCGATGCTACTCATCGTGGCGCTCCGCGCCATGAAATGGGAGTTCATCGACACCGTCGCGGGCGGCGGAGACACTGCGTCCCGTGACTACGCGGAACACGACCACCGACAACAAGAGCATCGTCCAGCGGGCGCTGACGGCACTGGTCGCGACGGGCGACGTCGACGCGCTCGCGCCGTTGCTGAGCGACGACTTCACCCATCACCGGCCGGATTCGACCTCGAAGACCAAGACGGAATGGCTCGCCGCCGTACGCGCCGCGCTCGTCCCGCTCGCGGGCATGCGGGTCGAGATCCTGCATGTGCTGGCCGATGGTGATCACGTCGTGATGCACTCGCGGCGCCGGCTCCCCGGCGCCGGGCCGGGGATCGCGGTCGTCGACATCTGGCGGCTCGACGACGGGCTCATCGCCGAGGCGTGGGAGATCATCGAGCCGGCGGCCCGGGCGGCCGCCAATCTGACGTGGTGGGAATCGGCTGATCGATGAGCACCCGGGCCGGGGGTCGGGAACCATGGTTCGCGATCCCCGGCCCGGGGGTCGTCAGGAGGCGAGCTCGGCGGGGTAGACCGGGTAGCCGTACCCGGCGACCTGCCAGGCGGGGCGGGTGCGGGCCTCGACGGCGCCGTTGCCGGTGTTGCCCTCGACGGTGCGGATGGTGCCGTCGCCGTTGTCCCTGACGACGAAGCCGACGTGCTGGATGTCGCCGATCTTGTTGCTGCCGCTCCAGCTGAAGAACACCACGGCCCCGGGCTTGGGCGTACGGCCCCAGCGGCCGTGGTCGGCGAACCAGCGGGCGTGCTCCACGGTGTAGGCGTCGGAACCCATCACCGGCTGGATGCCGAGCTGCTGGCCCACCCAGGAGACGAACATGTCGCACCAGGGGGCGTTCTCGTATTCCTCCAGCGCCCCGCCGTCGCGCGCGAGGGTCTCGCGGGCGCGCGGGCTGGTCATGTACCACTCCTGGAACTTGGTCCCGCCGCCGGCGGAGTTCTCGCTGATGCCGACCTGGCTCGCGGCCAGCTTGATGACGTCCTGGGGGCCGACCTTGGGCAGCCGGGCGGCGATCTCGGTCAGGGACGGCGCGGCCGCGGCCGCTGCGGCCGGGCCCTTGCCGGAGGCCGGGTTGTCCGCCGCCTGCGCGGCGGGAGAGGCGATCGCCACGGCCGAGGCGAGGACTCCGCCGGCGAGGGCCGTGCGCAGACAGGTCGAGAGGGCGTGCATGATGGGCGGACTCCCTTTGCTTCCATGCCGCCGACCGGGTTAGCTGACGGGTTCGGGCTGGAAGTCGCCCTACGGCAGGTATGCCGATTCACCCCAGGAAGAGGTTGGGTCCCCGGCTCCGCTTACGCGGATTAGGCGGCCGGGCGGCAGGCCGAGATCGGCCGGCCGCGTCGGTGTGAGGTGGGCTTTCTTGACCACTGAGATGAGCAAGTGGGCCCTGAGTTGCTCAAAAAGTAATAGACAAGCCCAAACCGGTCAAGTGATGACAACTCGGGTTTTACCTGGCGCGATGCCGGACGGGCGAGCGCAAAGGGCGGGTTCGCCCGCCCCGCCGGGGATGCCGCGTTCCCCTTCTTCTCCTCTGCTCACACCTTTGTTCGCCCAGAGCGAACGCACCTCGCTCACCTGGGCAGACGTACGGTCACCGTCAGGCCGCCCTCCGGCCGGGCACGGGCGTCGGCCGTACCGCCGTGCGCGACCGCGATGGCGCGGACGATGGACAGGCCGAGCCCGGCGCCGCGGGCCGACCGGATCCGGTCGCCGCCGTGCCGCCGGAACGGCTCGAACAGGTCGCCGACCTCGTACGGCGGCACCGGCGGCCCGGTGTTCTCCACCGTCAGGCACGCCCCGGCGTCGTCCTCGCGCAGCCGGACCCAGACCTCCCCGTCCCGAACGTTGTACTTGACGGCGTTCTCCAGCAGGTTGACCAGGCAGCGTTCCAGGAAGAGCGGATCGCCGTGCGCGACGGCCGGGCGCAGGTCCTCGTGCACCGTGACCTTCCCTCGGCGCGGCTGCGGGCCGATCTGCTCCATCGCCGTACGGACGACCTGCCGCAGGTCCACCGGCCTGCGGGTGGTGATCTCCTGCTCCGACTGCGCCAGCATGAGCAGCCCGTCGATCAGCCGCTCGTACCGGGCGGTGGCGCCCAGCAGCGCCCGGGCCAGCGCCTTGAGGTCCTCCGACGCGGCGGGCTCCTCCAGCGACACCTCCAGCACCGTGCGGTTCACCGCCAGCGGGGTGCGCAGTTCGTGGGAGGCGTTGGCGATGAAACGGCGCTGGGCGTCGAAGACCCGGTGCAGCCGGTCGAGCATCGCGTCGAAGGTGTCGGCGAGCCGCTTGATCTCGTCCTGCGGGCCGCGCAGGGCGATCCGCTCGTGCAGGGTGCTCTCCGACAGCCGCTGCGCGGTCTCGGTCACCCGGTCGAGCGGGCGCAGCGCGCGGTCGGCCACCAGGTAGCCCAGCACCACCGCGACCACCCCGACGAGGATCATCACGATCAGCGACGACCGGAGCACGTCGTTCAGCACGTCGGCGGCGCCCTGCTCGACGTCGGTGCGCACGCGCCGCGCGATCACGTCGGCGCCGAGCGCGCCGCCCGGCAGGCTGTCGGCGGGCAGGGCGGCGCCGGACACCGCGGGGGCAGGGCGCCCGCCGTGGCTCACCTTGTCCACCGCCACGACGAACCGCTGGTTGAGCGCCCGCGCGGTCAGCAGGTGGGTGAACCACAGCAGCACCGAGCCCGCGACGAAGAACAGCCCGCCGTACAGCAGGGTGAGCCGCGTCCGCAGCCCCAGCCTGCGCCACACCAGCAGGCGGCGGGTCACAGGCGGTACCCCCGGCCCGGGACGTTCTCGATCACCGGGGGGTCGCCCAGTTTCCTGCGCAGCGAGGTGATGGTGACGCGCAGCACGCCCGTGCCGGCGCCGGCGTGCTCGTCCCACACGCTCGCGCGCAGCCGCGCCGAGCTGACCAGGCCGCCGCCGGCGCGCATCAGCTCGTGCAGCACGTCGAACTCGCGGCGGCCCAGCGCCACCTGCCGCCCGTCCCGGGCCACCGTACGGCGGGCCGGGTCGAGCCGGATCCCGGCGCGCTCCAGCACCGGCGGCGCGGCCCGGGGGGTGCGCCGGGCCAGCGCCCGCACCCGCGCCACCAGCTCGGCGAACACGAACGGCTTGACCAGGTAGTCGTCGGCGCCCAGGGCCAGGCCGCCGACCCGGTCCCGCACCCGCCCCGCCGCGGTCAGCATGAGGATCCGGCTCGCGCCGCTCGCCGTGACCAGCTCCCGGCACACCTCGTCCCCGTGGACGTCGGGCAGGTCGCGGTCGAGCACCACCACGTCGTAGCCGACGTAGGAGGCCAGCTCCAGCGCCTCCCGGCCGTCGTAGGCCACGTCGACCGCGATCGCGTGCAGCCGCAGCCCGCGGGCGACGGCGTCGGCCAGTTGTTCCTCGTCCTCGACCACCAGCACCCGCATCCTCGCCTCCCGCTCGGCACCGACAGTGGCGCACGCGGTGTTAGGCCCGGATAAGCGAAGCCTCCCGGATCACCCGCGGCTCCTCCTTATCCGTGATTAGCACCGGCTGCGCTGGAGTTGGGCCCCGTCCCGGGCGAAGGCCCCGGGGGAGGAGGAACGACCATGCGCCTGCGACCGACACGCTCACGACCCCTGCGCCCGCGACCCGTACGGACGGGGCTGCGCCTGGCCCTCGCCACGGCTCTCGCGACGACCCTCGCGACGGCGGCAGCCTGTGGTGACGCCGAGGGCGGCGCCTCCGACGGCGACGGAATCGCCGCCGCGTCCACGGCCAGGACCACGGCCGGGGCCACGCCGTCGGCCTCGGCGAGCACCGACCTGCGCGAGGCCCAGATCAAGTTCGCCCAGTGCATGCGGGAACACGGCGTGGACATGCCCGACCCCGACGCCTCCGGCCGCGTCCAGATCCGCGGCCGGAAGGGAGAGGAGGCGACGACCCGCGAGGCCATGCGGGCCTGCGAGCACTTCATGAAGAACGCCGTCGGCGACCGGGCGGGCGCCGACGACCCCCGGGAACGCGACCGGATGCTCAAGTTCGCCCAGTGCATGCGCGAACACGGCATCGACATGGCCGACCCCAAGCCTGGCGAAGGGCTCCTCGTCAAGGTCAAGCCGGGCCAGGAGAAGACGATGGAAGCGGCGCAGAAGGAGTGCGAGGAGTTCGCGCCGGGGGAGCGGCCGTGACGCGCCGGGCCCTGGTGCTCGCCGGGGCGGGCGTCCTGGCGCTGGCCGCCGCGGGAACGGCCGTCGCCGTGACGGGCGGCGGCCCCGGTGGCAGGCCGGGCGGAGGTGGGGGTGGAGGCGACGGCGCGGGCGGGCCCTCCGCGCGGGCCGTCCCGGCCACCACCCCGATCACCCGGCAGGACCTGGTCGACACCAAGACCGTGGAGGGATCGCTCACCTACTCCGGGGAGCGGCGGATCGTCACCGACGCCCGGGGCGTCGTCACCTGGGTGCCCGCCGAGGGAGCGGTCGTCCGCCGGGGCCGCCCGCTGCTGCGGGTCGCCCGCCGCCCGGTCGTGCTGATGTACGGCACGCTGCCGCTCTACCGTACGCTCCGGCAGGGCGTCGCCGACGGGCCGGACGTCGAGCAGCTCGAACGCAACCTGAAGGTCCTCGGCTACGGCGGCGACCTGTCGG
The DNA here is from genome assembly GCF_008728085.1 of Microbispora cellulosiformans. Classification (NCBI taxonomy): domain Bacteria; kingdom Bacillati; phylum Actinomycetota; class Actinomycetes; order Streptosporangiales; family Streptosporangiaceae; genus Microbispora; species Microbispora cellulosiformans. Next base: position 148,730 of record NZ_VYTZ01000005.1, on the reverse strand, counting down.
TGGACGACCACTTCAGCTACGCCACCTATCTCGCCGTCAGGCAGTGGCAGGACGACGCCGGGCTGCCGCGGACCGGGCAGGTGGACGCCTCGCAGGTGGTGTTCCTGCCCGCCGCCGCCCGGGTGACCGACGCCAGGGCCGAGGTCGGCGCCAGGACCGGCCCCGGGCAACCGGCCCTGGTCGTGTCGGGCCTGCGCCGCCTCGTCCACGTCGACCTGTCCACGAGTGACCAGGCGCTGGTGCGGAAGGGCGCCACGGTCGCGGTGGAGCTGCCCGGCGGTGAACGCGTCAAAGGCAGAGTGACCTCGGTCGGCACGGTCGCCAAGGCGGCCTCGCAGGGTGAGGGGCAGGACGAGGACAGCACCGTCGACGTGGACATCACGCTGGCCAGGACCCCGAAAACCCGGCTCGACAAGGCGCCCGTGCAGGTGGAGCTGGTCAGCGAACGCCGCCGCGACGTGCTGGCCGTGCCGGTGGAGGCGCTGCTCGCGCTGCGCGAGGGCGGCTTCGGCGTGGAGGTGGTCGAGGGCGCCGCGACCCGGATCGTGCCGGTGGAGACCGGCGCCTTCGGCGGCGGAATGGTCGAGATCACCGGCGCCGGGCTCGCCGAGGGCATGAAGGTCGGGGTGCCCGCCCCATGAACCGGCCCCCGAACGAACCCGCCCGCGCCGGCGGGCCGTACGTCGTGGAACTGCGCGAAGTGACCCGGACCTACGGCGGCGTGCGGGCGCTGCGCGGGGTGGACCTGCTCGTCGAGCAGGGCGAGCTGGTGGCCGTCGCCGGGCCGTCCGGGTCGGGAAAGTCGACCATGCTCCACCTGATCGGCACCCTCGACCGGCCCACCACCGGCACCGTGCGGATCGCCGGGCACGACGTGCCGGGGCTGTCGGACCGCGAGCTGTCCGCGTTGCGCGCCCGCCACCTGGGGTTCGTCTTCCAGCAGTTCCATCTCGCCCCCGGGGTCGCGGCGCTGGACAACGTCGCCGACGGGCTCCTCTACGCGGGAGTCCCGCTGCGGGCCCGGCGCGAGAGGGCCGCCGCGGCGCTGGAACGGGTGGGCCTCGGCCACCGCCTCGGCCACCGGCCCCACCAGCTGTCGGGCGGCGAGCAGCAGCGGGTGGCGGTGGCCCGCGCGGTGGCGGGCGACCCGCCGCTGCTGCTCGCCGACGAGCCGACGGGCAACCTCGACTCGGCGGCCGGGACCGAGGTGCTGGCCGTCCTGCGGGACCTGCACGCCTCCGGCACCACGATCCTGGTCATCACCCACGACGCGGAGATCGCGGCGTGGTGCCCGCGCCAGGTGCGCGTCCGCGACGGGCGGATCGCCGGCGACGACGGCCCGGGGTCGGGCCGCCGCCCGCCCGGGGCCGTCCCGGCGACGGCGAAGGGAGCGTCACGATGACCGGTGAGACCACGGGCGGGACGAGCGGCGGGCGGCTCGTCCCGGCCCGGCTCGGGCCGTCCGACGTCCTGCGGACCGGCGTGGCCGGGCTGCGCACCCGCCCCGCCCGCGTGATCCTGTCCGCGCTCGGCATCGCCATCGGCATCGCGACCATGATCGCAGTGCTGGGCGTCTCGGCCTCCTCCCGGGAGGAGCTGCTGCGCCGCCTCGACCGGCTCGGCACCAACCTGCTGACCGTCTCGCCGGGTCGCACGCTGTTCGGCGAGCAGGCGAAGCTGCCGGAGGAGGCGCTGCGCATGGTCCGGCGCATCGGGCCGGTCCGCACGGCGTCGGCGACCGGAGTGATCGGCACGACGATCCGGCGCACCGACCGCATCCCCGAGGCGGTGACCGGCGGCATCGCCGTCCAGGCCGCCACGTCCGGCCTGCTCGCCACCCTGGAGGGCCGGGTGACCGCGGGTGCCTGGCTGAACGCCGCCACCGAGACGCGGCCCGCCGTCGTGCTCGGCGCCAAGGCCGCCGAACGCCTCGGCGTCACCCGCATCGGCGTACGGGTGTGGATGGGCGAGCGGTGGTTCAGCGTCGTCGGCATCCTCGGCCCGATGCCGCTCGCCCCCGAGATCGAACGCTCGGCGCTCGTCGGCTTCCCCGCCGCCACCGACTACCTGGGCTTCGACGGCCATCCGACGACGATCTACGAGCGGTCGACCGAGGAGTCGGTGGAGGCCGTACGGGCCGTGCTGCCGCGCACGGTCAACCCGGAGAACCCGGAGGAGGTGACGGTGAGCAGGCCCTCGGACGCGCTCGCGGCCCGGGCCGCCGCCGCGAGCGCCTTCACCGGCCTGCTGCTGGGCCTCGGCGCGGTCGCGCTGCTCGTCGGCGGGGTCGGCGTCGCCAACACCATGGTGATCTCGGTGCTGGAGCGGCGCAGGGAGATCGGCCTGCGCCGCTCGCTCGGCGCCACCCGCGGGCAGGTGCGCCTGCAGTTCCTCACCGAGTCGCTGCTGCTGTCGGCCCTCGGCGGGCTGGCGGGCACGGTGCTCGGCGGCCTGGCGACCACCGCGTACGCACTGGCGCGCGGCTGGCCGCCGGTGGTGCCGCCCTGGGCGTTCGCGGGCGCGGCCGGCGCCGCGCTGGTCATCGGCACGATCGCCGGTCTCTACCCGGCGATGCGCGCGGCCCGGCTGCCGCCGACGGCCGCGCTGTCGGCCACCTGACCGGCCGGGCTACCGCCAGCCGTCCGGGTCGACCCCGCCCGGCACCGGGGCCGCCGGGTCGTACGGCTCGCGGGTGAACACGAACGTGTTGAGGTCGAGATGCGTGACGCCGCCGGTGGAACGGACCACCCGCAGCGTCTCCCCGGCGTAGTAGCCGTCGAGCCCGACCCAGGTGCCGTCCGCGTCGGGCACGAACCGGGACGCCCGGCCCCGCCCGTTGACCGGGCCGAGCGACAGGCCCCGCCGTGGCAGGACCCGCAGCACGTAGGGCGTCGGGCCCCAGTACCACGGCCCGGTCAGCTCCAGCAGGTCCTCGTCCACGGGCGACGGCCGCCACTCGGCGGGCAGCGGCGGCTCGTGCTCGGCCAGGATGTCCAGCAGCGCGGTGTCGAGGGGGCGCACCCCGGCGGTGGTGTTGGCCATCCACAGCACCGCCACGCCGTCGGCGGGGTCGGCCCACACGGTGGCCAGGAAGCCGGGCATCGACCCGGTGTGCCCGGCCAGCCGCCGCGGCCCGCCGGGCCCGGTGTGCCGGGCGACCTGGAAGCCCAGGCCGTAGCCGCGGGTCCAGGTGTCGCCGTCCTCCACCGTGGCCGGCTCACGCATCTCGGCCAGCGTCGCCGGGCGCAGCACCTCGCCGGTGTCGCCGGCGACGAACGCCGCCCAGCGGGCGAGGTCGGCGGGGGTGGACCACATCTGCCCGGCGGGGGCCATGGCGCCGTGGTCGTTCTCCGGCTCGGGCAGCAGCACGTCGGCCCACGGGTGCACGGCGTATCCGGTCGCGTGCGGCGGCCTCGGCCGGGGGGTGGTGTCGCGCATGCCGAGCGGCAGCAGGATCTCCTCACGCACCACCTGCTCCCACGGCGCCGACCGCTTGCGCGCGACCAGCTCGCCGAGCAGGGCGTACCCGAGGTTGGAGTAGTGATAGCGGCGGCCGGGCCGGTGCCGCGCGGTCTCCGGGCCGAGCGCGGCGAGCAGGTCGGCCGGCGGCGTCCCCGGCGTGCGCTCCCACCACTGACCGGGCGACTCCGCGGTCAGCCCTCCGGTGTGCGACAGCAGCTGCGCGACCGTCACGTCGCCCAGCGGGGTGCCCGGCACGTGCTTGCCGAGGGGGTCCAGCAGGTCGAGCCGGCCCTCGTCGCGCAGCCGCATGACGGCCGTCGCGACGAACGTCTTGGTGATGGAGCCGATGCGATACTGGGTGTCCGGCGTGGGCGGCTCGTCGCCGACCCGGCCGCGCCCTCCGAACCAGGCGACCTCGCCGCCCCGCACGATCGCCGCCACCAGCGACGGCACCCGTGACTCCGCCTGCTCGGCCGCCAGCTTCGCCAGCAGCGCGCGGGCCGTCCCCTCGGAAACCATGCCCCACCCCTCCCGCTCCGTGATCCGCACCAGGCTAGCGCTCCGCCGCTCCCGCGGCCTCCGCATCCGCCCAGCTCACCGGTCAGGGGGAGCGGGCGAGACGGGAGGTCGTGGGACGGCCGGCACGCCGGATGCTCAGCTCGCGAGACGGGCGGCCCGCGGAGTCGTCAGGTCGGGGGACAGGTCGGGGGGTGGTCAGGTGGTGAGCTCGCCCAGCAGACGGGCGATCGCGTCGGCGCACCAGCCGAGCAGCCGCCCGCCGGCGGCCACCACCGCCCCCGCCGCGTCCGGGTTCTTGCCGGCCACGACGATGACCAGCGGGAGCACCAGGATGAGAACGCCCAGCTTCCTCGGCCATGTCGCCCTGCCGGGCCTGTCGGTCCACATGGCTCCTCCTTCCGCCGTCACAGCGGTACGACCTCAGCATCCGTCCGGGCCGAACCGCCGTCAGGGTCCGAGGGTCACCGGCCGCGAGGACCAAGGCCACCGCCGCGCGTCCGTCCGGAGGCCCGGCCGGGACCGGCCTCCGGGGCCGCACACGACGCCGCGCCGCGGATCACCCGCCCCGGGACGCCGCGGGCTCGGAGAGCGGGCCGGGTTCACGCTCCCGGAAGCCACGCCCGCGCGTACGGTCCATCTCGCGCCACTCGGGGCGCAGCCCGGCCAGGTTGGTGGTCAGGAAGTAGGCCGCGCCGCCGGCCAGCAGCACCGGGGCGAGGCCGAAGGCGGCCACCGCCGCTCCGGCGACCAGCCCGCCGAGGGGGATGCCGGCCCACGCCAGCGCGTCGCCCAGCCCGTTGACCCGCCCCAGCAGGGCGCGCGGCACCCGCTCGAACGCGATCGCGCCCAGGATCGGGTTGAGGAAGCCGGACCCGAAACCCCCGACGGCGAACACCGCGACCACCGCCCACATGGGCGCGTCGGCGGCGAGGACGAGGAACCTCGGCGCGCCGACCAGCAGGAACCCGGTGAAGAACACCGCCCGGCGCGGCAGCCGGTGCGCGGCGCCCGCCGCGAGCAGGCTCCCCGCGATCGCCGTCGCGCCCAGCACGCCGTTGCTCAGGCCGATGGCGGCCGGGCCGTTTCCGGACCGCTCGGCCCACACGGGCAGGAGCACCGTGTTCAGCGCCGCGTCGAGCAGGTTGGTGATGCCCACCATGACGATGACGGCCAGCAGCAGCGGTTCGCCGCGCAGGAAGACGAAGCCCTCGCCGAGACGCCGCCAGTATCCCGGCTCTCCGGGCGACGCATCCCCCGGCGGGCGTCCCGGGCTCACGGCCGGGGCCGGCCGTCCCATGCCCCGCGGCAGCGCCAGCGCGACGAGCAGCGCGGCGAGCGCGAAACACGCCGCGTTGACGACGAGACCGGTCAGGGGGCCCAGCAGCGCCACGAGGATCCCGCCGGCGGGCAGGCCGAGGGTCGACGACAGCCGTTCGGTCACGCCCGACAGTCCGGTGGCCCGCTCCAGCGGCACCCGGCCGCGCTCGGCCGCCTCCGGCACCATCACGTGCTTGGCGAGGTCGCCGGGGCCGCGCGCCGCGCCGACCACCGCGACCACGGCCAGCAGCAGCGGGAAGGACAGCAGGCCGAGGGCGTGCAGCAGGGGTACGGCGGCGACCGCGGCCGCGCTGAGCAGGTCGGTGCTCGAGGAGATCCGCCGCGGGCCGGCCCGGTCCACCAGCGGCCCGGCCAGCGCCTTGACCACCACGTAGGGGGTCATCTCGCAGAACGCGACCAGGCCCGTCTGGGTGGCGCTGCCGGTGGTGACGAGCACGAACCACGGGAGCGCGACGGTCGAGACCCGGGTGCCGGTCAGCGCCACCGCCGTGGCCGCGAGCAGCCCGGTCAGCGCCCGCGCTCCCCGCTCCCGGGAGGACCCGCCCGGGCCGGTCCCGGGTTCGGCCACAGGTTCGGCCACAGGTCCGGTCGCGGGGCCGGTCGCCGGGGCCGTCATGACGAGCCCCCGCCGTCGGGATCGGGGTCCGGATCGGGCCCAGGGTCAGCGCCGGGGTCGGGGGCGTCCAGTTCGGGCAGGATGTAGGAGATCAGCCCCACCCGCTCAGCGCCCTCCGGGGCGGTGGCCGCCCCCTCGGGGACGTCACGGCGGTATCGGGCGATGACATCGTGCAGTTCGTCCCGCAGCCGCACGGTCTCCTCGGGGGTGAGCCGCAGCGCCCAGTCGCTCATGTCGGCGGCGCTCCGCCACGGCCGGGGCATCGTCTGGAACTCGTTCACCGCCCGCTGCACGCGCAGGGTGTGGGCGGCGGCGACGGACTGCAGGTAGGCCAGCGCGACCTCGGGTTCCCGCTCGACCAGGTCGATGCCCTCGAAGTACGTCGACCGGTGGACCGAGCGCCACCACCGCTCCCGCGCGTTGCCGCGCCCGGCGTCCTCCTCGACGAAGCCCGCGGCGGCCAGTTGCCGCAGGTGGTAGCTCGCGGTGCCGGAGTTGACGCCCAGCCGCTCGGCGAGCCGGGTGGCGGTCGACGGTCCGTGCTTGCGCAGCAGGCCGATCAGCTGCACGCGTACGGGATGCGCCAGGGCGCGCAGGCCCTTGGCGTCCAGGACGACCACGTCGGGGTTGCCCGGCATGTAGGGCGAGGACGGTGAGTCGGACATGCTCCCACCCTAAACCGCAAAGACTTCTTCGCAAAGGGTTCTTCGCGAAGAACCCTTTGCGGTCCTGCTCGGCACGCACGAGCGAGGGCGTGGGGGAGAATGCCAGCCATGACCACCGCGGGTCCCGAAGGCAGGCCGCCCGGCGTCCAGCTCGACGCCGTGCTGGAGCGGATCACCTATGCCAACGAGGAGACCGGGTACACGATCGCCAGGGTCGCCACCGAGCGGTCGGGTACCGAGCTGCTGACCGTGGTCGGGCCGCTGCTCGGGGCGCAGGTCGGCGAGTCGCTGCGGCTCACCGGCCGCTGGGGCTCCCACCCCAGGTACGGCAGGCAGTTCGAGGTCTGGTCGTACACCACGGTGCTCCCGGCGACCATCCAGGGCATCCAGCGCTACCTGGGCTCGGGCCTGATCAAGGGCATCGGCCCCAAGATGGCCGAGCGGATCGTGGACCACTTCGGCACCGACACCCTGCGGGTGATCGAGGAGGAGCCCAAGCGGCTGGTCGAGGTGCCCGGGCTCGGCCCCAAGCGCACCAAGATGATCGCCGCCGCCTGGGAGGAACAGAAGATCATCAAAGAGGTGATGATCTTCCTGCAGGGCGTCGGGGTGTCCACCTCCATCGCGGTGCGCATCTTCAAGCAGTACGGCGAGGACTCCATCGAGGTGGTTCGCAAGGAGCCCTACCGGCTCGCCGACGACGTGTGGGGCATCGGGTTCAAGACGGCCGACACGATCGCCCAGGCCGTCGGCATCCCCCACGACAGCCCCGAGCGGGTCAAGGCCGGGCTGCGTTACACGTTGTCGCAGGGCGCCGACGACGGCCACTGCTTCCTGCCCGCCCCCAACCTCGTGGCCGACGCCGTGAAGATCCTGGAGGTGCCGGCCGCCCTGGCCGGGACCTGCCTGGAGGAACTGGTCGCCGAGGAGGGGGTGGTCCGCGAGGAGATCCCGGCCCGGGGAAGCGGCGAAGGCGACAGGAAGGGCGACGCCGGGGACGGCGACGTCACCGTCCCGGCGGTCTACCTCGTGCCCTTCCACCGGGCCGAGCTGTCGCTGGCCGGCACGCTGCGCGGCCTGCTGGCCTCGTCGCACGACCGGCTCAGGGCGTTCGCGGACGTCGACTGGCCCGCCGCCCTCGACTGGCTGCGCGGCCGCACCGGCGCCGACCTCGCCCCCGAGCAGGCCCAGGCCGTACGGCTCGCGCTGACCGAGAAGGTCGCGGTGCTGACCGGCGGTCCCGGCTGCGGCAAGAGCTTCACCGTCCGCTCGGTGGTGACGCTCGCGCGGGCCAAACGCGCCAAGGTCATCCTCGCGGCCCCGACCGGGCGGGCGGCCAAGCGGCTGGCGGAGCTGACCGGGCACGAGGCCACCACCGTGCACCGGCTGCTCCAGCTGCGGCCCGGCGGGGACGCCACCTTCGACCGCGACAACCCCCTCGACGCCGACCTGGTGGTGGTGGACGAGGCGTCGATGCTCGACCTGCTGCTGGCCAACAAGCTGGCCAAGGCGGTCGCCCCGGGCGCGCACCTGCTGTTCGTCGGCGACGTCGACCAGCTTCCCTCGGTCGGCGCCGGCGAGGTGCTGCGCGACCTGCTCGCCGCCCCCGACGTCCCCCGGGTGCGGCTGACCCAGATCTTCCGCCAGGCGCAGGAGTCCGGCGTGGTCGTCAACGCCCACCGCGTCAACACCGGGCAGCACCCCCTCGTGCGGGAGTTCCCCGACTTCTTCCTGTTCCCCTGCGAGGAGCCCGAGGAGATCGCCGCGCTGACCGTGGACGTGGTCGCCCGCCGCATCCCGAAGAAGTTCGGGCTGAACCCCCGCAGGGACGTGCAGGTCCTGGCGCCGATGCACCGCGGCGCGGCCGGGGCGGGCGCGCTCAACATCGCCCTGCAGGAGGCGCTGACCCCCGCCCGCGAGGGCATGCCCGAGCGCCGGTACGGCGGCCGCGTCTTCCGCGTCGGCGACAAGGTCACCCAGTTGCGCAACAACTACGACAAGGGCGCGGCCGGGGTGTTCAACGGCACCGTGGGCGTGGTCACCGCCATCACCCCCGAGGAGAGCAGGCTGACCGTGCTCACCGACGAGGACGAGAACGTCGACTACTCCTTCGACGAGCTGGACGAGCTCGCGCACGCCTACGCCGTCAGCATCCACCGCTCCCAGGGCAGCGAGTATCCCGCCGTGGTCATCCCGCTGGCCACCAGTGCCTGGATGATGCTGCAGCGCAACCTGCTCTACACCGCCATCACCCGGGCCAAGAAGCTTGTGGTCGTCGTGGGGTCACGGCGGGCGCTCGGCCAGGCGGTCCGCACGCGGGGGGCGGGCCGCCGGCACACGGGGCTCACCCACCGCCTCCGCGTGCCGTGACCCGCCCCCCGGTCGTGCCGGTGCTCCGGTTCTGTCAGTACTTCGAGGTGTAGGTCACCAGGGACGGCTGGCCGACCGCCGTGGTGCCGTTGTAGCAGACCACGTCACGGACGTAGACGTCCGAGCCCGAGGTGGTCCACAGCGTGAGCAGGTTGCAGAAGGCCGGCCCCGGCCCGTACGCCGTGACCTGCACGTTGTTGGGCAGCAACCCGACCTTGGGGAAGGTCACCAGGCGCATGCCGGTCCCGGCCGACTGCACCGTGTTGACCGCGCCCGGGTAGTTGAAGTTGATCGCGGCGGGCAGCGGCGCGTACGGACCGGGGTTGGCCGGGGTGTTGTCGAAGGTGTAGGCGAAGTACTTCGGCGGCGCGAACGCCCCGGTGATGGCCCGCTCGCGCTGGTAGGTGAGGGTCCAGCCGGTGTCGAGCGGCGTGGTGGTCGCGTCGTGGCAGAGCACCTGGAACTTCTGCCCCGTCGCCGCCCAGCTCCAGGCGCCCACCTTGCACCGCGCCGGCACGCCGGAGTCGACCGCGGTGACCTGCACGTTCCCGGCCTGCGTGGACGAGCCGAGGCCGGGCATCCAGACGGTCCAGGTCCCGGTGGAGGTGTGGGTCACGGTGTTCACCGCGAGCGCCGAGTTGTAGTGGGAGGCGATGGACGAGCCGTTCCAGAAGACGTAGCCGTACGCCTGCGTCGCCGAGGTGAGCGCTCCGCTGCTGCTGGCGAAGACGATGGAGAACAGCGCCTTCGCCGGGCCCCCGCCGAACCGGTAGCACCGCACGGCCACGATCTCGTCGGTGCCGGCCATACCCCACTTCTCGATCTGGCACCACTCGGCCGACTGCGTGATCGCGGTCACGTGCGCGATCCCGCCCGAGGGGATCCCGATCCCCGGGAACCGCACGAAGTATTCGCCGGGGACCCCCGGGGTGACGGTCACCGACCCGGACGTCCAGCTGCCCGCCTGGTAGGACAGGTTCGGGACGCCGGAGCTGGTGTTGACGTAGGCGAATCCCCACACGTCGGGAACGGCCGCGGAGGCGGCGCCCGCCGCCGCGGTCGTCCCCCCGGCGACCATCGCAACCATGACCAGTAGTCGGATGACCACGGTTCGTAACAGGCGCATGCCGTCCTCCATCGCGGTGGTGCCCAGTGGGCGTGCGAGATGTCGACGCCGGGCGGTCCCGGCGCGTCGTGCCCTGCTTCGGGTGGAGCGGTGATCGGGGTGGAGCGGTGATCAGGGTGAGGCGGGCGATCGCGGTGAGGCGGAAGGCTCACTTTCACCTTTCCGCTTTGTGATAACCCGTGTGGCGATCTTTGAAAAGACCCAATCCACCTGCCGGAAGACGGCCGGGCGGGCGCCGTCGTGCTTCGGCCGAAAGGGCGCGCCCCTAGCGGGCGATCAGGTGCTTCCGAATCTCCCGCGCCGCGGCCGGTCGGCCGCCGGCACCGCACCGCGGGCCTCCGCGAGCCGGGCGCACCTGACCGAACACTTGATCAGGCTTGACCTGCGCCTTACCGTTTACACAGGTGAGACCAGCGAAGAGCGACCGAAATGTGACCTCAGGGCTAGGGAAAATGCCAACATAAGAGGCAACCCCGAATAAGGTCTGATAGTGCCCTTCGCGCTCATGGGGGAGTAGTTGTGCTGAGCACTGCACGTCGTTCGATGACGCCGATCGCCGGTGTCGCCGTGGTTCTGACCGCGACTCTGTCGGCATGCTCCGGTGGGTCGGGCGGACCGGGCTCGACCGGAGACGGAGGGTCCGGAGGATCGGGGAGTTCCGCCCCCGCGGCCCCGGCCCCCACGATCAAGATCAGCCCGGCGACGGGCAGTGCCGGTGTGCGCCCCGACAAGACCGTGGTCGTCACGGCCGCGGGCGGCCAGTTGCAGGAGGTCACCGTCAGGGCGGGTGGCACGACGGTCGAGGGCGAGTTCGACTCCACCCACACCAAGTGGACGTCCAAGCAGCCGCTCAAGCCCTCCAGCAAGTACACCGTCTCGGCCACCGCCGCCGGTGACGGCGGGCCCGCCAACGCGTCCAGCAGCTTCAGCACGCTCAAGCCCAAGTTCCCCCTGCAGATCGCCGACGTCACCCCGGGCATCAAGGGCGAGACCGTCGGCGTCGGCATGCCGATCATGGTGCGGTTCAACCGGCCCGTGCAGGACAAGGGCGCCGTCGAGCAGGCTCTCGAGGTGGAGGCCCAGAAGCCGGTCAAGGGCGCCTGGCGGTGGATCGACGACACGTACGCGATCTACCGGCCGGCGAAGTACTGGCCCGCGCACCAGAAGGTGAAGTTCACCGCGCACCTCACCGGGGTGAAGTCCGGACGCGACACCTACGGCGTGAAGGACCACTCCACGACCATCAAGATCGGCGCCGCCTGGATCAGCTCGGTCAACACCCGGACCCACATGATGGTGGTCAAGCGCGACGGCAAGGTCGTGCAGACCATGAAGATCAGCGCGGGCAAGGCGACCACCCGCGAGTACACCACCACCAACGGCATCCACCTGACCATGGAACGCGGCAACCCGGTCACCATGATCTCCCCGGGGAAGAAGGAGGGCGACCCCGGCTACTACAAGGAGATCGTGAACCACGCGGTGCGCATCTCCAACAGCGGCGAGTACGTCCACAGCGCGCCGTGGTCGGTCGGCTCGCAGGGCCGCGCCAACGTCAGCCACGGCTGCGTCAACGCCAGCCCCTCGCAGGCCAAGTGGTTCTACGAGAACTTCCACCGCGGCGACGTCGTGAAGATCGTCGGCACGAACCGGGCGCTGGAGTGGAACAACGGCTGGGGCTTCTGGCAGATGCCGTTCAGCAAGTGGAAGCAGGGCAGCGCCCTGGAGTCCTGAGCCCCCCTGGAGTCCTGGGTCCTGGGGTCCTGGCCCGCCAGGGCCGGGACCCGGTGGGGTGTCCGCGAACTAGGTGATGCCCCACTTCATGAGGGCGAAGGCGCCCACGATCTTCAGCGCGACGAGCACCATGATCACGCAGAAGACGATCAGTGCGGGGCGGTGCTCGAAGTGTTTGCCCTCCTTGAGCGGGGGGCGTTTGGCGACGCGCTCGGCGATGCGCTCTTCCAGGGGTTTGCGGTGGAACATGCCTCCAGGCTATCGCCCTCCCTCTCCGCCCCACCAGCCGGGCGCGTCGGCCTCGCTCCCTAAACTTCCCCGAACCGGCCAGCGATAGGGTGGTTTGGGGAGTCACGCGGAGAGGGGTGCCATGATGCCGCGGCAGCCGTACTCGGTCGAGCAGGTGGCCGAACTGCTGGGCCTGCACGTCAAGACCGTGCGCAGCTACGTGCGCGACGGGCGGCTCAAGGCGGTGCGCATCGGCAAGCAGTACCGCATCGTCCCCGAGGACCTCGACGCCTTCCTGGGGCAGCCGGTGACGGCCCCGGCCGCCGGGACCGCGGGCCGGCGGCGCCATGCTGAGGCGTCGAGCATCGTGCAGATCGACGCGATCGCCCCCGACGCCGCGATGACCGTGGGCAACACCCTGATCGCCGCCGTCAACGGGCGCACCCCCGGCGGGCGGCCCCTGCGCGTCGAGACGATCTACGACGAGGACAGGGCGAGCTTGAAGATCATCATCGTGGGGGGCGTGGCCGACACCGCGGAGCTGCTGCGTTTCGTCACCACGCTGACCGAGCACAGCACGCCGGCCGGGGGCACCGCGTGAGCACCGGCCGAGAGCCCGGCACGCGCGACGCGGCCGCGCCGGACACGTCCGCGCCGGATACGTCCGAGACCCGGCCGGACGAGGTGCGCGTCCTCACGCCTGGCCCGGCCGTCGCGGTCGGCCGGCCCTCGCTGGTCAGCCGGCGAGGCCGAGCCGGGCCGCGCGGGACAGGGGGGTCGCGGCGCCCGGGCTGAGGGGCTCGGTCAGCATGAACGGCATCTGGGACATGAACCGCGGCCGGGTGCCGTGGTGGGGCTGCGCGGCGTGCACCAGGTAGGGGTGGCACACGTAGACGTCTCCCGGCAGTCCGGTCGCCAGGGCCACGGGCCGGTGGGCGCTCGCCTCGTCGAGCAGCGGCCCGGAGGCGAAGAACTCCAGCCCGCTCTCGCCGTGCGGTTCGAGCACGCGGGCGGTGTCGAGATGGGAGCCGACCCTGACGCGGGTCGGCGCGTCGTCCGGGCCGACCTCCGAGAACAGCATCAGCACGAGCAGCGTGCGGGACCTGGCGGTGACGGTCCCCCAGGTGCCGCCGGGCCCGGGGTCGTTCTGGTCGATGTGCCAGCCGGTGTCCCCGGCGTCGGAGGGATGCGGGAAACGGATCGGTATGTTGCCGATCGTGCCGCGCGGCTCCCAGCCGCCCTTCCCGGCGACCAGGTCGAGCGCCTCGGCGAGTGCGGGGCTGCGCACCGCCTCCCCGAACGGGCCCCGCCCCATCGGGTCGGGTCCTGCCCACACCACCGGCTGCGTCCAGTCGCCGGGCCGGTCGGGCGACAGCCCGACCTGCTGCCACAGGATGTCCCTGAGACGGTCGCCGGTCTCCCGGGGGAAGGCCTCCTCCAGTTTGAGGAAGCCCTCGGCGACGAAACGATCGGCGTCGGTGTCAGTGAGCATGCCGTGGACGGTAGCGATCACGGCCCCGCGCGTCGACCGGTTTTCCGCCGCCTGCTTCCGCCGCTCCCCGCTTTCTCCGCTACTGCTGTCGGCGTCGTCTGCTGCCGTCGCCTGGCGATTCGCCGTACCCGGCCGGTCAGGCCGCTTCGGCGCTGAGGGCCCGCGCCACCGGCCGCCGGGCGGCCAGGCGGGCCGGCAGGGCGGTGAACGCCGCCGTCACCAGGAGGGTCACGAGTGCGGCGGCGAGCATCCAGGAGACGGGCGGCATGATCGTGTTCCTGGCGCTGAAGAGCCCGCACACACCGATGCCCAGAGGAACACCGGCCATGGCGCCGAGCAGGGCGGGCAGCACCTGGGCGGCCGACAGTCCCGCGGCGATCTGCCCGGGGGTGGCGCCGAGCGTGCGGGCGACGGCCATGTTCGCCCGGGCCTCCATGGCCGTGGTCCAGGTGAGCGTGACGGTGTTCACGACGGCGAGCGCGATCAGCAGGATGGTGACGGCGAGCATCAGCCGGCGGTCGAGCTCGCCCCGCAGGTTGGGCAGGACGGAGGACCCGTTCAGGCCGTAGCCCCTCTCCTTCTGGGAGTAGACGGTCAGCAGGGCGACAGTCGCGATCACCGTGGTGGCGGTGGAGCACGCCTGCAGCACGGCGCGGCCCGGCCGGCGGGCGGTGAGCCGCAAACCGAGCAGCAGAGGCGTGGGCAGCAGCGCGGACAGCGCGGTGAGCAGCGGCCGGTGACGGGGCTGGTGCGCGGCGGCGGCCAGCGCTGTGACGGTCGCCGTACGCATGGCCCGCAGTGCGGGACGCAGGGTGGACAGCACCGCCACCGCCACGGCGAGGACGGTCGCCGCGGCGACGGTGGCGCCGCCGGGCCCGGCCGCGTCACCGATCCGGCTGGCGGTGGGGCTGGCGATGCCGGGCACGGTCAGGCGGGCGATCGCCAGCCCCAGCGCGTCGCCGACCAGCGCCAGCGCCAGATACTCGGTGAGCAGGACGGTGGCGATCAGGCCCGGGGTGGCGCCGACGGCCTTGAGCAGCCCGGCCCGGCGGGTCTGCTCGACGGCGCGTCCCGCGGCCAGCGCCGCCACTCCGGTGACGGCCAGGAAGCCCAGCAGCCAACTCCCGACGACCAGGATCGGCTGGCTGTTCCTGAGGATGACCGTGTCCTGCGTGGCCATGAACTGCCAGGTGTGCAGGTTCACCCTGGCGGCGGAGTCGCGGTGGGCGTCCGAGAACGCCTCGACGAAGGCCTCGGTGGCGGCGGGGTCGCGCAGCTTGAGGTCCATGGCCGTGGTCACCGGCAGATCCCGGCCCGCCAGGGTCCGGGCGTCCGACCGGGTGAGCCAGACCAGGCCGCTGGAGTCGCTGGGGCCGCCGTACGGACCGATCTGCGCCGCCCAGGGGTAGATGGGGGTGGCCGCGGTCACGGCGATCCCGACGACGGGGTACGACCGGCCGGCGATGGTGACGCGGTCGCCGACGCCGATGCCGAGCGCCTCGGCGAAGCCCCGTTCGACGACCGCGCCGCCGGGCCGCACCCAACCGCCCGAGGTCACCAGCGGCCGGTTGACCGCGCCGGGCGTCTCGGCGAAGCCGTGCACCACCACTCCGGACGCCACCGCGGGAGATTTGCCCGAACCGCGCGTGGTGAGATCGGCGTAGACGATGCGGTAGGGGCCGTGGTGAGCGATCACTTCGGGGTCGTCCGCCAGCGAGGCCAGCGCCGAGGTCACGGCGGGGCCCGTGTCACCGGAGAGGGCCACCACGTCGGGCCCGGCGGTGGCCGCGCGGGTCTGCTCGTACAGCGCCTCGCTCACGCCGCGCAGGGACAGGCCCAGTGCCATCGTGGCCGTGGCCACGGTCACCGCGAGCAGCAGCATCGCGGCCTGCGCGCGGTGCCGGCGGACGTCGGCGAGAACGAGCCGGACGACGAGCACGAAGGAGCCCATTGCGGTCAGCTCTCCCACTCGATCAGGCCGCCGAGCCCCTGCGAGGACGAGCCGGTCAGCCGGGTGTCGTCGACGAACATGCCGTCGCGCATCGACACCAGCCGGTCCGCGGTGGCCGCGACCCGTTCGTCGTGCGTGACGATCACCAGGGTCTGCCCCGCCGTACGCAGATCCTCGAAGATCCTCAGCACGTCGAGCGTCGCCGCGGTGTCGAGGTTGCCGGTCGGCTCGTCGGCGAGCACGATCGGCGGCTCGTTGGCGAGCGCGCGGGCGATGGCGACCCGCTGACGCTGCCCGCCGGACAGCCGCGACGGCAGATGCCGGGCCCGCGCGGCGAGCCCGACCCGTTCCAGCAGGAGGCTCGCGCGGCGTCTGGCCTCGCGCGGCGAGCGCCCGGCCAGCAGCACCGGCAGCTCCACGTTCTCGGCGGCGGTCAGCTCCTCCATGAGGTGGAAGGCCTGGAAGACGAATCCCACCGACCGGCGTCGCAGCCGTGCCACCGCGCGCTCGCTCAGGGTGTCGACGCGCCGGCCGGCCAGCCACACCTCGCCGCGGGTGGGCCGCTCCAGCCCGCCGAGCAGGTGCAGCAGGGTGGACTTCCCGCAGCCGCTGGGGCCCATCACCGCCAGCGTCTGCCCCCGGGGCACCTCCAGGTCGACGTCGTCGACCGCGCGGACCCTGCCCTGCCCCTGTCCGTGCTCCTTCACCAGGCCGCGGATCTCCGCCACCGGACCCGCGACTGGACCCGCCACTGCATTGGGCACGGCATCCGACCCGTTCATCCGCCCTCGACTTCGTCGTTCTCGTCACCGTCTTCGTCACCGGCGGTCGCGCCGCCCGCGCCCCCGGAAGACCAGGCCCGCTCGCAGGCCGCCAGCCAGCGCAGGTCCGCCCGCAGCCGCAGCATGACCCCCTCCAGCAGCACGGCGGCGGCCGATCCCTCCGGCTCGGCCAGGGCCGCCTGCTGTGCCTCACGCAGGCGGCGCAGCAGCTCACGGCGCTGCGCCGCCACCAGTTCGACAGGGTCGGCCAGCCGGGCCGCGGCCGCCGCGACGAGCTTGAGATGGAACTCCGCCAGGTCTGGTTTCGGCCAGCCGACCTCGGCCAGCCACGCGGCCACCCGCCGCTGCCCGGCCGGCGTCAGCGCGTACACCTTGCGGTCCGCCCGGTCGGGCAGGCCGTCGCTCCGCTCGCAGACCACGAACCCCGCTTTTTCCAGCCGGGCCAGCGTCACGTAGATCTGGCCCTGGTTCATCGACTCGCCCAGCGGGCCGAGGGCCCGCCGCAGCCGGGCGCGCAGGTGATACCCGTACGACGGCTCCTTGGCGAGCATCGCCAGCACCGCGTCCTGCATCCCGCCTCGCACCCCCTCACGGCTAACGGTTAGCTGATAGATAGCGGTTAGCCGTAGGGGGTGTCAAAACGACCGCCCCGCACCGGCGCCGGTTTCACCACGAGCCGCGAACAGGGGAGCCAACCAGGGCGGCCGTAACCAGCGCGTGTGGCAGGAGGCGGCGCGGCGCGGGACCGGGGCGAACCGGGAGGCGCGGTGTGGCGTGGGGTCAGACGAGGGCGAGCTGGCGGTCGGGGGAGCGGCGGCGGCGCCAGCGCCGGGCCTGGCCGCCGATGCCGTACGTCTCGGCCAGTGCCCGCACCTGCTCGGCGATCCGGCGGCGGTAGCCCTCCTCGGCGACCTGGCCCTTGCCGTACAGCGCCTGGTAACGCGGCACCAGGCCGGGGTGCTCGCGCTCCAGCCAGCCCAGGTATCCCTCGCGCACCCCGGACGGCAGGCGCAGCACGACCGGCGTCACGCTGACCGCCCCCGCCTCCGCCGCGCGCCTGACCGTGGCCAGCAAGTGATCGCTGGAATCGGTGACGAGCGGCAGGATCGGCGCCATCAGCACCCCGCAGGGGATGCCGGCGTCGTTCAGCGCGGCGCAGACCTCCAGCCGCCGCTGCGGCGTCGCGGCTCCGGGCTCCACGGCCCGCCGCACCCGGTCGTCGACGAAGCCGACCGACACCATGACACCGACCTGGGTCACCTTCGCGGCGTCGCGTAACAGGTCCAGGTCGCGCAGGATCAGCGGGCTCTTCGTCAGCACGGTGAACGGGTTGGCCGCGTCGGCCAGGGCCCGCACGACGCCCGGCATGAGGCGGTAGATCTCCTCCGCCGGCTGGTAGCAGTCGCCGGTGAGGCCGAGCGCGACCTGCTCGCCGCCCCAGCGCGGGGAGGCCAGCTCACGGCGCAGCCGGCGGGCGAGATCGGTCTTCACGACGATGCGGGTGGAGAAGTCCCGGCCCGGATCCAGGCCGAGGTAGCGGTGGCCGCGCCGGGCCGCGCAGTAGCCGCAGCCCGCCTCGCATCCGCGGTAGGGGCTCGCGGCCCAGGCGAAGGGCAGCTCGGCGGCGTCGGGCACGCGCTCCAGCGCGGCGCGCGCGGGCACCTCGTAGCAGGTGATGCCGTCGAACACACGGGTGACGGCCTGCCGCTCGATACGCGGGCGGGCGGGGCCCGCGCCGACGATCGACTGCTGCTCAGCGCCCATGATCGCCTGCTGCTCAGCGCCTGTGATCGCCTGCTGCTCAACGGGCCGCGCCGTGCCCTGGTCCCCGGACGGGGAGTCGGGGCGGGAAGTGGCGTCGCGACGCATGAGGATCAGTAGAACACGCATTCGACCCCCACGCCAAGTGTCCGCGCCCGGCGGCGCGCCTGGCATCGCGGGAGGCTGGGCGCACGTTACTCCACTTTCGTTGCGAACGCATGAAGTTCTGTTCAATCACGTCATAAGTGGCTAATCTCGTCGCATTCGCCCCAGCCAGGGGCCGTACCCCATGGAGAGCGGACGTGACGATGGCACGGTGGTTGGGCCGGCTGCTTCTGCCGATCGTCGTCGGCGTGCTGGCCGTCGCCGCCCTGGCCGCACCCGCCTCCGCCCACGGCCAGCTCGCGATGTCCACCCCGGCCAAGGACAGCACGGTGAAGGCCCCGCTGGAGTCGCTGCGGCTCTACTTCACCGAGGCGCCCGCCCCGAACGCCTACTTCGCCGTCACCGCGCCGAGCGGCGCCCGCGTCGACCAGACCTGGACGCACGGCCGGCCGGAACGGCTCGACAAGCCGGTCCAGGAGTACAACCTCGTCGACGGCGTATGGGAACCGAGCGTCTACAACACCGGCTTCCCCGCGGTGGTACCCGTCGCCTACTGGCCCGAGCGGGGCGAGTACGTCGTCCACTACCTGTCGATCGCCTCCGACGGGGAGCCCGTCAAGGGAGAGCTGCGCTTCACCTACAAGGGCAGGACCACGGCAGCGCCCAAGGGCTGGAAGGCCCCGGCCAACGAGCCCGACGCCGCCCTGCTCGCCACGTCCGAGCCCGGAAGCGGCGCCACCGCGAACGCGACGCCCGACAACGGCGGCGGCGCGCTCGGGCCCGTGGCGCCCTCCCAGGCGGCTACCGGCCCCGCCGCCGTGCCCGAGACCGGCGCCGGTACGTCCGGCCCGGCCCCCGCGGCGCGTACGGCGGCGCAGCAGGACGACTCCGGCACCGGCCTGTCGGTGTGGCTGGTGCCCGCGCTCCTCGTCGCGGGAGCGGGCGTCCTGATCCTGCGGGCGGCGCGGCGGCGGCCCGCCCCGGCGCGTACGGCGGGCCCCAAGAAGCCGGCGGCCGGACGGCCTTCCGGGCGCTCCACGCCCAAGCCGAAGACCCCCACGAGTTCGTCCCAGTCGCGGACGGCGAACCGCCCCAGGTCCGCCAAGCGGCGCTGAACCGCCCTCACCTCCGGAGAAATGTCGTGACGTTCACCCCTGCCCGCCGCCATCGTGCCCGCCGCCGCCCGATGCTCGCCGCGCTCCTGCTCGGCGTGGCGCTGCCGATGGCGGTGTCGGCCTGCGGCGAGTCGGACACCACCGCGCCCGCCACCGCACCCACCACCGCGTCGTCCACCGAACTGCCTGCCGCGGCGGCGAGTGACGCGGCGACGGAGCCGGCCGCGCCCGCCACCGACGCGCCGGCCGACGCTCCCGCGGACGCGGACGTGAAGGAGATCGACGTCACGATCAAGGGCCGCAAGGTGACGCCGCCCCCGGGACGCATCGAGGTGGACAAGGGGCAGCGGGTGCGCATCACCGTCACCGGCGACGCCGCCGACGAGGCGCACCTGCACGGGTACGACAAGGAGGCGGAGCTGAAGCCCGGCACCCCCGCCACCATCGAGTTCACGGCCGACGAGACCGGCCTGTTCGAGATGGAGACCCACGAGTCCGGCCTCCAGCTGTTCCAGCTCGTGGTGCGGTAGGCCCGTCCCATGCTCCTCGCCCACGGGGTCGGCGGACGCCAGGACCTGCCGATCCCGTTCCCTGCCGCGCTGACCGGCGCGGCGCTGGCGTTGCTGGTGTCGTTCGTGGCACTCGGCGCGTTGTGGAAGGAGCCGCGGCTGGGCGGCGCCGACCCGCGCGCCCGCACCCTGCCGGGCACGCTCCAGCGGGCCATGGCCACGCCGGCCTGGGACTGGGCCTGGCGGATCGCCGGGCTCCTCGCCGCCGCCTACTTCTGTGTCGGGCTGGTCTTCGGCCCCGACAAGGCCGACAACCCCACGGCGGGCGCGTTCTACGTCCTGTTCTGGGTCGGCCTGGTGCCGCTGTCGCTGCTGTTCGGCCCGGTGTGGCGCGCCCTGAGCCCGCTGCGGACGCTGCACCTGCTGGCCTGCACGGCCCTGCGGCGCGACCCGGACGCCGGCCTGCGCCCGCTGCCGCCGGGCCTCGGCTACTGGCCGGCCTGCGCCGGGCTGTTCGCCTTCGTCTGGCTGGAACTCGTCGCCCCCGAACGGGCCACCCTGCCGGTGATCGGCGCCTGGCTCGCGGCGTACACGCTGATCATGCTCGCGGGAGCGGTCGTCTTCGGCGCCCGGTGGTTCGGCCACGCCGACCCGTTCGAGGCCTACAGCGGCATCGTGGGCAGGCTCGCGCCGGTGCACCGGCGCGAGGACGGCGTCGTCGCCTGGCGCAACTCGCTCGACGGCATGGCCGGGCTGCGACCGGCGCCCGGACTGACGACGCTGGTGGTCGTCCTCCTCGGCTCCACCATGTACGACAGCCTGTCCAACGCCCCGATCTGGGTGCGGTTCATCCAGGAGAGCCCGATTCCGGCGCCGGTGACCGGCACCGCCGGGTTGCTGGCCGTCATCGGCCTGGTGCTCGCGGCGTACCGCGTCGCGACCGCGCTCGCCGGGCGGTGGGGCGCCGCCGGCGCCGCGATCACAGCAGGGAAAACTGCGGGGACCACAGCCGGGAGAACAGCAGGGGAGACGGCGGGGGAGATCGCCCACTCGATCGTGCCGATCGCCGTCGGATACGTGATCGCCCACTACTACACGCTGTTCCTCCTGGAAGGACAGCGGACCATCGCGCTGCTGTCCGACCCGCTGGACACCGGCGCCAACTGGCTGGGCACCGCCGACTGGAAGATCCAGGCGCTCGGCACCACCCCCGCCGGAGTCGCCACCCTCCAGGTGACGGTGATCGTCGTCGGCCACGTGCTGGGCACCGTGCTGGCCCACGACCGCGCCCTCGCCCTGTTCCCCAGGCGGACCGCGGTCCTCGGGCAGGTCCCCCTGCTCGTGCTGATGGTCGTCTACACCGTGGTGGGCCTGCTCCTGCTGTTCGCCGCCTGACGGGAGTGTCGCGAGCCCGGGGCGGCAGCGGCTGTCCCACCGCCGCTCCCGCCCCGGGTCACCGCGTCAGCCGACCTTGATCGGCGCTATGTCGAACCTGTCGAGGTTCGGCGCCCACTGGCTGTCGAGCTCGGAGATGCACGGTGCCGGGCATCCCTGGGCCTTCGCGCCGTTGGCGGGATCGTTGTACACACTGATCGTGTTCGTACCGGCCTTGAGGGTCACCGGCACGCCGCGAGCCCACCAGTTGCCCCAGGACCAGGTGTTCTTGAACCAGTACCGCTTCGAGGCCCCGTTGTTGACGGAGATGTCGAGGGGCCGCGAGATGATGTCGGCGTTGTAGACGTGGCCGGACTTTCGCTCGTCGTTGGCGTACTGCACGACGAGCATGTAGTCACCCGCCTTGTCCACGTCGACCTGGAGGGTCAGCCGGTTCTGCGACCCCTGTCCGATCCAGCCGACGAACTTCCCTCCGGAGGCGTAGCCGTGGTTGTCCACCGCGGCCGAGCCGGACCGGGCGGCGGACTCGGCCTCGATCACCTGCACCGGCCGGGGCCCGGACGTCGCCCGGGTCACACTCACCTTGTCAAGGCGCACCGGCGTGGGGCCGGAGGGCTCCACCGTCACCCGGTTGACGCCCGCCGACAGGAACAGCCGGTGCCGGTCGGTCTTCCAGAAGGTGCCGCCGCCCGGGTTGGCGCGGAGCACCGCACCGTCGACCGCGCGCCGGTCGAGCCCGATGTTCGCGGTGACCGACCCCGGCTTGCCGGGGCTGTTGTGCCGGAACTCCAGGTCGTAGTACCCATCCTCCTCGGCGTACACGGTGAACATGGCCTCGCCGCCGCGCTTGAGCGTGAGGAAGCCCGCCTCCGACTGCTTCGGCTGGTCGTACTCGTAGGTCACATCGCCCTTGGTCTGCGACCGCTCGGCCTCGTAGTCCCGGGTGACCGGGCCGGTGGAGGCCGGTTCCAGGTCGATGCGGTCCAGCGTCGCCTGACCGACAGCGGTGCCCAGCTCGGGGTGGGACTTGGCCAGCCGGATCTGGTTCGCGCCCGCCTGGAGCTGGACCACGACATCCTTGCGGGTGCGCCACTGGAAGTTGAGCGTGGCCTGGTAGTCGACCATCTGCGCCTGAGCGCCGTTGACCGCGAGCACCTGCTGGGCGGGCTGACCGGTCTGGTTGGCGTACAGGATGCCCAGCTTGTACGCGCCGGCCTTCGGCACGTTCACGTCGAACGTCACCGCGCTGTTGTTCTGGGTGAGATTGCCGACGTGGCGCGTGCCGGAGGTGGCGGCCGCGTTCCAGTTCGACGGGGTGCCGAAGGTCTGAACCGTTCCGGCCGTGACGGTGGCCAGCTCCGCCTCGTACGAGGCCCGCCAGGGCAGGTCCACGGACTGGCGGGTGCCGACGCCGCCGGGCGACAGCACGATCTCGTACACCGACATCTGGTCGACGTTAGGCCCGCCGTCGCCTTCGACGCCCAGCCCGCGGATCGGGATCGTCAGCGACCCGTTCTCGGGGGCGAGGTCGACGTCGCGGAGCACGACCGGCGGCGGGGCGTCGGAGTTCTGGCCGCTCCACGTGGTCGCCGACACGGTCACGTTGACCTTGTCGCCGAACACTTCGCCGTCGATGCCGCCGACGACCACGTCGAAGTCGGCCGAGGGGCCGCCGCCGGCCAGGATGCGCGCCTGCCTGCGGTCGTCGTCGATGACGGCGATGCCTTCGAGCTTGTCGAGGGTGGCCGGGGCCGGGGGAGTGACCTTGACCGTGTCACCGCCGGCCATGTCGGCGTACATCTTGTAGAACCACCAGCCGCCGCCGGGCTTGTTGGTCTCCACGACGTCGCCGCCGAGCAGGCCGGCCGCGGTCCAGTACGCCTTGCCACCCGCGTCGACCTTGGTGTCCTCGAACATGGCGACGTACTGGATGAGCTGGCCGGGCACCGTCAGGTCGCGGTTGCCGCCGTACTCGTTGATGTTGATCGGGATGGGGGAGATGCCTCGCTCCTGCTCCAGGTTCCGGTAGGTCCGGTAGTTGGTGCGGTAGTAGTTGCCGCCCGCGGGGTTGAGGCTGCCGGACTCCAGCTGGTGCCAGGACACGAAGTCGGGCAGCACGTCGTTGTCGCGGGCGTAGGTGAGGAAGTCACCGTAGTTGCGGGCCCGGAAGGTGGCGTCGTTGAGGCCCATGACCCGCGCGCCCGGGTGGTTGGCGCGGATGTACTCCACGGCCGCCTTCCAGTGCGCCATCAGGGCGGCCATCCGGGTCTGGTACTGCGCGGCGTTGCCGGTGGAGGTGTTGTACCAGATGCCGTCGGGCTCGTTGAACGGCACGTAGACGATGCGGTCGGCGTACGGGCTGTTCTTGACCTGGTTGACGACCCAGGCGA
This sequence comes from Microbispora cellulosiformans, assembly GCF_008728085.1. NCBI lineage: Bacteria > Bacillati > Actinomycetota > Actinomycetes > Streptosporangiales > Streptosporangiaceae > Microbispora > Microbispora cellulosiformans. Next base: position 125,172 of record NZ_VYTZ01000005.1, on the reverse strand, counting down.
GCTTCTGCATGTAGTTGTCGAAGCAGACCTGGTTGCACGGGATCACGCCGCCCGCGTTCTCGTACGTCCACTGCGCGTACATGTCCTGGACGTTGACCTGGATGTACTTGCCGCCGTTGCGGAAGAACGAGGGCGCCACCGACAACGCGTCGCCGTTGGGGTGCTGGGCGCCCGCGGGCGGCTTCTGGTTGACGGTGGTCAGCCGCAGCGGCTCCAGCGTGTTGTCGCTGGGCACGCCCTCGTCGCTCAGCCCGTACAGCGCTCCGCCGGCGGCGCCGCGGAACGCGCCGGTCCTCGTGCCGAGGTCGACGACCAGCTGCGTGGCCGCCGGGCCGTCTCCCTGTGCGGGGACCGCCGCCGTCACCCCTGCCGTCACGAGGGCGAACGTGGTTGTCACCGCGGCGATGATTCGCCGTGCTCGCCGATCTGTTGGTAATTTGGACATGCCTCTCCTCTGGCTCTCCTGTAGATGGCCGATGGGGTAGGGGGATTCACTGATCGAAGGTGGCCGGCCGAGCCCTTGCACAGGCGTTTCTCGGCCGGTTCACCGCGTTTTCCGATGTGTTCCGGCGTTTCCGGCTCCGCCGCGGGCGGTGATCTACCACCCACGGGCGTCCGTGTCGGCATGTGGCGCCCCGGGCTACTGGAACGCCGGGGCTACTGGAACAGGGCGTTGACCTCGTCGTTGGCCTTGCTGAGCGAGGACGGCTCCGCTTCGAAGCTCAGCACCGCGTCGATCGCCGGGCCCATCACCGCACCGATGTCGCTGGCGTGGTCGGTGATCGGGAACAGCGAGGTCGTGTTCTCGTGGATCTGCACGGTGAAGGCGCTGATGTCGATGCCCTTGGCCTTGAACTTCTCCTCGGCGACGGTGAGCGCCTCAGGGATCGCCGGGAAGACGACGGCCTTGTCGCCGACCGTCTTCTGGCAGTCCGCGGACGCCAGGTACTTGACCCACCGCCAGGCCTGGTCCTTGTGCTTGGTGCCGGCGTAGATGGAGTCGGCCAGGCCGTTGTAGATGGTCGCGCGCTTCCCGGAGGGGCCGACGGGCGTCGGCGCGGTGCCCACCTTGACCCCGTCGTAGCCGTAGTAGGTGTTGATCATCCAGGAGCCGTTGGTGGACAGCGCGTACTTGCCGGCGCCGAAGCCGTCGTTGACGCTGGTGCCGGACCGCGCGATGGCCAGGCTCGGCATGTATCCCTTGTCGATCAGCCCGCGCCACCACGCGATGGTCTTCTGGAAACGCGGGTCGTCGTACCGGAACTTCGTGCCCCACGGGTTCTTGTCGGTGAACTGCCAGCCGGTGGACAGCGCGTACATGCTCCACATCTGCTGGCCGACACCTGCGCCGTTGTTCTCGTCCAGGCCCAGGCCGTAGACCTTGACGTTCTTCTTGTCGAAGCCGGGCTCGTCGCCGCGCTTGCCGTTCTTGTCGACGGTGAGGCGCGCGATGATCTTCTCGTAGGTGCCGCCGTCGTCAGGGTTCCAGGTGAGCGACTTCATCTGGTCCTCGGTGATGCCGGCGTCGTCGAGCATCTTCTTGTTGTAGAAGATCGCCACCGTGTCGAAGTCCTTCGGCAGGCCGTACCGCTTGCCGTCGGCCGACACCCACAGGTCGGCGAGGCCGGGGGCGTAGACGTCGGTCTTGGTGCCGTCGGCGGCGACGAACTCGTCCAGCGGCAGGATCTGCTGCTTGCCCGCGAACTCGGGGTAGTAGTTCAGGTGGTTGGTGAAGACGTCCGGCGCGTTGCCGGACACGAGGTTGGTCGTGAGGCTGGTCCAGTAGTCGGCCCAGCCGAACTGTGAGATCTTCACGGTGATCTCGGGGTTCGCGGCGTGGAACGCGTCGGCGCAGGCCTGGTAGGCCGGCAACTGGTTGGAGTCCCACAGCCAGTAGCTGATCTCGGTCTTCTCTGGGGCCTGGGCGTTACCGCTCCCGCCGCCGCTGTCGTCCCCGCTGCCGCACCCGGCCAGGGCCAGCGGAAGTATCGTCGCGACAGCGGCGAGGCGCGTTATCCGTCTCATGCCAGATCTCCTTGTTGCGGTGGGGGGATGAGGGTGGTTCAGGGAGGGATCACTTGATCCCGGAGAACTGGATGGAGTTGACGATCCATCGTCCGAAAACGGTGAAGAGCGCGATGACCGGCAACGCGGCCAGAAGCGTCGCGGCCATGAGCCCGGACCAGTCCGGCCCGGCCTGCGGGCTCTGGGCACGGAAGATGCCCAGGGCCACGGTGAGCACCCGGACGTCGTTCTCCTGCCCTACGAGCAGGGGCCAGAAGTACTCGTTCCAGGCTCCGATGTAGACCAGCAGGGAGATGGTGGCGATCGGCGCCGAACTCATCGGCACGATCAGCCGGAAGAAGATGTGCGCGTGTCCCGCGCCGTCCACGATCGCCGCCTCCTCCACCTCCCTGCTGATGTTGAGGAAGAACTGCCGCAGGAAGAACACCGCGAAGGGCGTCATGAACAGGTACGGCAGCACGATCCCCGCGTACGTGTTGAGCAGCCCGAGCTGCTTGACGGTCACGAAGTTGGGCAGCGCGGTGAAGATCGGCGGGATCATCAGGGCGGTGAGGAAGACGAAGAAGACCTTCTCCCGTCCGGGCCAGCGCAGCCGGGCGAACGCGTACGCCGCCATGGCGCTGAAGAACACCTGGCAGACCGTGATGACGGCCGAGGTGACCACCGAGTTCGCCAGGTACCGCCAGAAGTCGATGTTCGCGCCGGAGCCGCCCTCCGCGGTGGCCTCCGCCAGCGTCGCGATGCCCAGGACCCGCTTGAACGCGCCGAACGTGAAGTCCGTCGGCATGAGCGAACCCGGGTTCGCGAAAAGGGTCCGGTTGTTGGACAGGGAGATGCGCAGCATCCAGTAGAACGGCAGCAGCGTGATCAGGACGAACAGCACGAGGATCGCCCAGGCCGCCGTCCGCCGCCGGCTCAGCCGTCTCAGTATGTGGCTCATGGCCTGCCTCTCAGTCCAGGTCCGAGTCGCCGGCGCGGAGCAGCTTGAGCTGGAGCAGCGCGAGGCCGGCGAGAATCGCGAAGAGGGCGACGCAGACGGCGGCGGCGTAACCGAAGTTGAAGCGCTGGAACGCCTGCTCGTAGATGTAGTAGTAGATGACCCGGGTCGCGTTGATCGGCCCGCCCTTGGTGGTGACCGCCACCGTGTCGAAGATCTGGAACGATCCGATGACGGTCAGCACGAGCACCAGCGCCAGGACGGGACGCAGCAGCGGCAGCGTGATCCGCCAGAACATCGTCGCCTCGGAGGCGCCGTCGGTCGCCGCCGCCTCGTACACGGTCTTCGGGATGGCCTGCAGGCCGGCGAAGATCAGCAGCGCGGTGTAGCCCACGTGCCGCCAGACGTTGACCAGCGCGATGGTCGGGATCGCCGTGCTCGTCTCCCCGAAGAAGGCCACCGGGTCGAGGCCGATCCACTCCAGCGCCTGGTTCACGATGCCGAGCTGAGCGTCGAGCATCGTGTACCAGATCAGTGCGACCACCACGTTGGCGACCAGGTACGGCAGCAGCAGCACGCCCCGGATCAGCCCGGAGCGGGTCAGCCGGTGCATCAGCACGGCCAGGCCGAGGGCGGCGATCGTCTGCACCCCGATGTTGACGACGACGTACTCGACCGTGACCTTCAGCGCGTTCCAGAACAGGCGGTCGCCGAGCAGGCGCCGGTAGTTGTCGAGCCCGGCCCACTCGGGCGGAGCGAGCAGGCTGTAGTCGGTGAAGCTGAGGTAGGCGGTCCGCAGCGCCGGCCACAGGTAGAAGGCGGCGAAGCCGACCGCCGCGGGCAGGAGGAAGACCATCGCGACGGGCAGGTCGCCCGCGCGGCGCCGGGGCCGCGGCGCGGACGTGTCGGACTGCGGTGGGGATGTGCCGGGCCGCGGCTCCGCCGTGCCGCTCTGCCGTTCGGTGCTGGTCCTCATGACGGTCAAGCCTTCGTGATGTGCAGCAGGAGCAGTTGTTCGGGGTGGAGCGGCGGGGCGGACAGGCCGACCTCCGCCAGCATCTGGCCGGTGACCACGACGCCCTCGGCCAGCCACGGGTTCGGGGCCACCGCGGTGGTGCCCGGACTGTCGCCCGGAGCCAGCGGTCGCACGCGGTAACGCCGGTGCGGGTCGAGTCCGGGGATGCGGACCCGTCCGGGCTGGGTGCGGGCGCCGGTGGCCATCGCCACCACCGAGAACAGCGCCTGGTCGCGGTCCGCCGACACGATTCCGTGCAGCCACAGCGCCGGATCGGGATGGTCGGCCCGTACGACGAGCCCACGGTGCAACCAGCCGCGCATCCGCTTGTAGAGCTGAACCCACCGCCGCAGCTCCGCGCGTTCCTCCCCGGAGGCCGCGGTGAGGTCCCACTCGATGCCGAAGTGCCCGAACAGCGCGGTGCCGGCCCGCAGCGCGAGGCTCTGCGTCCGTCCGGTGGTGTGCGCGCGCGCCGACCCCACGTGGGAACCGATCAGCTCAGGCGGCAGGAGCAAGGCCGTCCACCGCTGGATCGCCTGCCGCTCTGTGCCGTCGATGCAGTCGCTGGCCCAGACGCGATCGGTGCGCTCGAGAATGCCGAGGTCCACCCGGGCGCCGCCCGACGAGCACGACTCGATCTCCAGCCCGGGGTGACGCGCCCGCAGCTCGTCCATGAGGCGGTAGACCGCCCTGGTCTGCTCGTGCACTCCCGCGTCGACGAGATCGCGGTTGTGGTCCCACTTCAGGAACGCGATCCGGTACTCGCGCACGAGCGTGTCCAGCCGCTCCAGGATGTAGTCGTAGGCCTCCTGCCGGCGCAGGTCGAGCACCTGCTGATGACGGACCGGCGGGGGCTGCCGGCATTCGGTCGCCATGATCCAGTCGGGGTGCGCGCGGGCCAGGTCCGAGTCGGGGTTGACCATCTCGGGCTCGACCCACAGGCCGAAGTCCATGCCCCGCGCCCGTACGCGCTCGACGAGCGGGTGCAGCCCCTCCGGCCAGCGCGTCTCGTCGACGAACCAGTCGCCCAGCCCGGCCCGATCGTCGCGGCGGCCCCGGAACCAGCCGTCGTCGAGCACGAACCGCTCGGCCCCTACTTCGGCGGCCGCGTCGACCAGCGCCGTGAGCCGGCCCAGGTCGTGGTCGAAGTAGACCGCCTCCCAGGTGTTGACGATCACCGGTCGCCGGTCGCTCCGCCCGCTGCGAACCAGGCGATGGAAACGGGCGGCCATCTCGTCGAGGCCGTCCCCGTGGGCGGCGTAGACCCATGGGGTCTCGTACGACACGCCGGGCGCGAGCCGGACCTCGCCGCTCTGCAGCAGCTCGCCGCCCCCGACGACCGAATCGCCGGTGGGCAGCCGCTCGGCGTACGTCCGGTGGTTGCCGCTCCAGCCGACGTGGACGCCCCACACCTGGCCGGACCGGAACCCGAACCCCTTCTCGCCCGCGACCAGGATGAACGACGCGTCCGAGCCGGTGCGCCCGCGCCGCCCGTCGCGCACATGGGCGCCGGCCGAGAACGCGCGTCGCTGGGGGTCCCGCTCCCGGCTCCAGCGGCCGGTGAAGTCGAGCAGTTCGGTCGCCTCCGCCGGCACCGGCAGAGCCATCACCAGGCCGTCGAGCGTGTACCAGCCGGGAGCGGTGTTGCGGAGCACGGCTCGCATGCGGAGCACGCCGCCGGCCGTCAGGTCGAGGCGGAGTTCGAGGGACAGCCCGCAACCGGCGTCCGACGCCAGGACGGCCACCTCGCCGCCCTCGCCGGCTCCGCGGTCGTGGACGCCGACGTGCTCCGTCTCGAACAGCGGCGACCAGTGCCGGCCGTCGCGGTGGCCCAGGACACCGGGAAGGCCGAACCACCCGGTCGCCGACTCCGGCACCACCGCCACCGAAGCGGGCGTGTCGAGCGAGTTCGGCACCGTCGCCGGCAGCGAGGCCAGCGCCAATGCAGAAAGGTCCGCGTCCGACGCGCGCAGCAACGGGCGTCCCCAGTGCAGCACCCGTGGCAGCCGGGGGCCGCGGCAGTCGAGCACCAGGCTCACCCCGGACGCCTGGAGGTGGACGAAGCCGTCGGCTCCGCGCCCGGCCGGCCGCTCCGTGACCTCGTCGCCCGCACCGGGGGAGTGCGGATCTCTCCCGTCAGCGGCAGCTTCCACGATTGCCACACTTACGTCCTTTTCATCCCGAATCTGGCGTGCATCAACCGCCGAGAGCCTGGGGCCCGGCTAGGTGTCTCGATGAGGGTGAGGAGTGTGTTAGCGGTCACATGTATCGTTCAATGGAGCCGAGAGTGACATGCCGTCCGTGTTACGTCAAGGTGTCGTCCGGGGCTTCGCCGGGGTGCGTCCGGGGTGATGCGCGCACCGGTCCGCGCGACCCTCTCCGGGGCCTGCGGTGCGTGTTAGAGTCCGGAGGCATTCGAGGGTCCGGGCGCCCGTGACACCATGAGTGGTGCGAATGTCAGATACAGCCGATCGGGGGAAAATGGCCGGCGCGAACGATCGTCACTCCGTCCGCCGCCCCAGCATCGACGATGTCGCAAAACTCGCCGGCGTATCACGGCAGACGGTTTCCAATGTGCTCAACGGCCGCAAGGATTACTTCTCGACACAGACGCAGACCCGCGTCGTGGCCGCGATGGAAGCGCTTTCATACAAGCCGAACCGTGCGGCCCAGACCCTGCGCTCCCGGCGGAGCATGCAAATCGGTTACCACATGTCCGGCGAGGAACTGGAGACGGTGAAAGGCTTCACCCTCAGCTTCCTCCAGGCGCTGATAAAGGCGGCGGCCCGCCGGGGCTACCAGATACTGGTGTTCACACACACCGACGAAGACCCCTTGTCCGTGTTCACCGAGCTGACCACCCGGGGCAACATCGACGCGCTGATCATCTCGGAGTCACAGGTGGACGACCCCCGCGTCCGGCTGCTGGCGCGAGGCACGCTGCCCTTCGTGTCCTTCGGCCGCCTCGCCCCCGGCCTTCCCCAGCAGTGGGTCGACATCGACAACGCCCACGGCATGGCCATGCTCATGGACTACCTGGTCGCGAAGGCGTACGGCCGGTTCGCCTACGTGGGGGCCGAGGGCGACGAGTACTGGAAGCGCGAACGGCTCCACGGCTTCCGGCGGGGCCTCGACCGCCATGGGCTCAAAGTGAGGGACGACGACGTCTTCGAGGGCTCCGGCGACGCGATTCGCGACCACGTACGCCGGATGCTGAGCCGGCGGCAGCGGCCCGACGCGATCGTCACCAGCAGCGACTCCATCGCCGCCGTCGTGGTCAACATCGGTCATTCCCTCGGCCTGCGCGCCGGCCGCGACATCGCGGTCACCGGTTTCGACGGCGGAGCGATGGGACTGATCACCGAACCGACCATCACGAGCGTACGCATTCCGCTGGAGAAGGTCGCCGGCGAACTGATCGACCGATGCCAGGCCGAAATCGACGCGGGGCCCACCGGACGCCCGGGAGTGCTGGTGCCGACCGAGATATTCCAGGGCGGAAGCGCCTGACTTCCCGGTTCTCATGGGCCGTCCGCGGCGCCGCGGAAAAGCACGGAGATGTTCTGCTCTCCGGCGAGGAGAACACCAGCGGAAGGGCGGTCTTCCGCGCGCGGACAATGGCGGCGGGCCATCTGCGAACCAGGTGCCTCATCTCGGAGGACCAAGGGTCTCGGACTTTCCCTGCACGCGAACGCGGTTTGATGCCGGACGACCGCGTGTGAGCGCGCGCGGATCACGGCGACGAGGCTGTTGTCAGGGACCGGCGGCGGAGGCGGCGGCGTGGCAGGCGCCGTGGCCGTCCGCGCGGGCGACCACGCGTCCGGCCCGCACGCGCACCGCCGCCTCCGTCCCGTCGCTCACCGCCGGCACCCCGGCCGCCGCCGCGACGGCCCCCCGCTCGTCGTACACCACCCGAAGACGCGGCCAGGCCCGCCGGGGGAACGCCTCCCGCAGGCAGCCGCGCAGGTCCGCGAGGACCAGCCGCACCAGCGGCCCCAGCTCACCGGGGTCACCGGTCACCAGTACGGCGGTCACCTCGTCACCGGCCCCCGCGCCCCGCACCGCCTCCTCCACCGCGCTCAGGCGGTGCAGCCCGACGACCGCCACCACCCCGTCACCGGAGAGCGGCGCGGGACCGCCGCGCAGCGCGTCGGCCGCCGGCGGCGGTGCCCACGGCGCGTCCGCGGGCCGGGCAGGGGCCGCCCAGGGCAGATGCGGCGGGTCCCACCGGTCGCCGAGGTCGAGCTCGGCCAGCCGCTCGCACGCGCTGACGACGTCGAACTCCTCCACGAAACCAGGAGCGGCGTCGGCCATCTGGCTCATGCCGTGCAGCGTCGTCAGCGCGACCTCCGCGACCCGCACCATGCGCCCGCCCCCGGCGGCCACCCCCTCCAGTGCGAGCCCGAGCAACATCCCGTTCAGCTTCATGAGCTGCGCGAACGGCTTCCTGGTCCGCTCGTCGGCCATGATCTCCGGCATCAGGTCCATGCCCATCCGGCCCGGGCCGTCGGTCGCCAAGGGGAGCCGCGACACCCAGACCCGGGCGAACGCGGCGAGCGCCTCACCGGCCCCGGCGACCTCCGGGATGCCGTCCCTGGCCGTGCCATCGGCGCCGAACGCCGCTCCAGGCACTCCGGCGGCCGGGGGAGCGCCGTCCTCGCCGAAGGCCCTGCCACGGGGCCCGGCCGTCGGGGGAGCGGCGTCTTCCGGTCCATCGGCGTCCGGCGCGGCGGCACGCTCGGCGAGCTCGGCCAGCACCGCGAAGTACAGCGCCCGCTTGCCCGGGAAGTTGGAGTAGACCGCACCCCGGGTCAGCCCGGCACGCTCGGCGATGGCGTCGATCTTGGCGTCGCGGAACCCCCGTTCGGCGAACTCGTCCCGCGCGGCGGCCAGCACCCTGGCCCGGTTGCGCGCCTGCAGCTCCGCCCTGGACAGGCGTTCCATCACCCTCCTCGCCGCGACGGCCACGGCTTGCCGACCGCCGATCACCAAGATACCGTCGCCATCCAGATGATATGAACATGTGAAATGAACATTTGGAGGATGCGATGACCGGCACACTGCCCGAGATCGACCTGTCCCGCCCCGAGGTCCTGCGCGACCCCCTCGCCGCGTACGGACGGGCCCGCGAAGACGGCCCGCTCGCGCGGCTGCTGATTCCCGGCTTCGGCCCCACCTACGCCCTGACCAGACACGACGGGGCGAGAGCGATGCTGGGCGACGCCCGGTTCGAGCTCGACTCCACCAGCTACATGCGCCCCGAGGTCCCCGCGGACTGCCTGCCGTACATGCGGAGCATGAGTGAGATGAACGGCGCGGAGCACGCGCGGCTACGCAAACTGGTCGCCCCGGCCTTCACCCCCCGCCGGGCCGACGGGTTCCGGCCGCGGATCGCCGCCATCGTCGACGCGTTGCTCGACGAGCTTCCCGCGCACGCCGTCGGCGGGCGGACCGATCTGCTGCCGCATTTCGCCCGGCCGCTGCCGATGGACGTCATCTGCGCCCTCGTCGGCGTCCCCGAGGAGGACCGCCCCCGCTGGCGTGAGTACGGCGCCACCGTCGCCGGAGCCGCCGGCGACGACTTCGCGCGGGCCATCCCGGGCATCATGGCCGGCGCCAAGGCAGCCGTCGCCGCCCGCCGCGACCACCCCGACGCCGACGGCACGGGGGGCGATCTGGTGGGCGACCTCGTCCGCGTCCGGGCCGAGGACGGCGACCGGCTGAACGACACCGAGATCGTCACCCTGGTCTGGCACCTGGTCATCGCCGGGCAGACCCCGGCCAACCTCATCGCCAACGCCGTGGCCGCCCTGTTGTCCCACCCCGACCAGCTCACCGCCCTGCGCGCCGACCTCGCGCTCATGCCCCGCGCCGTCGAGGAGCTCACCCGCTGGTGCGGCCCCGCGCAGCTGGCGGTCCCCCGTCAGGCCCGCGGCGACGTCGAGCTGTACGGCACGACGGTGCCCGAAGGCGCGAAGGTCACCGCTCTCATCTCCGCCGCCAACCGCGACCCACGGGCGTTCGACGACCCCGACCGGCTCGACCTCGCCCGGGTGCCGGCCACCGGCCACCTGGGCTTCTCCCACGGCCCGCACTTCTGCCTCGGCGCCTCCATCGCCCGCGTGCAGACCCAGGTCGCGCTCACCGCGGTGTTGCGCCGGTTCCCCCGGATGGCCCTGGCCGCCCCGGTGGAGGAACTGCAGGCCGTCGACCCCGGCACCCGCCGGCTGACCGCACTGCCGGTGACTCTGTGAATCCTGCTCGCTCCGCCGCCCCGTCATCGGCCCCGGCATTGGCCGCGCCGCCGCCGTCCGCTCGCGCCCCGAACACGTCAGCGAGCCACCCCGGCACAGCCATTCGGTATAGCTGGAGCACCGACCCGTCAATCGCATGGCCAGGAAGAGCCCTCACGCCTAAAATTGGGACAAGCGTACCGCTTTGTCTGTGAGGTTCCTCCATGGCCTGGCTCCTGCTCGCCGCCGCGATCGCCTCGGAGGTCCTCGCCACCTCCGCGCTCAAACTCAGTGACGGCCTCACCCGCTGGGGCTGGACCATCGTGGTCGCCGCCGGATACATCGCCTCGTTCATCCTGCTCGCCTGGGCGCTCAAACTCCGCATGCCCGTCGGCATCGCGTACGCGGTGTGGGCGGGCACCGGGACCGCGGCGATCGCGCTGATCGGCGCGCTGTTCCTCGGCGAGCACATGAACCTGATCAAGATCGCGGGCATCACCCTGATCATCGCCGGGGTGGCCGTGCTCAACCTCTCCGGCGCGCACTGATCGTTTGACCCCGGCTCCCAGTGCCGGTAAGGGTGGGTCCGGACGGTTGCCGGGTTCCTCGGAGCCCGCACATTCCGGCGAGCCTCGCATTCCGGCGACCCGCTCATCCCGACAAGCCAGGAGAGGACCACGGCGTGCCCGAATCCCGCCAGGTCGCGCCCCGGCGGCCGCAGCAGCGGGCCGTACGCCGGCGGGAGGCGCTGCTCGACGCGGCGGTCGACCTGCTCGGCGAGGGCGGCTTCGCCGCGGTCACCCACCGCGCGGTGGCCGGGCGGGCCGCTCTTCCGCTCGCCGCGACCTCCTACTACTTCTCCTGCCGCGACCAGCTGCTGGCCGAGGCGTTCGCGCTGCTCGTGGAGCGTGAGCTCGCCCGCATGCGCGCCGCCGTACGGCAGCCGACGGGCCGTTCGGCCGCCGCGGTCGCCGAGGCCCTCACCGACGTGTACGCCACGGACCGGCTGCGCGAGCTCGGCCTGTGGGAGCTGTACCTGCAGGCCGGCCGCGACCCGGCGCTGCAGGCCGTCGCCCGCGCCTGGACGGACGGCTGCGACGAGATCGTCGCCTCCGCGCTGCGCGGCGCGGGCTATCCCTGCGGTCACTCCGAGGTCCGATTCGTCGCGGCGTTGCTGTCGGGACTGTGGGTGGAGGACGTCGTCGAGGCCCGCGCCGACTCGCGGGACCGCGCCCGCGACGCGGTGACCCGCGCACTGACCACGCTCCAGACCCCCGCCGGAGGCCACCCATGATCCTTCACCTCGCGCTGGCCGCCGACTGGGACGCCGCCGTCGCCGTCGGCGAATACCGCGTCTCCACCCTCGGCGTGACCCTGGAGGAGGAGGGCTTCGTCCACGCCTGCTCCGATCTGCCCCAGCTGCGTGGCGTGGCCGGCCGCTACTACGGTCAGGTCACCGAACCGCTGGTGGTCCTGGAGATCGACGAGAAGCGGCTCGGCTGTCCGGTCAGGCTGGAGGTGCCCGAAGGCGCGGGGGAGGCGTTCCCCCACATCTACGGGCCGGTCCCGGTGACCGCCGTGGTCGCCATCACGCCCTTCACCCGGTGAACCCGCCCCTCACGGACGGCACCGCGACGGCACGGCGACGGCACGGCGACGGCACGGCGTTCCCGGAGCGGCGTGATCTCTTGAAACCGGTGGTTCGGTCGGCGGTTCCTGTGCCGCGTGTCCGATTCGTTCAAGACGCCGCGCCGGCCCGCCGTCTACCGTGACCGCCATGACACCATCGTTCGACCTCATCGGCCTCGTCGTGGCCGACATGGCCGCGTCGCTGGCCTTCTACCGCCGGCTGGGCCTGGACATCCCCCTGTCGGCGGACACCGAGCCCCATGCGGAGGTGACCCTTGACGGAGGGCTCCGCCTCGCCTGGGACACCGTCGACACCATCCGGTCCTTCGACCCCGCGTGGACGCCCGCCGCGGGCGGCCCGAGGATGTCCCTCGCCTTCCGCTGTGACGGCCCCGGAGAGGTCGACCGCCTGTACGCCGACCTGGTCGAGGCGGGCTACCCGGGGCACCTGCCGCCGTGGGACGCCTTCTGGGGGCAGCGTTACGCCGTCGTCCACGACCCGGACGGCAACGGCGTGGACCTGTTCGCGCCGCTGCCGGATGCCTGACCCGAGGTCGCCGGCCAGGAGACCCTGAGCCGACTGCCCGCCCGAGGCTACGCACAGTGGTCCCATGACGATCGCGATGACACGAGAGGACCCGCGCACCAGGCGTTGGCCGCCCTGCAGGATCTGCGCGCGGCGTCACTCCGCTGATCGACTCTGCGGGAGCCACCGCAGGCCACCGGTGACCCGGGATCGGCCACCCGGCTCGGTGGCGCAGCTCGGGGCGTAACTCGGTGGCGCGACTCAGCGGCTCAGCGGATCAGCGGATCAGCTCGCCCAGGGTGGCACCGGCCAGCGACTTCACTTCCCGCGCGAGATGGGCCTGATCGGCGTATCCGGCAGCGCCGGCCACTGCGGCGTAGGGGACACCCCGGCGGGCCAGGGCCAGGGCCCGGTTCATCCGGAGGATCCGGCCGAGCGTCTTCGGGCCGTATCCGAAGGCGTCCAGGCACCGGCGATGCAGTTGCCGCACCCCGAGCCCCGCACCGGCCGCGACCTCCGCTACTGGCAGGCCCGCACGGACGCCGCCTACCACAGCAGAGATGAGCGCCGCGGAGACGGGCGTGGTGCCGGCTGAGTCCCCGGCCGCGCGGATCCGGCCCAGCGCCGCCTCCTCGAGGACCACGCCGGGGTCGGCGGCCTCGGCGGCCCGTTCCGACAACCGCCGCGCCTGGGCCCCCGGCCACACCTCGGCCAGCGGCACCCGCAGGTCGCGCAACTCGTGGGCGGCCACGCCAAGGATCCCCGGCGCGGTGCCGGGGCCGAAACGCAGCCCCACATATCGGCTGCCCGCACGATCACGCACCAGGTGCGCCACGGTGTCCGGACCGGCAACCAGCAGCGCGCCGTCCATCCAGATCAGATCCATGCAGCCGTCGGGCAGCACCCGCCGGACCGGCGGCGGAGCGAGATCAGGACGGGAACCGTGAGCGGTGTCGGGGGCGTCCTGCCACCACAGCACCGCCCCCGGAACCCGCGCCCGTCTCTCCTCGTACACCCGGCAATCATCCCCCTCACCCGCTCGGCACTGCCATCAGGCCCTGCGGAGTGGGAGGGCGACAGGGGTCAGTCGGTGCCGGCCTCCATGGCGGCGTGGTCGAGCAGTTCCTCGTCGGCGGAGACCTCGCCGCGGGAGGCGATGGCCTCGGCCCCGCCCTCCGGCATCGCACCGATCAGCTCGGTCGAGGCCACGAGGGTGGCGTCGGTCAGCATCGGGTGCGGGGTGCCCACCATGCCGACCCTGGCGTACTGCTCCAGCTTCGCCCGCGAGTCGGCGATGTCCAGGTTGCGCATGGTCAGCTGGCCGATGCGGTCGACCGGGCCGAAGGCGGAGTCCTCGGTGCGCTCCATGGACAGCTTGTCCGGGTGGTAGCTGAAAGCCGGGCCGGAGGTGTCCAGCACGGAGTAGTCCTCGCCGCGGCGCAGCCGCAGGGTCACCTCGCCGGTGACCGCGGTCCCGACCCAGCGCTGCAGCGACTCGCGCAGCATCAGCCCCTGCGGGTCCAGCCAGCGGCCCTCGTACAGCAGCCTGCCCAGCCGCCGTCCCTCGACGTGGTAGCTGGCCAGGGTGTCCTCGTTGTGGATCGCGTTGACCAGCCGCTCGTAGGCCGCGTGCAGCAGCGCCATGCCCGGCGCCTCGTAGATGCCCCGGCTCTTGGCCTCGATGATCCGGTTCTCGATCTGGTCGGACATGCCCAGGCCGTGCCGGCCGCCGATGGCGTTGGCCTCCAGCACCAGGTCGACGGCGGAGGTGAACTCCTTGCCGTTGATCGTCACCGGCCGTCCCTGCTCGAAGCCGATCGTGACGTCCTCGGGAGCGATCTCGACGTCCTGGTCCCAGAACCGCACTCCCATGATGGGCTCGACGATCTCGAGGCCCGTGTCCAGGTGCTCCAGCGACTTCGCCTCGTGGGTCGCGCCCCAGATGTTGGCGTCGGTGGAGTAGGCCTTCTCCACGCTGTCGCGGTAGGGCAGCCCGTGGGCCACCAGCCACTCGGACATCTCCTTGCGGCCGCCGAGCTCGCCGACGAAGTCGGCGTCCAGCCAGGGCTTGTAGATGCGCAGGGACGGGTTGGCGAGCAGGCCGTACCGGTAGAACCGCTCGATGTCGTTGCCCTTGAAGGTCGACCCGTCGCCCCAGATCTGCACCCCGTCTTCGAGCATCGCCCGCACCAGCAGGGTGCCCGTCACCGCCCGCCCGAGCGGAGTGGTGTTGAAGTAGGTGCGGCCGCCGGAGCGGATGTGGAACGCCCCGCACGCCAGGGCCGCCAGCCCCTCCTCCACGAGGGCGGCCCGGCAGTCGACCAGCCGGGCGACCTCCGCGCCGTACGCGGTGGCGCGCCCCGGCACCGAGGCGATGTCGGGCTCGTCGTACTGGCCGACGTCGGCGGTGTAGGTGCAGGGCACCGCGCCCTTCTCGCGCATCCACGCGACCGCTACCGAGGTGTCGAGACCACCGGAGAAGGCGATGCCGACACGTTCGCCGGCAGGCAGGGAGGTGAGGACCTTGGACATGAGTAGAATATATACACCCCAGTGCATGGACATGCAATGCGGATCGAGCCGACAGGATGCAAAGACAGCCCGCCCCCGCGCCGTCAGCGGGGGTGACCGGCCCGCAACCAGCCGACGTAGTCGGCCACGGCGCGGTCCAGGTCGTAGTCGGGGACGAACCCGGTGTCCTCCCGTAACCGCGCGACGTCCAGGGGAGCGTCGAGGCCCGGGGATCCCGGGGTGCGCCCGGGCAGCAACGCGGAAACGGCTCCCGGCACGACCCTGCCGACGGCGGCCGCCACCTCGTGGTTGGCGGTAACCAAGCCACTGCCCACGTTGTAGGTGCGGTGGCGCAGGGCCCGAGCCGTCTGCAACAGCGCGATCGCCCGCCCGCAGTCACGCGCGTAACACATGTCGATGGAGTCCTCGGCGTAGACCGGCGGCGCCCCCGCGACCGCCGGGCCTCCGGGAGCGGCGCCGACAGGGGAAGGCCCGGCCGGTGAGGGTTCGGCGGGGGAGGCGCCCAGCGGTGCGAGGCCGCCGCGCACGGCCTCGGCGTCTCCTGCACCGGGCCTCGCCCCGGCGCGTACGGCCGCGTGGACGAGACCGGGAGCGGCGAAGAAGGGAGAGGACGGCCGGCCCAGCGGACCCCAGATCGCGCCGATCCGCACGCTGACCACCTCCTGCCCGGACGAGGCGGCGAGATCGGCCACGATCTCGCCGATCTTCTTGCTCGCCGGAATCGGATGCGGGCTCGCGACCGGCAGCGGCGCGTCCTCCCGGTAGGAGGAGCCGTGCACTCCCGCGTACACGCCGATGGTGCTGGCGACCACAGTGCGGGCCACGCCCCACTCCCGCGCGGCACGCAGCACGGTGAACAGCCCCGCCGTGTTCGCCTGCGCCTCCTCCAGCGGTGGCGACGACCCCAGCCCCGCGGCGGCGAGGTGCACGATGCCCGTGATGCGGTGGCGCCGGCCCACCGCCCACACGCTGTCGGCGTCGGCACAGTCGAGCGACTCCATCACGGCGTGCCCGTCCGGCGCCCCTCGCAGCAGGGCGGGCGGCGCTCCCGCCGACCGCTGCCCGAGCAGGCACCGTTCGCCCAGATCGAGCAGGGCCCGTACGACGTGCGCGCCGATGAAGCCCCGGCCACCCGTCACCAAGATCATGATGATTCCCCAGTTCGCTAGCAGGCTAACGATCAGCGTAACGAGGAAGTCGTTAGCCTGCAAACGAATCGTAGGATTGACCGGTGACCGAAGTGCTGAGGCTGCTCACGCGAGTGCAGAAGCTCCTGCGTGCCGCGGCCGACGAGGCGATGAGCCGCCACGGCGTACGGATCGGCCAGAACCTCGTGCTGGAGGTCCTCTGGCAGGCCGACGGCCTCACACCGGGGGAGCTGGCCGCCCGCCTGCAGGTCACCACACCGACCATCGTCAACACCGCGACCCGGATGGAAGACGCCGGCCTGCTGGTACGCCGCCGCGACCCCGCCGACGGCCGCCTCGTGCGGCTGCACCTGACCCCCCGGGCCCGCGCGGCCGAACGCCCGATAACCGAGGCGAGACGACGGCTCGCCGAACACGCGACCGCGACCCTCACCGACGAGGAACGGCGGCACTTGCACAGCGCACTGCAAAAGATCATCGACCAGATGACCGGGCCCACGCCGCCCCTCGACCCCGGCGAGCACACCCCCTCCACCGGCGCAGGCGACCCCTGACCGGCACCGCTCATACGGCGTGACGCAGCCGGTGGGCTACCCGCGTGCGTCGTTCACGCGCACAGCGCGCGCTCCAGACGCCGCGACGCGAACCAGACACCCGCGGCGGCCAGCACCGTCAGATACAGCGCGTGACCGAGCGTGCCCCACCCCGGCGCTCCCATGCACAGGCCGCGCACCAGCTCGACCGCGTGATACAGGGGAGTGACCTGGATCAGCACCTCCACCCCGACGGGATAGTCCCGCACGGGGGAGAACGTCCCGGAGAACAGGAACAGGGCGAACTGACCCGTGTTCAACAGGTCGAAATCCTGCCACCCGCGCATCAGCGTGCTGACCGCCATCCCCAGCCCGCCGAAGGCCAGCCCCACCAGCACCGTCGCCGGAAACGCGGCCACCGCCCAGCCGGCCTCGGTCAGCCCCATCGCGACCATCACGACGAGGAAGATCGCCGTGTAGACCGAACCCCGCACGATCGCCCAGACCAGCTCACCGACCGCGACCTCCACCGGCCGCACCGGCGTCGCCAGCACCGCCTCGAACGTCTTCATGTACTTCATCTTGAAGAAGAAGTTGAACGTCGTCTCGGCCAGCGCACCCGACATCGCCGACACCGCCAGCATCGCCGGGGCGACGAACGACGCGTACGACATCGTCCGCCCGTCCACCGTGAGCTCACCGATCAGCGCGCCCACACCCACACCGATCGACAGCAGATACAGCAGCGGCTCGAAGAACCCCGACAGCAGCACGATCCAGTACGACGGCCCCGAGCGCAGCGCGCCGACGTTGCGGTTGATGACGGCACCCACCCGGCCGGGGGAGAGCCGGGAGACCACCAGACTCGTCACCATCAGTCCTCCAGCCTCCCGCGGAACGCCCGCACCGCCAGCACGAACCCGGCCACCGCCCACACCAGCAGATAAGCGGCGTGCGCCCAGACCGGCCAGGCCGGCGCCCGGCCCAGCGTCGCCGCCCGGCACAACTCCACCGCATGCCACAGGGGAGAGGCGTACGCCAGCAGCCGCAACCCCACCACGAGCTGCCCGACCGGGAAGAACACCCCCGAGAACAGCGCCGCCGGCAACACGATCAACCGGAACAGCAGGGAGAAGTAGCTGTCATGGTCGATCGACGCGGAGAACGCGGCCACAGGCGCCGCCACCGCCATCGTCACCAGGGCGCACACCAGCACGGTCACCGGCGCCCACGGGGAATGCAGCCCCCCGAAGAACACCACCACGACCAGGAACACCACCACCGTCGCCGTCACCCGGAAAACCAGGTAGAGCAGATGACCGCGGACCATGTCCGCCATGTCCACCGGAGTCGCCCGCATCGCGTGGTACGCCCGGACCCACTTGAAGTCCGCGAGCACCGAGTAGGTCGACTCGCCCACCGCGATCTGGAACGCCGTCGACGCGAGCACCCCCGGCACGATCCACGACAGGTAGTCGACCCCCTGCACCGAACCGACGTAGCCGCCCACCCCGATGCCGATACTCAGCAAAAACAACACCGGCATGACGAACGACGAGAACACCGAGGCCTGCCACACCCGCCGATACAGGGTCAGGTGCCGCTCCAGCACCGCGAAGGTCGGATGCACCGACCGCGTGAGCGCCATCTCAGTCCACCAGCGTCCGGCCCGTCAGGTGGAGGAACACGTCCTCCAGCGTCGACCTCCGCACCAGCACACTGGACGGCGCCAGCCCGCGCCGCTGCACCTCCGCCAGCGCCACGTCCCCGTCGTCCACGTACACCAGCACCCGATCCGGCAGCGGATCGACCCGCTTGCCGACCCCCGCCAGCGCGGCGGCGTGCCCCGCGATCCCTTCCAGCCCGTCGGGGAACCGCAGCTCGACCACCTCCGCCGTCGAGTACGTCTCGATCAACGACCGCGGCGACCCCTCGGCCACGATCCTCCCGCCGTCCATCACCACCAGCCGGTCGCACAACTGCTCGGCCTCGTCCATGTAGTGCGTGGTGAGCACCAGCGTCACGCCCTGCTGCTTTAACCGGAACAGCCGCTCCCACAGCAGATGACGCGCCTGCGGGTCCAGCCCCGTCGTCGGCTCGTCCAGCAGCACCAGATCGGGCTCGTTCACCATCGCCCGCGCGATGGTCAGCCGCCGCTTCATTCCCCCCGACAGCGGCTCGACCTTCCCGTTCGCGCGATCGGACAACTGCACGAACTCCAGAAGCTCGTCCGCGCGCCTGCGGCTCTCCGCCCGCGACAACCCGAAATACCTGGCGTACGTCACCAGGTTCTCCCGCACCGTCAGATCGGGATCGAGGTTGTCGAGCTGCGGGCACACGCCCAGCCGCGCCCGGATCCGCGGCCCGTCCCGCACCGCGTCCATCCCCAGGATGCGCAGCTCCCCGGCGGTCGGCACCGACACGCACCCGATCATGCGCATCGTCGAGGACTTCCCGGCCCCGTTGGGACCCAGGAACCCGAACGCCTCGCCCCGCGCCACCTCCAGGTCGATCCCGTCGACGGCGGTGAAGTCTCCGAAGCGTTTGACCAGGCCACGCGCCACGATCAGAGGTTGGTCAGCCACGATCCGAGACCCTAACCAACGGCCCCGACATTTCCGCAACAGGTTATCGGCGCCCCCGCCACGCCCCCGGACGTCCCCGCCTCCCCGGGCACGGACGAGGGCCCCCGCACGCGCACTCCGCGCGGGCCGTACCCTGACGTGCGTGAGCACGTTCGAACTGGGCACCGACGGCCCGCGGGTCATCCTCGTCGGCGTCGACGGCTCCGACACCTCGCTCCGCGCCACCGCCTACGCCTGGGGGCTGGCCCGCCGCCAGGGCTCCCACGTCGTGCTCCTCCACGTCACCGACCCCGGCACGATCAGCACGATGATGCCCACCGCCTCGGCGTCGGTCGTCGAGGCGGGGGAGCAGGTCGCCGCGGAGCTCCGCGAACAGGTGGAGCACTACGCCCGGACCCTCCACTCCCACGTCGGCTACACCTTCCGCACCGAGTACGGCGACGCCGCCGGAGTCATCGCCAAGATCGCCGACGAGATCAGGGCGGACGCGGTCGTCGTGGGCGCCTCGACCCAGGCCGGGCACCGTTTCATCGGCTCGGTCGCCCTCCGCCTGGTCCGCGCCGGCCGGTGGCCGGTCACCGTCGTACCCTGACCGCCCGGCCCCCGTACGGGTTCCGTACGAGACCTGGCCGGGCCGGGGGGGCACGCCCACGCGGCCGTCACAATCCAGCGCGGCACGGTTGAGACCAGGTCAGCGGTGGCCCGGGCCGGACACGTCGAGAGCGCGCAGCCCTTCCAGCACCCGCAGCAGCGTCGCCTCGTCCGGGCCGTCCGCGCGCACTCCCACGGGATGACGCCGCTCCCGCCGCGGCAGCGCCCCGGCGGATCCCGCCGCCGACGACACTCCGGACGCGAGCCCCGTCACGACCGCCGCGAACACCCCCGGCAACGGCTCCCGCGTCACGCCCGGCGAAGCATCCTCGGCCGGACCGAAGGCCACCACATCGGCCGACGCGATCGCCAGCTCGCACCACACGATCTTCCCCCGGTCCGGCGCCGTGTAGTGCCCCCAGCGCCGCGCCAGGCTTCCCACCAGCACCAGCCCCCGGCCGCTCTCACCCGGCTCGTCACCCGCGTCGCCGCCCGGCACCGGCTCGCGGTCGCTGCCGTCCCACACCTCGATGAACACGCTGCGCGGCCCGGGAGCCTCCCGAACCCGCAGCGCCACCGTACGCAGCGCCACCGGGAACATCGACGACGCCACCGGCGGGCTCACCACGGCGTCCGTCGCCCGCACCGCGTTCGTCACCAGCTCCGAGACGACCAGCTCCGCCGTGTCCGCCAGATGCCCGAGCTGCCACCCCCGCAGCTGGCACCGTACGAACGCACGGGCCCGCCGCGGCGCGGTCGCGACCGACCCGAACACCCGGTACGCGGTCCTGCGGCCTTCCCGCGCGGGAAAGGGGGAGGTCAGCATCCCGTTGAGCGGCTCTGGACGGACCGGCCTGCGGCGGCCGGCGCGGCCACTGGGGGAGTAGGCATGTCTCCGATCATCCGTCATGCCCGGCGGTAAAGCGTCAGCCTTGACCGCATTCGCCGAACTTTCTCCGACTCATCACCGAAAAGACACGGGGAAAGTCCCCGGAAAGCCGCCGCGTACCTGACGGGAGATGACAGGAAAGGCCGCCACCCTGGTCCCATGAACACGCACGCCACCGGCACATTCGACGTCACCGGCTGGAACGACCTGGCCACCGAGGAGAAGCAGGGCGCCACGCTCGGCCGCGCCCGCATCACCAAGACCTTCCAGGGCGACCTCACCGGCACCAGCACCACCGAGATCCTGACCGTCGGCACCCCCGACGGCCCCGCCGCCTACGTCGGCGTCGAACACTTCGAGGGCGCCCTGCACGGACGCAAGGGCACCTTCGTCCTGCAGCACAGCGCCGCCAGCCACAACGGCGAGCAGTGGATGAAGTGGCAGATCGTTCCCGCCACCGGCACCGGCGAACTGACCGGCCTCACGGGGGAGGGCGCCATCCGCGTCGAGGTCGGCCACCACTACACCCTCGGCTACACCCTGCCCGAGGCCTAATCGGTCCCCGGCGGGGTAGCCGTGGGCCCATGGTGAAATCCGCTGATCGGCAGTCCGCGGTCGCCGCGCCGGACCCGGCCGCCCCCGCGCCCGCCACCCCCCGCGCCTCGGCGCCCCGCACAGACGCCTCCCGCGCCGAACAGCCGGGCGCCGCCCGCACCGAGGCACCCGCGACCAAGGCCCTCGACACGAAGGCCTCCCGTACCAAGGCACCACGCGTCGCGGTCATCGCGCACCGCAAGAAGACCATCGGCGGCGGCCTCGACGAGCTGCGTAAGCTCATCACGGGCTACGAGGTCGAGGACCTGCTGTGGTACGAGGTCCCCAAGAGCAAGAAGGCGCCCAAGAAGGTCCGCCAGGCGCTCAAGGACGGCGCCGAGCTGTTCTTCGTCTGGGGCGGCGACGGCACCGTGCAACGCTGCGTCGACGCCCTGGCCGGCAGCGACGCCGCCGTCGCCATCGTCCCCGCCGGGACCGCCAACCTGCTCGCCCGCAACCTCGACATCCCCGAGGACCTGGCCGAGGCCGTACGGATCGGCTTCGAGGGCCGCCGCGCCAGGCTCGACCTCGGCAAGATCAACGGTGAGCACTTCGCGGTCATGGCGGGCGTCGGCCTGGACGCCGAGATGATCGCCGACGCCGACCGGGGCCTCAAGGACCGCCTCGGCCGCCTCGCCTACATCTGGACCGGCCTGCGGCACGTCGGCGGCTCCGTGACCCCGATGAAGGTCAAGGTCGACGGCAACGACTGGTTCGAGGGCGACGCCAGCTGCGTGCTCGTCGGCAACGTCGGCACCGTCACCGGGGGCATCGACGTCTTCGAGGACGCCCGCTACGACGACGGCTGGCTGGAGGTCGGCGTCTCCACAGCCGAAGGCCCCATCCAGTGGGCGCGCACCCTCGGCCGGATGAGCGCCGGCAACGCCGAGAAATCCCCCTTTGTCCGCATCACCCGCGCCAGGAAGGTGTCGGTCAAGCTGCAGGCCCCCATGGCGTACGAACTGGACGGGGGAGCGCGCGACCGGGTCAAGCGCATCACGGTCAAGGTGGTGCCCGAAGCCGTCACCCTCTGCCTGCCCGACTCCACCGGCTGACCCGCGCCGCTCGGTGCTCCGATTCAGCCACCGTCCCGGCCGTCACCATGCGTGACCTTCCCGTACGGCCGGGACGGCCCGGCACCCGCTCACCGGTCGCACCGCGAGGCCGGGGGATGGGCGACTCACCACGGGCCTGACTCAGTCACTGCGACTCAGCCGGTGCCTCCGCAGGAAGGCAGGTCTTTCGCGGCGAGCAGGGCCTTCGCCGTCTCCTGGGTGTCGGGATGGTCTGGTCCCAACGCCTGCCTCCGGCTGTCCAGCACCTGTTCGAGCAGGTGCACCGCTGCGGCCCGCTGTCCCTGATCGGAGAGCAGCACGCCCCAGTGGTGCAGGTTGCCCAGGGTGTCCTCGTGGCTTACGCCGAGCACTTCCTCCATCGATCGCTGGACGTCGCGGTACGCGGCGGCCGCAGCGGCGAAGTCGCCGCGCATGTGCAGGAGGCGTGCCACGTTGTGGCGGCTGACCAAGGTGTCCGGATATGTGCTGCCGAGAATACGTTCCTGGGCCATCAAGGTGTCACGCATGATCTGTTCGGCCGCGTCCAGGTCTCCGCTTTCGCGCAAGGTGTCGGCCAGATTGAGGCCCGAACGAAGGGTGTCGGGATGTTCCGGGCCCAAGAGTCTCACACGTGCACGGAGATCCCTCTTCATGATGGACAGGGCTTCTCCGTGACGCCCTTGCAGAGTGAGGACGATGGCCAGGTTGCCTCTCGTGTGAGCTGTTTCTCTGTGATGCCTGCCAAGGATCCTCTCGCGCTTGCGCAGGACGTCCCGAAGAAGGCGCTCCGATTCCGGATAGAGGCCGCGGCACTGCAAAATGGTAGCCAGGTTGTGCTGGACGCCCACCACGATGGCCTCACTCCGCCCAAGCTTGCCGGCGGCGGAAATGGCGGCCTCACCCAGACGTTCGGCCTCCTGCCAGGCGTTGCTGAGCCGCAGCATCGCGACCAACGGCGGCGCCAGCTCGAGCAGGCGCCGTTGGTCGTGTTTCGGCTGCCTGGCCGATGTGCTGAGAAGTGCTTCGAAATGGGCGACCAACAGGCGCCAGACGGGCCAATGGCTGGGGAGACGGAAGTCCAGCGCCTTCGCCGCCGCAGTGAGCATGCGCAAAGCCGTGTTCCAGGAAGACCTGCTCCGCCGCCGAGGCGCAGGGGTCTGTTGGCGTATGGTCGTCGCAACCAGATCGTGCATCCTGATGCCCCGAGGTTCGGAAGGGGAGGCCCAGTCGATGAGCCCCATCCTGTCCAGGCCTTCCAAAGCGGTGGCATCTACGGCAGGCGCCCTCTGGCCTCGTCTGCCCTTGGTGGGAAGCTCCGCGCAGAGCATCTCCATCGGCACGACCTGACCGCCGGCGAGCTCGGCCAGCGTCCCCGCCACGGCGCGGGCATGCTCGTTTCCCTGGTCGCTTAGGGTGATCAGGGACAGCTCCCAGGTACGCGTGATCATCTGACGCTCGTCCGCCCGCTGCCGCGCTGGAGAGATGGACTGTTCGCGCATCGTCGAGGCGAAGTCGTTGTTCAAGGCGTCGAGATAGGCGTTGAAGGTCCTGTGCCGGCTGCTCTTCGCACCGATGTGAATCCCGGCCAGGTGCAGCGCCAGTGGCAGCCCGTTCAGCCGATGTCCCACCGCCAGCGCGGCAGCACGATCACTGTCTCCTGGGACGAAGTCCATGAGAAGGTCAGCGGCGGCAGCGGGGGACAGGGGACCGAGAAGGTGCAGCTCGCACAGTCGCCCCCATGTTGTCGGTGCCCTGTCCCGGGACGTCACGACGATGGAGCAGTTCCGGCTGACTCGAATCCAGCCGGTTCCGTCGGCGACCTGGTCTCCGGTCACGGCCAGCACCGACTGCGGATCGTCGGCATTGTCGATGATCAGTAGACGGCCGCTGCCGGCCGCTGTCTGCTCAATGGCGTTCCAGAAGAGATCTGCCGCGTTCCTGCGGCCGGACATGGCTTCGCGAACAGCCGGTTCCGGCACATTCAGCTCATGCTGGGCGATGCCCAGCATGGAAGTCATGAGTGTCACACGATCGGCACCGTTCACCCACCAGACCGCTGCGAACCGATTTCGCGAGTCCTCGGCGAGTTTTAGAGCCAGTGTCGTCTTTCCGACACCTCCCAGCCCTGCGATCACCTGGATTCTTCCGGACCCCGGCGTGATGGCACGGCCCAGGTGGTCCAGGATCTCCGCGCGTCCGTGCAGGTGCGTCGGCAGGCGGCCCAGGGGCGGCTGAATCGAAGCTACCGGAGACTCCGCCATATGAACCGATTGATCTTTTTCAGGAGGGGCACCAGCAGGTTTTCCGGCCCCTTGTCCTTGCGATTGGGTGCGTATCTGGATGAAACCGGCGGCCACCGCTACGGGAATACCAACGATCGATGCTATGGCGCCTATGGCATCCCAATCCATACAGCAATAGTCCGCCGTACGGATGAGACGACGCAATGCCCATCGCTCGCGCACCGGACATGCCTGCGAGCCAGGGGAGAGGACGGCTCATCGCCCAGCCGCACGAGCACAGCTCCGCGTCCTCTGAAGGCCCGCGCGCTTCTCAGCGCGGCGACCCCGCGCTTGGGCACCTCGTACCCCGGGCGGCGCTCAACCCGGGGGAAGCCTCCAGTCCGCACCTCAGCAGCAACCTGGCGAACTCTCGCCCTGGGGACCGCCCCGTCTTCGCTACTTGACATAATGTTCATTATCGAGCAACGAGGTGAAGGTGCGGGAAGGGGTGGATCGGGCTGGTCGCGCGGCTGCGTCCGCTTCATCGCGTCTGCGACGTCAGGCGGACTTCTGCACCGAGGAGAACGCCGAACCCGGCACGCTCAACCGCCGTCTGTGTGACGTCGCGGCAATCCGGCTCCGCGGAGTTACACAGGGCCCGATGCCGCCGACATGCCGGGCTCGCGTCATGATCACGCCGCCATGCCGGGTCCGGCCTTTGCGCCGGCCATTTCCACTCCGGGGCGTCGATCCGAGGCCTCACCGGCTTCGATACGCCACGGGACGGGAACCCGCTGGAACCCGGCGGATATCGCTTCGCCGCGCGCCGAACCTCATCGATCGGAGAACCGGGACCCGCACTCGTCCCCTCTTGCCCGACATTCACAAATAGTCCTATACCGGACAGAAGGTGGATTCTGTCTGGTATGAGACAAACCCGGACAGCTTATTGGAAGGCGTTGAACGTCGCCTCCGGGCGGTCGCGCTCGGCGTACAGGTCCCAAGCGGCGTCGGCGATCATGTCCGGGTCGAGGGACCTACTCCCCACGTCGCCGAAGCGCTCGGGCTGGGAGGTCACCAGCCGGTGGATGTCACCCCGTTCGACCAGTCCCCCGATGATCAGGTTTCCGGCGTAGACGCCTTCCCCTGCCAGCGCGGCGTTGAGGGTCAGGGCGTAGGTGCGCAGCGCCGCCGCCGACAACGCCAGGCCTCCGAGCGCGGGCATCGGCATGACGGCGCTCAACCCGCCGGCGAACAACAGCCCGCCCTCCCCTCTTTCGATCATGCCGGGCAGCACCGTGCCGACCGCGTCGATCGCCGGATACAGGAAGTCCATCGCCCCCCTGGCGTCGCCGGCGGTCGTCTCGGTGATCGGCCGGGGCGGGGCGTTCAGGTCGGAGGCTCCCGGCCCGTAGTAGAGAACGTCGATCGCGCCGAAACGATCGGCGATCGCGCCCAGGGCGGAGACGAGCCGGTCGCGGTCGCGTACGTCGGCGGCGAAGGACGCCGCCTCGATCCCCGCTTCGGCCAGGGCCGCCACGTATCCGGCGTGCCGGGCCTCCGTCCGGGAGATCAGCGCCACGGCGTACCCCTCGCGCCCGAACCGATGCGCGACGGACATGCCGAGTCCGGGCCCGGCGCCGATGACGGCGACGGTCTTGCGTGCTGCTGCAGGCATGGGGCACCTCTCCAGGTCGGTAAGTTGAGGGTCTTCTCAACTTGACCGCGACAGTAGCACAAACTTGAGGCCACCCTCAGATTCGTATGATGGGAGGCATGGCAGCCGGATCGAAACCGCTGCGGTCGGATGCCGCGCGCAACCGCGACAAACTGCTGGTCGCGGCCACCCAGGTGCTCGCCGAGCGCGGGCTCGACGCTCCGCTGGAGCACATCGCCCGTCGTGCCGGCGTCAGCATCGGCACTCTCTACAACCACTTCCCGACCCGGGAGGCGCTCCTCGGGGCGGTCCTCCCCCAGCGGATGGCCGCTCTCGATGAGATCACCGCGGCGGCCCTGGCTCACCCCGACCCCTGGGCGGGCTTCACCGGTTTCCTCGAAGGGCTGTTCACCCTGCAGGCCGAGGACCACAGCCTCAACGAGGCTCTGACGCAGAGCTTCTCCATGGCCACTGACGTGAGCCAGGCGTGCCACCGCGGCTTCCGGGACGTCGAGCGCATCCTCGAGCGAGCCAGGACCGCCGGCTGTCTACGGGCCGATTTCGCGTCCACGGACCTGGTCACCCTGATCTGGGCGATGTCCCAGGTCATCCGTGAGTCGATGGAGACCGCTCCGGACACGTGGCGCCGCTTCCTGGCCTTCTTCCTCGACGGCCTGCGCGCCGAGGCCGCGCATCCCCTCCCCCAGGAGCATCCGGTCCGCTGATCGGTGATCGGCTGGCAACCGATCTTCGCCGTGCCACGTCTCATGTAGGTCCCCAAGCCCCATGAGTCCCATCAGGAGCCGGCGTTGCGTATGCGTGCGGTGGTCTCGTTCGTCTTCGCGGGTTGTCTCGCGTTGCTGTGTCAACCGGTTGAGGCCGCTCCCCTGCCGGGTGCGGAACGCGGCCTGCGCATGGCCACCGAGGTCGTCGAGTACGAATGCACGACCGACGACGTAACCGAGAAGCAGAACGTCGAGATCAACGTCGAGCTGACCATGCCGGACGACGCCACAACGGGCAGGCAGATGTCCATCGGCTGGCACGCGACGTCCTACGTGACCGGCAGCGAACTGCGGGCCCCCGCCGCCGGACTCGCCGGCGTCAAGCTGTACGCGTACGCGTCTCTGACCGGGATCGCGAACCTGACCTCCGCGACCGGCGTGAGCGAGCACTTGAGCACGATCGCCGGTGGGGAGATCATTCCGCTGCCGACGGCCGCGGTGAGCCTGAAGACGACCGCGTCGAACGCGGGCACGGCCTCGGTGCGGCCGGCCGCCGTCAACATCGGCCCCTCGCCCACCGCGCCGGTGATCGAGTGCGAGGTGCGGAACGCGGACGAGCTCACCGCCTACACGCTCACCGTCACCCGCGACGGGCAGTCGAGCACCAGCCCCTCCCCAAGCGCCACTCCGTCCGCGAGCGCCACCACCAGCGGCAGCCCCAAGCCGACGCGGACCGTCACGGCCACCGTGACCGCGGCCGTACCGGACGAGGACGACGAGGTGGCCCCGGCGGCCCGGGACGCGATCGAGACGCCGATCGGCGCGGCCGCGACCGGAGGCGGCGGCGAGGCCGGGCCGGACGGGCGCATGTACGTGCTGACCGGTCTCGCGATCTGTCTGGCCGCCGGCGCCGGGCTTCTGCTGCGCCGCCGTCTCCTGGCACGGTGAGCGTGCCGCTCCCGGATCGAATGCGGCCTGAATTTTTCACGGGTCCGGCAGGTCGTCTTTCCCGAACGGCTGCCCGGCCGGAACCACGTTTCCGGCCCGGCCTGGACAGGCGATATGGGGATCGCCGCTGCATGTACTGTGCCCGCGGATGAAGAGGCCCGCGGTTTCGGACCACATCTTCTCCGCAGCAGTATTTTCACCTCTCGTTTCGAGCGGACTTTCGGTCCGCGCCGAAAATCTCGGCCATTGACCGTTCCCGGCGGCGGTGATGAATTCGCGTGGCGAGAGTGAGGCGGGAGAAGGGGATTGCACATGTTCGCTGCGAAAACGGCCCGGCGGGCGCTGGCGCTCGGATCGGCGCTGGTCACGACCGGGGTGCTGGCTCTGGTGGCCGCGCCACAACCGGCCATGGCGTCCGGCATCACGGTGCAGGTGACGGTCGACTGCCTCAACGTGAACTTCTTCGGCGACACCTCCGACTGGTACGCCACCGACCTGCGGTTCGGCGGCGCGTCGGTGCCCTACAGCAGCGCGACCGCCATTCCGGCCACACACTCGTGGCAGTTCACCCAGACGGTGCCCAGCGGGACGACGGCCGTCGGCGCCGGCGGCATCTGCAGCGGCGGACACCAGTACGACTTCTTCGGCTCCACCGGCTATGCCAGCATCCCCGCGGGCACGACCACCGTCATCGGCACCTGGGCCTGCACCACCGCCCCGGTCTACCCCGGGCCGTGGCAGACCAACTGCTACGTGCAGTCCGTCTCCTACAGCTGAGCTCGTACGGCCGGCCCTCCTCTCGTACGGTGAAGCGGGAGGAGGGCCGGCCGGCATGGACGAGGAGATCCTGGTAGGGGGCGTCAACCGGGTCGTCAGGATCGGCGGCACCGTGCGCCGCCCGGCCCGCCGGTGGACGCCGGCGGTTCACGCATTGCTGGAGCACCTGGCGGCGGCCGGGTTCGCGGGGGCGCCGAGAGCGCACGGGATGGACGGCGTGGGCCGGGAGGTGCTCGACTTCCTGCCGGGCCGGGTGCCCGACTGTCCCCTGCCGCCGTACGCGGCGTCGGAGAAGGCGCTGGCGGACGTCGGCGAGCTGCTGCGTAACTATCACGACGCGACCGGGGGCTTCGAGCCTCCGGAGGGCGCGGAGTGGTACTTCTCCCCGCGTACTCCGGCCGAGGTGGTGTGCCACGGCGACGTGGCGCCCTACAACTGCGTCTTCCGTGATGGGCGTCCGGTGGCCTTCATCGACTTCGACACCGCGCATCCGGGCCCCCGGGTGTGGGATGTGGCGTACGCTGCCTACCGCTTCGTGCCGTTGCACGATCCCGGTCGTGACCCGGGTGCCCCGCCGGCGGCGGAACAGGCGCGGCGGATGGGTCTTTTCGCCGGCGCGTACGGGCTCGGCGCGGGTGATCGGGAGGCGCTGGTCGCCACCGCGTCGGCCCGGCTGGAGCACCTGGTGAACCACATGCGTGAACGGGCACGGGCGGGTGACGAGGCCTTCGCCGCCCACCTGGCGCGCGGCGACGACACGCTCTACCTCACCGATATGGCCCACATCGCCCGCCATGACGCGCTCTTCCGCGCGGCGGTGATCTGTACCTGAATTACCGGTTGGGGCCACCGTCGCACCGACGCGCGTTTTACGATCACCACATGCCTAACCTGGGTCCGATGGAGTTCGTTCTCCTCGGCGTCATCGTGATCGTGCTGCTCGGTTTCTTCGTCGTCTTCGCCGCCGTGCGGGCCGGTGCGCGGCCCGCGGGTCCGCTCGCCTGGCGCAGTCCCGGCTTGGCGCCGCCGGTCTCGGCCGCTCTGCTGCAGCGCGTACGGGAGTTGTACGCGGAGAACAAGAAGATCGAGGCGATCAAGCTGATCCGCGAGGAGACCGGGCTGGGGCTGAAGGAGGCGAAGGACCTGGCCGACGGGATCGGCGCGGGCCGGCCGCTGCCCGTGGCCACGGCGCGTCACGGGTACGACCTGGCCACGCGGGCGCGGGAGCTGAAGGAGGCGGGCCAGGTGGAGCAGGCGGTGTTCCTGGTGCGTGGCGAGACGGGCATGAGCCAGAGCGAGGCGGAGCGGTTCGTCGACGCGCTCGGCGTGGAGTAGAAACGGAGCCTGCTCCGGGATGCTGGCCGCGCGGTTCCGCACCGGTTCCGCACCGGTTCCGGGCCGGATGATTGTTGTCGGTCCCGGGCGGTACGGTGTCGATCATGCTGCCCCCGCAGGTGAACCGGCTGACCGTGCAGGAGGCCGCGGACCGTTATGTGGAGCTGGTCCGGGCCAAGACCGTGACCGGGGCGCTGTCACCCGCGACCGCCGAGGTGTACGCGCGGGACGTGGCCACGTTCGTACGGCTGGCGGGCGACGCCCGGGTGCTGGACGACCTGACCGGTGAGGACGTCGACGCGGTGCTGCTGGCGTTCGCGCGCAAGCCGGACGAGCGCCTGCGCGGGCGCGGTGAGGACGGCACGGCCGACGAGGGCGCGGCGAGCGACGGTGCCTCTCGTGGAGGTCGGGCGCGCGGGCCGGCGGCGCGGGGTGGTCCGGGGCAGAGCGCGGCGTCGCAGGCGAGGTTCCGCCGGTCGGTGTCGGCGTTGTTCCGGCACGCCGCGTCGGCGGGGTGGGTGCATCTGGACCCGATGGCCGCCTCGTCGGTGCGGGCACGGGAGCGGGGCGGGCTGCGGCCGGAACGCCGGGCGCTGACCCGGGAGCAGGCCGAGGGCCTGATCGAGGCGGCCCGCTCCCCCGCCCCGCCGCCTGAGCCGGGCGGCCCGGGCGGGCGCCGCCGCCGGGCCGACCAGCGGACGGAGGTGCGGGACGCGCTGGTGGTGATGCTGCTGGCCGCGCTGGGGCCGCGGGTGTCGGAGCTGGTGCGGGCGAACGTGGAGGATTTCTACACCAACGACGGAATGCGCTACTGGCGGATCTTCGGCAAGGGCGGGCGTACCCGCGACGTGCCGCTCCCCCGTGACGTGGCCGCCGCGCTGGACGCGTACCTCGCGGTGCGCGTGGCCGGGGACGGCGAGAAGGCGCTGCTGCTGTCGTGGCGGGGCAGACGGCTGGCCCGGGGCGACGTGCAGGCGGTGATCGACCGGGTGCGGCAGCGGGTGGAGCCCGGGCGGAGCCGGGAGGTGACGCCGCACGGGCTGCGGCACACGACGGCGACGCACCTGCTGGCCGACGGCACGGACATGGACGCGGTGCGGCGGGTGCTGGGGC
Organism: Microbispora cellulosiformans; assembly: GCF_008728085.1. Taxonomy (NCBI): domain Bacteria; kingdom Bacillati; phylum Actinomycetota; class Actinomycetes; order Streptosporangiales; family Streptosporangiaceae; genus Microbispora; species Microbispora cellulosiformans. The sequence goes on along the minus strand of NZ_VYTZ01000005.1, from coordinate 94,103 downwards.
ACAGCGACCTGTCGACGCTCGGCCGTTACCGCGACGATCTGCCCGGCGAGCTGGAGGTGGCGATGGGGTCGCACCCGCTGCTGCGGCGCCGTGGCGGCGGCAGGGACGGGCAGACCGCGCCCGGCGGGGAGAGCGGTCCCGGGGAGGGTTGATCCCCGGGCCGCCGCAGGTGCGCCGGCCGCGTGCCTGCCGGCCAGGGTCAGCTCAGGCGGGTCAGCTCACGGGGTTCCAGCCGTCGGAACCGGCCAGGTACTTCTGCGGGGTGTAGTTGGCGGCCTGCGCGTCGCTCAGCTGCGGGCGGTTGGCGTTGACCGTGGCCCCGGCGCCGGTGTTCCGGTATTCGAAGAAACGAGCGTTCTTCCATGAGTTGCCCGACATGTCGGTCCAGGGCTGAGAGGTCTTGATGGTCGAACTGAGGGTGGACTCCCGGTAGAGCACCTGGGCGTTGGGACCCCAGGGCCGTCCCAGCTGGGTGGTGTCGCCGGTCGCGCCGCTGATCCGGGACTTGTAGATGAGGAACCCGTACGGCTTGGCGGCGTCGGTCCTGGCCGCGGTGATGGGGGCGCCGCTGCTGCGCTTCTCGTAGATGTCGCAGTCGTGCAGCACTGCGGTGCCGTCGCCGAAGACGAAGTCGACCGTGCCCTCGATGTAGGAGCTTCTGACGTACGCGCGGGCGGAGGCGTTGATCAGGAAGGTGTCCTGGTCACCCAGCAGCCGTACGTTCGACAGGATCGCCCGGTCGGCGTTGAGGTTCAGCGCGACGGCCTGCTGGTTGACGGTGGAGCCGTCCTCGACGTAGTCGTTGGAGACCGTCAGGTTGGTGAGGGCGGAGTCGTGGCCGTTGACGAACGCGGTGGCGCTGTTGAACGTGCCGTACGCGCCGGCCGCGTGGTTGTTGACGATCAGGACGTCCCTGGCCGAGGAGCCGAGGCCCTGCAGGGTGATGTACGGCTTGTTCGCCGGGATGGTGACGATCTCGCGGTAGGTGCCGGGCTTGATCGTGATGACTTTCCTGCTGGAGTTGCCGGTCGGCACCGCGTCGATCGCTGCCTGCACCGTCCGGTAGGCGCCGGTGCCGTCGGCGGCGACGGTGGGCTTCCCGGTCGTGGGCGTCGCCGTCGGCGTCGCGGAAGGTGTCGCAGAGGGCGTCACCGTGGGAGTCGCCGAGGGTGTCACGGTGGGGGTGACTGTGGGCGTCACCGAGGGGGTGGGTGACGAGGTGGTGGTGGATCCGGTGCAGGTCACGCCGTTGAGCGTGAAAGCCGCCGGCTTGGGGTTGGAACCCGACCACGAGCCGTTGAACCCGATCGAGACGGACGCGCCGGTGGCGATGGCGGCGTTGTAGTCCACGTTCGTGGCCGTGACGTTCTGCCCGCTCTGGCTCCAGGTGGCCGACCAGCCGGTCGTCACCTTCTGACCCGAGCTGGGGAAGGTGAAGGCGAGCGTCCAGCCGTTGACGGCGCTCCCGAGATTCTGCACGGTGACGGCGGCGCTGAAGCCGCCCGGCCACTCGCTGGTGGTGTAGGTGACGGCGCAGCCGGTCGCGGCGGTCGCCGTTCCCGGGACCCCGGCGGCGAGGCCGCCCACGACCAGCGCGGCCGCCAGAGCCGCCGTACCGCCGCGGCGGCCGCTTCGGGAGCCGCTGTGCGGGCCGGGAATCGCCGTCCCGGGCATGGTGTCGGGCATCTGCGCTCCTTCGGGACGGGTCATCGTGGACGGAAAGCCGCTGCTCGCACCATGCGAGCGAAAGCCTCCGCACGGTAAGATCGCCCGGCGGAATAAGTCAACCGTCCAAACTAATCCGGCGGCGTCGCCGCTGCTCGGCCGGGGTCCCGGCCGGAAAGTTTCACCCGCTCTCTTCTGCCCCGGCTCGGGGCCGGGCGGTCACAGAACGGCGGCGAGGCGGTCCGTCAGCAGATGGCGCCATCCCCCGTCCATGATGGATCGGGCCCGCCGCTGCAGTTCGCTGCCGGGATCGAAGCCCTCGTGGGTGAGGAACAGCCGGGTGCCCCTGCCTTCGGGTTCGAGCGTCCAGGTGATCGTCCAGTCGGCGGCGGCGGGGCTGGCGGGGTCGGCGTCGCGCCAGCCGAGGCGGAGCATGCGCTCGGGTTCGAAGGCCAGCACCTCGGCCTGCACGGTGCCGGAGAACCCGGTGCCGGGCATGGCCATGCCGGCCATGGTGTAGCGATGGCCCACGGTGAGGCGGAAGTCTCCCGGCATGAACCACCGGGCGAGCAGCCCGGGGTCGGTCAGGGCCTGCCACACGCGGGCGGGCGGATGCGCCAGGAACTCGTCGAGCCGCAGCACGGCCGGGTCGCCGGTGTCGTTCACGTCGTTCACGTTGTTCATTTCGTCTCCTGGTCTCCGGTACGGCCGAGAGCGGCGGCGTCCCCGGTGCCGTCCCCGATGTCATTCATGTCGTCTGTGCCGTCCATGCCGTCGAGCAGGTCGCGCAGGCCGGTCAGCCTGCCGCGCCAGAACCGCTCGTACGGGTCGAGCCAGTCGCGGACGCGGGCGAGCGGGACGGCCTCCAGACGGTAGAGCCTGCGCCTGCCGTCGCGGCGTTCGCTGACCAGGCCCGCCTCGCGCAGCACGCGGAGGTGCTCGGAGAAGCTGGCCCGGGCCATCGCGAAGCCGGAGGCGAGGTCCTGCACCGGCTGGGGGCCCTGTTCGCGCAGCAGGCGCAGGACCTCGCGCCGCACCGGGCTGGCGAGGGCGGCGAAGATCTCGTCTTCGGTGGGGGCGGCGGGAGTGATGTCCACGCGTTCCATAATACGTAGGAAATATCCTACCTGTCACTGCTCAGGTAGGATATTTCCTACCCCGACACTCCGCAGGCGGTCACTTGACTGCGATCTTCACGCAGCCTTTCACGCTTCCGAAACGCACCGGAAACACATCACCGTGAAGATGGGGACTCGTGATCAGGGCCATTCTGTTCGACCTCGACGAGACCCTCTTCGACCATCGCCGGGCCGTCGCCCACGCCGCGACCCGCTGGATGGAGACGGTCTGCCCCGGCCATGAGCTGCTGCCGGAGGCGCCGGCGCTGTGGCTCGACCTGGAGGACAAGCATCTGCCGGCCTGGCACGCCGGTGAGTGCTCGTTCGCCGAGCAGCGGCGCAGGCGGCTGTGGGAGTTCTGCGACCGGCTGGGCATGCCCGCGCCGGCCGACCCGGACGCGGCCTTCGCCGGGTTCCTCACCCACTACGAGGACGCCTGGGCCGCCTTCCCCGACGTGGCCGCGACACTCGCGGTGCTCGGCGACGGGCTGACACTGGGCGTGCTCAGCAACGGCGATCCCGTGCAGCAGGAGGCCAAGCTGCGGCGCCTCGGGCTGATGGACCGCATGGAGGTCGTCCTGACCCCCGAGACGCTCGGCGCGTTCAAGCCGGCCCCGGAGTGCTACCTGCGGGCGGCGGCGAAGCTGGGGCTGCGGCCCGAGGAAGTGCTGATGGTCGGCGACAACCTGCTGCTGGACGCCGTCGCGCCCGCCCGGGTCGGCATGCACGGCGTCTGGCTCGACCGCTACCGCGCCGAGCCCTCCCCCGCGTTCGCCTCGTCCGGCGAACCGGCCGGCTCCGTGGTGAGGGTCACCACGCTGCGCGATCTGCCCGGCGTGCTGGACGGCCTGAACCCCCGCCTGGCCGACGCCGTCCGCGCCGCCTGAGACAGAGGCGCCTGAGACAGGCGCGCCCGACCCGCTACGGGGCAGATCAATCAAACCAGTTTGATGTACCATGCTCGTCATGGTGTCGTCCGCGCACGCCGTCCCGCCGGCGTTCGTCCGGCTGGCCGCGCACGCGGTGCGGTGGCGGCTGCTGAGCGAGCTCGCGTACGGCGACCTGCGCGTGCGGGAGCTGGTGGCGCTGGTCGGCGAGCCGCAGAACGTGGTCTCCTACCACCTGCGGCTCCTGCGCTCGGACGGGCTGGTCACGGCCCGGCGCAGCAGCCACGACGGCCGTGACAGCTACTACCGCCTTGACCTGGAGCGCTGCGCGGAGACGCTGGCCGCCGCGGGCACCGCCCTGCATCCCGCGCTGCGCCTGGTGCCCGCCCAGCCGGCGGCCCCGGCCGGCGATCCGGTCACGTCCCCTGTGACGTCATCGGTGCTGTTCGTGTGCACCGGCAACAGCGCCCGCTCACCCGTCGCCGAGGCCCTGCTGCGTCACCGCGCCGGCGGCCGCGCCGAGGTGGCCAGCGCGGGCAGCCACCCCAAGCCCCGCACGCACCCCGACGCCGTTCGCGTGCTGCGCCGGGGGTACGGCATCGACATCGCCGACCGGCGGCCCCGGCATCTGGACACGCTGACGGGCCGACGCTTCGACTACGTGATCACTCTGTGCGACAAGGTCCGCGAGGTCTGCCCCGAGCCCGGCGGCCACTCGCAGCGCCTGCACTGGAGCATCCCCGACCCGGCCGCCACCGGCGACGGGACCGGCCAGGCCGGTTATCCGGCGTTCGAACGCGCCGCCGCCGAGATCGACACCCGCATCCGCTACCTGCTCCCCGTCCTCACCCACCCTCCACGACCCTGACCGAGGAGGCACAGCCATGACATCACCCGACCGGTTCGCCGGCGTCCGCTACATCGTCGACGACGTGCAGGCGGCCGTCGACTTCTACACGACGCATCTGGGATTCACCCTGCGGGCCGCCGCCGCGCCCGCCTTCGCCGACGTCGTACGCGGGCCGCTGCGGCTGCTGCTGTCCGGCCCCGCCAGTTCCGGCGCCCGCGCCACCCCGGACGACGCGGGGGCCGCCGGCCGCAACCGGGTCCACCTGATCGTCGACGACCTGGACACCGAGGTCGCCCGGCTGCGGGCCGCGGGCCTGCCGTTCCGGAGCGACGTGGTCACCGGTCCCGGCGGGCGGCAGATCCTGCTCGCCGACCCGGCCGGCAACCTGGTCGAACTGTTCCAGCCAGCCTGAGGCCGGGCTCAGCGGCGGAGCGCGGCGACGCCGAGGCCGCGGCGGGCGAAACCCAGCCGTTCGTAGACGGCGATCGCGGGGGCGTTCCAGTCGTCGACCATCAGCGCCCCCGCGCCGTCGCGGATCCCGGCCCACCGGCGCACACCCGGCAGGCCCGGCACGGCGTACGAGTGGGGGTGGGCGGCGGCGAGCAGGGCGGCCACCTCCGGATCGTCGGCGGGTTCCAGCCACCCGGCCTCCGCCCCGATCGACCATGCGCCCGCCGACGCCCCCTGCGCCGGGTCCGGGGCGCCCGCACGCGGCCGGGCGAGCTTCTCGGCCGTCATCCAGGTGAAGTGACCCGCGAGCTCCAGTTCCGGCGCGGCGCGGACCACTTCCTCCAGGAGGGCGGCCTCGCCGAGCGGCCGGAACGACGGGCCGGCCTCGGCCAGGGCGTGTCGCAGGAGCGGGACGACCCTGGCCGGCTCACCCCTGACCACGAGGCGGTCGCGCCGCGCCAGCGCCGGGCTCGCCACCGCCACCGCCTCGCCGTACGCCCAGGCGCGGACGCCGGGCCGCATGCCCTGCGCCGCCCACATGACGAGGTCGTCGTCGCCGGAGGCGGCGGCGACCTCGGTCTCACCGGCCAGGGGGCTCACCGATGGGATCGGCCGCACCGGCGTCCCTACAGGATCGCGCCGGGGGTGTAGGCGGCGGCGCCGGGATGGCGCGCGGTGATCTCCCCGGCCCGGGCGACGACCGCCGCGACCTGACCGGCGGCGGCTCCGGCGAAGGTCGACCGGTCGGCGAGCAGCGCGTCGAGGTCGGCGCGGCCGAGCGGGAAGCGCTCGTCGGCGGCGAGGCGGTCGAGCAGTTCGTTGCCGGCGCCGCGCGAGCGCATGGCCAGCGCCGCGGCGACGGCGTGCTCCTTGATGATCTCGTGGGCGGTCTCGCGGCCCACCCCGGCCCGTACGGCGGCCATGAGCATCTTGGTCGTGGCGAGGAACGGCAGGTAGCGGCCCAGCTCGGCCTCGATGACGGCGGGGAACGCGCCGAACTCGTCCAGCACGGTCAGCATGGTCTCGGCCAGGCCGTCGAAGGCGAAGAACGCGTCGGGCAGCGCGACCCGGCGCACGACCGAGCAGGACACGTCGCCTTCGTTCCACTGGTCTCCGGCGAGTTCCCCGGCCATCGAGGCGTAGCCGCGCAGGACCACGGTGAGGCCGTTGACGCGTTCGCAGGAGCGGGTGTTCATCTTGTGCGGCATCGCCGAAGAGCCGACCTGGCCCTCCTTGAAGCCCTCGGTGACGAGTTCGTGCCCGGCCATCAGGCGGATCGTCTTGGCCAGGGAGGAGGGGGCGGCGGCCAGCTGCACCAGGGTGGTCAGCACGTCGTAGTCGAGCGAGCGGGGATAGACCTGCCCGACGCTGGTGAAGCGGCGGGGGAAGCCGAGGTGCGCGGCGACGCGGTCCTCCAGCGCGGCCAGCCGGTCCTCGCCGCCGAGCAGGTCGAGCATGTCCTGCGCGGTGCCGACGGGGCCCTTGACACCGCGCAGGGGGTAGCGCTCGAGCAGGTTCTCCAGCCGTTCGTAGGCGACGATCAGTTCGTCGGCGGCGGTGGCGAAGCGCTTGCCGAGGGTGGTGGCCTGCGCGGCGACGTTGTGCGAACGGCCGGCCATGACGGTGGCGGCGTGCTCGGCGGACAGGCGGGCCAGGCGGGCCAGCAGCGCCACGACCCGGTCGCGCACCAGCAGCAGGCTGTCGCGGATCTGCAGCTGCTCGACGTTCTCGGTCAGGTCGCGGGAGGTCATGCCCTTGTGGACGTGCTCGTGCCCGGCGAGGGCGTTGAACTCCTCGATGCGGGCCTTCACGTCATGCCGGGTGATCTTCTCCCGGTCGGCGATGGAGGCGAGGTCGACCTGCTCGGCGATCTTCTCGTAGTCGGCGATCGCCTGTTCGGGGACGTCGATCCCGAGGTCGGCCTGTGCCTTGAGGACGGCCAGCCAGAGCCGGCGCTCCAGCACCACCTTGTGCTCGGGTGACCACAGGCGGGCCAGTTCCGGCGAGGCGTAACGGGAGGCGAGGACATTCGGGATACGCGGCTTGGCACTCACGTTGGCCCAGTCTATTGAGGGCCGCCGCCCGCCGGACGCGGGAGGACCCCGGGACGGTCGTCGCGGGGACCGTCCCGGGGTCCTCCCTTCCTCCATGCTGCCCTCACGGCGCCGTCACAGGCACCTCATCGGGCGGGTTCGAGGGCCTCCTCGTCGTACACCGTGACCTCGCCGTCGTCGCCCCCGGGCCGGGCGGGAGCGCGGCGCATGCGCTCCTTCAGGCGTTCGACGATGACGTAGAGGGCGGGCACCAGGACCAGCGTGAGCAGCGTCGAGGACAGCAGGCCGCCGATCACGACGATGGCCAGCGGCTGGGAGATGAACCCGCCCGACCCCGTCGCGCCCAGCGCCATCGGGGTGAGCGCGCAGATCGTCGCGATCGCGGTCATCAGGATGGGACGCAGGCGGCGCCGGCCGCCCTCGATGACCGCCTCGGTCACGCCGAGCCCCTGCTCGCGATACTGGTTGATCAGGTCGATCAGCACGATGGCGTTGGTGACGACGATGCCGATCAGCATCAGCATGCCGATCAGGGCGGGCACGCCGAGCGCGGTGTCGGTGACCAGCAGCAGTCCGATGGCGCCGGTCGCCGCGAACGGGATCGACACCAGCAGGATCAGCGGCTGCACGAGGCTGCGGAACGTCGCCACCATGATCATGAAGACGATCGCGATGGCGATCAGTATCGCCATGCCGAGGTCGGCGAACGCCTCCTGCTGGTCGGAGCTCGCGCCGCCGATCTTGTACGTCACCCCGGCGGGCAGCGTCAGGGTCTTCAGCTTGTCGGTGACCTTGGCGGTGATCGCGCCCAGGTTGGAGGCGTCGGCCGCGCCCGACACGGTCGCGGTGCGGTCGCCGTCCTGGCGGGTGATCTGGGTCGGCCCGTCGGCCTTGACGACGTCGGCGACGTCGGACAGCTTCACCAGGCCGGTCGCAGTGGGAAGGGTGAGCTTCTCGATCGCGGCGAGGTCGTCGGGGGCGTCGCCGGACCCGCGCAGGATCACGTCGCTGGAGCGGCCGTCCACGTCGATCGAGCCGACCGGCGCGCCGCGGAACGCCTGCGCGACCAGTTGCCCGATGCCGGCCTCGGTCAGGCCGCGGGCGGCGGCCTTCTCGCGGTCCACGTGCACCTCGACCCGGGGGATGCTGTCCTCGAGGTTGGAGGTGACGTCCCGCAGACCGCCGATGCCGGCCATGGCGTCGCGGACCGAGGCGGCGGCCGTCTTCAGCGCGTCCTGGTCGGGCCCCTGCACGATGACCTGCACCTGGTCGGAGTTGAACCCGCCCCCGCCGCCGTTGCCGCCGACGGTGACGTCGCCGATGCCGCTCAGGCCCTTCAGCCGCTCACGCAGCCGCTCCTCCAGGACGGGCGTGTCCACGCCCTCCTGCAGGGTGACGGAGTAGGAGGCGCGGTCGGAGGCGCCGCCCAGCCCGCCGAGGAAGCGGTTGCCGCCGCCGACCGTCACCTGGTAGGACTTCACGTCCTTCGTGTCGGCGGCCAGCACCTCCTCGATCTTCTTGGCGGCCGTGTCGGTGGTCGCGAGGTCGGTCCCGGCCGGCATCCGCTGGCTGATCTGCAGGGTGTCGTTGCCGGAGGAGTCGAGGAAGTTGGTCTTCAGCTTGGGCGCCAGCGCCATCGTCGCGGCGAACACGACGACGCCGATGAGCATCGTCACCAGGCGCCGCCGGGTCGCGAAGCGCAGCACCGGCAGGTAGATCCGCTGCAGCGGGCTGCGCAGTTCCCTGCGCTCGGCGTCCTCGCGTACGGCCTGCGCCTCCTGCGGGGTGAGCTTCGGCGCCTTGAGGAACCAGTACGCCAGGACCGGGATGACGGTCAGCGCGACCAGCAGCGACGCCAGCAGCGCCACGGTGACCGTGATGGCGAAGGAGCTGAATAGCTCCCCGACCAGACCGCCGACGAAGCCGATCGGCAGGAACACCGCGACCGTGGTCAGCGTGGAGGCGGTGACCGCGCCGGACACCTCGCGTACGGCCGTCAGGACCGCACTCCGTTTCTCCTCGCCGTAGGCGAGATGGCGCTTGATGTTCTCCAGCACCACGATGGAGTCGTCGACGACCCGGCCGACCGCGATCGTCAGCGCGCCCAGCGTGAGCAGGTTGAGCGAGTAGTCGCCCGCCCACAGCGCGATCAGGGCGATCACGACCGACAGCGGGATGGACACCGCCGTGACCAGCGTCGAACGCACCGACAGCAGGAACACCAGGATGACGAGCACGGCAAAGGCCAGGCCCAGCAGGCCCTCGGTGGTGAGGTCCTCGATGGACCTCTCGACGTACGGCGCCTGGTCGAACACGACGTTCAGCTCGGCGCTGTCGCCGAGGGCGCGGGTCAGCCCGGGGAGGGCGTCGTTGACGTCGTGGGAGATCTGCACCGCGTTGCCGTCGGGGACCATGGTGATCGAGACGCCGAGGCTGGGTGAGCCGTTGGTGCGGGTGATGGTGGTCGCGGTGGCGTTTTCAATCTTGATGTCGGCCACGTCGCCCAGCTTGACCGGCTTCGGCGCCCTGGCCGGAGCCGCCGCGCCGCCCGCCGCACCGGCTCCCCCGGCTGTCGCGCCGCGCCCGGCCGGCGCCTGGCCGGGGAGCCCCTGCCCCCCGGCCGCACCGCGCTGGCTCCCACCCGGCTGGCCCGCCGGGGCGCTCGCGGGGGTGAGGTACAGGTTCTCCAGGTCCTTGACCGTACGGACGGGATCGCCGATCTGCACGGTCAGCGACTTGCCGTCCTCGGTCAGCGTGCCGGCCGGGATGGACACCCCGTTGGCCCGCAGGAGGTCGGGAATCGCGGCGGCCGACAGCCCCAGGAAGGTCATCTTGCCGAGATCGGGGGTGATGACGACCTGCTGTTCGCGGGCGCCGCTGACGGTGACGTCGCGCACGCCCTCGATCGACTGCAGCTCCGGCACCATGATGCGCTCGATCTTGTCGGCCATGGCGTGCTCGTCGCCGCCGTCGCCCACGGCGATCGCCATGACCGGGATGTCGTCGGTGCTGCCCGCCACCACCTGGGGGTCGACGTCGGCCGGAAGCTGCGCCTTGATCCGGCTCACGGCCTGCTGCATCTTGCCGGTCATCTGGTCGATGTCGGTGCCGTACTCGTAGGCGACCTGCACCTGCGACATCCCCTCACGGGAGGTGGAGGTGATGTCGGTGACGCCGGCGATGCCCTGGAAGGCGCTCTCGATCGGCTTGGTGACCTGCTCCTCCACGATGTCGGGAGCGGCCCCGGGATAGCTCGCCACCGTGAAGGCCGCCGGGAACTCCAGGGACGGGAAGAGCTGTTGCTTCAGCGAGGGGATCGCGAAGAGGCCGAATCCCGCGAGCACCAGCGCGACCATGATCACTAGTGCGCGGTTGGCAAGGCTCAGCCTGGCCAAGGAGGTCATCCGAACTCCTGACAACGGAGGAAGTGTTTGGCGCAACCCTAACACTTCGCATGGCCCTAACATTTAGCCGGTGTATTAAACGCTGGTAACCTCTCGTGACGAGAGGTGGAACGTGAACGACAGCGCAGCCGAGCGACGCCCCCGCACCGGAACGGGATCCGAGGAGACCCCGTACGCGAGCCGGGAGGAGAGCCCGGAGACGGACCGGACGAGCGGCCCCCGCCCCCAGGCCGGCCGCCCGTACGCCCACGCCCGCGCGGACGAGGCCACCCCCGAGGAGGCCACCGCGGAAGAGGAGACCGAGCGCGGAGAGATCATCACCAGGCTCGCGGATCTCCAGCGTAGCCTGGGCCGCTTCTTCGCGCGCGACCGCTCGATGCCGCTGATGGCCTCCACGTTGACCATGCAGCAGTTCAAGGTCGTCATGCTCCTGTCGTTCGCGGGGCCCACCTCCGGCCAGGAGCTCTCCCGCCACCTCGGCGTCGGCCTGGCGACCGTCACCGGCATCGTCGACCGGGTGGTCGCGCAGGGCCTGGTCACCCGGCACGAGGACCCCCACGACCGCCGCGTACGCCTCGTCGAGCTCACCGAGGCGGGGCGGCGGCTCACCGGCGAGATCATCGAAGCCGGCACGGGCGGCTACGTCCGCCTCCTGCGGCGGCTCGACACCGAGACCCTGCGCACCATGGAAACGGTCATGCGCAAGATCGAGGACGCGATGCGCGACCTGCACGCCGAGGAGACCGTCACCGACGCCGTGAACGGCGTCATCGACGACCTCTCCTCCGGCGCCGCCGCCCACGCCGCCGAGGCCGCCGAGGCCGCGGACGACGCGGCGTCCACCGGAGGACTCCCCCGCCGCGGCTGACCGTCCGCGCGGCCCGTGGGAGTGCGCAGGGGCGGGCGCCGCACCGGGGCGGGCCGCTGCTAGCGTCACCCGATGTGCCGATCCACATCGAAGAGCTCTTCTCCCTGACCGGCCGGGTGGCCCTGGTCACCGGAGGCAGTTCCGGCATCGGATACGCGATGGCGGAGTCCCTCGGGCGGGCGGGGGCGGCCGTGATCCTGGTCGCCCGCCGGGAGAGAGAACTCGCCGAAGCCGCCGCCCGGCTCGACGGCCACGGAGTGCGGGCGGCGACGATCAGCGCCGACCTCGGCGACCGCGCCGCGATCGACCGCGTGTGCGAGCAGGCGCACGGATTCTTCGGCGACGTCGACATCCTCGTCAACGACGCCGCCAACAACATCCGCAGGCCCATGGCCGGCCTCTCCGCCGACGACTACGACCAGACCATCGCCGTCAACCTCACCGCGCCGTTCCTGCTCGGGCAGCACTTCGGGCCCCGGATGGCCGCCCGCGGCTGGGGACGGATCATCAACGTCGGCTCCCAGCAGTCGATCAGCGCCTTCGGCGACAGCGGCGTCTACGGCGTGTCCAAGGCCGCCGTGTGCGGGCTGACCCGTTCGCAGGCCGAGGCGTGGTCCGGCCGCGGAGTCACCGCCAACACGATCGTGCCGGGATTCGTGCTGACTCCGCTCAACGCTGCCGCCCAGGCCGTTCCCGGGCGGGTGGAGGCGATGGCCGCCCGGACCATGAGCGGCCGCAACGGCGTCCCGGGCGACTTCCGCGGCGTGGCCGTGTTCCTCGCCTCCGACGCCGCGTCGTACGTCACGGGCCAGGCCATCTGCGTCGACGGCGGCTTCAGCGTCCACTGACCGGACGGCGGCGCCCGCCGGAGGACCGGTGCCGCCACCGCCGGATACCCCATCCCGGAGACACCGTGGAGCCGCCGTCGCTCGGAGCCGCGACCGATCCGTCACTGGTCCTGGGCGGCAGCACCTGGATACATCGGGTGCTTGGCGACAGAGCACCGTTCCTTGGCTGCTCACCGTAACTAGTGAGGTTCCACGCGGGGTAGGAGGGTCACGTCCCGGCGGAAGACGAGCGACAGCGAACGCCGGGGCAGGAACAGGAAGGCACGCACCGAGATGTCCCGCTACCGCACGCGGAGCCCGCGCGGCGCAACCGTCCCCGCGACAGACCTCGCGCCAGTCACCACGACGGTCCCCGCGAACCGGCGGCCGGTCCTGGCCCCGCGCCCTGCGGCACCGCCCATGGCCGCGCTTCTCGCCACGCTGGCGGCCGTACTTGCCACACCGGCGGCGGGAATCGCCGCCGCGCAGCCGGCCGCCGCGCAGGTCGCCTCGCCCCATCCCCGTACGGCAGTTGCCGCGTTCCACGCCCCCCGCCCCGGCGGTGGCGGCGGGGGTCAGATCATCAGCGGCGGCCAGGCCACCGGCGCGCAGGGCAGGTCGGGTGCGGGCAGGTCCAACCAGAACCTCAACGGCCTGCAGGCTCCCACGTTCGTCATCGGACAGACCCAGCAGGTGATGACCGGTGTCGGCGGGTACGCCGGGCAGGCCCTCGTCTGCGGATCCCGGCCCGCCGTCTGCCTGGCCGGGCAGAACATGCCCACCCACTTCAGGTCCTGACGCCGCCGCCGCGCGCGGCGGCGGGAAAGGGTCAGCGGCGGCGGACCACCCGGTGACCGGCGCCCTCGTGCCACATCTCGATCACCAGCTGCTCCCCCGACTCGTCCACGCGCGTGTGGACCACCTCGGTCACCTCGACCCGGAACAGGTGGGAGTCCTCCTCCGGCGGCACTCCGTACGCCTCACGCGCGGCCGGGTCGGTGACCTCGACGGCCCGCCCGGCCAGCTTGGCCTCGCCGTCCCAGGAGGCAGGATCGCGCTCGTCCGGGTCGACGGAGGGGCCGTGGATCGCCACCCGCGGATCGCGGCGCAGGTCGAGCGCCTTCATCGCCCCCGGCATCGACCCCAGCCACACCTCCCCGTCCTTGAACTCCACCTCGGTGCCGCTGATGCGCGGCGAGCCGTCCCGCCGCAGCGTCGCCATCGTCTTGTGCCTGCCCTTTCCCATGCTCGCCAGCACGCGCGCCGCCAGCGCGGGAATCTCCTTCTCGATCTCCTGCCAGGAAGCCATGCGGCCATCCTGCCGGACCCCACCGACATTCCTCCGGTCCACCGCACAGCGGTGAGACCAGGCGGATGAAAGTTGCACGCCCCGCCTAACTCCCCCGCAGCTCATGACCGCCCACGAGGCGCTCTCCTTGACCGTTCCACACGGCCTCATCACGATCGCACGGCAAGATCCTCCAGAAAAGGGACGTCATGAGCACCCTGCGTACCACCAGGCTGGCCCTCGCGCTCCTCATGGGCGCAGTGGTGGCCGCCCAGACCCTCGCGGGCATCCCCTCCGCCGGCGCCGAGACGGCACCGGTCAACGTCACCGTCAACACGCGCGCGGCTCTGGCCGTCGCGTCCGACACCGCCGTGGGCACCAACCACGCGATATGGGACTCCAACCTCGGAACGAACGAGACCGCGGACCTCCTCAAGGCCGCCGGTGTGAAGATGCTGCGCTACCCCGGCGGGTCGTACGCCGACATCTACCATTGGAAGACCCATACCGCCCCCGGCGGCTACGTCGCCCCCAACACGGACTTCGACACCTTCATCCGCGGCGCGCAGCGCACCGGCGCGCAGCCGATCGTCATCGCCAACTACGGCACCGGCACCGCCGAGGAGGCCGCCGACTGGGTCAAGTACGCCAACGTCACCAAGGGCTACGGCGTCAAATACTGGGAGATCGGCAACGAGAACTACGGCAACGGCCACTACGGCGCCGACTGGGAGGCCGACGACCACGCCGACAAGACCCCGGCCGAGTACGCCAGGAACGTCGTGAAGTACGCCGACGCGATGAAGGCGGTCGATCCAACCGTCAAGATCGGCGCGGTGCTCACCACCCCCGCCAACTGGCCCGACGGCATCGTCGCCGACGGCGACCAGGCCACCTGGAACGACACCGTCCTGTCGATCGCCGCCTCGAAGATCGACTTTGTCGTCCTGCACTGGTATCCCCCGCACACCGACGTCGCCGACGTCCTCACCAAGACCGCGCACATCCCCGACATGATCTCCATGGTCAAGCAGCAGATCGCCAGGCACGCGGGCGCCCGCGCCGGTGACATCGGCATCTCCATGACCGAGATCAACAGCGGGATCGCGTACAACACCCAGCCCGCCGCGCTGTTCGCCGCCGACGCCTACGCGGGCCTCATGGAGCAGGGTCTGTTCACGATCGACTGGTGGAACGTCCACAACGGGATCGGCACCGTCAGCACGGTCGCCGGCCACACCGACTACGGCGACTTCGGCATGCTGTCCAGCGCCGGCTGCACGGGCGACGTCTGCGAACCCCCCTTCAACACGCCCTTCGCGCCCTACCACGCGATCTCCATGGTCAGCGCGTTCGCGCGGCCCGGCGACCAGTTCGTCCGCGCGGCCACCGACGAGCCGCTGGTCGCGGCCCACGCGGTCCGCCGCCCCAACGGCGACCTCGCCGTGCTGCTGGTCAACCGCGACCCCGACAACGAGCGCCAGGTGAAGATCGGCTATGCCGGGTTCGCCCCCGCCGCCGAGGCGCCCACGGTGTCCAGCCTCACCAACGGCGCGACGTCCGTCAGCACCGGCCACGGCGGCACCGCCACCACCCAGGCCCTCCCGCCGTACTCGGTGACCGCGCTGGTGCTGCACCCGGCGGCGGCCGCCACGGGCGCCCCCGGGGCGCCCGGGCAGCCCACCGTCAGCGGCGTCACCGACAAGACCGCCACCATCTCCTGGCCCGCCTCCACACCTGGCGCCGCTCCCGTCGCCAAGTACGAGATCCACCGCCAGAACGGCGCCGTCACCGAGCAGCTCGGCGAGACCTCCGTCACCTCCTACGTGGTGCACAACCTCAACCCCGGCACCCGCTACACGGTCAACGTGATCGCCCGCGACACCGCCGGCCGCGTCTCCTGGGCCTCCGCGCCGCTCACCTTCACCACCGGCTCTCCCGACGAGAGCTCCTGCGCCGTACGCCTGACGGACACCACCGACTGGGCCAGCGGGTTCGTCGGCAACGTCGACATCACCAACACCGGCACCGCCGCCCTCGACGGCTGGACCCTCAACTTCACCTGGCCCACCACGTGGCAGAGCGTCAGCAGCGGATGGAGCGCCAACTGGACGCAGAGCGGGAAGTCGGTGACCGTCACCAGCACACCGGACAACCGCAAGCTCGCCCCCGGCGCCACCACCTCCATCGGCTTCGTCGGCGCCTACAGCGGCCCCAACGTCCTGCCCACCGCCTTCACCCTGAACGGCACCGTCTGCACCACCCGATGACCCGGGCCTCCTGAAGACGAGCACGGCGCGGCGTACCGGCCGGTGAACCCGGTACGCCGCGCCCCGGGCAGGGCCTCAGCGGCTTCAGCCAGGGAGCGGCGTGCCGTTCTCGCCCCGCTCGACGACGGCGTGCTCCGACTCGGCCGGCTCCGCCGCCGCGACGGAGCCGCCGGCCTCGGCCGGAGCCCGAAGCTTCCCGATCGCCGCCTCGTCGTGGCCGAGGGCTCGCCGTAGGCGCGGGCCCACACTCGCAGCGCGCCACCCCCCGCGCGCTCTGCCCGTTCAGGCCCGGGGTTTGCACCAGACGATGCTGTAGCGGAACAGCGGGTGCCGGCGATACCGGGAGCCGGGCAGGATCTCGGCGGCCATCGCCCGCATCTGCGGGTACGTCACCGGCGGCGGCCACACCGTGGGGGACGGATGCTGCCAGTGGCCCTTCGTGACGCGGAGGAAGGTGCCGAGGACGGTGCCGGCCAGGTCGTGCGGCAGGTCACCGGGCAGGGTGCTGCGCGCCAGCCCGACGACGGCCAGGACGCCCCCGGGACGCAGCAGGTCGCGCATGCGGGCCAGCCCGGTCGCGGCGTCCATGTGGTGCAGGGTGGCCACGGACACCACGACGTCGAACGAGGCCGGCGCGAAGGGGTGGGTGAGGAAGTCGCCGAGGATGTAGTCGACGTCGCCGGGCTGCTCACGGGCCTGCTCGATACTGGGCGCGTCAAGATCGATGCCGACGACGCGCGGCACCGTCCGCCGGAGCTCCCGCGCGAGCATGCCCTCGCCGCAGCCCACGTCGAGAGCCCGCTTGGCTCCATCGGGAACCGCCCGCAGGATGCGGGGATGGTAGTGGATGTTGTGGTTCCATCGCCTGCCGCCGTCCGCTGACATGGGCTCATCCTGCCGTGCCGGGCTCCTGCTCCGTGCCGTACAGCCGGGACAGGTCGGCGACGGCCTCGGCCATCAGCGCGCGCAGCTCGGGTGGTTCCAGCACCTCGACCAGGGTGCCCAGGCGCAGCAGCAGCCACCGTGCGTGTGTGAGCGACTCGACCGGCACTGTCAGCCGCGTCCAGCCGCCCGGCTCGGAGTGCCCGTTCGCCAGCGCCTTGTCGGCGACGTCGCCGCCGAGGGTGTACCGGAACAGGTCCTCCCCGCCCGGTGCGAGCCGTACGACCGCCTCGGCGGTGTACATGCGCGCGGCGAACCCCTCGGCGAAGCCGCGCCAGAACTCCGCGAGGTCGAAGTCCGGCGGCCGCTCGAACCGCTCACCAAGGACCTCGGCCTCGATGATCCGGCTCACCCGGTAGGTCCGCACCGTGCCGGAACAGGCCGCGGCCAGGTACCACGAGCCGCCCTTCAGCACCAGGCCGTACGGATGCAGCAGGCGTTCGACCTCGGCCGGCCCCCAGCGGCGGTATCGCATGCGGAGCACCCGTTCCTCCCAGACCGCCTCCGCCACCTCCGTGAGCAACGGCGCCTCGTCGGCGCTGCGGTACCACCCCGGCACGTCGAGGTGGAACCGCTCGCGCATCCGGGCCGCGTGCGACCGCGGCCCGGGCGGCAGCGCGGCCAGCAGCTTCAGCTCCGCCGCCGCCGCGAACTCGCCCAGCCCCAGCTCGGCGGCCGGCCCCGGCAGGCCCGCCAGGAACAGCGAGGACGCCTCCTCCGCGGTCAGCCCGTTCAGGCGGGTGCGGTAGCCGTCGAGCAGCCGGTAGCCGCCCAGCGGCCCGCGGTCGGCGTACACGGGCACTCCGGCGGCGGAAAGCGCCTCGACATCCCGATAGACGGTCCGGACCGACACTTCGAGCTCTTCGGCGAGTTCGGCGGCGGTCACCCTGTTGCGGGTTTGGAGCAACAGAAGTAGGGACAGCAACCGACTGGCGCGCATGTCAACCAATCTGCCACCTTTACAATGTAGATTAACAATCCGGAAGCGGTACGCGGCACCGGGTCGTCAGCGCCGGTCGGTGTGGGTCATCTCCTGTTCACCGGCGACGACCAGGCCGGATTCGTACGCGAAGACGACGGCCTGGGCGCGGTCGCGCAGGTCCAGTTTCGTCAGCAGATTGCTCACGTGACTCTTGACCGTGTGCTCGGAGACCACCAGATCCGCGGCGATCTCGGCGTTGGACCGGCCCCGTGCGAGCAGCCGCAGCGTGTCCGTCTCCCGGTCGGTGAGCTCACCGAGTCGCCGCTGTAGCCGGGGCCGGGCACGTCCACGCCCGACGAACTCGGCGACCAGGCGCCTGGTGATCGCGGGGGCCAGCAGCGACTCCCCCGCGGCCACCAGGCGGACGGCGCGTACGAGGTCGTCCCGGCGAACGTCCTTGAGCAGGAAACCACTGGCCCCGGCGCGCAGGGCGTCGTAGACGTACTCGTCGGCGTCGTACATCGTCAGGACCAGCACCTTCGCGCGGGTCCTGCGGCACACCCGCGCGGTGGCCTCGACGCCGTCCACGCCGGGCATCCGGATGTCCATGAGCACGACGTCCGGCTCCAGTTCGACCGCCTTCGCGACGGCCTCGGCGCCGTCGGCCGCCTCGCCGACCACGGCGATGTCGTCATGGGCGCCGAGGATCATCGCGAAGCCGCCGCGGAACAGGTCCTGGTCGTCGGCGACGAGCACGCGCAGCACGCCGTCAGCCGATCGGCAGTGTCGCGGTGACGGTGAGACCCGGGTTCCCCGGCCGGACGGCGAGCCGGCCGCCGCAGGCCGTGACCCGCTCCCGCATCCCGATCATGCCGTGTCCCTCCCGTAGCTCCCGCCCGCCCCGGCCGTCGTCGGCGACCTCGACGTCCAGGGTGTCACCGGACCAGCGGACCCGTACGCGGACGGTGCTCGCGCCGGCGTGCCGGATCGTGTTGGTCAGCGCCTCCTGGACGATCCGGTACGCCGCGACGTCCACGTCGGAGGGAAGGCGCCGTGGCTCACCCCGCATGTCGGCGGAGACGTCCAGGCCCGCCCTGCGGGCGTTGTCCAGCAGGCCGGGCAGGGCGTCGAGCCCGGGTTGCGGCCCCCGGGCCGGAGCCGGGACACCGGGCCCTTCGCTTCCGCGCAGCGCGCCGAGGATCAGGCGGAGCTGGCCGATCGCGTCCCGCCCCGCCTCCGCGATCGCCTCGAAGACCGCCTCGGCCTTCTCCGGGTGATCGCGCACCACCAGCGGGCCGGTCTCCGCCTGGATCACCATGAGGCCGACCGAGTGGGTCACGATGTCGTGCATGTCGCGGGCGATCCGCGTGCGTTCGCGTGCGACCGCGGCGGCACGTTCCTCGCGGACACGAGCTTCGCGCTCCCGTTCGGCCGCACGGCCGGCCCGCCGGGCTCGTGCGCTCACACCGAGGGCGTACGCGGCGACGATCGCGGTGAGGAGGTAACGGTAGGTCTCCAGATTCTCCTGCGGGACGACGAGCGACACGGCCACGCCGGCGGCGAGCCCCGCGACGCCCCCGGCGCGCCGTGCCCGGGAGAGGTCCGCCGCCGCGAACGTGTAGGTGCATACGAGCACTCCGTAGGGCAGCAGCAGAACCAGAGCCCCGGAGTGCGGCAACGGCTTCACCGCGATCGCCAGGACCGTCGTGGCGCAGCCCACGACCGCCCCGACGGGGAGAATGACGCGCCGCCGCCACAGCACGGGCACCGACATCAGGACGGCGAGCGCCACGGCCCACCACGGCTGCCGGTACGGGACCAGGAGGGGTGTCACCGTCATCACGGTGACGACGGCGGCGATCGCGACGTCGGCCCTTGATGGACTCAGGATGCTCGCCCGCATGACCGGCTCCGGGGTTGTCGGAGAGAACCCGGCAAGACTATGCGCGCGGCCCCCGCCGTCGCCTCCCCCGCTCGGCTGACGGCTGTCTCACTCCTTCGAGTGAGACCCGCTGCCACGACTCTCCGAGCGGTCCCGGTCCCTTCGACCGGGACCCGGACCGCTCCCGCCGGTGATGTGCGTCCAGGCCGGGTCCTGGAGGGTCGGGGCGGCTGAAAAGGAGGCTGCACGATGAATCCACCGATCCGGCGTCTGGCCGTGGCGCTCGCCGCCACGGCGCTGTCGGCGACGCTGTTGCATTTCGGCACCGGGCTCACGCCGGTGCCCTGGCTCACCTGGCTCGCACCGCTGCCGGTGCTCGTCCTCGCCCACCACGCCGGCGCTCGCACCACGTTCCTCGCGGCGTCGGCCGCGTGGCTCGGCGGGGAGACGGCGATGTGGGGCTACTTCCTCGACACGGTGCGGATTCCGCCACCGATGGTCGTGTCGTTGGTCGTCGGGTCGGCGCTGCTGTTCGGTCTGGTCGTCCTGTCGTCCCGGGCGCTGGTGCTGAGGGGACGTCCGCTGACGGCCGCCGCCGTCGTGCCGGCGGCCTGGGTCGCCGTCGAGTACGCGTCCTCTGTCCTGTCGCCGAACGGAGCATGGTGGAGCCTGGCCTACACCCAGGCCGACGTCCTTCCGGTCCTGCAGACCGCCTCGGTCACCGGACCGTGGGGAGTCACGTTCCTGGTCCTCGGACTTCCCGCGGCCGTCGCCGCGTTCTTCGCACCGCGGGCGGCCGGGCGGCTGCGGGTGGCGGTCGTCGCCGCGACCATCCTCGCCCTGGCGCTGGGGTACGGCGCCTGGCGGCTGCGCGCGCCGTACGGGGAAGACTCGGGCTCGGAGAAGGTGGCGCTGCTCGCCATCGATCGGATGAAGGACGGCTGGGTCCCGGTCGCCTCGGCGGAGGGACGTGCCCTCCTCGGGCGGTACACGGCGCGGATCCCGGGCCTCGCCGCACGCGGCGCGCGGGTCGTGGTGATGCCGGAGAAGGTCTTCATCGCCGACGACGCGACGCTGCCCGTCCTGGCGGCGCCGCTGGCGCGGCTCGCCGCCGACCACCACGTCGACATCATCGCCGGGCTGATCCTCAAGCGGTCCGGCGTCCTCCGCAACGCGGCCGTCGACTTCCCCGCCGACGGGAGCCGGCCGGTCGAGTACTTCAAGCACCACCTCATCCCCGGGCTGGAAAGCGACTTCCAACCCGGGGATCGCAAGGCCTTCGTGCCCGGTTCGGGCTCCCGCTGGGGGATCGCGATCTGTTTCGACCTGGACCTGCCCGACCTGGTGCGCGACTACCGCAGGAGCGGCGCCACGGCGCTCTTCGTGCCCGGCTGGGACTTCGGCCGGGACCGCTGGCTGCACGGCAGGATGGCGATCACCCGGGGCGTCGAGACCGGGCTCACCGTGGCGCGTGCGGCGCGGGACGGCGACCTGGTCGTGAGCGACGCCAACGGCCGGATCCGGACCGAGGCGCACAGCGCGGACGCGCCGTTCGTGTCCGTACTCGCCGCGCTGCCCACCCGCTCGGCCGAAACGCCCTACACGAGGTTCGGCGACTGGTTCGCCTGGGCCTGCGCTCTCCTGCTGCTGCTCGCGCTCGCGTCCCTGACCCGCATCCGGGCCGCGGCAGGCGGGCACCCCAGCGGCCGAGGGACCCAGGCCGACGGTGACGACCGGATCATCCGCGTCCGGCCTGCGGCTCGCTGACCCTCACCGTCGCCGCCGCGGGGTCTGAAAGTTTCCTCACCCGGACCCCGGCGGCGGACGAAGACGCAGGCCACCGAACCGGGCCCCCGCCGGACCGTTGCCTCGGACGCGGAAGACGCTTTCGATGATTGACAAGCCGGTATGCGGCCCCCCTCCCCTTCCCGGGAGCACGTGATGCCCAAGCGTCTGTCCGCGGCACTCGCGGCCGTCCTCTGCGCCATAACCGCCGCCGCGGTGCTCGTCGCGACCCGGCCGGCCCCCGCGGGCGCGGCGACCGGCGGATTCGACTTCACCAGGCCGCAGGTCGCCGTCACGGGCCTGCAGACACCCTGGGGGATGGCGTTCCTGCCGGACCGCAGCGCCCTCGTGACCGAACGCGCCACCGCGGACATCTGGCGGGTGTATCCGGGGACCACGCCCACCCGGGTCACCACCATCCAGAACGTGTACACGACGGGCGACGGTGGCCTGCTCGGCATCGCCCTGTCCCCTGCCTTTCTGCAGGACCTGTTCGTCTACGTGTACCTCACCAGCGCCTCCGACAACCGCGTGGTCCGGTTCCGGTGGGGCTCCCCCAACACGCAGCAGGTCGTCCTCAGCGGCATTCCCCGCGGCCAGTCCCGCAACGGCGGGCGGATCGCCTTCGGCCCCGACGGCATGCTGTACGTCGCCACCGGCGACGCCGGCAACCCCAACAACGCGCAGAACGGCACCCTGGGCGGCAAGATCCTGCGTATCAGGCCCGACGGCACGGTGCCCGCGGACAACCCGTTCGCCGGCTCGCCGGTCTACAGCTACGGCCACCGCAATGTGCAGGGCCTCGCCTGGGACACGGGCGGCCGGCTGTACGCCACGGAGTTCGGCGAGGACGCCTGGGACGAGCTCAACGCCATCGTCCCGGGAGGCAACTACGGCTGGCCGTCCTGCCAAGGTGTGTGCGGCGACACACGCTGGCGCGACCCGATCCTGACCTGGCGCCCGGCCGACGCGTCTCCCAGCGGCCTCGCGTACGCCAACGGGACGCTCTTCGCCGCGGCCCTGCGCGGAACGCGGCTGTGGGCGGCGCCGGCCGCGGGCGGCTCTGTGGGCACCCCGGTGGCCGAGCTTCGGGGGATATACGGACGGCTGCGCACCGTGGCCCTCGGTCTGGACGGCTGGCTGTGGGTGACGACAAGCAACTACGACGCCGGCGGGACTCCTGTCCTCGGCGACGACCGGATCATCCGGATCCCGCCCGTCGACGGCGGGCCGCCGGCCTCGCCGCCGGCCTCGCCGCCGGCCGGTCCGCCGCTCTCCCCGTCGGCCGGTCCGTCACCGTCACCGTCACCGTCGCCGTCCGGCGGCTCCTCGCCGTGCCTCTCCCCGTCGCCCAGCCCCTCGCCGTCACCGTCGCCCAGCCCGTCACCGTCGCCGAGCCCTTCCGCGACGCCGTCGGTCAGCCCCTCGCCGTCGGTCAGCCCTTCAGTGACGCCGTCACCAAGCCCCTCGCCGTCGCCATCGCCAAGCGCGTCGCCGTCGCCGTCACCAAGCCCCTCGCCCAGTGCCTCGCCGTGCCCCTCTCCAACGCCCACCCCTTCACCGTCACCAAGCCCCTCGCCGTCACCCAGCCCTTCCGCGACGCCGTCGCCCAGCCCGTCACCGTCGCCCAGCCCGTCACCGTCCGCCGGTACACGCTCGTGCGAAGCGACGATCCGTTTCATCCTGTCGTGGACGGCGGCCTCACGGGGCGAACTGATGGTGCGGAACACGGGAACGCTGCCCATCTCCTCGTGGACCGTCACCTTCAGGGTCCCCAACGGTCTGAGCTACGTGCAGATGTGGAACGGCGGCCCCACCCCGCCGGGAGCCATGGTGACCGTCACCAACCAGCCCTGGAACGGCGCGCTGCCGCCGGGCGCGTGGGTGACGATGGACTTCGCGATCGGCTGGTCCGGCGGCGCTGTCCAGGCGCCGTCGCCCATCACCTGTACGGCCACCTGACCAATCTCGGCAACGCAGTCAGCGCGGTCATCCGCGCCCGACCGCTCGGTGCGGTGATGTGGGTGCGATCAGTTGGTTACGCGCGCGCTCGGGCGCGTCGCAAGGGTGGTGATGAAGGTGGCGATCTCGTCGGGATTCTCTTCGGCCATGAAGTGCCCGGATGCGGTCGGCTGGAAGGTCAGGTCCGGCGCCCAGGCCCGCCACAGCGATGCGGCGTCGAAGCCAAGCTGGGAGCCCCAGTCCTGTGAGATGACACCCACCGGCATCGCGAGCTGTGCGCCACGCTCACGGTTGACTCGATCCATCTCCAGATCGATGCTCGCGGTGGCCCGGTAGTCGGCCACGATGGAGTCGACCGCGGCGACCGAGCTGTCGATGTAGTAGGCGCGCTCCTCAGGGGTGAAAGTCGTGCCGCCGGGGTCCCACGCGTCCAGGAAGGAGCCGAAGAACTCCGGAGCGACTGCGCGGATCATCTTCTCGGGAAGCCCGATGGGCTGAGCCATCAGGTACAGGTGCCAGGCGACCTTGGCGTCGACTCCCCGCAGAACGGCCCACGTGTCGAGGGTGGGCAGGACGTCGAGGATCCCCAGGTAGTCCACGACGGCGGGGTGGTCCAGGCCCGCGCGGACGGCGACCAGTGCACCGCGGTCGTGCCCGACGAGCCCGAAGCGGTCCACGCCGAGGGCGGACGCGACCGTTACGATGTCCTGAGCCATCGTGCGCTTGGAGTACGTGGCGGGGTCACTCCCGTCCGGCTTGTCGCTGGCGCCGTATCCGCGCAGGTCAGGGATGACAACCGTGTGGTCGTCGGCGAGCCTCGCCGCGACGTGGCGCCACATGTAGTGGGTCTGCGGGAACCCATGCAGAAGGACCACGGCCGGCCCGCTCCCGCCGGCCGCGACGTTCAGGTTGACGCCGTTGGCGCCGGGGATGGCCTGGTAGTCGAAGGCTTTGATCGTCAGGCGGCTGGTCATGCGTTCTCCTTCGCGTCAGGCGCGGCGGTCTCATGGGCGGTGGGGGCCGGGTGGCCGGAGAAGATCCCGGCGGGCAGGGGGGCCCGCCCGGACGATGCCTTCAGGGCTGGGATGACGATGGTGTCGACGAGTGCGGACAGGTACTCCTCGTCGACCGCGAGGTCGTTGACCCGTCGCAGCAGGAGGGCGGCACCGACCACCTCGTCGAATGCGAAAGGGTCCGCGCCGTCGGGCAGCTCGCCGCGCGCGATCGCGGCGTCGATGACCTGTCGCGGCAACCGAGCTCCTGTCGGGCCGACGGCGTTCTCGATGGCATCGCACAGGTCCGGGTCCTCCAGGCCCGCCTGCAGGAGCAGCATCGTGGTCTGACTGTCCGCAGCGCGCATGGTCTGGTCCAGGCGCCGGCACAGGCTCAACACGTCCCCGCGCAGGCTGCCCGTGGCGATCGGCTCGCCGGCCCCGCGCTGTGCGGGCCCGGCCTTGACCGCAGCGATCACCATTTCCCGCTTGGAGCCCCACCGTCGATACAGGCTCGCCTTGGACGTCTGGCACCGTCGGGCGACCTCCTCGAAGGACGTCCCCTCGTAACCGGACTCCGCCAGCACCTCCAGTACGACAGCAGTGATCCGCTGATCCAGAGCCACATCACGGGGACGGCCACGCGCCGCCCTCTCAACACTATTTCGATACGTCACGGCCCGTATCGTAATGCATGAGGACCGAACTCCAGTAACCAACGCCTCCGGTCGGTACAGTCAGGCCGGCCGCGTCGTCGCCGGTCACGGTCCTCCCCCGTGAGGACCGTGACCGGACGGGGCCGCCCCATGCGGCGGCGGGCGCTCAACCGGTTCGACCATCTGCGCCAGGCGAGGTTGGGCCGGCCTACTCGTCGCGGGCGGCGGACCGTTCGGCGATCTCGGTCTTCACCGTCTCGTGCAGCTCGTCCGACGTGAAGCCGAGGTTGCGCAGAATCCGCGCGGCCGGGCTCTCTTCCACGCGGATCAGGCCGAGGAGCGTGTGCTCCGTGCCGACCCAGTCGTGGCCGAGATCGGCCGACGCGCGGGACGCCTGCTCGATGGCGTCCTTGCTCTCCGGCCGGAACGCGATGTGACCCCGCAGCGCCTTCTGCCCGGCCGGCGGCATGGCCTCCTCGATCGCGTCGCGGATGCGTTGCTCCGACTCGGTCTTCGCCGTCAGCACCTCGTACGCCAGGCCCCGGGGTTCGCCGAGCAGGCCGAGCAGGAGGTGTTCGGTGCCGATGAAGTCGTGCTTGTGCGTACGGGCGGCCTCCTGTGCCAGCACGATGCTGTGCCGGTTCAGGTCGGTGAACCGCTCGAACACGTTCGGCGCGTGGCGTTGCTGGGCGGCCTGCTTGGACACCCCGATGGCGTCGCCGACCTCGCTCCACGACGCGCCGGCCTGCTTGGCCTTGCCGACGTAGTGGCCGACGAGCTGGTCGGCGAGGTCGGACAGGGTCTGGGCACGCAGTTGCGCCTCGCTGATGCGGGCCAGGTGGTCGGCGTCGGGGAGTTCCTCGTCGAGCCGGGCGATCAGGTCGGCGAGGCTGATGTTGAGTGGACTCATGCGTCAACCGTAGCTTGACGATTCTCTCATCGTCAATCCGTAATTGACGCCCAATCCGACCCTGCTCGGCCCGAGCCGCGTAGCCGCCTCCCGATCACCTTCCGGGAGCCGGTCACCGAGAACCGCTCGGCCCGCCGGCCTCCTCCTTCTCCTCGGAGGCGCCGCAGCAGGCGTCACCGCCCGCGACCACCGTCGCGCTCGCGCCGATCGTGTCCGCGTCGGCCTTGACCACGTACACCTCCCAGGGCTCTCCTCCGGGGCCGTGCACCCAGACCTTGTCCTGGAGGGCGTAGCAGCAGGTGGCGTCGTTCTCCTCGAAGGTCGCGAGGCCGGCCTCCCTGAGCCGCTCGGTCGCGTCCGTGACCAGGGAGGTGTCCTCGACCTCCACGCCGAGGTGGTCCATCCGGGTGGGCTCGCCCTCCTCGCCTTCCAGCAGCACCAGCTTCAGCGGCGGCTCGGCGACGGCGAAGTTGGCGTAGCCGGGCCGCCGCTTGGCGGGCTCGACGCCGAACAGCTTGGAGTAGAAGGCGATCGACCCTTCCAGGTCGGCGACGCGCAGGGCGAGCTGGACACGGGACATGGGCTCCTCCGGGACTGTGAAGCGGCAGGTAAGGCCGCTGTTTCGATGATTGTCTAATCAAGATATAGCGGCAGTTTGCGCCTTTGGATAGAGCCGTGTCAAATTAGAGCCATGTCGAAACAGGGGTCGCCGATCGCCGAGGCCGGCGTGGACGGGTCCGGCGTGGGGTGTTGCGCCCCGCTGGCATCCGAGCCGTTGCCGGAGCGCGAGGCCGTGGAGCTCGCACCGCTGTTCAAGGCCATCGCCGATCCCGTACGGCTGCGCCTGCTGTCGCTGATCGCCTGCCACGAGGGCGGCGAGGCGTGCGTGTGCGACCTCACGGCGGCCTTCGACCTCACTCCGCCGACGATCAGCCACCACCTCAAGGTGCTCAGGCAGGCCGGGCTCATCGGCTCCGAACGCCGCGGCACCTGGGTGTACTACTGGGTCAACTCCGGCGTGCTGGCCCGGATGTCGGCGCTGATCGGCCCGGCTTAGACCCCCGTACCCGGCCCGTACCACCGCACTGGCAGCAGAGGCGATCGCCACCCCGAGCCCGAGGGGGGCGATCCTGGGGCCGGTGCCACGCGCCGATGCCCTCTACGTGATCGACGCGACCGTCGCGGACGTCGCCGTCCCTCATCATTGCTCGCGGACCGGACGAACCTGGTTCCAGGTGTATCGCACAACCCGGTCGGCTTTACAAAGTAGATTTAGTTGCTCTCGTACAGGAGCTGTGTTCAAATGAACACATGGAAAGTGCCGACCGCATGCGTGCGATCATGAATGCGCTGCGCACCACCGACAGCGTCTCCGTGGCCGAGCTGGCACTGGCATACGGGGTATCGGAGATGACCATCCGCCGCGACCTCGACGAGCTCGCCCAGCAGGGCGTGGTCCGCCGGGTGCGCGGCGGCGCGCTGAGCCTGCTGCTGCGCGGCGAGGAGCCGCCGTTCGGGGTGCGTGAGCGCGAGGCGGTCGATGCCAAGCGGCGTATCGCGGCGGAGGTCGCCTCCCTGCTGGCCGATGGTGAGGCCGTGGTGCTCGACGGCGGCACGACCGCGCTGGAGGTCGCGCGGGTCGTACGCGACCGCCGGCTGACCGTGCTGCCGCTCGCACTCCAGGCGGCGCAGGAACTCGCCGCCGCGCCCCGCGTCCGTCTCGTGCTGCCCGGCGGAGAGGTGCGCCACGGCGAGATGAACTTCGTCGGCCCGCTCACCGAGGCGTCCATCAAGGCCCTGCGGTTCGACACCGCGGTCGTCGGCTGCTGCGGCCTGTCCGCCGAGCACGGCCTGACCGCGCACGACCTGCCCGAAGTGGCCATCAAGAAGGCCGCGATCGCCTCGGCCCGCCGGGTGGTGGTGGTCTGCGACTCGGGTAAGTTCAACCGGACGGCGTTCGGCGCGGTCTGCGGACTCGACCGGCTCGACGTCGTCGTCACCGACGACGGGATCCCCAAGGATCAGCACGACGCCCTCGCCGCCGCCGGAGTCACCGTACGCACGGTCCCGGCCGTGGCGTCCGTTCCCTGACCGATCCCCGCCACCGCGGATCCTGCCGGCCGTCCCGCACACGAGCCCGCCACGATGCCCCATCACGACGCCTACGGAGGTCACCCGCCCGCCCACGTCACCCCGCCTACCGTCGCGTGGTGTTTCCCGCACCGGCCAAGCCGCCCGTCTTCCGTCAGCGCATCCGTCCCGGTCCTCGCGCCAACCCCCGTCACAGGGCCGTTGTCAGCGTGCCGCTGGCACTGTCCACCGTTACCGTCCACAGTCACACGCAACGCGTGAAGTCAGGCGGCTCTAAGGGCCGGCGCGGCGTCACCGCTCTCCCCCGAGCACCCAGCGCGCCTGGACACGTGAGTCCGGCCGCCCCTCACGCACGCCGGACGTGATCGATCACACATAGTCGGGTGTTCGTCCGAACACCGCCACAGCTCCGGCCGCTCGTAGCACTCCACCCGGCCAGGCCCTGCCGCCGGGGTCCTGCCCGCCACCACCGCCTTCGAGGAGCGATGCGTCATGGCTCTGTCCGCCCCCGCCCGTCCGGCGCTCGTGCGCGCCCGGGTGGCCGTCTACGGGCTGTTCCTGCTGTCCGGGATGGCCATCGGCACATGGACCAGCCGGATCCCCGCGATCAAGGCCGACCTGCGGCTCAGTGACGGCGCGCTGAGTCTGGGACTGCTCGGCATCGCCGTCGGCGCGATCACCGGCATGCAGATCGTCGGCCGGTTGGTGGACAGGTACGGCAGCTACCGGACGATGCTGCCGGTGGCCCTCGCGCAGGGCGTCGTCCTCGTGCTCCCCGCCTATGCCCCGAACCTGGCGACTCTCGCGTTCGCCCTGTTCGTCTTCGGCGCGGTGCACGGCACCCTCGACGTCGCGATGAACGCCAACGCCGTCGTGGTCGAGCGGGCCTACGGCACGCCGATCATGTCGTCCTTCCACGCGGTGTTCAGCGTCGGCGGGTTCGCGGGGGCGTCCGCGGGCGGGCTGTTCGCCCACGCCGATGTGAGCCCGGCCCTGACCTTCGTGTCGGTGGGCGTGGCCATCCTGCTCGTCGCGCTGCTGAGTGCCCGCTGGGCGCTGCGCGACGCCCCGCCGGGGCGTACGGCACCGGCCGCCCCGGTCACGCCCTCCGGAAGCGGCCCGGCCCGGCGGCGCGTCAGCGGCGGCGTGCTGTTCCTCGGCGTCCTGGCGTTCTGCTGCCTGGTCGGCGAGGGTGCCTCTGCCGACTGGGGGTCGGTCTACCTGCGCGACAACCTGGGGTCCTCCCCCGGCTTCGCCGCCGCGGCGTACGCCGCCTTCTCGATCATGATGACGGCCGGGCGGTTCGCCGGAGACCGTCTCGCCGCCTGGCTGGGCCCGGTCACACTGGTGCGCTGCTGCGGGCTGCTCGCCGGGGCGGGCCTCGCTGCCGGGGTCCTCGCCGGCCGGCCGGTCGCCGGTGTCGTGGCGTTCGGGCTGTTCGGCGCGGGCCTGTCGTGCATCATCCCGCAGGTGTTCTCGGCCGCCGGGCACCGCGACCCCGCGCAGTCGGGCCGGGCGCTGGCGGCCGTGGCGAGCCTCGGCTACACCGGGTTCCTCACCGGCCCGGTGCTCATCGGCGGCCTGGCGGAGGCCGTCACCCTTCCGTACGCGCTGCTGGTGCCCGCCCTGCTGGCACTGTTCGTCGCCCTCGCGGCGCCGGCCGTACGCGCGCCGCGGCGTGAGCCCGCCGATCAGGCGCCGGTGACCCTGACGCCGCCGAAGACGCCGTAGCCGCATACGTGGCGGCCGGGGCCGCCACGCGACCGCCGAACAGGCTGAAGCCGTCGACCTCGACGGCCGCGTCGGCGGGCACCCGCAGCCGCACCCCGCCCAGGAGGCCGGGGTGATTGGGGGGTGGTCAGGCGGCGAGGAACTGGTCGTAGGCGAGCTTGGCGACCAGGGCGGCCACCACGCACAGCAGGACGACCCGGACGAACCCCGAGCCGCGGCTGAGCGCCATCCGGGCGCCGATCTGCGCCCCGGCGATGTTGCAGGCGGCCATGGCCAGTCCCACGGCCCACAGCACGTGCCCCTGGGCGGCGAAGACGGCGAGGGCGCCCAGGTTCGTGCCGGTGTTGATGACCTTCGCCGTGGCCGAGGCGTGGACGAAGTCCATCCCGAGGATCGAGGTGAACGCGATGAGCAGGAACGTCCCGGTGCCCGGCCCGAGGATGCCGTCGTAGTAGGCGATCGCCATGCCCGAGACCAGCAGCGCCGCCACGACCCGCCCGCGGGTACGCAGGTGCGGCTGGGGCAGGCGGCCGAACGCCGGTCGCAGGGTCACGAACGCGGCCACGCCCAGCAGCACGACCATGACGAGCGGCTTCAGCACGGCGGCGTCGAGCAGGGCCGCCGACGCGGCGCCCAGACCGGCGAAGGCGACCGCCAGCGCGGCGGCGGGCACGGCCACGGCGCGGTCCAGTTTCGTCCTGCGGGCGTAGGTCACGGCCGCCGAGGCGGTGCCGAAGATGGCGGCGGACTTGTTCGTCGCCAGCGCCTGGACCGGCGGGACACCGGCCAGCAGCAGCACCGGAAGCTGCAGAACGCCCCCGCCGCCGACGACGGCGTCGACCCATCCGGCGGCCACCGCGGCGAGCAGCAACAGCACGATCTGCCCGGCGTGCATGCGCCACCGTCCTCCTTTTGCCGCCGCTCGGCCCTCGCTTGACCGGCGCCTGACAGAGCCGAGCCTAGGTCATGTCTGGCAAATCATGCCCTGCTGCGCCTCGCTGCGTTGCCGTGGTCGCCGATAACGCTGTTGTCAGCCCCTCCTCCGCCTTGCGATGCATCCACCTGGATCCCCACTCGCGACGGGCAGCATTTGTCAGGCACTCCCCAGCGGGCGGCCGTCACCCCGGCGCCGGGGCCCCTTCCGACCGGGGCGTGTCATGGTCGCGCCGACGATTGCCGCCGTCGATGAACGGTGACACGAGGCTGACGGGGCGCGTACGTTCGGCGTCGATCGTGGTTCGGCATGGACGAGCCACGCGCTGTTTCCTCTCGGTCCCGTGACCGGCGGTACGCCGCGGTCACGCTGCTGCTCTGCCTCATCGTGTCCGCCGTCCTCGCCGCCGGGGGCCGGCTGGTCCGCACCGGCGCACAGGAGGAGCCGCCGCCGTTGTCCGGCTCAACGCCGGCGTCGGCTGCCGCGGCCCTGCCGTGGACTCTGCCCTGGCCATCGACGGGGCAGGCGGCGGTCGAGATCGCCGGGCGGGCGGGCAGCCTCCGTGTGCACGGCGAGCAGCGGCCCGTGCCGATCGCGAGCGTCACCAAGGTGATGACCGCCCTGGTGGTTCTTCGCCACCACCCGCTCGGCGGGAACGACACCGGGCCGCCCATCCGGGTCGACCGGCAGGCGGCGATCGAGGCGGAGAACCGCGACGAGTCCACCGTGCCGGTCACCGAAGGCCAGATCCTCACCGAGCGGCAGCTTCTCGAGCTGATGCTGATCCCCTCGGGGAACAACGCCGCACGTCTGCTGGCCCGCTGGGACGCCGGCTCGGAGCAGGCCTTCGTCCGGGAGATGAACGCGGCCGCCGCCAGGCTGGGCATGACCAACACCACCTACACCGGGGCGAGCGGGTACGAGCCCACCACGGTCAGCACGGCGGTGGATCAGCTCAAGCTGGCCGGGCAGGCCATGAAGAACCGCGTGCTGCGTGACATCGTCGCCACCGTCAGGACCACCGTGCCGGGCGTGCCGGGCGAGATCGTCAACTCCAACAAGCTGCTCGAGTTGCCCGGGGTGGTCGGCATCAAGACCGGCACCAGTACGCCGGCGGGCGGAGCGCTGCTGTGGGCCGTCCGTTCCGCTTCCGGGGCCCGCGACCGGCTGATCCTCGGCGTGGTTCTGGGCCAGGGCGACCCCGGCGACACGCTCGAGGAGAAGAAGGAGGCCGCGTTCGCCGCGAGCAGGGAGCTGATCGCGGCGGCCCGGCGGCCGCGCGTGCCCCTGGAACGCCCACCGGCGACCGGTGGAGGGGACGCCACCGTCACTCCGGGCATTCCCGGGCGTCGGCGTTCCGCCCGGCGCCGACGACGGTGATCTTGACGGCGTTTTCGGGCGCCGCGGCGGCGGCCGTGCACACGATCTGCTTGACGGCCAGCGCCGACAGGTCACCGGCCGCGGCGGACAGGGTCACCGCCAGCTGGCCGGGCGGCCCGGCGGTCACCGAGAACGGGGCGGCTTCGGGCGGGACACCGGTGGTGAGCCCGTGCGCCTGTTCCTCCGCGGTGGGCCCGGCCGCCAGCAGCGCGAGCCGGTCGGCCGGGAACAGCGGACGGCCGCTGGATTGCCGCGTCACCGCGCTGAGACGGCCGTTCTTCACGAGGTAGAGGGTGATCGTCGTGGCGCGTGCGACGGTTCCGCTCGGCGGATCCGCGCCGGTGATGACGTCGCTGGGCCGCACGCCGCAGCCGGCCAGGACGGCGAGCGACAGCAGGCCCGCGCCGAGGACACCGCGGGCGGACCCGGGCCTCACTCCGGGTCTCATTCCGGGTCTCCGTCCGGATCGTGTGCCCGGCGCGGCAGGCGCAGCGTGAAGACGGCGCCGCCGTCCGGGGCGTTGGCGACGGTGAGGTCGCCCTGGTGCAGGCGTGCGTTCTCCCGCGCGATGGCAAGGCCCAGTCCGCTGCCCTCGGACCTGGCCCGGGCCGCGCTGGCCTTGTAGAACCGGTCGAACACGTGCGGCAGCACCGCTTCGTCGAGTCCCGGCCCGTGGTCGCGGACCTCGACGGCGATCCAGTGCGGGTCGGCGCGAAGCCGTACCGACACCGGCGGTTCGCCGTGCCGCAGGGCGTTGCCGACCAGGTTGGCGAGGACGACGTCCACCCGGCGCGGGTCCAGCCACGCCGTCACCGCGACCGGGAGCTCGGTGCGGACCAGCTCCGACCAGCCCCGGACCCGCAGGGTCGCGCGCACCAGCTCGGCCACGTCGACCTCGTTCAGCGCGAGGGCCGCCACGCCGGAGTCGAACCTGCTGATCTCGATGAGGTCGTTCACGAGCGCGGTGAGGTTGAGCGTCTCCCGGCTGACCAGCCTGGCGGCCCGGCCCGCGGGCTCCGGCAGCCCGGCCGCCTCCTCGTCCAGAACGTCGGCGACCGCGGCCAGCGCGGCCAGCGGCGTGCGCAGCTCATGGGACACGTCGGCCACGAACCGGCGGGCGTCGGCCTCCATCGCGCGCAGCTGCTCGACGTGCCGTTCCAGCTCCGCGGCGGTGTCGTTGAACGTGCGCGCCACCTCGGCCAGCTCGTCGGAGCCGCGCACCTCGATCCTGGTCCGCATCTCGCCCCTGCCCAGCAGGCGTGCCGCCCGGCCGAGCTCGCGCACCGGGCGCAGCACGCCACGGGTGGCGAGCGACGCGAGGACGACCGCGAACGCCAGGGCCACCCCGCCGTTCTTCCAGGCGGACGCGGCGAGTTCGTCGATGCTGAGCTGTTCGGGAAGCAGGCTGCGCGCGGAGTAGACTTCGATCCCCGACACCCGCGCCGTCCGGTCCCGCTCGACGATCAGCAGCGGCGTTCCGATGATCAGGAAGGGCGCCCCCTGCCAGACCACGCGCTGCCACGCGATCTCGCCGCGGGCCACCGCCCGCCGCAGTTCTCCGGGGATCGCCCCGGGCTCCAGGGCCGGGGCGCTCTCGCCCAGTCTCCAGTCTCCCGGCGGCCCGGCCGGCGCGTTCGGGATCGCTCCAGGATCCATCGCTCCGGGGTCCAGGGCCGGCCCGCCCGCGGCCGGCCTCCGGTCCCCCGGCGGCGGCCTGACCGGCGCGTACACGCCGTGATAGAGGGCGATCGCGGAGCTGTTCCGGTCGGTCACCGCGGCGGCGATCTCGCCGAGCTCGTCCGGGCCAGGCGCCGGATTCCGCAACGGGTAGAGGGCCTGCAGGCGGCTTCTCATCGCCTGCACCGCGGCGTCCTGGGTCCGCAGCAGGATGGCGGTGCGGGCCTGGACGTACATCCCGCCGGCCACCGCCGCCGCGGTGACCACGCACAGCAGCGCGAAGGCGGACAGCAGCCGGGCACGCAGCCCCAGGCTCGGCCGAGATGCCACCGGCGGGCTCACACCGGCCCGAACCGGTAGCCGAACCCACGCACCGTCTGCACGTAGACGGGCGCCGCCGTGTCGTCCTCGATCTTCGCGCGCAACCGCTGCACGCACGCGTCCACGAGACGCGAGTCGCCGAAGTATCCGTGCTCCCACACCGACTCCAGCAGTTGCTGGCGGCTGTGCACCCGGCCCGGCGTGCCGGAGAGTTCGAGCAGCAGGCGCAGCTCGGTCGGGGCGAGGCTGACCGGCACGCCGCGGTTGGCGACCACCAGCCCGGCCCGGTCGATGGTCAGGTCCCCGTACCGCTCCAGGTCCGCCTGGTCGCGGCCGACCCGCCGGAGCACCGCGCGGATGCGCGCCTCGAGCACCCTGGGCTGCACCGGCTTGACCACGTAGTCGTCGGCGCCCGCCTCCAGCCCGGCCACCACGTCCATGTCGTCGCCGCGCGCGGTGAGCATGATGATCGGTAACTCCCGGGTGGCCCTGATGCGGCGGCAGATCTCGAACCCGTCCATGCCGGGCAGCATCAGGTCGAGCACGACGACGTCGGGAAGGTCCGTACGCAGCCGCTCCAGCCCCTGCTCACCGGACTCCACCGCCCGCACCCGGTACCCGTGCCGGCTCAGGGCGAGCTCAAGGCCCTCCCGCACGGCCGGGTCATCCTCGATCAGCAACACTCGCGACACGCCGCCGGGTTTCACCGCACGCTCCACAACTCGCCTGCCGGGCAACCCCGTCCATTGTGGCGCGGCCGTGTCCCCGCCTCGTCCGCGGCCTGTCATGGTTGTGTCACGACCGAGCCGGCGGCGGCCGACAAGGACGTACGTGGAGCACGTGCGCGGAGGTCAGATGGGGCCGCGGCCGTCGTCGAGGTCCATCGGCCAGGGCGACTCGCTGCCGCTTCCGGACGGTCCGGGGGTGGGCCGCTGCGGCACCGGTGAGGCGGGCTCGGGCGGCGGGCTGGGCACGAACTGCGTGTTCGGCAGCGGCCGGGCCGGTTCCTGCTCGTCCTCGCCGCGGAAGAGCAGCAGCCAGGCGGCCACGAGGAGCACGAGCACCAGCGTGGCCAGCAGCGTCGAGGCGAGCACGACCGAGCGCCGGGTGGCGACCGCCGGCGGCGGCGGGGCCGGCGGGCCGGGCACCGCGGGGGTGGCGTCGCCCTGCCAGTAGTGCAGGAAGTCGGGCCCGTGCCGCTGCCCGATGAGCGTGCCGGACACCGTGACCGGGTCGAGGAACCGCTCGGCCCCCGGGGCGTTCGGCGCGTACGGCACGGCCACCCAGGGGGCCGGACCGTCGTGCATGGCCAGGACGGGCGGCGTGTCGGGGGCGACCCGGCCGCGCATCCGGTCGACCAGCGTGGCGCCCCATCCGAGCACGCCCGTACGGCCCTGCCGCTCGGCCTCCTTGATCGCGGTGACGAACCGGTCCCGGGCCGCCGCGTCGAGGGCGGCGCCGCTGCTGAGGACCGCCACCGACACCACCCGGCCGTCGGGCGCCTGGCCCAGGTAGACGAGCCCGGCCTGGGCCGTGCGCAGGCGTGCCTGCAGCGCGATCGGCCCCACGTGGGCCGGGTCGCCGTACTGAAGAGGGGTCACCATCTCCTCCACATCAAAACACACAAGCACGACAACTCATGGGCGCGATAGGGGGTGTGGCGCGCGCCCGGACGGGCAAATGGGAGAGAAATGGATTCTCCCGCCGAGTCACGGTTGAATAACGAGCATGACCGTTGCCGATGAACGCAGTGACCCCGAGCCCGGCGAGGGCGTCGCGGAGCAGGAGGACGGGGAGGCTCGGCTGGATTCCCTGATGGACGCGCTCGCCGAGGTCCGCCGTGTGATCGTCGGGCAGGACCACATGGTCGAGCGGCTGCTGGTGGCGCTGCTCGCCCGCGGGCACTGCCTGCTCGAAGGCGTGCCGGGGGTGGCCAAGACCCTCGCGGCCTCGACACTGGCCGTCGTGACCGGTGGCTCCTTCGCCCGGATCCAGTTCACCCCCGACCTCGTGCCCAGCGACATCGTCGGCACCCGCGTCTACCATCCCGGTTCCGAGAGCTTCGACGTCGAGCTCGGGCCGGTGTTCGTGAACTTCCTGCTGGCCGACGAGATCAACCGGGCCCCGGCGAAGGTGCAGTCGGCGCTGCTGGAGGTGATGGCCGAGCGGCAGGTCACGCTGGCCGGGCGGACCCACCCGCTGCCCCGCCCGTTCATCGTGCTGGCCACGCAGAACCCGATCGAGTCCGAGGGCGTCTACCCGCTGCCCGAGGTGCAGCGCGACCGGTTCCTGTTCCGGGTGGTGGTGTCCCATCCGAGCGCCCACGAGGAGCTGGAGATCCTCCAGCGGATGAGCGTCCGGCCGCCGGTGCCGAGGCCGGTGCTCGACCCGGCCACCCTGCTGCGGCTGCAGGACATGGCCGAGGAGGTCTCGGTCCACCAGCTCGTCGCCGACTACGTCGTACGGCTGGTCATGGCGACGCGGACCCCGTCGGAGTACGGCCTGCCCGACCTGGAGGACACGATCGAGATCGGGGTGAGCCCCCGGGCCACGCTGGGCCTGATCTCGGCCGGGCGGGCGCTGGCCCTGCTGCGCGGGCGCGACTACCTGCTGCCCGACGACATCCGCGACGTCGCCGTGGACGTGATGGCGCACCGGCTGATGCTCACCTTCGACGCGCTGGCCGACGAGGTGGACCCCGCCGAGGTCGTCGGGCGCATCCTGCAGACCGTGCCGCCGCCCCTCGTGGTGTGGAACCAGGGCATGCGATGAGCGGCGCGAACCCCGATCAGGCGCTGCGGCGGCTGGAGCTCACGGTGGTGCGGCGGCTCGACGGGCTGCTGCAGGGCCGCCACCAGGGCCTGATCCCCGGGCCGGGCAGCGAGCACGGCGACAGCCGGGTGTACGTGCCCGGCGAGGACGACGTGCGCCGCATGGACTGGGCGGTCACCGCCCGCACGACGGTCCCGCACGTGCGGGACCTGATCGCCGACCGGGAGCTGGAGACCTGGGCGCTGGCCGACCTGTCGGCCAGCATGGAGTTCGGCACCGCCGAGGTCTCCAAACGCGACCTGGTGATCTCCGCCGTGGGGGCGATCGGGATCCTCGCCGGACGGGTGGGCGACCGGTTCGGCGCCTACGTCCTGTACGGCGACGATGTGCACCGGTATCCGGCCCGGCAGGGCCGGCCCCGGCTGTACGCGTTACTGCACTCGCTGCTCGGCGCGCCGCCCGCGCAGGGCTCGGTCGATCTCGGGGAGGGTCTGGAGATGATGGCGGCGGCGCACCGCAAACGGGGGCTGCGGGTGGTCGTCTCCGACTTCCTCGACCCGGCCGACTCCTGGGAGCCGCCGCTGCGCCGCCTGGCCGCGCGGCACCAGGTGCTGGCCGTGGAGGTGGTCGACCCGCGCGAGCTGGAGCTTCCCGACGTGGGTTTCGTCACCCTCACCGACCCGGAGACCGGGCGCTCGCGCGGCGTCCACCTGTCGCGCGGGCTCAGGGAGCGGTACGCCGAGGCGGCGGCCGAGCAGCGCTGGGAGATCCGTACGGCGCTGCGCCGGGCCGGGGCCGCGCACCTGGTGCTGCGCACCGACCGCGACTGGGTGTTCGACCTCGCCGGGTTCGTGCTGCGGCAGCGGCGCACGGCCCATCTGATGCGGCGGGCCGCGGGCAGGAGGGCGGGCGCGTGACCTTCCTGTCCCCCGGCTGGCTCTGGCTGTTCGTCCTGGTCGCCGCGCTGGTCGCGGCGTACGTGGCGCTGCAGTTCGCCCGCCGCCGCTACACGCTGCGCTTCACCAACCTGGCGCTGCTGTCGCTGGTGGCGCCGGAGCGGCCCTCGTGGCGGCGGCACGTACCGGCGGCGCTGTTCCTGATCATGATGGCCCTGCTGGTCATGGGCGCGGCCAGGCCCGCGGGCGCGGTCAAGGTGCCCAGGGACCGGGCCACCATCATGATCGCCGTGGACGTGTCGCTGTCGATGGATTCCAACGACGTCGAGCCCACCCGGCTCGTCGCGGCCAAGCAGGCCGCCCAGCAGTTCGTACGGGACCTGCCGGACCGGTTCAACGTCGGAGTGGTGGCCTTCGCCCGGTCGGCGGCCGTGGTGATCTCCCCCACGACCGACCACGCGGCCGTGACCACCGCGATCTCCAGCCTGACCACCCGGGCCGGCACGGCGATCGGCGAGGCGGTGTTCAACTCGCTCGACTCGGTCAGGTCGTTCGACCAGCGGGCGGTGACCGATCCGCCGCCCGCGGCGATCGTGCTGCTGTCGGACGGCGACAACACCTCCGGCCGGTCGGTCAACGAGGCCGTGGAGGCGGCGGTCGGCGCCAAGGTGCCGGTGTCCACGATCGCGTACGGCACGCCGGAGGGCACCGTCACGATCGACAACCGGTCGGTGCAGGTGCCGGTCAACAAGGCCACGCTGCAGTCGTTGTCGGACGGCACCGGGGGCCGGGCGTACACCGCCGAGTCCGGCAGCGAACTGCGGGATGTCTACGCGCAGATCGGCACGTCGCTCGGCTTCAAGGTGGTGCACCAGGAGATCACCCAGCGGTTCCTCGTCGCCGCGATCGTCGCCGGGATGCTCGCCGCCGCCGCGGCCATGCTGCTCGGCGCCCGCATCCCCTGACCGGATCACGCTCGCGTCCCGGCGACCGGCGCCCACGGGCCGCCGCGCCGCCGGGCGCCGGCGGGTGACGGGGAGCGGCCCCTGAGGAGTCTGGGTGCGGAGATCGGCCGGTGACTCTCGGTCGCGCATCAAGGACTTCAACTAGTCACCGTGCGGCTACGGACTACCACACCAGGTGTGACACCCCTCGTTCGAGCAATCACCGAACCGAAACGAAGATCACGTTCCTGGCGCCAAGTCCCGCGCTGTGGCTCCTCGAAGGCCGAGCCCGGCCGCCAGGCACGCCACGGGCACCACGGGAAGCACGTAGCGGTGGTCGAAATCGAGCACGGCCACCGGCGCGACCAGCAGCGTGACGGCGACCGCCCAGGGCAGCGCCGCCGTCCGAGGCCTCCGCACCGCGCCCACGGCGCCCATCAGCAGGACGGCGGCCAGCAGCGGCCCGCGCAGATAGGCCGGGTACTGGTAGGCGACGAGCAGATCCGCGTACGGCCGGACCGCCCGCATCCCGGTGAGACCCGGGTCGTACTCCCTTCTGACCTGCTCGACGAGCGGCTGATCGGCGGGCAGCGACCACGTGCCGACGGCGAAGCCGAACGCGGGGACGACGCGCGCCGGGTGGGCGACGGGAGTCCAGGGGAACGCGAGCGCGGTGTCCCGCGCCACGTCGCGCAGGTAGTCGAGCGGCTGGGCGGCGATGGCGCGCAGCGCGAAGGCACGGGCCCGGTCGTTGAGCGCGGCGTGCCCGCCGGGGAGCCGGTTGAGGGAGGACTCCCTCGCCCAGGCGTACTCCCCCGCGGCGTCCAGGACGGTCCCGTTCGGGCACAGCGGAGCGAGGTCCGGCGGAGGGCGGACGACCGCGCAGTCCGCGAAGGTCATGGTGCGGGCCCACAGAGCGACCCCGTCCCCGCCGCCGATCGCGAACCTGCCGTGGACCCCGGCGTACCATCCCGCGTACGCGGCGACCGGCAGCAGCCCGGACAGGGCCAGCACGGCCAGGCGGCGCCAGGGGACGCGGCGCACCGCGAGCACCAGCACGGCGAGCAGGATCAGCGGCAGCGCGACCGTCCGCGTGAGGGCGGCTCCCGCGAGGAGCAGGCCGGCGGCCGCGGCGGCGCGCGCGGACGGCACCGGGCGGCGGACCAGCAGAGCCGTGGCCGCCACGACCAGCAGGATGAACAGCGAGTCGGACAGCACCGCGTGCTCCAGGCGGAGGAACGACGCGTCGAACAGCACCGGCGCCGAGGCGGCCACGGCGGCCCAGCCGGGCAGTCCCCCACGGCGCAGCGCCGTGTAGACGACGACGCCGGTCGCCAGCCCCATCGCGTGCTGCGCGGCGACGACCACCTCGACACTGTGGAAGGGCAGGAGGGCGCGCAGCAGCAGGGGGTATCCGATCGGGTGGAACCCCTGCTCGGGCCGCAGGTGGACCGCGTTGTGCAGGTAGGTGAACGAGTCGTACCAGTACAGCCGGGCGGGCGGGTAGCCGAGCATGGTGACCACCCGGAGCGCGGCCGCGATCGTGAGCGTGACCGCGAAAGCGCGGTGCCGCCGGGCCCAGGCGAGGACCGGGAGCAGGCGGCGGGCGTACGCGAGCATGGCGAATCCGATCGGGGAGGGAAGGGAGATGAGGGGAGATACGGGCAGGCGTCATCCGCGCACGGCACCCAGTGGCCCGGCTCCGTGGATCGCGGCGGAGGTCGCGGCGTGGATCGCGGCGGGGGGTCGGCGGCCGCGCCGAGCCGCGTGATTCAGCGCGGCTCAGCGGGCTCGACGGGCTCGGCGGGCTCGGCGGCTCAGGGGTGGGACGACGGCCCGGCGGCCGCCGGGCAGTAGGCGTCCCTGGCGCGCGGCCGGGGATTGGGGGCGGGGCCGACCAGCAGGAGCGCCTGCCCGTCGGCGACCATGATCCCTTCGAGTACGTACCAGCCGGCGGGGGCAGGCCGCCGGGCGCCGTGGGCGGTGTAGGAGGTGAACTCCGCTCGCACGCCGTGCTCCCGCAGCAGGGGCAGGACCTCGCCGACGGTCCGGTTGAGGAAGTCCACGCAGTGGAAGGGCATGCCCTCCATGTCGATGTGCTCCATGAGGCCGTATCGCTCCCCCGGCCGGGCGGCGCGGCCGATCAGCACCTCGGCGTGCCCGCGGAAGTCCACCGGGATGCGGAACCCGGTCGGGCAGCCGGCGAAGCGCACGCACGTGCCCGGCGCCTGGATCGCGGTGATGGCGCTGTTGTCGCGGGTGCCGTCGACGTAGAGGGCCCGCCCGGCCGAAGCGGGCGCCGTGGGCACGATCCGCACCTCCACGTCCAGGCCGCGCTGGCGCAGTTCACGCTGGTACGTCGCGGGATCGGCGAACAGGTCCCGCACCATGACGACGTAGTGGCCGCCCTCCCGCCTGATGTCGAGCGCGGCGGAGGCCGGAGCGGGGCCGAGCCCGGCCGCGCCGGGGACGAGCCACGACACGGCGAGCAGGACGGCGGCGAGCGGGAGGACGACCGCCGCCAGGCGGAGCTGGACATTCCGGACGGCCCCGCGTGCCATGTGGCGGAGCCGGTCCCGGTGACCGCGTGCCGGAGCCGGCCCCGAGACGATCTCCTCCAGCAGTTCCATGGCCAGCGGCGTCAGCCCCGGGCCGGGGCCGGGGGCGATACCGGCGACCAGGCGGCGCAGGTCGCGGTCACGCGCGGAGTCCTGAGCACGGCCACGTGCTCGGTCGCACGCAGGGTCCTGAGCGCGACCATGTGCGCGGCCGTACGTGTCGCCGTGTGCGCGGTCCTGTGCGCGGTGGTCCATCACGCCTCTCCTCCCGCCAGCGCCGCCATCCGGATCCCGTACCGGGCCATGTCCACTCCTGCCGAGCTCAGCTCCGCGGCGAGGCGTTTGCGGGCCCGGTGCAGCCGGAGGCGGGCGGCCCCGCGCGAGCAGCCGAGCACCGTGGCGATCTCCGCCGACGCCAGCCCTTCCCAGCTCGCCAGCGCCAGCACCTCGCGGTCGTCGGCGCCGAGCCGCCGGAACGCCCGGCGCACGGCGTCGAGCTCCTCGTGGTCCGGCGGCCAGGCCGGATCGTCCCGCCGCTGCGCGTCCCAGAGGGCGAGCTGCGCCCCGAGCCGCTCGACGAGCGCGCTCCTGCGGGTCTCGGCCCTGCGGCCGTTGGCCAGCACCCGCCGGGCCACGCCGTACAGCCACAGGCGGGCCGCCGGGCCGGCGGGGACGTCGCCTATGCGCCGCCAGGCCGTGGCGAAGGTCTCGGCGAGGGCGTCGGCGGCGTCCTCGGGGGACGTGGCGCGGCGCCGCACATAGGCGAGGAGATCCGCGTAGTGCGCCACATAGATCTCCTCGAAACGGCGCCTCATGTCCCCGCGGCCCACCGTTGCTCCCCCTTCACCGTTTTCCCCGCCATCTCGTACCTGTCCGGAAGGCCGGAAGTGTTTCACCCCCGTCTCCGTGGAGATCACCGCTCCGCGGCGTTGGTACGTTTGGGCACGTGGCCCATTACTTCGAGGAGCGTCCCGAGGCGGACAGCCGGCCGGGGACGGTCACCCTGGTCCTCCCGGATCTGCATCTGCGCCTGGAGACCGACAGCGGGGTGTTCTCCCCCGAGCGGATCGACGCCGGGACCCGGGTGCTGCTGGAGAGCGTGCCCGCGCCTCCGCCCGACGGCGACCTGCTCGACCTGGGCTGCGGCTACGGCCCGATCGCGCTGACCATGGCGTCCCGGGCGCCGGGAGCGACGGTCTGGGCCGTCGACGTGAACCGCCGCTCGGTGGACCTGTGCCGTAGGAACGCCGCGAGCGCCCGCCTTGACAAAGTAAGGTCGCTACATGTCGACGAGGTGCCGGACGACGTGAGGTTCCGGGCCATCTGGTCGAACCCGGCCATCCGGATCGGCAAGGCCGCCCTCCACGCCATGCTCACGCGGTGGCTCGACCGGCTCACCCCCGACGGCAGCGCGTACCTCGTCGTGCAGAAGCACCTGGGCTCCGACTCGCTGCAGCGCTGGCTGAACGAGCAGGGCTGGCCCGCCTCGCGGCTTGCCTCCCGGTCCGCCTACCGCGTCCTGCGGGTGGACGCCCGCCCCGCACCCTCCCCCACACCGTCCCCTCGACCGTCCGCTGTACGCGGCTCTTCCGGCGACCAGGAGCGATGAGCGCCCCGATGAACACGACCAACCCGCGCAGGCAGCTCAAGCCGACCGACGTCAAGCGGCTCAACCGCACCTGGCGCCGCAACACCGAGGGCCGTCTGGCGCTGATCCTCGAATCCGTCACCGGCCCCTTCAACGTCGGCTCGGTCTTCCGCACCGCCGCGGCGTTCGGCGTGGAGACGATCTGGCTGGCCGGCAACGCCACCCCGCCCACCAATCCCAAGGCCCAGAAGACCGCGCTCGGGACCGACCGGCTGGTGGAGTGGCACGAGCCGGTCCCGGTGACCGACGCCGTACGCGCCGCCAGGCAGGAGGGCTACCGGGTCGTCGCCGTCGAACTGACCGGCGACGCCGCGCCGCTGCACGAGGCCGCGCTGGACGGGGACGTCTGCCTGGTGCTGGGCAGCGAGGACCACGGCGTCTCCCCCGCCTGCCTGGAGGCCGCCGACGCCGTGGCCTACATCCCGCAGGTCGGCAGGGTCGGATCGGTCAACGTGGCGGTCGCGGCGGCGATCGCGATGGCCGAGGCCAGGCGACGGGAATGGGCGTCGATGGGCGCCTCGTGACCCAAATGTTCATGTCCGCGCGCTGACGCACTCTCCGAGACCCGGCATACTCCTTTCGTGCACCGCCGTTTCGCCTTCCTCGACCATCCCGGCCCGCTCGCCTTCGCGCACCGCGGCGGTGCCGCCGAGGGCCGGGAGAACACGATGGAGGCCTTCTCCAGGGCCGTCGAGCTCGGCTACACCTACCTGGAGACCGACGCCCACGCGACCTCCGACGGCGTCCTGCTCGCGTTCCACGACCACACCCTCGACCGCGTCACCGACCGCGCCGGGCGCGTCTCCCGCCTGCCCTACCGCGAGGTGCGCGAGGCCAGGATCGGCGGACGGCACGAGATCCCCCTGATCGAGGACCTGCTCGGCACCTGGCCGGACGTGCGGTTCAACATCGACGTCAAGGAGAGCGCCGCGATCGCGCCGCTCGCCCACGCCATCCGCCGCACCGGCGCCCACGACCGGGTC
Organism: Microbispora cellulosiformans; assembly: GCF_008728085.1. Lineage (NCBI taxonomy): Bacteria > Bacillati > Actinomycetota > Actinomycetes > Streptosporangiales > Streptosporangiaceae > Microbispora > Microbispora cellulosiformans. The sequence goes on along the minus strand of NZ_VYTZ01000005.1, from coordinate 50,436 downwards.
TGCCTGACGTCGTTCTCCGACTCCCGGCTGTCGCGCGCCCTGCGCGCGATCGACCGGGAGGTCTGCTACTCGCTCGGCCCGCGCGGCCTCGCCGCCCTGCGCACCGCCGCGATGGGCGGCGGGTACGGCAGGCTGCTGTCCGGGCTGGCCCGGGCGGGGGTCCCGTGCGCGCAGGCGCCGATCGGGTTCCGCGGCCTGCGGGTGACCACCCGCGCCCTCGTACGGACCGCGCACGCGATCGGCATGCAGGTGCACGTGTGGACGGTCAACGACCCGGTGACGATGGCCCACCTGCTCGACCTGGGCGTGGACGGCATCATGACCGACAACATCAGCGGCCTGCGCGACGTCCTCAAGTCGCGCGGGCAGTGGCACCCCCGCCCGGTGGTCCCGTAACCCCCGTGACCCCCCCTGACCCGCCCGGCACGACCGCTCCACACGCGAGGAGAGACGATGACCGCCCCCCAGGTCGTTCAGGAGGAGCTTCCCGGCGCGCGACGGCGTGAGCAGCGCGGCTGGTACTGGTACGACTGGGCCGACTCGGCGTTCCAGACGACGGTCCTGACCGTCTTCCTCGGGCCGTACCTGACCTCGGTCGCCACGACGGCGGCGGGCGGCCCGGAGGGCTTCGTGTCGTTCCTGGGCCTGGACCTGCGGCCGAAGGCGTACTTCACCGCGATGGTGACGATCTCGGTGCTGCTCCAGATCGTGGTCATGCCGGTCGTCGGCGCCCTGGCCGACCACACCGGGCGCAAGCGGCACATCCTCGGGTCGCTCGCCTTCACGGGCGCGGCGGCCACCCTGGGGTTCTACCTCGTCTCGGGCGACGCGTACCTGCTGGGCGGCGCGCTGTTCCTGCTCGCCAACGTCACCTTCGGCTCGGCGCGGGTCGTGTACGACTCCTTCCTGCCCCAGATCGCCGGGGCGGAGGAACGCGACACGATCTCCAGCAGGGGCTGGGGCTTCGGCTACCTCGGCGGCGGCCTGCTGCTCGCGCTCAACCTGGTGGTCTACCTGTTCGCCGACATCGACAAGGGCCTGGCGGTGCGGATCAGCCTGGCCTCGGCCGGCCTGTGGTGGGGCGCCTTCACGATCATTCCGATGCTGCGCCTGCGCGACCGGCGGGTGCCGGTCCACGAGGCGACCGCGGCGCGGGCGGTCGCCGGCAGCGTGCGCCAGCTCGGCCGTACGATCGCCGAGGCGCGCCGCTATCCCCGCACGCTGCTGTTCCTCGCGGCCTACCTGGTCTACAACGACGGCGTGCAGACCGTGATCGGGTTCTCCGCGACGTACGCCGACCAGGAGCTGGGGCTGGGGCAGACCCACCAGATCGGCGCGATCCTGATGGTCCAGTTCATCGCGGTGGGCGGCGCCCTCGGGCTGGGGCGGCTCGCGGCGGTGTTCGGGACCAAGCGCACGGTCCTCGCCAGCCTGGTGGTGTGGACCGTGGTGGTGGGGGTGGCCTACTTCCTGCAGAAGGGCGCGGCCCTGCAGTTCTACGCGATCGCGTTCGCCATCGCGATCGTCATGGGCGGCACGCAGGCGCTGTCGCGTTCGATGTACTCGCTGGTGATCCCGCCGGGGCGCGAGGCGGAGTACTTCAGCCTCTACCAGGTCAGCGACAAGGGGTCGGCGTTCCTCGGCTCGCTGGTGCTCACGCTGGCGCTCCAGCTCACCGACAGCTACCGCACCGCGATCGTCTCGCTGATCGTGTTCTTCGTCCTCGGATTCGTGCTGCTCACGACCGTCAACCTGCCCCGGGCCATCCGCGAGGCGGGCAACGAGGTCCCCGACCACATCTGAGGGCGCGTTCTGGGAGGGATCGTCCGTGCCGCCTGGAGGCATGACCCCGCGACGGGCGGTCTGGCTCGTGCTGACCCACCGCGCCAGGGCCTTCGTCCCCGCCTGGCCGCCGGCCGGCTGGTGCCCGTCGTCTGGCCCGCACCGGTGCGGGATCGGCACGTCGCCCGGCGCGCGGAGCACCCCGACCTGCATGCGATGGTCTCCGAGGTGGCCGGTGAGCTCGGAGTCCGGCGCCCGTCACGCGTGTGTCTCGCCCCCGTCGCCGAGAGCGGTGGCACCCGGCTGGGGCCGCGGCGTACGGAGCTGTGGATCGGCCTGCCCTACCTCATGGGGTTCGAACGGGCGGAGCTGCGCGCGGTGATCGCCTTCGAGCTCGTCTTCCTGGAAGCGCGCCGGTCGTGGCTGCTCGGCGCGCTTTGGGAGGTCTGGAAGGCGGGGGTGCGGATGAGGCCCGCCGTGCAACGGGAGATCGGCGCGGTGGTGCGGGCCCTCGTCACCGAGGCCGACAGGGCCGGCTGCCGCGTGTCGGATCCGCGGACCACGGCGAACGCGGTTCTGCGCGGCGTCCTCATGAGCGTGTCGTTCGACTGGTTCGTGCACCGCTACGCCGCGGATCTGCCCGCCCACCGGTATCTTCCGCTGGACCTCTACCCGGCCTGGCGCTGGAAGGTGCACAAGGACGACCTTCTGGCCCGGCTCATGCCGCGATACCTCGAACTCTCCGCGACCGAATCCCTGGGTCTGGACGCGACCAGCCGCATGGCGGAGCTGGGGGTCGTCCTCGACCGGCCGCCCGGGCCTGCGGCGGACCCGATCATGTCCACGCCCGGTCCTGAGGGCGAGGCGCGGTTCGCCCGCTGCCGGCTCGGCGACGTTCTCGCCGGCACCCCGGCCATGCGCCGCGAGCTTACGTTTCCCGACGTCCCGGAAAGCGTCTGGGACGAGATCATGAAGTGCCGCCATGACCAGGTCCTCCGGGCCGCGGCCGAACTCACCGGTCGTGAGCATCTGACGCTCGCCGACCTCATGGAGATCGTCGCGGCCGGGCGCGGCGCGGAGCTCGTCCGGGAGCACAGAGAGGGGGTGTGCACCCACCCGACGGCCGGGGTCTGTGTCCTCTTCCCCGTTCTCCATCGCCATCTGCGGACGAAGGGCTACAGGTACGGCCAGGCGCTGCGCCAGCGGGAGCTCATCGGTCCCGGAGGCGACCGCGTCGACGTGGTACGGCTCGCCGAGGCGGCCGAGCAGGGCCACCCGATAACCGAGATCCTGCCTCTCCGGTATCAGTCCGCGGTCTGACTCGATCTGGTGGGCGCGCTTTATACCGCACAGCTGGGACCAGTGGGACGGAAAAAGCGCGATTGGATCAGGTCTCGGCTGGGAATCCCTTCACGGTATCAGGCGTTGTACGCGGTGGCGAACGAACCCCCTCGAAGGCGGGGACCTCAGGAGGCTTAAGAACATGGGCGAGCGTGCACTTCGCGGTACCCGGCTCGGCGCGACCAGCTACGAGAACGACCGCAACACCGATCTGGCGCCTCGCCAGGAGGTGACCTACACGTGCCCGAAGGGCCATCTCACCACCGTCCCGCTCGCCGTCGAGGCCGAAATCCCGACGACCTGGGAGTGCCGTCACTGCGGCAGTCCCGCGCTGCGGGTGGACGCGGAGCAGCCGCAGCAGAAGAAGGCGAAGCCGCCGCGGACCCACTGGGACATGCTTCTCGAGCGCCGTTCGATCGAGGACCTTGAGGAGGTGCTCAACGAGCGCCTCGCCATCCTGAGGGAGCAGCGGCGCAAGAGCGCGTAGGACGCCTGTGACGCCCCCGGCGGCCCTGATCTCCAGGGCCGCCGGGGGCGTTCGCATGTACCCGGCCGGTGCGGGCACGGGCACGCCGGGTGGTGCGTCAGGACACCCCGGCCCGCTCCGGGGGCTCGGCGGCGGTGAGGTGGTGGCGCAGGCGCTCGCCCTCGACGTCGAGGTCGGGCAGCGCCCGGTCCAGGGCGCGGGGCAGCCACCACGCTGCGCGGCCGAGCATGGACATCACGGCGGGGACGAGGGTCATCCGGACCACGAAGGCGTCGACGAGCACGCCGACGGCCAGTGCGAAGCCCATCGACTTGATGATCGGATCGTTCATGAACACGAACCCGCCGAACACGGCCGTCATGATCAGCGCCGCGGCGGTGACGACCCGCGCGTTGTGCCCCATGCCGTTGATCGTCGCCTGGCGGGGAGCGTCGCCGCGCACGTAGTCCTCGCGCATCCGCGAGACCAGGAACACCTCGTAGTCCATGGCCAGGCCGAACAGGATGCCGATGAGCAGGATCGGCAGGAAGCTGACCAGCGGGCCCGGCACGTCCACGCCCAGCAGGCCGGCCAGGTGACCCTGCTGGAAGATCGCCACGGTGATGCCGAAGGTCGAGCCGACGGTGAGCAGGAAGCCCAGCGCGGCCTTCACCGGGACGAGGATCGACCGGAAGACCAGCATCAGCAGCAGCACCGACAGGCCGACCACCAGCAGCAGGTACACCGGCATGGCGTCGGCGAGCTTGTCGGAGACGTCGATGCCGACGGCCGTGGCGCCGGTGACGGCGATCTCGGCACCGCCGATGCCGGCGACCTTGGCCCGGATGGCGTGGACGGCGTCCTCGGTGGCCGCGGCGGTGGGCCCGGCCTTGGGGATGATGGTCAGCAGCGCGGTGGTGCCCGCGGCGTTCGGCTGCGGCGGGGCCACGGCCAGCACGCCGGGGGTCTGCTGGATCAGCTGCGCGGCCCGCCCGGCGGCGGCGGTCGTGGCCGCGCGGTCGGCGGCGGAGACCACGGCGATCAGGCGGGCGTTGAAGCCCTCGCCGAATCCCTCGCTGGTCAGGTCGTACGCCTCGCGGGCCGGGGTGCCGGGGGCGGCGGTGCCGGCGTCGGGCAGGGCCAGGCGCAGGTCCTGGGCCGGCAGCGTGAGCGCGCCCAGGGCGAGGACGCCGGCCACCAGGATCGGCACGCGCAGCCGGGTGACCAGCCGTCCCCAGGTGTAGCCGAAGCCGCGGCCGGCCGCGCCCGCGTCGTCTCCGGTGCGCTGCCTGCGGGGCAGCACTCGGGCCCCGGCGTACGACAGGAAGGCCGGCAGCAGCGTGAGGGCGACCAGGACGGCGACGGCCACGGTGCCCGCGGCGGCCAGGCCCATCACGCTGAGGAACGGGATGCCGACGACCGACAGGCCGGCGAGCGCGATGACCACGGTGGCCCCGGCGAACACGACCGCCGATCCGGCGGTGCCGACCGCCCGGCCCGCGGCCTCGGCGGGTTCGACTCCCTCGGCGAGGAACTGGCGGTAGCGGGAGGTGATGAACAACGAGTAGTCGATGCCGACGGCCAGGCCCAGCATCAGCGCCAGCACCGGGGTGACGGAGGTCAGCTCGACGACGCCGCTGAGCGCGAACAGCCCGCCCATGCCGGCGCCCACGCCGATCAGCGCGTTCAGCAGGGTCATCCCGGCGGCCACCAGCGAGCCGAAGGTGACGATCAGCACCACGGCGGCGATCACGACGCCGATCCCTTCCGACCCGCCGACCTCCGGCGCGGCCTTCAGGATCTCGCCGCCGTGCTCGACCCGCAGCCCCGCCGCCGAGGAGCCGGCTTTGAGGTACGCCTCGCGCTGGGCGTCGGTCACGTCCTCGACCGCGTGGGCGAACTGCACCTGGACCAGGGCGTAGCGGCCGTCGGGAGAAACGGCGCCGGTCCGGAACGGGTCCATGGCGGCGACGACGCCGGGAATGGCGGCGGCCTCCTTGACCACGGGCGCGACCGCGGCGGGCGCGAGCTTCCGGCCCTGCGGAGCGGCGACCACGATGGCCCCGGTGGCACCGCTCGCCTGCGGGAACTCCTTGGCCAGGGCGTCCAGCGCCCGCTGCGACTCGGTGCCGGGCATCGAGAACTTGTCGCCGGCCGGGCCGTGGAAGGCCGCGGCGGCCAGGCCCAGGACCACCAGCAGGAGCAGCCACAGGGCGGCGACGCGCCCGCGCCTGCGGAAGGAGAACCGGCCCAGCCGGTACAGCAGGGTTGCCACAGAGATCTCTTTCTCGGGGAGGGTCAGCCGGTCGGCAGACCGAGCGTCCGCAACGCGCCGCGGGTCAGTTCCGCGCGCAGTGTCTCTTCGGGGATCGCGCATTCACTGGCGCTGGTCAGGATGATCCCGAGCATCGCCATCCAGGCCCAGACGCGGGCCTGGGGGGCGTCCGAGCGGCCCGACAGGGCCTCGGTGAGCCGTTCGACGATGTGGTCGGCGGCGGGCAGCTCCGGCCGGTTGATCAGCGCGTCGACGTCCTGCAGGAGGATCTTCACCTGGAGCCGGAAGCGCAGGGACAGGTCGACGAGCCCGGTGACGGCGGCACGGGCCGCCTCCTCACCGCGCAGCCCGGCGAGCCGCCCTTCCAGCTCGGCGAACTCCGGCCCCACGGGCGCCAGCAGCTCGGTCAGGATCGCGTCCTTGTTGGTGAAGTGGTACAGCAGGGACGCCTTGGAGCAGCCCGCGTCCGTGGCGATGTCCTGCAGGGAGGTGCCACGGAAGCCGTGGGCGGCGAACAGCCGCACGGCCGAGTCGAGGATGTCCGCGCGCGTCGTGGTTGCGCGTGCCATGGGAGACACCTTAACTGACCGATCGGCCAGTCGTTGGGGCGCCCCAGACCCCGCAGGACCCTGATGGCCGTCGATACACTCGGACGTGCCTCAAGCATGATCGATAAGCCGGAATCGTCCCTGTGGTTCCTTGGCCTTGCGGAACGTTCCTGCGACGACATACGACGGGGGACAAGATGAGAGTTCTCAGGTGGGACACCGAAGATCTGGCCGTCCGGGATCGGTTTGCCTTCTGGTACGACACCATGTCGCGGGCGCTTGTGCACTCATGGCTGGCCACCGACCATCCCGCCCGCTTCGCCGCGTCAGCGTGCGTCTTCGACCTCGGCGCGGTGCAGCTGACGACGATGAGTCATCACAGGCTGCTGGCGCAACGGCCCGCGCGGCTCATCCGGCAGTCGGATCCGGAGGTCTTCCAGTTGCACCTTGTTCTCGTCGGCGCCGGCGGCTTAGCGCAGGCGGGACGGGATGCCGCCTTCCAGGCGGGGCAACTGCTCCTCATCGACTCCTCCCGGCCCTACGAAGGGTGGCGGGGCTCCGCCGACGAACCGGCCACATCACTGGTCGTCCAGTTCCCCCGGGCCGCGCTCGGCCTGCGGTCCGACATGGTCGGGCAGCTCACCGCCACGCCGATCCCCGTCCGGCACGGCATCACCGGCGTCCTGGCCGGGCACCTCAAGCACCTGGCGGACAACGCCGACGGGCTCACCTCTCGTGACGCGCAGACGGTGGCCGCCGTCACCCTGGACCTGATCGCGGCCACCTTCGGCGACCGGCTGGAGGCCACCGCGCTGCTGTCACCCGAATCGCGACGCCAGGCCCTGCTGTCGCTGATCCACGACTTCGTCCGGAAGCGGCTCGGCGACCCCGGCCTCACCCCCGCCACGATCGCCGCGGCCCACCAGATCTCCGTCCGGCACCTGTACAAGCTCTTCGAGGAGCAGGGCGTCACCGTGGCGGCCTGGATCCGCCGCTGCCGGCTGGAACAGTGCCACCGCGATCTCGCCGATCCCCGGCAGCGTTCCCGTCAGATCCAGGACATCGCCACCCGGTGGGGCTTCGCCGATGCCGCGACCTTCAGCCGGGCCTTCCGCGCCGCCTACGGCATGTCACCCCGCGATCACCGCAGGCTGACCGCGGGCGACGGCCCTTCGGAGGACGCTCCCCCGCGGCCCTGACACCTCCCCGCGAGGCCAACGCCAGAGGTCAGGGTCAGAGGTCGGACCGGCATCACCCTGGATGAGAGCCCTAGCGGTCAGGGCAGGGCCCTTGACAGGCGCAGCCAGTTCTGGATCGCGAACTTGACGTCCCCGCGGGGCAGCGATTTCTCGATGACGTAGAGCGGCATGCGCATGTTCTTGATGAAGCGCAGTTTCCTGATTGTCCGCAGATCCAGGGCACGCCAATCTCTCACCAGGGCGGTCGCCTCCGGCAGTGAGTACGGCACCTCCGTAAGAAATGATTCGGCGGCGGACGTGGGGCTCAAAACCCCAGGGGAGGATTCGTCGAATCCTGTCAGGGCCGCTACGGTATTCAGCCGCCTGATCACGACTTCGGACCGTTTCATCCCTACACGCGTCCGGCGCAGCGAGGACGTGACTCAGGGCGGCCGGGCAGGCCCGCCGGCCTACGGACGAGTTTACGTTCTCACGCACCGCGACTTCCCCGCCACGGGCGTGATCTTGACTTTGTCTTGTCACCAAGTCATCATCCTGCTGTTTTCCTGTGCAGGCTTGATCGAATTCACAGCGCATGGCGGAGGTGCTTCGCGGCGGAGGAAGCAGCCATTCCATAACGACGCCCAGCCGAGGAGACACATGAAAATCGCGTGGAGCACCAGAGACATGGCCGTGCCGGACCGGTTCACCTTCTGGAACGACACCATGTCGAGGACGCTTGTGCCGGTGCGGCTGGCCACCGACCATCCCGCCCGTTTCAACGGATCGGCGCAGGTGTTCGGCCTCGGCGCACTGCAGTTCTCGCTGATGAGCCACTGCCTGCTGCAGGCGAGCCGGCCCGCGAAGCTCATCCGGCAGTCGGATCCGGAGGTCTTCCAGTTGCATCTTGTGCTCAGCGGCCGTGGCCGCATGACGCAGGCGGGACGGGATGCCGCCTTCCAGGCGGGGCAGCTGCTCCTCATCGACTCCTCCCGGCCGTTCGGGGGGTGGCGGGGCTCCGCCGACGAACCGGCCAGGTCACTGATCGTCCAGTTCCCCCGGGCCGCGCTCGGGCTGCGGTCCGACATGGTCGGGCAGCTCACCGCCACGCCGATCCCCGTCCGGCACGGCATCACCGGCGTCCTGGCCGGGCATCTCAAGCACCTGGCGGACAACGCCGACGGGCTCACGCCCCGTGACGCGCAGACGGTGGCCGCCGTCACCTTCGACCTGGTGGCGGCGGCCTGCGCCGACCGGCTGGAGGCCACCGCGCTGCTGTCACCCGAATCGCGACGCCAGGCCCTGCTGTCGCTGATCCACGACTTCGTCCGGAAGCGGCTCGGCGACCCGGACCTCACCCCCGCCACGATCGCCGCGGCCCACCAGATCTCCGTCCGGCACCTGTACAAGCTCTTCGAGGAGCAGGGCGTCACCGTGGCGGCCTGGATCCGCCGCTGCCGGCTGGAACAGTGCCACCGCGATCTCGCCGATCCCCGGCAGCGTTCCCGTCAGATCCAGGACATCGCCACCCGGTGGGGCTTCGCCGATGCCGCGACCTTCAGCCGGGCCTTCCGCGCCGCCTACGGCATGTCACCCCGCGATCACCGCAGGCTGACCGCGGGCGACGGCCCTTCGGAGGACGCTCCCCCGCGGCCCTGACACCTCCCGGCGATGTCGGGGTCAGAGGTCGAGCAGGTCGGCCGACACCTGCCAGAGGAGGGTGGCCGCCTCCGGGTCGAGCGCGTACTCGGCCACGCCGCGGCGGGTCCCCGGGCGATGCGGTTCGGCCTCTTGGCAGTCCTCGAAGTATCGCCCGGTGACGCCCTCCACCAGCGGCGAGGCCGCGAGCAGCACCGACGTGGCCGCGCCCTGCTCGGGTGTCTTCCAGGCGGGGCCGTCGCCGCCCATCTGGGCGCGCATACGCTGGAGCTCCTCCTCGGTGACGTGCCGCTGGAGGTTGGTCGGGATCGCGCCGGGCATGAGCGCGTTGACGACGATGCCGTCACCGGCCCAGCGCCTGCCCGCCTCGACCGCGAACAGCACGTTGGCGGTCTTGGACTGCCCGTAGGCCAGCCACGGGTCGTACGGGCGCTCCCGGAACTGGATGTCGTCGAAGACGACCGGCGAGCGCAGGTGGGCGCTGGAGCTGACCGACACGACGCGGGCGCCGCCGGCCGCCGCGAGCGCCGGGCGCAGGCCGGCGGCGAGCGCGAAGTGCCCGAGGTGGTTGGTGGCGAACTGCGACTCCCAGCCCTCGGGGGTGCGCGCCTCTGGCGAGGCCATCACGCCCGCGTTGTTGACCAGGATGTGCAGCGGCCCCTCCCAGGTCGCGGTGAAGGCCGCGACCGACGCCTGGTCAATCAGGTCGAGCGGTGCCACCCGCACCCGGGCGTTGCCGGTGGCGAGGGCGAGGTCGTCGGCGACCCGCTTGCCCGCGCCGAGGTCGCGGACCGCGATCGTCACCTCGGCTCCCGCGGCGGCCAGCGCCCGCGCGGTCTCGACGCCGATGCCCGACGCGCCGCCGGTCACGACCGCCCGCCGTCCGCGCAGGTCGACGCCCTCGATCACCTCGGCGGCGGTGGAGCCGGCGGTGAACGGCGTGGTGACGCGCGTGTTCCCAGTCGTGTTCCGAGTCATGTTCGTTCCCCGTCCCGTACGGCGGCGCGGGCCCCCTGGGAGTCCGGGCCGCTACAATCAGAACAAACCGGAGGAACCTCCGGTACGACTGCGACTCTAACCGGAGCTTCCTCCGGTTAGCAACCCGCGCCGTGGAGGAGCCGTGTCCACCCCCGCTCGACCGACCGGAGTCAAGCCGTTGCGCGCCGACGCCCGGCGCAACCGCGAGCGGCTGCTCGACGTCGCCGTACGGGCGTTCTCCCAGGAGGGGCCGGACGTCACGCTCGACGCGATCGCGAAGGAGGCGGGCGTCGGCATCGGCACGCTCTACCGCCACTTCCCCACGAGGGAGGCGCTGATCGAGGCGGCCTACCGCAACGAACTGGCGAAGCTGTGCGACGCGGCGGCCGGGCTGCTGGAGGAGATGCCACCGGACGTGGCGCTGCGCACCTGGATGGACCGCTTCGCCGACTACCTCGCCACCAAGCGGGGCATGGCGGACGCGCTCCGCGCGGTGATCGCCGCCGGCGCCAACCCGTACGCCCACAGCCGTGACCGGCTGGTCGGCGCGATCGGCACGCTGATCGAGGCAGGCGCCGCCGCCGGGGTGTTCCGGCGGGACGTGGCGGCCGAGGACGTGCTCACCGGCATGAACGGCGCCTGCCTCGCCGCCGGCGAGCCCGCGCAGCGCGAGCAGGCCGGACGGGTGATCGACCTGCTCGTGGACGGCCTGCGCCACGGCGCTTCCGGGGCGACGGCCTGAGGGCGCCGCCCGTCACCGCTGTCATGCCGAGGGCCGGCGGCGCGCCCCCCAGCGCGCAACCGGCCCCCTCGATGGATCCGCTCACACCCGGTGCCAGCGGGCCTCCGCGAAGCAGTAGACGGCGAACAGCACCAGGCCGATCGCGACCACGACCAGCAGCCACGGGCCGGCCGGGGTGTCGGCGAGCGCCTTGAGCGCGTCGTCGATGCCGGCCGCCTTGTCCGGGTCGTACGTGAGGGCCGCCTGGCCGATCAGGGCGCCGGCGGCGAGGGCGATGACGCCGCGGGCGATGTAGCCGGCCTTGCCGAGCTTGACCACGACACCGCGGGCGCGGGGCTCGGTCACGTGCATGTCCCGCATGAACTTCTCGGTCCAGCCCTCGTAGATCCAGTACACGCCGAGGGCGATCACGCCGAGAGCCAGCAGGCCCACCAGGAACTGCCCGCCGGGCAGGTCGAACAGCGCCTTGGTCGCGTCCTGCGACTGGCTGTCGGACGAGGCGGCGGCCTTGTTCTGGGTGAGCAGCGCCACCATGGAGTAGACGAGGGCGGCGTAGACGACGGCCCTGGCCACGGCCTCCACCCGCTCCCTGGCCTCGGGCCGGCCCCAGACGGCTTCGGAGATCTGCCAGATCGCCAGCGCGGCCAGGCCGACCGCCATGAGCCACAGCAGGGGGTCGCCCAGGGGCGAGTCGCGCACGATCTGGAGCGCGCTGCTCTTGTCGGCCTCCCCGCCGCCGCCGAAGGCGATCTGGAGCGCGACCAGGCCGATGATGGCGTACAGGACGCCTCGGGCGGCGAAGCCGACCTTGGCGAGTTTTTCCAGGGCGGGGTGGTCGGCCGCCCTCCGGGCCGTGCCTTCCAATCGCCGGCCGGTCTGATGCGCGGTCGTCATCACGGTTCTCTCCCTCTGGAGGCGGATCGATCTTCCTGCTGACCCAGAGAAGGAGGATTAAACGTCGGCCTGCTCAGCCCGCCAGGCGCAGGGCCTCGGCGGCGACGGCGTGCCGCAGGTCGCGGATGCCGGGCCGTCCGCGCAGGGGATGCACGTTGTTGGTGAGCAGCACGACGGTCAGGCGGCGGGCGGGGTCGACCACCAGCGACGTGCCGGTGAAGCCCGAATGGCCGAACGCGCCGGTGAGAGGGCCGACGATGGCCGGGTCGCCGATCCGCACCCCGAGCCCCTGCCGGAAGGCGGCGGGCGGGACGCCCTGGTCGCGCAGCATCTCGGCGGTCCACTCGGGAGACAGGATCGGGCCGCCGCCGGTGCGCAGCGCCTCGCCGAAGCGGACGAGCTCGGCGGCGGTGGAGAACAGCCCGGCGTGGCCGGTCACGCCGCCCAGCGCGTGGGCCGTCTCGTCGTGCACCTCACCTCTGACGCAACCGGCGGCGCTTCGCTCCGGCTTGAACTCGGTCGCGACGGCCCGCTCCGGCTCGACCGGCCCGTACGTCGTGGCGCCGAGCCCGAGCGGCCCGGTGACCCGCTCGCGCACGAGCGCGTCCAGCGGCGCGCCTCCGGCGGCCTCCGCCACCCGCCCGGCCGTGATCATGCCGACGTCCGAGTAGAGGTGGGTGCCCGGCGGCATCTGCGCCGGGGTCGAGAGCACCAGGTCCCAGCGGGCCTCCTCCGGCTCCCTCTCCACCCGCCGGCTCGCGGGCAGGCCGGCCGAATGCGTCAGCAGGTGCCGTACGGTGATCCCGGGCCGGTGCCCGTAGAACCGGGGCAGCCGCGCGGCCACCGGCTCGTCGAGGCCGAGCGCGCCCTCCTGGGCCAGCGAGACCACCACCGCCGCCGTGAACATCTTGGTCAGCGAGGCGATGTCGAAGAGCGCGTCCATCACGACGGAGGGCCGCCCGGAATCCAGCCCGTACAGGGGCTCTTCGGAGGGTCCGGCGTACCGCACGGCCTCCCCCACGGCGGCCGCGGCGACCGTGCGCCCGTCCAGGGCGATCACGGCGACCGCCGCCGAAGCGACCCCGGGTACGGCGGCGTGCAGGATCTCGTCCAACCCGGACGCCTTTACAAAGTAAGGCACAGGGTCACCTTTCGCGTCCGGTCAGGCGCCGCGCAGCGCCGGGCCGAGCCGGTCGCCGTGCACGGCGAGCAGCGCCCTCGCGTCGTCGGCCCCGACCCCGCGCTCGATCATCACCACGGCCGTCTTCACGTCGCGCCCGGCGTGCTCCAGCACCTCCCGGGCGTCCGGCACCTCCGCGCCGGTGATGTCGGAGACGATGCGGGCCGCCCGGTCGACGAGCTTGGAGTTGCTGGCCACGACGTCGACCATGAAGTTCCCGTACGTGCGGCCCGACCTGATCATCGTGATCGTGGAGATCATGTTGAGCACCAGCTTCTGGGCCGTCCCCGCCTTGAGCCGGGTCGAGCCGGTGACGACCTCCGGCCCCACGATGACCTCGATCGCCCGTTCGGCGGCCAGGGCGAGCGGGGTGCCGGTGTTGCAGGCCAGGCCCACGGTCAGCGCGCCGCGCCGGCGGGCCTCCTCGACCGCGCCGACGACGTACGGCGCGCGCCCGCTGGCGGAGATGCCGACGACCGAGTCGAGCGGGCCGACGCTCTTGTCGCGGATCACGGCGGCGCCCGCTTCGGCGTCGTCCTCGGCGCCCTCGACGGAGCGCACCAGCGCGGCCTCGCCGCCCGCGATGATGCCCTGCACCAGGTCGGGGTGGGTGCCGAAGGTCGGCGGGCACTCCGACGCGTCGAGCACCGCGAGCCGCCCCGAGGTGCCCGCGCCGACGTAGAGCAGCCTGCCGCCGCCCGCCATCCGGGCGGCGATCGCATCGACGGCCGCGGAGATCGCCGGGACCGCCTGGCCCACCGCGGCGGGGACGGCGGCATCGGCGGCGTTCATCAGGCGCGCGATCTCCTCCGTCGGCAGGGTGTCGATTCCGCTGTAGCGGGGATCGCTCTGTTCGGTGGCGAGAGCGGCGAGTGAGTGCGTCATGGTTCCTCAGCTTCGGAGTGCCTTGTACTGATGGATCGCGTGCGTACGGGACTGGAACGGCTGGTGGCCGCGCCCCGGACCGGGCGGGAGCGGGTGGGCCTCGTCACCAACCCCACCGGAGTCCTGCCCGATCTGACCCCCGCCGCACCGGCCCTGCTGGCCGCGGGGACGCGCGTGACCACGCTTTTCGGTCCCGAACACGGGCTGCGCGGCACGGCGCAGGCGGGCGGCGGCGAGGCCGCCGCGGCCGATCCCGTCACCGGCCTGCCCGTGACCGACACCTACGGCCGTACGGGCGCCGACCTGGACGCGCTCGTCGCGGCGTCCGGGGTGGAGGCGCTGGTCTTCGACATGGCCGACGTGGGTGCCCGGTTCTACACCTACGTGTGGACGATGTGCGACCTGATGGGGTCGGCGGCCCGCCTCGGGCTGCCCTTCACCGTGCTCGACCGGCCCAACCCGATCGGCGGCGCGGTGGCCGAGGGCCCGGTGCTCGACCCCGCCTTCGCGAGCTTCGTCGGCCGCGCCGCGCTGCCGCTCCGGCACGGGCTCACGCCGGGCGAGATCGCCTTGTCCGCCAACCGCGTGGCCGGCACCGCGCTGGAGGTCGTGCCGATGGAGGGCTGGCGCCGGGAATGGCATTTCGACCGGACCGGGCTGCCCTGGGTGATGCCGTCGGCCAACATGCCGACTCTCGACACCGCGCTGGTCTATCCCGGCACCGGGCTGCTGGAGGGCGTGAACGCCGCGGAGGGCCGGGGCACGACCCGGCCGTTCGAGCTGGTCGGCGCGCCGTACGCGGACGGGCGGCTCGCCGCCGCGCTGAACGGTCTCGGCCTGCCGGGCGTGCGCTTCCGCGACACGTCGTTCACCCCGGCGTACGGTAGGCACGCGGGTGTGCCGGTGCGCGGCGTCCAGCTTCACGTGACCGATCGCGGGGCCTTCCGGCCGGTGCTGACCGGGGTGTCCCTGCTGCACGAGCTGCGCACCCTCTATCCGGACGACTTCGCCTGCGACCCGTTCCTCGACCTGCTGTGGGGCTCGGGCTCGCTGCGCGCGCACCTGGAGGCCGGGCGCGACCCCCGCGGGCTGTGCCCCCCGCCGGGGCCACCGGAGGGTGATCTGCTGTACGGCTGAACCGGCCCCACCGGCCCATCCGGTGAGCCGCCGGGCGGGACGCACCGGTATCGGCCCTGGTATCGGCGCGGGCATCAGCCGAGGTGGCGGCGGTAGAGCCAGAAGACGCGCTCGGCGCGGGCGGCGACCGCCCGGGAGTAGAACCGCAGCGGGCCCACCCAGCCGATCTGCGCCGAGGTCAGCCCGGCGGCGGCCTGCTCGGCCAGGCAGCGGCGCAACAGCACCCGGCCGACGCCGAGGCCGCGGGCGGCCTCCGCCGTCCCCATCGGGCCGAACCACAGCGGCCTGGCGCCCCAGGCGGCGAAGCCGAGGATCTCCCCGTCGCGGGCGGCGTAGTGCAGACCGGTCGCCTGCTCGGCCTCCCAGGCCCACGCGTCGTTCCACTGCTCGCGGACGAAGGCGACGACGCCGCTCCGCTCCCCCGCGGGCGCGGCCGCGACCGTCACCCCGGCGGCGTCGAGCCTCGCCAGGTCGGCCTCGTGCCCGGCCTCGTCGTAGCGGGCCGGGAGGTCGGCGGTCATGTTCCAGGCGACGCGGTAGCGCTCGTAGCCCAAGCTCTCGGCCAGGCAGGCCGCCGGGGTGTAGCGCACGTCGATGCCCGGCCAGGCGTAGCAGGGCGCGTTGCCGGCGAACCTCGCCTCGGTCGCGCCCTTGGCCCGCATCCACTCCTCGGCGGCGGCGACCAGCGCCCGGCCGATCCCCCGGCTCCGCGCGGCGGGGTCGACGGCGATCAGGTCGACGTGCCCGGCGCCGTCCGCGCCGATCGACACGAACACCGCCCCCTGCGGCCCGGCGTCCGGGGCGGGCACGGCCAGGACGGTCCACTCGCGGCCCGGCGGCGGGGCGGCGAGCCGCCGTACGAGCAGCGCGGCGTCGTCGGCGTCGGCCCAGAGCGCGGCGGCGGCCAGGCGCTCCAGCCGCTCGTCCACCTCGGCCGCCTCCACCGTGACCACTTTCACCGTGACCACCTCCGCCCGGGCCGGCGTCACTCACCCACCCCCACCGGGATCACGCTACGCCGCCTGGGGTGGAAGCAGGCGTGCTCCTGCTCGGTCTCCTGCCCGGGCCCGCCGTCGCGGCCCAGGACGGGGGTCTCCTGCTCGCAGCGTTCGGTGCTGAACGGGCAGCGCGGGACGAACAGGCACCCGCCGGGAGGCCCCTCCCCCTGCGGCTCCTTCGGCACGACCCGCTCGGCCCCTGGCTGCTCCAGGCCATGTAGGACCGGGATCGCCGACAGCAGCGACTGCGTGTACGGGTGGACGGGGTCGGCGATGATCTTCTCGGTGGCGCCACGCTCCACCACCTGCCCCCGGTAGAGCACGTACAACTCGCCGTCGTCGCCGATGTAGCGGGCGGTGGCGATGTCGTGGGTGATGAACAGCACGCCGACGCCGAGCCGCTCGCGCAGGTCCTTGAGCAGCGCGAGGATGCCCAGCCGCAGGGACACGTCGATCATCGAGACGGCCTCGTCGGCGACCAGGACCTCGGGGTCCATGGTGAGCGCGCGGGCGATCACCACGCGCTGGCGCATGCCGCCGGACAGCTGGTGCGGGTAGCGCGGCAGCACGTAGCCGGGGTCGATCCCGACCATCGACAGCAGCTCCTGCGCCCGGCTGTCGATCCACGACCTCGGGCGGCCCGTCTGGCGGGCGCGCAGCGCCAGCGGGGCCTCCAGGGCCTGGTGGATGGTCCGCGTGGGGTTGAGCGCCGAGTAGGGGTCCTGGTGGATGAGCTGGACCCGGCGGAAGTACGGCTGGCGCCGCCGGTGGCTCAGGGACGACATCGGCACCCCGTCGATGACGATCTCGCCGGCGTCGTGGGTCTCCAGGCCCGCGATGATCCGGCCGAGGGTGGTCTTGCCGCTGCCCGACTCGCCGATGAACGAGACGGCTCCGCCCCTTTCGACGGCGAAGTCGACGTCGCGCAGCGCCGGCACCTCGCGGGCGCCGAGCACGCCGCCGCGCTGGCGGAAGGTCTTGGAGATCCCGGTTCCCGTGATCACACGAGCTCCTCTCGTCCGACCAGCTCCAGGGGGCGGCCGGTGGCGTGGCAGGCGACCGTACGGCCGTCGTGGGTGACGGCGGCGGGGTCGTCCGTCTCGCAGATGTCCATGCGCCGCTCGCAGCGCTCGCGGAACACGCAGCCCTGCGCGGGCAGCGTGCCGAGCGTCGGCGGGCGCCCGGGCAGCGCCCGGGCGAGGGACAGGTCGCCCGTGAGGCGCGGGATCGCCCGGATCAGGCCCCGCGTGTACGGGTGGCGGGCGTCGCCGAGCACCTCGGTCACCGGCCCGTGCTCGACGACCCGACCGCCGTACATGACGGCGAGGTCGTCGGCGACCTCGGCGACCGCGCCGACGTCGTGGGTGATGACGAGGGTGGTGAGCGCCCGCTCCTCGTGGACCTCCCGGATGATCCGCAGGATCGTCGCCTGCGTGATCATGTCGAGGGCGGTGGTCGGCTCGTCCAGAACGACGACTTTGGCGTTCAGGACGAGCGCGAGCATGATGCCGACCCGCTGGCGCATGCCGCCGGACAGCTCGTGCTGGTAGGAGTCGAGCACCCGGGCGCCGTCCATGCCCATGCGGGCCAGCAGCTCCCGGGCGTCGCGCACCAGCGCCCGCAGGTCCTCCACGTCGTGGGAGCGGCCGAGGTCGAGCAGCTGCTTGCCGATGGTCTTGAGCGGGTTCAGCGAGTTCTGCGCGGCCTGGAAGACGTAGCCGACCTCGCGTCCGCGGGCGCGGCGCAGGTCCTCGCCGCGCAGCGTCAGCACGTCGCCGAGCCCGTCGATCTCGACGCTGCCCGCCGCGATCCTGCCGGGCGGCTGCACGGCGTTGAGCAGCGAGAGCGCGAGGGTCGACTTGCCCGAGCCCGACTCGCCGACGACACCGGTGATCGTGCCGGGGGCGAGGGTGAGGTCGACGCCGCGGACGGCGGGCAGCTCGCCCGCCGGGGTCTTGTAGACGACCGTGAGGTCCCGGATGCGGACCCCCGGTGCTGCCGCGTGAGGTGTGGCCGGTTGAGCGGTCATAGGGGCTACTCCTCCCGCAGGCGGGGATTGAAGATCTCGTCCATCGCGTCGACGATCAGCACGATGCCGAGCGTGAGCAGCAGGATCGCGATCAGCGGGGCCATCAGGTACGGCAGCGCGGCCGGGGTGGTGAGCGCGCCGCCGTTGAAGACGGCGAGGTTGAGCATCACGCCCCAGTTGTTGGACTCGAACGGCAGCACGCCGAGGAAGAACAGGCCGACCTGGGCGTACACCGCGCCGGTGACGGCGATCAGCATGTTCATCGCGATGTACGGCGCCATGCTCGGCAGCAGCTCACGGCCGATGATGTGCCGGGTCGGCAGGCCGAGCCCGCGGGCGGCCTCGATGAAGCCGCGCTCGCGCAGCGACAGCGTCTGCGACCGCACGGCGCGGGCGATGCCGCCCCAGCCGAGCACCCCGAGCACCAGGCCCATCTCCAGCGGGCTCTCGAACTTCCACACGGTGGACAGCACGAGCAGCAGCGGCAGGCCGGGGATGGCGAGGTTCATGTCGGTCAGCCGCATCAGCACGGTGTCCCACCGGCCGCGGTGGAAACCCGCGAACAGCCCGATGGCGGTGCCGAGCGCGACCGTGATGACGGCCGTGGCGAGACCCGTGAGTAGCACGTACCGCGCGCCGGTGATCACGAGGGCGAGCACGTCGGTGCCCTCGAAGTCGGTGCCGAAGGGGTGGGCGAGGCTCGGCGGCGCGTAGAGGGCGTTGTCGTCGCGCGGCAGCTGGGCGGGGTAGAGCAGCGGCCCGGCCACGCCCATGAGCGCGAACAGGGCGACGATGACCACTCCGGCCATCCGGCTGGGTTTGCGCCGCAGCACCCGCCACACGCCGCGCCAGAAGTTGCGCCGCAGCGTGGCCCGGGTGGTCTCGGCGGGCGGCGCCGCCGGAGGCCCGGCGGGGTTGACGATGACGGTCATGCCGCGCCTCCGCTCCTGACCCGGGGGTCGATCACCGTGTACAGCAGGTCGGCGACGATGTTGGCGACGACGATGCCCACCGTGATCACCAGGAACGTGCCGCCCATCAGGGCGTAGTCGCGGCTGCTGATGCTGTTGACGAGCAGCAGGCCGAGGCCCGGGTAGTTGAAGATCTGCTCGATGAAGATCGAGCCGCCGAAGAGCATGCCGATCGACAGGGCGAGGATCGTGAACAGCGGCAGGATCGCGTTGCGCGCGAGATACCGGAACACGATGCCGCGCCGCAGGCCGCGCAGCTCCGCCGCGAGGATGAAGTCGTCGCCGAGCACGGCGACCACGTTCGACTTCATGGCGAGGATCCACCCGCCGTAGCTCGCGAGGGTGTACGTCACCACCGGCAGCACGGCGTGGTGCACCAGCGAGCCGATGTATCCGGGGTTGAGGCCGGGGACGAACTCGACGTCCACCGGCCCGCCGGACGGCATGATCGGCCACAGCGTGGCGAAGATCGCGGTGAGGAGCAGGCCGATCACGTACACCGGCACGCCGTGCAGCAGCGACCCCGACAGGGCGAGCGCGTCGCCGAGCCGGCCGGACCGCTTGATCGCGGCGTACACGCCCATGGTCACGCCGAGCAGGAAGCTGAGCAGCGTGCCGGCGAGGACCGGCAGCACGGTCCAGCGCGCCGCGTGGCCGATCAGCGTGGTCACCTCGACGCCGGGCGTGCTGAGCGAGCGCCCGAGGTCGAAGTGGAGCAGCGAGCCCAGGTAGCCCACGTACTGCTGCCACAGGTTGCCGGTGGGCAGGAAGCCGTACAGGACGGCGGTGGCCCGCTCGGCCTGCTCGGGCGACATGCCCTTCTGGATCAGGCTCTCGTACTGCCCGAGCACGGGGTTGCCGGGGATCTCCCGGATGATGACGAAGCTGATCGTGGCCACGGCCCAGATCATGACCAGGCCGCGTACGACGTGACCCGCGACCTTCCTGGCGATTGCGGCGGCCCGGTGCCGCCCGGGGACCGTCTGCGTCATGCCCGCCCCTTCTCCGCTTTCCTGATCATCCCGAGCTGCATCCACACGCCGGACGACAGCCGCAGGGCCTGGTCGTCGTCGGGCGGGAACGCCGTGTAGCGGGAGGTGTTGACGAACTGCGTGTTGACGTAGTCCCAGAGCTGGACGACCGGAAGCTGCTCGTTGGCGACCTTGGCGAGGACGCCGACGATGCGCTTCTGCTCCTCCTGCGACGCGTAGTTCAGCTTGCCGGTCAGCTCGCCGGGGTCGACGACCCCCGCCTCGTCGGCGTCGACCTTCTCGGGGCCGCCCATCCAGTTGCCCTCGGTGCCGGGCGCCACGTGCCGCAGCCGCCCGCCGAACATCTGCCAGCCGTTCGCCTGGCCGAACAGCCGCTGGAAGATGTTGTACGGCGACGGGCCGAGGCCGATCAGCCACAGTCCCAGGTCGTACTTGCCCTCGGCCAGCTCGCCCAGGTAGAGCGTGTAGTCGGCGGCGGTGACCACGCTCGCGTCGACGCCGTGGTCGGCGAGCTGGCTGCTGATCGACTTGCCCGCGGCGACCCAGTCGGAGAACGACGCGGGCACGTGGATGCGGACCTTCCAGGGGCTGCCGTCCGGCATGGCCCACCGGCCGTTCCGCTTGGTCATGCCCGCCGCCTTGAGTTCGGCGTCGGCCTTGGCGGGGTTCGTCCGATACTGCTCCAGGCCGTCGAACCCGGAGCCGAGCCAGGCCCGGGCGGCCTGGGCGTGGATGCCGGAGGTGGTGGCGGCGGGAGTGCCGCCCTCCGGGGAGGCGATCCTCGTGACCTGGGCGCGGTCGATCAGGTAGGCCAGCGCCCGCCGCACGTGCACGTTGTCGTACGGCTTGTGCGCCTGGTTGAACGCGAGCGAGACGGCGACCGGCGAGTAGCCCTTGATCACCTTGCTGCCGCGGGCCTCGCGGATCCGGTTCATGACGGCGGTGGGCACGGAGGTGAAGGGGGCGTTGTCCAGCCGCCCGGCGATCAGGTAGTTCCAGATCTGCTCGTTGCCCGTGTAGTTGAGGATCTTCACCTTGTCCGGCGCGATCTTCTGCCGGTCGTAGAAGTAGGGGTTGCGCGTGAGCAGCGCCGCGCCCGGGTTGACCCGCTCCAGCACGAAGGGCCCGGCCGACACGTCGTGGCCCGGGTCGAAGGCGATGACCTTCTCCGCCAGCCCGGTGATCGCGCTCTTCGCCTTCTCGGCCACCGCGCCCTGTCCGTGCTGGGCGGTCTTGAGCAGCTGCCAGAAGTCGGCGGGGAGGAGCTTGCCGAAGACGTGCGCGGGCACGACCACGGTCGACAGCAGGTTGGCGAGGAACGTCGAGCTGCGGTTGGCCCCCTGCGTGATCCGCACCGTGGTGGGGTCGACGACCTGGATGTCGGCGGCGGCGCCGGCCGCCTTCGGGTCCAGCGCGTACGCCGTGCCGCCCTGGGTATAGGCGAGACCGATCGAGACGCGCACGTCCTCGCTGGTCACGGGCACGCCGTCGGACCACTTGGCGTCCGGCCGCAGGTGGATGTCGACGTGCGACCGGTCGGGGGACGTCGTCCAGCTCCCGGCGATGGCCGGGTAGAACTGGTTGGGATCGGTGGGGTCGTTCTTGGGCCACGCCAGCGCCATGCCGTTGTATCCCGAGAAGACCGATCCGACGGGGTTGAACGGGTTGATCGGCGCGCTCGCGTTGATCTGCTTGCTGCCGTCGATCGTGGTGAACACGCCGCCGCCCGTGCGGGCGGTCTCCGTCGTCCCGGTAGTGCCGCAGGCGGTGGCTGTGGCGATCGACGCCACTGCCATGATCGCCGCGAGTCGCTTCATGGGCTGCTCCTGGTTCCCGATTGCCTGGACAATACGGGCGCACTCGCGACCCGTCAATTTTTTCCATGCCCGGAGACCGCCGTGGAGTTAATTTTTACCGATGCCTGTGACCTGCGGGAACGTCTCTCCGGTTGTGGTCATCGCGGTCGGCCGGCGAGCCAGCGGGCCGCCGCCCGCGCCGACGCCGTCGAGTTGCCGTGGGTGGCGAGGTAGAGCCGCCCGGCGGGCGTCCCGGGCACCCCGGTCTCGACCACCACGGCGTCCGGCCGGGCCCGCAGCGCCTCCTCCAGCAGGCGTCGCATCCAGGCGTGCCGTACGGCGTCGTGGACGGCGATCACCAGCGGGCGCCCGGTGTCGCCCAGCAGGGCGAGCAGGCCCGGCGCGGCCTCCTCGTCGTTCGCCTCGGCCGTCACGGTCCCGGGCAGGATCTCCTCCAGCGCCTGCCCCAGGGTGAGGGGGGTGACCCGGCCCACGGCCTGGCTGGGGCGCGCCGTCATGCTCACCACCAGCGGCGCCCGCGCCAGCACCCCAGTCCCCACCGGCCCGGCCGGTGTGTACGGGGTGGTGGGGAAAGCGGCGGGCGTAGCCGATGGGGGCGGCGTGCTCGGAATCGCAGGCCTGGCGGCGGTGGGCCTGGTGGGGGCTGGGAGCTCGGTCACCACGGGTCCTTCGGCCGGCGTGGCCGTGGTGGGTGCTGTGGTCACGCGCAGGGCGGCGGCGGCCGCGGCGAGGCCGAGACCCTCGTCGGCGTCACCGGCCGCCGCCGCCCTGGCGTCCGCCCGCGCGTCGTACCAGGCGGCCAGGTCCCGCACCCGGCCCGCCGCCTCGGCGAGGCGGTCCTCCTTCAGTCGTCCCTCGCGGACCGCCGCGGTGATCGCGTCGCGCAGCGCGTACACGCTCTCTCCCTCGGCCGAGGACACCCCGACGCAGATCGCGTCCGCCCCGGCGGCCAGCGCGCGCACCGCGATCTCGCCGGGGGCGTGCAGGGCGGCGACCGCGCGCATCTCGATGGCGTCGGTCACCACGAGCCCGCCGAACCCCATCTCCTCGCGCAGCAGCCCGGTCAGCACGGCCCGGCTCAGCGTCGCCGGGAGCGGGCCGACGGCGGGGACGAGCAGGTGGCCGCACATCACCGCGCGCACCCCGGCCGCGATGGCGGCCCGGAAGGGCGGCAGGTCGCGCCGTTCGATCACCTCCCGCGAGGCCCGTACGGCGGGCAGCGCGAGGTGGGAGTCGGTCACGGTGTCGCCGTGACCGGGGAAGTGCTTGGCGCAGGCGGCCACGCCCGCGCTCTGCAGGCCCTCGATCCACGCCGCGCCGTGGCGGCCGACCGCCTCGGGGTCGGAGCCGAACGAGCGCACGCCGATGACGGGGTTGCGGGGGTCGGCGTTGACGTCGACGACCGGGGCGTAGTCGAGCGTGACACCGGCCGCGGCGACCATCCGGCCGATCTGCCGCCCGACCCGCCGGGTCAGCGACTCGTCGTCCGCGACGCCCAGCGCGAGGTTGCCCGGCCAGGAGCTTCCGGTGGCGGCCTCCAGCCGGGTGACGGACCCGCCCTCCTCGTCCACCGCCACGATCACGTCCGGCCTCTCCCGGCGCAGCGCGGCGACCAGCGCCCTCGTCCCGTCCGCCGCGCGGGTGACGTTGCGGGCGAAGAGCACCACGCCGCCGAGGCCGTCCGCGAGCGCGCGGAGCAGCCAGGCGGGTGGCTCGGTGCCCTCGAACCCGGGCTGGAGCACGGCCATCGCCAGCCGGTCCAGGCCGTCGCCGCTCGCTCCGCCCGCGGTCACCGGACGGCCTGCCCGATCAGTGCGCGGTGCGCCGCGGCGGCCCGCGGATCGTCTCCGAGGGCGGCCCGCAGCGCGAGCGCGGCGGCGCCCACCGCCGCGTCCCGCGCGGGCACCAGGTCGGCCCACCTGCCCAGCTCCGCCCAGACCAGATGGGCGAGCTCGGTCGGCTCGGTCAGCAGCGATCCCGCCAGCACCAGCGGACCTCCGCCTCCCCTCGCCCACGCCCCGCTCCACGGGACGCCCTCCCCGCACACCACCCGTGCCGTACGGCACAGCCTGCGCGCCGCCTCGCCGACGACGCCGCGCGCCACCTCGTCGCCCTCGCGGGCGGCGGTGTCCACGACCGGCGCGAGCGTGCCGAGCCAGGCGGGCCCCTGCTCGGCGACCCGCGCGTACACGGCCGCCACCAGTTCCCCGGCGAGCGCGGGCCCGTCGTCCTCTCCGGCCGAGCCCGCCCCGAGGACGGCCTCGGCCACCCTGGCCACCAGGAGGGTCGGGGCGCCCCGGCCGTCGATGGCGTTCAGCGCCGCGGCGGCGCACCGGCGGCCCAGCCACACGCCCGATCCCTCGTCGCCGAGCAGCCAGCCGAGCCCGTCGGCCCGCCGTACGACGCGGCGGGCGCGGACGCGGGCGCCGATCGCGCCGGTGCCGGCCACCAGCACCGCGCCGTCCGGCTCGACGGTCGCCCCGGTGAAGGCCACGAGCACGTCGGAGACCACCACCGGACGTCCCGCGAGCCCCGCATCCCGCCAGGCCCGCTCGGCCGGTTCGGTCGCGCCGGCGACTCCCGCGAGGCCGAACACGCCTCCGGCGACCCGGGCGGGGTCGACGCCCGCCAGCGCGCCGAGCAGCGCGGCGCGCAGGTTGGCCGCCGGGTCGGGAACCGAGATCGCGTTGGCGCCGCCGGCCCGTCCCCGTCCGGCGATCTCGCCCGACTCCCCGGCCACGACGCAGCGCGTGCTGGTTCCTCCCCCGTCCACGCCGATGAACAGAGCCCCCACGACCGCTCCCTATGGAGATGCCTTCCATCAACCTATAAGTCGGTGGAAATTGTCTACAACGGTGGCCGGAGCGGCCGGGGGGCCGGGCTACTTCTGGCTCTCGGTGAGGTCCACCATCGCGGTGGCCGCACGGAAGAACTTGTTGCGGCCGAGGTCACCGATGGTCTTGATGTGGAACGCCTTCTTCAGCATCTCCGCGTCCTCCGCGCTGACCCCGGAGAGCGCCTCCACCGGCGCCTTGACGATCTCCTCCAGGCTCTTGTCCTCGTACGCGCGGTCGAGCAGCTTGGCAAGATCCGCTGTCACAGCCATGACTCCCCCAATCACCAGGCCCCGATACCTGGTGAAATGCCCCACGCACCCATTTCCTATGCGAGCGCGCGACGGCGCGGGCGGCGCGGGGCCGCGGAAGCCACCGCCGACGTTGATCTTTTCCCTTACTGTTCCCCCATGTCCGTCTATCGACGTCTCCGCCGCCTGCCGGCCCGCGAGGTCACCGTTCCCGTGGGCCTGGGCATCGCCGCACTCGCCCTCGCCCTGGTCGTGGGCGGCCTTGTGACCGTACGTCTCGGGCTCGGCGACGTCCGCCTCACCCTGGCCGAGGGACGCGCGACGCTGAACGGACCGGGCGTCTCCGGCACCTTCCAGCCCGACGACGGCCCGGCGGTCCTCTTACCGGCCGAGATCCCCTGGACCGACGGATCCGGCGCCGTTCACCATGGAGGACGGCCCGCGTGCCTATGGGACCGGGACCCCTCGGACGGCATGAACCGCATCGAGGGAGCCCGCGTGCAGGCGGGATACCGGTGGGTGGAAACCCCGGGCGAGACCTCTTATCCCCTGGTCATGTGGCTCCGTTGTCCCTGACACGCTCCCCGGCCGGAGGCCGGTCGTGGGGTCAGCCGGCCAGGTTGCGCAGGGAGCGCACCGACCAGACCAGGGTGAGCGCGGTCAGCGCGGCGAAGAGGGCGAAGGCCACCGGGATGGTCCCGGCGCTCAGGTCGCCGCGGAACAGCGACCGGCCCGCCTCGACGGCGTAGTAGAGCGGGTTGAACTTGGCGAGCGTCTGCAGCCACTGGGGCCCGAGCGAGACCGGCAGGAACAGCCCGGCGATCAGGGTCAGCGGCATGGCGAAGAACTGCACCAGTTGCGACATGCCGTTCTCGTCGCGCAGGGTCAGCGCCAGGCCGTAGGACAGGCTGGCCGCGAACAGGCCGGTCGCGGCCATGAGCAGCAGCACGAGGACCATCTCGGTCAGTCCGATCCGCAGGCCCATGAGCGCGGCGATCCCGATCACCAGGATCGCCTGCAGCACCAGGACGATCACGTCCTTGACGAGACGGCCCAAAATGATCGCGGGACGCCAGGCCTGGCTGACCGCGAGCCGCTCCAGCATGCCGTTGCGGGTCTCGTTGATCATTCCGAAGCCCGCGAACATGGAGCCGAACAAGGCGATCATCATCATGGAGCCCGGCGTGAACATCGCGAGCACGTCCGTCATCTTCCCGCCGGGGACCGTGCTCCTCAGCAGCGGCGCGAAGAACACCAGGTAGAGCACCGGCTGCATGATCCCGAACAACGGCCAGACCGGGTTGGCGAAGAGTTTCCTGAGCTCGTAGCCGAGGAAGAGCATCGTGTGTCGAAACATCGTGGAGTCCCGGAGGTCAGGCGGCGTCGCGCAGCGAGCGGCCGGTGTGCTTGAGGAACACGTCGTCGAGGGTGGCGCGTTCGAGGGAGACCGACCGGATGCCCAGGCCGTTCTCCTCCAGGGTGCGCAGCATGTGCATCAGGCCGTGCTCCCCGTCGTCGAGGTACGCGCGGACGGTGCCGGGCTCGGCCCGGACCTCCTTGACGTACGGCTGCGCGGCGAGGAGCTCCCGGGCGGCGTCGGTGTCCTCCAGCCGGAGCGTCACGACGTCGCCCGCGACCTCCTTCTTGAGCTCCTCCGGCGTGCCCCTCGCGACGATCTTGCCGTGGTCGACGATGACCAGCCGGTCGCAGAGCGCGTCGGCCTCGTCCAGGTAGTGCGTGGTGAGCAGCACGCTGGTGCCCTGCTCGCGCAGTTTGCGCACCTCGTCCCAGAGGTTGGCCCGGTTCTGGGGGTCGAGGCCGGTGGTCGGCTCGTCCAGGAAGATCAGCGGTGGCGCGTTCACCAGTCCGACGGCGATCGCGAAGCGCCGCTTCTGCCCTCCTGAGAGGGTTTTCGCGGGGCGGTTCGCGATCTCGGTGAGGCTGAACGCGGCGAGCAGCTCATCGGCCCTCGCCTGGGCCTGCCGGCGGGACATCCCGCTGATCCGGGCCGCGAGGAGCAGGCTCTCGATGCCGGGGGCGGTGTCGTCGACGCCGCCCGCCTGGCTCACGTAGCCGATGTTCTCCCGGACCTTGGCCGCCTCCCGGGCGACGTCGAAACCGGCCACCCGGGCGCTGCCCGAGGTGGGCACGGTGAAGGTCGCGAGCATCCGGACGGTGGTGGTCTTGCCCGCGCCGTTCGGGCCGAGGACCGCGAAGACCTCGCCCCTCTCGACCTGGAGGTCGATGCCGCGTACGGCCTCGACCTCCTCCTTCTTCCCTCGTCCTCGTTTCGCGTGAAAGGTCTTGCGCAGGTCGTGCGCTTCGATGATCATTTTCTCTCCGGTGATCAGGGGGTCACCAGCCTGATGGCTCACCCGGGGAGAGAGTCAACACCTTTTCGACGGCTCCCGGCCGCGGGACCATGTCAAAGGTCGCGGACGGCGCGAGCCCCCTTCCCGGAGGTCCCGGGAAGGGAGTTCGCCCGGATCGGCGGGAGGACCGCTCAGACGCGGGAACGGCGCAGGGCCGTGATGCCCGCGCCGGCTCCGACCAGGCCGGCGACGAGGCCGAGGCCGCCGAGCACCAGGGCCGCGGTGCCGCTGCCGCCCTCGTCGTCGTCATCCTCCGCCGCGGCCACGGACGGCGCCACGGCGGCGGCTGTCGGAGAGGCCGCGGCCTCGTCGCCGCCGTCCCCCGCCTTCGGCGCGACGAGCTTGAGCGTGGGCGCCGGGTGCTCGGCCTCGGACCCGTCGGCCTTCGGCGGGTCCGCCCACTTGACCACCTCGCCGTTCGAGTAGGTCTGCTCGGTGGGGAAGGACAGCGCGTCCACGTTCTTGGGCAGCGGGCCGACCGAGGCCTCGAACTCCTGGAACTGGCCGGACTCGATCTTCCCGCCGGTCCAGGTGATCTTCAGCACCGATTCGGTGATCTTGTCGCCGTCGTCCGACACGACGGGCTGGGGCAGCTTGCCCTGGGTGACCTCGACCTTCCACCCGGACACCGGGCGGACCGAGACGAACGGCAGCGGGTGATCGGTGGGGAACGCCACCTCCACCTTGGTGGTGGCGGCCTCGTCGCGCTCGTTGGGCACCCGGAAGGCGATCTTGGTCCAGCCGCCCTGCTCGGCGGTGCCGGGGTTGACGGTGACGTGGGCGAGGGCGGGCAGGGAAAGACCGAGGGTGAGGGCGAGGGCACCCGCGGCGACCGCCGACACACGGCGGACGTATGAAGTCATGGGGGTTCTCCAGTCTCTGTACTGAAATGCCGGGGACGCGCGAGCAGGGGCACCTCGGGAAGACGGCTGGAAGACAGGGCCGCCGAGCGGAACGAGGGGCTCTCGCACCGCTGTTTCCCGCATGGCAGGCCTCCGCAGGGCACGTCTCCCCCTGTCGTGGGGCGGCGGAGGAGACGCCTCCGCCGGGAGAAACGCGCCGCTCGCGCGGGACGCTCAGAAGACGGGAGAAACGGGTGGCCCGCGACGGACGACCGCGTGCCGCAACACCCATGCCGGGCGTGGCAGGCGGGTCCGTCCTCGCGCGGCGCGCACACGGGGACGGGTGATCCCCGCGAGACCGGCCCGCAGCAGCGCCACCAGCGCGGCGAGCATCGTGAGGCAGCGGGCCGCCCCGGCGCCGATCCGGCGCAGCACCGACCACAACGCCTCCTCGCCGCGCGACAGCCACAGCCCGGTGAGCAGCGCGGCGGTGAGGTGGGCGGTCAGCATGCCGGTCTGGGTGGTGAGACCGCCGTGCCAGGTGATGTGGGCGGGCGCCCCGGCGGAGGCCGAGGCGTCGAACAGCAGGTGCAGGAACGCCTGTGCGCCGACCAGCAGCCCGACGATCACCTGAGGAGACCGTTCCCGGCCCGCCGCGACCGCCGCGCCCGCCGTGACGGCGAGCACGCCGACGAGCAGCGCCCCGGTCGTGGGCCCGCCTCCTCCGGCGAACCAGTGCGCGCCCACGGCGAGGAGCACGCCGACGGCCGCGAAGGCGGCCGACCGCGCGAGCCGGAAGGGGAGCGTGGCGCGCATGACGCCGGGATTATCGCACACCGCCGTGATCTCGTCCCTGGGTCTCGCCCCGGCGATTCATGCCCGCTGCGGCCCTGCGCACAGGCACCGGAAGGCGCCATCGGCGGCTGAAGTTTTCACCGCGACGTCGTGATCGCGGCCGGCGAGTGCGGCAGCACTCCCCTAACGGCAACAATCCGGTCATACTCATGACCGACCAACGGTGCCGAACCGAGGAAACCCCCCGATGACCTCTCCCCCCGGGCG
Source organism: Microbispora cellulosiformans (assembly GCF_008728085.1). Lineage (NCBI taxonomy): Bacteria > Bacillati > Actinomycetota > Actinomycetes > Streptosporangiales > Streptosporangiaceae > Microbispora > Microbispora cellulosiformans. Next base: position 21,203 of record NZ_VYTZ01000005.1, on the reverse strand, counting down.
GCGCGGCTCCATCGCCGCCGGGCCGATCGCCGCCGTCGTGGCGACGGCGGCGGCCGTGCTGCTGCTCGCCCTGTGGTTCGGCGGCGCCGGGCCGCGCCCGGCCATCGAAGGGCTGCCCTCCCCCGGCGTGCTGACCACCCGGGGCCTGCCCGTCGCCCGCCTCGTGCTCGACGTGTGCGCCGCGGCGACCGTCGGCGTGCTACTGGCGTCCGTGGTCCTCATGCCCGCGCGTGCCGGGGCCGTGAGAACCGGGAAAACGACCACCATCCCGTCACGCACCAGCCGTTCACGCACTGGATCCGCGGACGCTGGGGACGCCGAGGGTGCAGCCTCCCGGCGACTGGCCCGGGCCGCCGCCGCGTGGGCGGCCGGGTGGGCGCTGAGCGCGGCGGTCACCGAGGTCCTGACCCTGTCGGACTTCCTGGGGCTGCCCGCGGGCCAGGCGCTGCGCTCCGGCGCTCTCTACGTGTTCCTGGTGAACATCCCGCAGGGCCAGGCGTTCGCGCTGGTGGCGGTGGCGGCCGCGGCGGTCGCCGCCGGGGCGCTCCTGCCAGGGGGACGCGCCTGGCGGGCCGTGCTGCTGGCGGTGGCGATCCTCGCGGTGCTGCCCCCGGCGTACGTGGGGCACTCGGCCTCGGCGGCCGACCACAACCTCGCCGTCCTCAGCCTGATGGCGCACGTCACGGCCGTCGTACTGTGGACCGGCGGCCTCTACGCCCTCGTCGCGCACCTGCGCGCCGCGCCCGGCCTGGCCGTCGCGGTGAGCCGGTTCAGCACGCTCGCCCTGGGCTGCTTCGCCGCCGCCGCGGCGTCCGGCGCGCTCAACGCCTGGGTGCGGCTCGGCGCGCTCCCCCCGCTGTGGCAGTCCAGGTACGGCCTGCTGGTCCTGGCCAAGATCGCCGCGCTGGCCGTGCTGGGCTGGTTCGGGTGGCGGCACCGGCGCGCGACGATCGAGGCGCTGCGGTCCGGCACGTCCCGCGCGCCGTTCGTCCGGCTGGCCGCCGGGGAGGTCACGGTCATGGCCGGCACCGTGGCGCTGGCCGTGGCACTGGGGCGCAGCGCCCCGCCCGCGGGCGAGGCCCAGCACCAGCACGACGCCCTGGGATACGCCCTCCCGCCGTTCACCCCCGGCACGCTCGTCACGGACCTGCGGCCCGACCCGATCGCGCTGATCCTGCTCGCGGCGGCCGCGGCGGCCTACCTGTCCGGCGTACGACGCCTGCGGGCGGACGGCGCGGGGTGGCCGGCCGGGCGGACCGTCTCCTGGCTGGCGGGCCTGCTGGTCCTCGCCTACGCCACGTCCGGCGGGGTCGCGGCGTACGCGCCGGCCATGTTCTCCGCCCACGCGGCGCAGTACGCGCTGCTCGGCGCGGTGGGGCCCGCCCTGCTCGCCGCCGGCGCCCCGCTCACCCTGTGGCGGCTCGCCCATCCGGGCCCGGACGCGCTGGACGGCCCGGCGGCCCGCACGCTGTCCCATCCGGTGGCGGCGCTGGCCCTGTACGCGCTGCCGTACCCGGCGCTGTATCTGACCGGGCTGTTCGCGTTCGCCCAGCCGAGCCTCGCCCTGCGACTGGCCGCGCAGACGGTCGTGGTGGTCACCGGGGTGATCTTCTTCGTCGTCACGGCCGGTGTCGACCCGCTCCCGCGCGCGATCCGGCCGCAGGTCCGCGCGTGGATGCTCATCGGGGCGATCGCCGTACGGGCCTGGACAGGCCTCGCGGTGCTCACCGGACCGGGGCAGGCGCCGCAGTGGTACGCGGCGCTCGGGCTGCCCTGGGCCCCGGACCCGGCGGCCGACCAGCGGACGGGGGCGCTGCTCGGCACCGGGGCGGAGGTCGCCGTCCTGGCGGCCCTCCTCGCGCTGCTGCTCGCCCGGCTGTTCGCGGCGCGGCGGCGGACCGCCGCGGCGCCGGTCCCCGCCACGAGCCGGCGGGTGTGATCGCGGAACCCGGACGGGGCGAAAGCGGCCGGCGGAGCGAGTGACCCGCCTCGGCCCGCTTCGACGACCCGCGTCGCCCAATCCGACAGCGGTCCGGGCCGCCCGGCCGAGTGGGCTCGGCCGCTCACCTCGGGCGTTCGCCGGGCGGCCCGCCCTCAGCCCTCACGCCGTCCCGCCGGACGCAACCCGTCGAGGACGATCTCAAGCGCCTTGTCCTGCAGTCTTTCGTCCCAGCCGCCTCGCTCCGCCGCCGCGGAGACACCGGCGATGAGCGCCATCAGCTCGGGACCGGTGACATCCGGCCGGATGTCACCGGCCTCCTGAGCGCGCCGCAGGGGCACGTCCAGCGCCGACTGCAGCTTCAGCGCGGCGGCCCTGGTCTCCGGCTCGATGTCGATCCCGGCGAGCGCGAGCGCGTCGGAGAACGCCCGCTTGGTGCGGGACTGGGTCACCATCCTGGTGAAGAACCCGACGACCGCGGCTCCCGCGTCCGGCGCGTCCGCCAGCGACTCGGCCTCGTCGATCAGAGTATGCAGACGGGCCCGCATGATGGCCTCGATCAGCGATTCCTTCGTGCGGAAGTGCCGGTAGACGGTGCCGACGCCGACCCCGGCCTGCTGGGCGATCTCCTCCATCCGGGCGGAGACTCCGGTCCTGGCGAGCACCACCTCCGCGGCCTCGAGCACCAGTTGCCGGTTGCGCCGGGCATCGGCTCGTGCCGGGCGTGCGGGATCGCCACTCGTTGACATGCGGAATCCAGGTTCCGCATCCTGATGCGGAATCACGATTCCGATTGTAGGCGACGCCCCGTCCGCTGCCACAGTCCCATCCGGGCTGAACGAGAGCGGCTGAAGGCCGCCCTCCGCATCGGTCCTGGCGTGGCCGGGACTCTTCGTCCTGATAGGAGAAAAGCGCGTCATGAGCGATGTGGAAGCCGCAGAAGCCGCGCCGATGGCGGCCGGCGCACTGCGGCTCGTATTCGGCGGGATTCTGCTGTGCCTGTTCCTCAGCACCCTGGACCAGACCGTCGTGGCCACCGCGCTGTACGGGATCATCGCCGACATCGGGCGGAGCTCCGGCCTCGGGCAGGCCTCCTGGATCATCACCGCGTACCTGCTCACGTCGATCGCGGCCACGCCGCTGTACGGCAGGCTCTCCGACCTGTACGGCCGCAAGCCGGTCTACCTCGTCTCCATCTCCGTCTTCATGGTCGGATCGATCCTGTGCGGGCTGGCCGGGAACATGCCCGAACTGATCGTTCTGCGTGGCCTGCAGGGCATCGGCGCGGGCGGCCTGCAGTCGCTGGCGTTCGTGATCGTCGGTGACGTGGTGGCCCCCCGGGAAAGGGCCAGGTTCCAGACGCTGTTCTTCGCCGTCTTCACCATCGGCGGCATCGCCGGACCCCTGATCGGCGGCCTGTTCGTCAGCGCCGGCACGCTGCTCGGCGCGGCCGGCTGGCGCTGGATCTTCTTCGCCAACATCCCGTTCAGCCTGACGGCGCTCGCTCTCATCGGCGTGTTCATGCGGCTGCCCAGGCCGGGTCTCCGGCACAAGATCGACGTCCTCGGCGCCGTGCTCGTCGTCGCGGGCGTGGTCAGCCTGCTGCTCGTAAGCGTCTGGGGCGGCCAGGAGTACGCGTGGAGTTCACCGCAGATCATCGGACTGATCGTCTGCGGGCTGCTGCTGCTCGCCGCCTTCGTCTGGTGGGAGCGCCGCGCCTCCGAGCCGATCCTTCCCATGCACCTGTTCCGCGACTCGATCTTCACCGTCTCCTCCGTACTCGCCCTGGTGATGGGCGTCACCAGCACCGGTGTGCTGGCGTTCCTCGCCCTGTACCTGGAGGGCGCGAAGGACGCCTCGCCGACCGAGGCGGGTCTCGGGCTGCTGCCGCTGATGCTCGGGCTGCTGCTCACGTCGTTCTTCTCGGCACGGCTCATCGCGAAGACGGGGCGCTACCGGCCCTTCCCGATCGCCGGATTCGCCGTCTCGGGGATCGGCATGGTGCTGCTGTCACTGCTCGACGAGAACACCTCGGGAGTCATCCGCTCCCTGTACCTGGCGGTGGTCGGCATGGGCATGGGCCTCGGCATCCAGGTCCTCACCGTCGCGGTGCAGAACTCCGTCGAGCGCAAGGACATGGGGGTGGCCACCGCCGCCGGCCCGTTCTTCCGCGCGATCGGCGGCTCGTTCGGCACCGCGCTGTTCGGCGCGATCCTGACGACCACCCTGGTCGCCGACCTGCGGACGAGCCTGAACGGGCAGCGCCTGCCGAGCGGCCGGGACGTGTCGTCCATTCCGCCCGTCGGCGAGGTGCACAGCTGGCCCGCCGGGATCCGCGCCGCCTTCACGCACGCCCTGACGCACGGCTGGTCCCTCGTATGTCTCGTCGCCGCCGGCTTCCTCGCGGCGGGCTTCGTGCTGAGCTGGTTCCTCAAGGAGGTGGAGCTCGGCGGCGCCCCCGCGCCGAAGCCGAGCCCCGCGTCCGCCAAGGCGTAGGCCAGGCCTCCGATCTCCGCGTGGCGGAGGGTCAGCGGCGGCCGCGGGGGGCGCCGTCGCGGTCCCTCCGGACGGTGGGCCGCTTGCCCTTGATGGTGGTCTGGCGCAGCGCCTCGACCACCTCGTCCACGGCGGCGTCGGGGATCTCGACCAGGGTGAACCGGTCGGCGATCTCGATGGCGCCGATCTCCCGCCCGGTGACCCTGGTCTCCCCCGTGATCGCGCCGACGATGTCCTGGGGGCGCACCCCGGCGCTGCGGCCGGCACCCACGAACACCCGGCTCATCGCGCCGCCGCCGCGCCGCCCGCGCCGGTCGTCGCGGCCGTACCGGTCGTCGCGGCCCTCGCGCGGCCCGCGCTCGGGGCGCGGCGCGCGCGGCGCCACCTCGGGGATCTCCTCCTCGTCGGCGGCGGCTCCGGTGGACTCGTGGGCGAGCTTGACCGCGGCGAGCGCGATGTCCATCAGGTCGAACTCGTCGGCGAGCGTCTCGACCACGACCCTGAAGCGGTCGAGGTCGCCGTCCTCCATCAGGCTCTCCTGCAGCGCGGCCCGGGTGAGCTCCAGGCGGCGGGCGCGCAGGTCGGCGACGGTCGGGACCTTCTCGACCGTGATCCTGCTGCGGGTGACCCGCTCGATGGTCTTCAGCATCCGGTGCTCGCGGGGCTCGGCGAGCGTGATCGCGACGCCCTCGCGGCCGGCCCGGCCGACCCGGCCGATGCGGTGCACGTACGACTCGGGCGCGGACGGCACGTCGTAGTTGATGACGTGCGTGAGCTGCTCGATGTCGAGGCCGCGCGCGGCCACGTCGGTCGCCATCAGCAGGTCGGCGGTGCCGCTGCGCAGCCTGCCCATCACCCGGTCGCGCTGCTCCTGGCCCATGCCGCCGTGCAGGGCCTCGGCCCGGTAGCCGCGGCCGTTCATCGTCTCGGTGAGCTGGTCGACCTCCTCGCGGGTGCGGCAGAACACGATCGCCGCGGTCGGCGCCTCCACGTCGAGCACCCGGCCCAGCGCGGCCGGCTTGTACGCCCTGCTCACGATGTAGGCGCTCTGCCGGATGAGCGGCGCCTCCCCGGCGGCGGGCGCCTCCCGCTCGATCCTGATCCGGACGGGCTCGCGCAGGTGGCGGCGGGCGATCCCGTCGATGCGCGGCGGCATCGTCGCGGAGAACAGCACGGTCTGCCGTTCCTCGGGGATGTCCTGGAGGATCGCCTCGATGTCCTCGGCGAAGCCCATGTCGAGCATCTCGTCGGCCTCGTCGAGGACGACCATGCGCAGCCCCTTCAGCGGCAGCGTCCCCCGGCCGATGTGGTCGAGCGCGCGGCCCGGCGTGGCGACGACGACGTCCACCCCGCGCTCCAGCGCCCGCAGCTGCCGGCCGATCGGCTGGCCGCCGTAGATGGGCAGCACCCGCGTGCCGAGGTCACGTCCGTAGCGGTGCATCGCCTCCGACACCTGGACGGCGAGCTCACGCGTGGGCACGAGCACCAGCCCGGCGGGCTCGCCGCCGTCGTCCGCGCCCCCCGCGTGGAAGACGCCGTGCAGCCGCTGCAGCATGGGCAGCGCGAAGGCGGCGGTCTTACCCGTCCCGGTGGCGGCCTGCCCGAGCAGGTCACGACCTTCCAGCAACGGCGGGATGGCCTCCCGCTGGATGGGGGTGGGCTCCTCGTAACCGAGGCCGGACAACGCCTTGAGGAGCTCCGGACCAAGCGCCAGGTCGGCGAAGCCGGGTCCGTCTTCGATCTCGTTCACGGACATGTCAAGCTCCTCATGGGGCGGATGTGCACGGGAAGACCCTACGGTCTTTCCGCCCGTACCCCGAACGGCACCCCCGCACCCGGCGGCGCACCTGGGGTGACCGTACGGGCCCGGGGCGACCGCACGGCCGGGCACGGAATAGCGTACGACCGTGGATCTTCGGGAACTGAGACGCGCCAGGTTCGCGGTGTCGGTCGTCTTCGCCCTGCACGGCGCGGTGACGGGTGGTTTCGCCTCCCGCATCCCCTGGATCCAGGATCACGTGGGTGTGGGGACCGGCGGCCTCGGCCTGGCGCTGCTCGCCCCGGCGGTGGGCTCGATCCTGGCGATGCCGACCGCGGGCCGGATCACGCACCGGTTCGGCGGCCGGGCCGTCACCCGGGTCTCGATCGGCCTGTGGTGCCTGGCCCTCGTCCTCCCCCCGCTGGCGCCCAACCTGCCGCTGCTGTGCGCGGCGCTCCTGGCGTACGGCGCGGTGGCGGGCGTCGCCGACGTCGCGATGAACGCCCAGGGGGTGGTGGCCGAGCAGCGGCTCGGCCGTCCGATCATGTCCGGCCTGCACGGGATGTGGAGCGTGGGCGCGCTCGCGGGCGGCGCGGTGGGGACGCTGGCGGCCAACGCGGGACTCGACGCCCGCGCGCATCTGGGCGGGGCCGCGGTCGTGCTGGTCCTCGTGGCCCTCGTGGTGGGGCCGCTGCTGCTCGACGTGCGGGCGGACGAGGAGGAGGCGGCCCCTGCGCACTTCGTGCTGCCGTCGCGCGGCGTCGTGCTCATCGGGCTGGTGGGCTTCTGCGCGGTGTTCGGCGAGTCCGCGGCCCAGGACTGGTGCGCGGTCTACCTCGGGCAGGTGACCGGCGCGTCCGAGGCCGTGGGCGCCGCCGCGTACACGGCCTTCGCCTGCACGATGGCTGCGGGCCGGCTGTGCGGCGACGCGGTGGTCCGCAGGCTCGGCCCGGTCACGACCGTCCGGGGCGGCGGCGCGCTGGCGGCGCTCGGCGCGCTGCTCGTGGTGGCCGCCCGCACCCCGGTCCCGGCGGCCACCGGGTTCATGCTGATCGGCCTGGGGATCGCGGTGGTCGTCCCCCTGGTGTTCGCGGCGGCGGGCCACGCCGGGCGCACGCCGAGCGAGGGCGTCGCGGGAGCCGCCACGGTCAGCTACGCGTCGGGCTTCGTCGCGCCGAGCGCGATCGGCGGGATCGCCTCGCTGACCGGGCTGCCCGCGTCGTTCGGCCTGGTCGCCGTGCTGCTGCTGGCGGTCGCGCTCGGCGCGGGCAGGCTCGCGCCCTCCGCGCGGGAGGCGCCTCAGCGGACGGCGCCGACCCCGCACAGGAAGTAGTTCACGACGCTCAGCAGGCGCGGATCGAAGGCGTCGTGCTCGGGCCGCCACTGGTGCAGGTTGACGACGCCGGGCTCGACCAGGTCGAGCCCTTCGAAGAACGGGGTGATCTCGCCCGACCGGCGGGCGACGAACTGCGCCGAGGCGCCCTGGTAGATCCGCTCCACGTCCGGCGCGCGCTCCGGGCGCTCGTCGACCGCGACGTGCGACATCGCGAGGTAGCTGCCGGGGGCGAGCGCGTCGCGGATCCGGCCGATCAGCCGGCGGGGCTCGTCGGAGTCGGGCAGGAAGTGGACGATGGCGAGCAGCAGGACGGCGACCGGCCGGCCGAAGTCCAGGTGGCCGCGCACGTCCGGATGGGCCAGGATCTCCTCCGGCCGCCGCAGGTCGCCCTGCACGACCCGCACCTCCGGGCTGTCCTGGAGCAGCGCGCGGGCGTGTGCGAGCACCTGCGAGTCGTTGTCGACGTACACCGTCCGCGCGCCGGGTGCGTGCTCGGCCGCCACCTGGTGGACGTTGCGCTGGGTCGGCAGGCCCGCTCCGATGTCGAGGAACTGCCGGATGCCGCGCCCGGCGAGGAACCGCACGGCGCGGACGAGGAACTCCCGGTTCTCCCTGATGCCCAGAGGGACCTCCGGCACGTGCTTCAGCACCTGCTCGGCCGCCGCGCGGTCGGCGGGGAAGTTGTCCTTGCCGCCCAGGAAGTAGTCGTACATCCGGGCCGCGTTGGGCACGTTCGGATCGAAACCAGACCCGGCGCCCGATGCTGTGACGGGCCCGCTGCCGGTCCCGGACTGCCCCGGATCCATGGTGATCTCCCCCCTCGCCAGTGGAGATCACTGTAACCACAGGCGGGAAATCGGCGCCATCTTCATCTGATCGCGAAGTAGAACGCGATATTTCCCGAATAGCCGCACCACCCGGTGTCATGATCGCCTCATGTCCGCACCCTCCGAGACCGCTCCCGAGCCTGGTCCCGAGCCTGGTCCCGGGGCCGGCCCCGGGACCGGGCGGGCGCGCCGCGTGCTGGGCGCGTGGCTCGCCGACGGCGTCACCAGGGGCAATATGTGGGCCCTGCTGGCGCTCGCCGCGGCGGGGACGGTGGTGATCTCCTTCCTGCCGTCGGCCCAGCCGCACGTGCTCACCGTGATCCTGGGCCTGCCCGAGTCCCGGCAGGGCACCGTCGTCGGCCTCCTCAACACGGCGGCCGAGATCGCCATGGTCGTGAGCCTCGCGTGGTACGGCGCGCTGGCCGACCGGTTCGGGCGGCGGGTGATCGTGGTCGCCGGGCTGGCCCTGTGCGCCGCCGGCACCGCGTTGTTCCCGTTCGCCGGGAACACGGCCGCGCTGGCCGGGCTGCGGGTGGTGTTCGGCCTGGGCGTCGCGGCGATCAACGCGATGCTGTCCACGATCGCGATCGACTACGTGCGCAGCAGGTCGCGCGGCGCGTCGTACGGGCTCGTCGGCTTCTTCGGCGGGCTCGGCGCGCTGGTCGCCGTGCTGGTCCTGGTGCGGCTGCCGCAGACGCTGGAGTCGGGCGGCATGGAACCGGTGCGGGCGGCCCGCACGGCGTTCCTGCTGATCGCGGCGGGGATCGTGGCCGCGGCGGGCCTGCTGTGGCTGACGCTGTCCGGGCGGCGGCCCGTCGCGGCGGCGCGGGTGCCGCTGGTCCGCCTGGTGCGCGAGGGCGTGGCCCTCGTCCGCGACCCGGGGGTGGCCCTGTCGTACGCGGCGTCGTTCGTGGCGCGCGCCGACCTCGCGATCGTGGTCGCCTTCATGTCGTTGTGGATCAAGAACTACGGCACGGAGCACGGCGGCCTCACCGGCGCGGCGGCGCTGGCCAGGGCGGGCGCGGTGGTGGGCGTGTCGCAGATGGTCGCGCTGCTGTGCGCGCCGCTGTTCGGGTGGCTGGGCGACCGCATGCGGCGTCAGGACCTGGTCGTCCTGGCGCAGGCCGTCGCCGCCGTCGCCTACCTGTCGACGCTGCTGGTCACCGACCCCCTCGGCCCGGGCATGATGCTGGTCGCCGTGCTGATCGGCGTCGGTGAGATCGCCGCCATCACCACGGCGGGCCCGCTGCTCGCGCAGCAGGCGCCCGCGGCGGTGCGGGGGTCGGCGTTCGGCGTCCACACGCTCTGCGGCGCGGCCGGCGTGATGATCGTCTCCGCGCTCGGCGGGGCGTTGTTCGACGCCTGGCGTCCCGCCGGGCCGTTCGTCGTGGCCGGCGTCTTCAGCCTGGCCGTCGCGTGCTTCGGCCTGGCCGTACGACGGCGGGTGACGCCCAGGACCGAGGCCGACGTCGCCGGCGAGGCCCTCCCCGGCCCGCAGGCCGGAAGCCGCTGAGGGAGGTCCCGGCGCCATAGTGGCGCTGCCCTGAAGCGAGACCGTCGCGAGGGGTGGGCGCGAAGCGGCGCGGGGCTGGCACGGCGCGGGGCTGGCACGGCGCGGGGCGGGGTGTCAGAGCGGGATGTTGTTGTGCGCGCCGCGCGGGGCGGGCGCGGCGGCGAGGGCCTCCGCCACTCTCCGCCGGGTGGTCCTCGGGTCGATCACCTCGTCGACGACTCCGAGATCGAGCGCCCGGCGGACCCCTCCCGACCGCTCCTCGTGCTCGCGGACAAGTTCGGCGAGCAGTCGTTCCCGCTCCTCCTCGGACCCCGCCGCGGCGAGGCGGCGCCGGTGCAGGATGCCCACGGCCGCCTCGGCTCCCATCACCGCGACCTCCGCCCCGGGCCAGGCGTAGACCGCGGTCGCGCCGAGGGAGCGGGAGTTCATGGCGATGTACGCCCCTCCGTAGGACTTACGGACGATCACCGTCACCCTGGGCACGGTGGCCTCGGCGAAGGCGTGCAGCAGCTTCGCCCCCCGGCGGACCACGCCGCCCCATTCCTGGTCGACGCCGGGGAGATAGCCGGGCACGTCCGCCAGTACGACGAGCGGGACGCCGTTGGCGTCGCACATGCGGACGAACCGCGCCGCCTTCTCCGCCGACGCCGAGTCGAGGCATCCGCCCATGCGCAGCGGGTTGTTGGCCACAACGCCGACCGGGTGACCGGCCAGACGGCCGAGGCCGACGACGATGTTCGGCGCCCAGCGAGGCTGGATCTCCACGAACGCGGGGCCGTCCCCGCCCTCGTCGAGCAGCGCCCGGATCACCGGGCGGATGTCGTAGGCGCGGCGGGCCGACTCGGGCAGCAGGACGGCGGGGTCCCGGTCGTCCGTCAGGCGCTCCAGGTCGTACCGGCCGGTCCCGGTCAGCAGGCCGGCGATCACGCGGGTGCGCCTGAAAGCGTCCTGCTCGTCGCCGGCGACCACGTGCACCACGCCGGATCGGCGGCCGTGCGCGTCCGCGCCGCCGAGCCGTTCCATGTCGATGTCCTCGCCCGTCACGCGGCGGACCACGTCGGGACCGGTGACGAACACGCGGCCCTGGCCGGACATGACGATCAGGTCGGTCAAGGCCGGGCCGTAGGCCGCCGCGCCCGCCGCGGGGCCCACGATGACCGAGATCTGCGGCACGCGGCCGGAGGCGCGGGTGTTGGCCGCGAAGACCAGGCCCGCGCCGTGCAACGACTCGACCCCGTCGGCGAGGCGGGCCCCGCCGCAGTGCCACACCCCGATCACCGGCGCCCGCCGCCGCAGCGCCTCGTCCACGGCGGCGGCGATGTGCCGGGCGCCGGCCAGCCCCAGCGCCCCGCCCATGACGGTCGCGTCGGTGCAGAAGGCGACCACCGGTGACCCGCCGATCCGGCCCGTGACCGCCAGCACGCCACTCGCGTCTTCCGGGTGCAGCGGCACCGCCGAGTCCGCGTCCAGCAGACGGGCGAGCCGCGCCGCGGGGTCGCGATCCTCCCGGTCCTCCCGCACGGTTTCCGTCTGGGCGGTTTCCGCCTGGGCAGCGGTCATCGGCGCATCCCCCGCTCGCGTTTCCGTTCAGCCTTCCGGCCGGGCCTTTCCTCCCCGGAACGGTAGCCGGGAGCCATTCTCACGGTCTAATCAGAATATTTGATGGAATATAAAAAGAAATCCTTATGGATAGCCCAGAAAGAGGCGTGTTCGCCATCACAGTTGACTATTTCACGAAATTCGTGCAAATGTCGATTGTGCCGGTCCCGGCCGGAGGGCGTCGCTTCCGCGAGAAAGTCCGCGGGCCGCTCACACCCCTTTTCCGGCACGGTCCGCCGCGTGGGCGCGACCGGGCGGACGGATGTCTCCTTTCCGGCGTGAGCGGTGTGAGCGGGTGGCCAGACGGCCGGGGGACCGGGCGGTGCGGTGGAACGGTGACGACCGGCCTTTTCTCACGGCCGGCGTGCCGCCCGGACGTTCCGGATAGCCCGGATGTTCCGGACGGCCCAGGATGACGCGGCGGGAAACGACGCAAGGCTCGACGAGGGGCGGATGCTCAGCATGGACGAAGCGGTCACCTATGGTGCGGGCGCGGTCGCGGTGGTCGGGCTCGCCTGCCGGCTGCCGGGCGCGGCGCACCCGCGCGCCCTGTGGGAGCTGCTGCGCTCCGGACGCGACGCGGTCGGCGCGCCCCCGCAGAGCCGGCTGACGAGCGAGCCCCGGCTCGCCGGCATGCGGGGCGGGTTCCTGGAGCAGGTCGACGGATTCGACGCGGGCTTCTTCGGCGTCTCGCCCAAGGAGGCGGCGGCGATGGACCCCCAGCAGCGACTGGTGCTCGAGCTGGCCTGGGAGGCGCTGGAGGACGCGGGCGTCCCGCCCGCCGCCCTCGCCGGCACGTCCGCGGGCGTGGTCATCGGGGCGATGGCCGCCGACTACGCCGCGCTCGTCTACGGACGCGGAGACGCGGCGATCACCCGGCACACGCTCGCCGGACTCACCCGCGGCATCCTGGCCAACCGGATCTCGTACGCGCTGGACCTGCGGGGGCCGAGCCTCACCGTGGACACCGCGCAGTCGTCCGCGCTGGTCGCGGTGCACCTGGCCTGCGAGAGCCTGCGCTCGGGCGAGTCGGAGGTCGCGCTGGCGGGCGGGGTGAACCTGAACCTCGTCCCGGAGAGCACCGCGACCGCCGAACGGTTCGGCGGCCTGTCCCCCGACGGCCGGTGCTTCACCTTCGACGCCCGGGCCAACGGCTACGCCCGGGGCGAGGGCGGCGGGATCGTCGTGCTGAAGCCGCTGGGGCGCGCACTGGCCGACGGCGACCACGTCTACGCGGTCGTCCTGGGCAGCGCGGTCAACAACGACGGCGCTACCCCCGGCCTCACCGTTCCCGACGCCGCCGCGCAGCAGCGGGTCGTACGGCTCGCGGTGGAGAGGGCCGGCGTCGATCCCGCGTCCGTGCAGGTCGTCGAACTGCACGGCACGGGAACGAAGGTCGGCGACCCGATCGAGGCGGCCGCGCTCGGCGCGGCGCTCGGCGCGGCGCGGCCCTCGACGCAGCCGCTCCTGGTGGGCTCGGTCAAGACGAACATCGGCCATCTCGAAGGCGCGGCCGGCATCGCCGGGCTCCTCAAGGCCGTGCTCGGCATCCACCATCGCGAGGTCCCGCCGAGCCTGAACTACGAGACGCCGAACCCGGCCATCGATCTGGACGCGCTCAACCTGCGGGTGGTCACCGAGCCGTCCCCCTGGCCGCGCCCCGGCCTGCCGCTCGTCGCGGGGGTCAGCTCGTTCGGCGTGGGCGGGGTGAACTGCCATGTCGTCCTCGCCGAACCGCCGCCCGAGCACACGTCCCCCACCACCGGTCACATGGGGACCAGAGGCGGCGCCGCAGCCGCACACCAAGGCGAGGCCCCGGACCGGAACCACGCTCCGGCCCAGAGCCGGGCCGAGAACCGGGGTGGGGTTGCGGGCCGGAGCGAGGCCGGAGGCGGGGGCGGCCTGGTGGCCGTACCGCTCGTCCTGTCCGCCCGCGACCCGGACGCGCTTCGCGAACAGGCGGCCCGGCTGTCCGGCTCGCCGGCGCTCGACGGCGACCTGTCCGACGTGGCGCTCTCGCTCGCGGCGGGCCGGACCTCCTTCGAGCACAGGGCGGTGGTGGTCGGCGCGGACCGCCACGAGTTGCGGGAACGGTTACGGGCGTTCGGAGCGGGCGACGTGACGTCCGGAGCCGTACACGGCAGGGCGCGCGCGCTCGGCGGCACCGTGTTCGTCTTCCCGGGGCAGGACGGCCAGTGGGCGGGCATGGGCCGGGCCCTGGCCGACGCCTCCCCCGTCTTCGCCGGGCATCTGGCCGAGGCCGCCGAGGCCCTCCGCCCGTACGTCGACTGGTCGCCCCGCGACGTGCTGTGGGACCTCCCCGGTGCGGCTCCGATCGATCGGGCGGACGTCGCGCAGCCCGCGTTGTTCGCCGTCACGGTGGCGCTGGCCCGGCTCTGGGAGCACTTCGGTGTCCGCCCGGACGCCGTTATCGGCGACTCCCAGGGGGAGATCGCCGCAGCGCACGTCGCGGGCGCCCTGTCGCTGGAGGACGCCGCCGCGATCGCGGTCCTGCGCGGTCAGGCGCTCGCCGATTTCTCGGACCGGGACGCGATCGAGGCCGTACGAGACCGCCTGGTGAGCTCCCTGGCGGGACGGCCGGCCCGGCGCGGCGAGGTGGCGTTCTACTCGGGGGTGACCGGCGGACGGTTCGACCCGGCGGAGCTGGACGCCGGGTACTGGTACGGCGGCCTCAGGCACGCCGTGCGGTTCCGGGAGGCCGTCGACGCCGCGCTGGCCGACGGCCACACCGTGTTCGTGGAGGCCGGGCCTCACCCGGTCCTGGCCCCGCGCATCCGGCAGATCCTCGACGCCGCCGGTCGCGACGGCCTGGTCACCGGTACGTTGCGCCGCGACAGGGGGGATCTGGACGAGTTCCTCCGGGCACTCGGCGTGCTCCACGTCAGCGGCGCGGGCGTCGACTGGAGCCGCGCCGTACGGCCCGGTGCGCGGCGGGTCCCCCTGCCCGCCTATCCCTTCCGGCGACGCCGGTACTGGATCGACGCGGTTCCGGCCGAGGAGGAGAGCGGCGTACCGGCCGATGTGGCCTCGTACGCGGGCGAGACCGCTCCGGCGGTCGCCCCGGCGGCGCGGCACGAACAGGGGTCACGAGGCGAGCAGGAAACACGCGTCACGCCACATGCCCGGCATGAGCCGGAAGGACAGTACGAGTCACCAGCCCAGCGCGAGCCAGGAGTGCCGCACCAGCGGGAAGTGCAGCACGCACAAGGAGCACGGCACGAACCGGAAGCCCGCGACAATCCGGAAGCCCAGCGCGAGCGGGAAGCGCGGCATGAGCGGGAGACGACGGAGAACGGGTGGTCGCCGCTCGACCTCGTCCTGTCGGCCACCGGGGACGTCCTGGGTCACCCGGACGCGTCGGGCGTCGAGGCCGAGCTCACGTTCAAGGAGCTGGGGCTCGACTCGCTGGGGGCGGTGGAACTGCGCGACGCTCTGGCCGCCGCCACCGGCCTGCCGCTTCCCGCGACCGTCACGTTCGACCACCCGACACCGCTCGCGCTCTCCCGCCACCTGCGCGCTCTGTCAGCGGCCGGCGCCCCTGCAGGCGGCACGGCGAGCGACACGAGGGGCGGTGCCACGGGTGGCATAGCGGCAAGCGGCGCGGCGGCTCATGCGCCAGTGCCGTCGTTCTCACCGCCGACGGCCGGAGATCGGGCGGAGGACGAGCCGATCGCGCTGGTCGCGATGGCCGGGCGATGGCCTGGAGGGGCCGACACCCCGGACAAGCTCTGGGACCTGGTGCTCGACGGCACCGACGCCGTCACCACCCTCCCCGTCAACCGCGACTGGGACGCGGAGGCCCTGCACGATCCGGCGGAGTCACGGCAGGGCACGTCGGTCACCGGAGAGGGCGGCTTCCTCCACGACGCCGACCGCTTCGACGCGGAGTTCTTCGGCATCAGTCCCCGCGAGGCGGCGGCCATGGACCCGCAGCAGCGGCTTCTGCTGGAAGTGGCGTGGGAGACCTTCGAGCGGGCCGGTCTGGTGCCGCGCTCACTGGCCGGCAGCCGTACGGGCGTGTTCGTCGGCATGATGCCCCAGGACTACGGGCCCCGGCTGCACGAGACGGCCGAGGGCTCCGAGGGGTACGCCCTGACGGGCACGGCGGCCAGTGTCGCCTCCGGGCGGATCGCCTACACCTTCGGCCTCGAAGGGCCCGCCGTGACGGTCGACACGGCCTGCTCGTCGTCGCTGGTCGCGCTGCATCTCGCCGTACGGTCGCTGCGATCGGGCGAGTCGGACCTCGCGCTCGCGGGCGGCGCGACGGTGATGTCGTCGCCGGGGATGTTCACCGAGTTCTCCCGGCAGGGCGGGCTCGCGCCTGACGGACGGTGCAAGGCGTTCTCCGCCGCCGCGGACGGCACCGGCTGGGCCGAGGGCGTCGGCCTGCTGCTGGTGGAACGCCTCTCGGACGCACGGCGGAACGGGCATCCCGTGCTGGCCGTCGTCCGCGGCACCGCCGTCAACCAGGACGGCGCCTCCAACGGCCTGACCGCGCCGAACGGCCTGGCGCAGCAGCGGGTGATCCGCCGGGCCCTCGACGACGCCGGGCTGACGGGCGGCGAGGTGGACGCGGTCGAGGCCCACGGCACCGGCACGACGCTCGGCGACCCCATCGAGGCCCAGGCGTTGCTGGCCACCTATGGCCAGGACCGCGAACGCCCGCTGTTGCTCGGCTCCCTCAAGTCGAACATCGGGCACACCCAGGCGGCGGCGGGCGTGGCCGGTGTGATGAAGATGGTGCTCGCGATGCGGCACGGCGTGCTGCCGAAGACGCTGCACGCCGAGGAGGCCTCCCCGTACGTCGACTGGTCGGCCGGGCTCGCCCTGCTGACCGAGCCCGCGCCCTGGCCGGAGACCGGACGGCCGAAGCGGGCCGGAGTGTCGTCCTTCGGGATCAGCGGCACCAACGCGCACGTCATCATCGAACAAGCACCAGAGCCGACCAGCACGGTGACCTCGGACGACGAGCCCGCACTTCCGCAGCCGGCGCAGGCCCGGGCAGCGGTCGCGCACGACGAAAAGCACGCGGCGCCGGTGAACGACGCCGTCGCGCCACCGCGAGAATCAGACGACCTCCAGAACGCCCGGCAACCGCTGCTGGCGGACGCCACCACCCAGGGTGTCGGTCCTAGAGTGCCGGTGGACGCTCCCCAGGGCGTGCGGCTGCCGGTCGTGGGGTGGGTGGTCTCGGCGCGGTCGCCCGAGGCGCTGCGCGCCCAGGCCGCCCGGCTGGCCGACCACCTGGACCGCCACCCCACCCTGGACGTGGCCGACGTCGCGCACTCCCTGGCCACCACCCGCGCCCAGTTCGACCACCGCGCCGTCATCACCGGCACCACACGACAAGAACTCCTCGACCGCACCCGCGCCCTCGCCGACGGCACATCCGCCGGCGGGATCGTGACCGGGATCGCCCGGCCCGCCAAGGTCGCCTTCGTGTTCACCGGGCAAGGCAGCCAACGCCCCGGCATGGGACGCGGCCTCTACGCCGCCCACCCCGCCTTCGCCACCGCCTACGACCAGGCCATCAACCTGCTCGACCAGCACCTGGCCCGGCACACACCCGTACCACTACGCGAGGTGTTGCTCGGCGACGCCGACCCGGCCTTGCTGGACCAGACCCTCTACACCCAGCCCGCCCTGTTCGCCCTCCAGACCGCCCTCACCCACCTCCTCACCAGGTGGGGCATCACCCCCCACGCCGTGGCCGGGCACTCCATCGGCGCCATCGCCGCCGCCCACACCGCCGGCATCCTCACCCTCCCCGACGCCGCCGCCCTGGTCGCCGCCCGCGCCCGCCTCATGCACACCGCCCCACCCGGCGGCGCCATGACCGCCATCAACGCCACCGAAGCACACATCACCCCCCACCTCGCCCCCTACAAGGGCAGAGTCACCATCGCCGCCGCCAACACCCCCACCTCCACCGTCATCAGCGGCGACCACGACCCCGTCACAGAAGTCACCGAGCACTTCCGGCAACAGGGGCACAAGGTCCGGGCACTGACCGTCAGCCACGCCTTCCACTCCCCCCACATGGACCCGATCCTCGACGAATTCCAGAAGGCGATCGACGGCCTGCCCCATACGCCGCCCGCGATCACCTTCGTCTCCGACCTCACCGGCGCCGTCACCGCACCCGACGGACCCGCCTACTGGGCAACCCACCTGCGCAACCCCGTCCGCTTCGCCGACGCCACCCGGACCCTGCACGACCAGGGCACCACCACCTACCTCGAAATCGGCCCCGACGGCATCCTCAGCAGCCTGATCCGCGACACCCTCGACAAAGAACAGGGCATCCTCGCCGTTCCCGTGTCACGCCGGGACCGGCCCGAACCCCACACCGCCCTCACCGCCGCCGCCCACGCCCACACCCACGGCACCCCCGTCGACTGGACCGCAATCAACGGCCCCGCCACCATCATCGACCTGCCCACCTACGCCTTCCAACGGCGCAGGCACTGGGTCAGCCCGCCGAAGCCGCACCACGCCGGGCCGTACGACGACGGGAAGGCGCGTTTCTGGGAGATCGTCAGTCGCGGCGACCTCGACGCGCTCGTCGGGACGCTCGGTCCCGAGGCCGGGAACGTACGGCGATCTCTCGAGGAAGCCCTGCCGGTCCTCGCCTCCTGGCACGCGGCGGGGGACACCCGGGCCACGCTCGACTCGTGGCGGTATCGCGTCGTCTGGCGGCCCGTGGAGGACGCCGCACCTCGGTCCGGTGGCCGCTGGCTGCTGGTTCGCACCGCGCAGGAGACGCCCGCGGCCTGGGCGGAGGCCCTGCGGCGCGGGCTGGAGGAGCGCGGCGCCGGGGTGACGGAGGCCGTCCTCGACGGGACGACCACCCTTGAGTCGCTCGTGGCCACGCTGCGCCCCCTGCACACCGGCACGCCGTACACCGGTGTCGTGTCCCTGCTCGGCCTGGACGTCACGCCGTACGAAGGGCAGGACGTCGCGCTGCTGCAGGCGCTGGACGCGGCGGAGATCGGCGGCCCGCTCTGGCTCACGACGAGCGGCGCGGTCGCGGCGACGCCGTCCGACCGGGTGCCGAACCCGGCCGGGGCGAGGGCGTGGGGCCTCGGCGGTGTGATCGCCGCCGAACGGCCGGAGCGATGGGGCGGCATCGTGGATCTCCCACCGGCGCCCGACGCGCGGCATGCCGCGTTCACCGTGACCGCGCTGACCGGACGGCACGGCGAGCCGGAACTCGCGGTGCGTTCCGCGGGCCTCCTCGCGCGCAGGCTGGTCCACGCCCGGAGCCGGGCCGCGACGCCCGCGGAATGGGCTCCGGCCGGGACCGTGCTCGTCACGGGAGGCACGGGCGCGCTCGGCGCCCACGTGGCCCGGCGGCTGGCCCGGCGCGGCGTTCCGCGCCTGCTGCTGGTCAGCCGGCGTGGCCTCGATGCCCCAGGTGCGGAGGACCTGCACGCTGAGCTCACGGTACTCGGCGCCCGGGTGACGGTCGCCGCCTGCGACGTCGCCGACCGGGACGCCCTGGCCGCCGTGCTCGCCGCCGTGCCGCCGGAGCACCCGCTGACCGCCGTGGTCCACACGGCCGCCGTGCTGGACGACGGCCTCCTCGGCTCACTCACCCCCGAGCGGCAGGCCGCCGTACGGCGGGTCAAGGCGGACGGCGCGCTCGCCCTGCACGAGCTGACCCGGGAGCTTCCGCTGACCGCGTTCGTGCTGTTCTCGTCGATCACCGGGCTGATCGGCAACCCGGGCCAGGGCAACTACGCGCCGGACAACGCCTATCTGGACGCCCTCGCCGAGCACCGCCGGGCGCTCGGCCTGCCGGCCACGTCGATCGCATGGGGCCACTGGGACGGCGAGGGCATCGCCGGCGCGGAGGCCAGGGAGGGCCTGCGGCGGGGCGGTTTCCCGCCCATGGCGCCCGACGTCGCGGTGTCGGCGCTGGAGGAGGCGGTGGTCCACGGCGAGACGCGGCTCGTCGTCGCCCGCGCCGACTGGGCCACGGTCGGCGCCGTACGGCCTCGTCCGCTGCTCGCCGAGCTACCTGAGACCCGGGGGGCGGCTGAGCGGCAACGCGCGAACGAGGAACAGGACCTCCTGGAACGGCTGGCGGCGCTGCCGGAGCCGGAGCGGCGGCCGAAGCTGCGCTCGCTGGTCCGTGTGGAGATCGCCGACGTGCTCGGGTACGCCTCGGCGGACGCGGTGGACGACGACCGCGGCTTCCGCGACCAGGGCTTCACGTCGCTTTCGGCCGTCGAACTCCGGGGCCGCCTCACCCGGCTGACGGGGACGCCGCTGCCGAGCACGCTCGTGTTCGACTACCCCACGCCTGCCGGTCTCGTGGACCACCTGCTGCACGTGCTGCTGCCCGATCCCGAGCCGCCGCTCACCGCCGCACTGGCACTGCTCGACGAGCTGGAGACACTGCTCGGCGAGCTGAAGAAGCCGCCCGGGGCCGCCGGTGGGGAGGCGGTGGTGACCCGCCTGCGGCGCCTGGTGGATGCCGTGGAGTCCGTGGGGCCCGTGGATTCCGGTGCGTCCGGTGAGCACGCGGCGGCGACCGCCGACCTGTCCTCCGCCTCCGACGACGAGCTCATCAGCTTCATCAGCAACGAGCTCGGCATCTCCTGACCTCTTCCTTCTGCCCCACCTCGTGCCATGGAAGGCGTACCTGTGAGCGACGACCAGATCCGGCATCTCCTCCGCCGTGTGACGGAGGAACTGCACAAGACACGTGAAGAACTACGGGACGTGCGGGACGAGCAGCGGGAGCCGATCGCGATCGTGGGGATGGGCTGCCGCCTGCCCGGCGGGGTGACCTCCCCCGAGGACCTGTGGGACCTGGTCGCCGAGGGCCGCGACGCCGTCACCGAGTTTCCCACCGACCGCGGCTGGGACCTCGACGCGCTCTACGACCCCGACCCCGACCAGCCCCACACCTCCTACACCCGCCACGGCGGCTTCCTCGACGACGTCGCCGGATTCGACGCCGCCTTCTTCGGCATCTCCCGCCGCGAAGCCCTCGCCAGCGACCCCCAGCAACGCCTCCTCCTCGAAGTCGCCTGGGAAACCCTCGAACGCGCCGGCATCGACCCCGCCACCCTCAAGGGCAGCCGTACGGGGGTCTTCACGGGGACCAACGGCCAGGACTACGCGAAGTCCTCGGGCCCCGCGCCGGAGGAGGTCGAGGGTTACCTGATCACGGGTACCGCGGCCAGCGTGCTGTCGGGGCGGATCGCCTACACCTTCGGCTTCGAGGGCCCGGCGGTGACCGTCGACACCGCCTGCTCGTCGTCACTGGTCGCCCTGCATCTCGCCGTACGGTCGCTGCGTTCGGGCGAGTCGGACCTGGCGCTCGCCGGCGGTGTCACGCTCATGACGTCGCCGGGCACGTTCGTCGAGTTCTCGCGGCAGCGGGGGCTCGCGCCGGACGGACGCTGCAAGGCGTTCTCCTCCACCGCCGACGGCACCGGCTGGGCCGAAGGCGTCGGCCTCCTCCTGGTCGAACGCCTCTCCGACGCCCAACGCAACAACCACCCCATCCTCGCCCTCGTCCGCGGCACCGCCATCAACCAGGACGGCGCCTCCAACGGCCTGACCGCACCCAACGGCCCCTCCCAGCAACGCGTCATCACCCACGCCCTCGACAACGCCGGACTCACCCCATCGGACATCGACGCCGTCGAAGCCCACGGCACCGGCACCACCCTCGGCGACCCCATCGAAGCCCAAGC